>CAWJNG010000015.1:0-138162 GCA_963844225.1 uncultured Alphaproteobacteria bacterium | reverse complement strand
AATCAGGGTCGAAAAGTGATGATCTGTCTCATAGTGACACGACTTTCGACGTCAGCACCATCCATGTGGTCACATGGCTGCACGATTGCAGATCGCAAGGATGTCACGATAACTGAAAATAGGCGCCGGCGCATAATCCGCGACATTCTCCAGACGCCATGTCATTCAAGGACGATAGAGGGGGATCGTGTGCGATCCAAAAGGCAATACATGGGAGAATAGGGGGCTTTGCAAGCTCCAATCGCGTAACGCCCGCTTCTCCAGAAACGCAACTTAAGATTGCGCTTAGGAACCTGTCGAAAGATACAACTTTGAGGACTGCAATGAGCGGGCCCATCACACCCCGCTAAGATGCCGACTAGTTACGTGTTGCCTTGCCGGAAAACGGCATCACTCCCTCCACCTCTCGGGCAGAAATCCCAGAACTAGTCCGCCAAATATGATAGCGCCGTTACAAAAGGCGTGGCTGCATTAAGATCATGTTCGCCGCCTAAGGGACCGGCGTCGCGTCGCAACGCACTATGACAGGTACCCTAAGGCCTTCTTCTTCGCCGCTGGTCTCGGCGCAACAGTCATCTTCTGGCCTTGGGGATTAGAGAGTCCTGACGCAAGCACGATGAAGGGCCAGAACAAAAAGCTATTCAGAATGGCGTCGAGTCCAGCCATGACCAACAATATGGCCGTGAGTTTCGCAACATGATTGCCGAAAGCTGCTTCGCGTATCGCGTTCCACAGCGCGTGCATCAGGGGCAGAAGCAATAGCGCCAAACCGATCAACCCAAATTGACCGGCAACAAGAAGCGGAAAGCCCCAAGGTCGGCTTTTTATCGTCAAAAACCAGTCCCACACCCCATGACCAATCAAAAGATGTTCACGTAGAAGCGGAGCTGCTTTTAAATCCTGCGATACACGCCAGGCGAACGAGCCCCGTCCTGTCGATCGAATAGCATCCAGCAGTGCCTGGCCAGGTCCCGTATGCTCAACCAATTCACGCAACGGTAAAATCCCGGCAACCAGCAAGCCAGCAAACGCTATGAGGATCAAGAAAATCCAGATCCCAAACCTAGAAACGATAGAAAAACTGCCTGCCCAAGTGAGGGCAAATATTCCGAGCAGCATCAGCCCGATTGCACCCACGGATTGCGATGCGAGGGTCATCACCCCAAGGATAGCTGCTGCACCGAAAGCAAGCTTCCTTTCTCGTCCAAGCCAAAAGGCTGCGACTGTGGCGGTTGCACACCACAGAGCATATTGATTGCCGTGCTCAAAAAGCGCCTGGGGGCGATAGCCGGCATATCGCTGCACGCCGTCAGAGGCAAAAGGATGCTCCCCGAACAGCAACGTTTGGAGACGCATCTCGCTTGCGCCCTCGAAGATCGCAATTGGCAGCAGAAGCAACATCACTCCTGCAAGCACTGCGGCAAAGTGCCGCACGTCCTCCTGGGTCCGAAGGTACAGCCTGCCGAGCCACCAAGGCAGCGCCCAGCTGCCGGCCAGATAAAGGCTGGAAATCCATCCGGAAGGCGAAACATGCCCGACTATGGCTTGCTGTACGATGGGCCAGAGGCAGAATGCCGCCAAAGGTGCGTCCCACCTTCGGAGCGAGGTATGCCGCCAACGCCGAGCGTCGAAAAAAAGTGACGCCAAGCACGTCGCTACAGGCGCGACCCAAGCCTTGTTCATTATCACATTGGATGGCAGGGATCCGCCGATTATCCAAAAGGGAAAGTCAGAGAGTGGAAACGCAGGATAAACAGCGGGAGGCAGCAGCACCCAGCCCCCAATTAGGCAAAGCCAGGGCGCATATCGCCTCGGAGCGAATGCAAAAGCCAAAAAAGCGACAGGCACCCAAATGAAATAGGTAAGCAGTATCACGGCACCTACTCGGCAATGGCAGCGATTTCGGATACAGGTCTAAATCATTATGAACACAACGCAATGGCTTGGTCTGATCAGTTTCGGCATTGCGGGGCTCTTGTGTCTGGGGCGCCGCCGTCCAGTCTGGATTGCAATCGGCTTGGTCAATATTTTCTACGGTGTCGAGTGCGCGATGGGTTGGCGCCACCACTTCCACGATTCAGCCAAGGCAGCTCTGGTATCGCAGTATTCTGAACGTATGCCGGTGCAGATCGGGCTGATTTGCGGCGTCTTGATTTTTTGCGCTGCGCTCTTGACGAAAATGCAGCTTTCGATCCGCGATCGACTTACACGCATTGCGTTAATCGGTACCGCACTCAGTGCAGGACTTTTCGTGATCGAAACCATCTCTTTGCATGGTGTCGATAGGGTCTTGTACCAACATGCAGGGCCCGCGCTGCTAATAGGATGGGCGTGGTTAGGTCTTGCTTCGATCACCAGCTTTGCGGCGGGATATTCGGGTTTGAATAAGTAGACCGGCGTTTAGCCCCGTTTTCGGGATGATCGGCGTCTAATTTGGGCCGCTTCATTCCAAGATGTGAGGCGTGGCAGTTTAAGGAAGCTGCTCATCAGACGAACGGCGGTCGGCCTCCGTCATCGTAAAGCTCGAGCGAGGGAAACGCGACGGCGTGTAGTGGCGCGAGCCGAGCGACGGGAGCACCCGAGCAATCGCAGCTACGGGATCGACCGCCCGACGATACACAACCACCACAACCGCCGCTAGCGCGAGCCCGCGCAGCACCGTGAGCGCGCAACACATTGAATTGTTAGCAGAGTTGTTGCCTCACTTCGAGCGATTGATAAGGAACAATTGCGGCGAGGTGTAAATCGCTTCATCCGCTGGAGCCGCCTAAACGTGTTCAATCGCATCCTTGCCGAGCTCGCGGCCAAGGGGGCAAGCCGGACTGGCTGATGATATATGCCACCCATCTCAGCGCGCGGCTCTGCGCTCGCATCTCTAAATGGGCATTTACACGATGTATCGTGTACATCCATGGCAGGCTGACCTCAAAGCTCATGTGGCCACATATTGTAATGGCTTGCCGCTCGCATTAGCTAGGAGAGGCGCTGGCCGCACGGGGAACGCGCGCGGTGTTTAACCCCTCGAAAATTGGGGTTGCGGGAACCGCATAGCAACTCACAAATCCATATATTTAGCTATTTATTTGGAAGCGAGTTGCCAAACTACCCCCATATATACCCCCAAACGCGCTGGATGAAGGTGAATAATAGCGGGCAATTGTTCCCACGAAGCTTGCCCCAGATCCTCTAAGCAAAGGCTGCAGAGAATTCTTACAGAGAAATTTGAGAGGTCGGTCCATGGGCTAACTAATCTTTCGTCATGATGGGACCAGAGGTTGGAGTCCTCTAATCGGCACCATCTTTTCAAAGACTTAATGCCTGGCTACTCCAGCTGGGCTATCTCGAGCTTTCCTTTAGCAGGCACATAGTAAGCACCGCCCTGATTTTCGTGCCTAGGATTTAGTGGGGATGGCGGCAACGCGGCTTGATTAGGATAGGAGGTAAAAGGGGCGAGCACTTTCTCTTTATCAGCGGGGCCTAGGTTCGAACCCTAGTGCGTCCACCATTTTTTCAATAGGTTAAATTACGGTCATTGTCTCGAGGTGGACTGAATTCTGTTCTGGCAATCAGCTAGCAATCAGATGCTTCAATGCCAAATCCCGTTAATCAGAACTTATAAACGCGTTTCTGAAAGCCGCGATAGCGTTGATCTAACGGGCGATACCAATAGAAGCGACAATGGTCGGCGATTTCAGTGTAGGATTGAAAGATTCCATTCGACAGGCAGTTTCGCACATGAGCTTTCAAGTGTCCTCGGCTGGGGGAAACCACCAGCGCTACCACGAAATCCTCAGCAATGTGACGCCTGCAGACGCCTACTTCGGCAAGGCCGCATCGGCAATTATATACTTGACGTACCGTTCGTACTCGCGTAATTCTTTGTCTACAGACAGGGAACAATGCGATGACGAACCTTACCGACCCCATTTACAGCGACGCCAACAAAGCCCGCGCACATCTCGAAGCGCTGCATTGGCCGAACGGTCCCGCCTGCCCGCATTGCGGCAACTGCGACCCCGAACGCATCACCAAGCTGGCTGGCAAGTCCACGCGCCCCGGCGTCCACAAGTGCAAAGAGTGCGCCAAGCCCTTCACCGTCACGGTCGGCACAATTTTCGAGGACAGCAAAATCCCCCTCAACAAATGGCTTCTGGCGTTCCGGCTGCTCAACGGCGGCAAGAAGGGCTTTAGCGCCCACGAATTGCACCGCTCGCTTGGCATCACATACAAATCCGCTTGGTTCATGGCGCATCGCATCCGCGAAGCAATGAAACCTTCCGATCCTTCGCCCCTCGGTGGCAAAGGCGAAACCATTGAAGTCGATGAAACTTATGTCGGCGGTAAAGCTAAGAACCGCGCTTATCGCAAACCCGCTGCTAAGAAGGCCGTTGTCGTCTTGGTGCAGCGCGACGGTGAGGCGCGCAGCTTCCATGTTGCCAACGTCAACGCCAAGCATCTGCGCGGCCTGATCGTTACCAATGTGGATCGCGCCTCGCATTTGATGACCGACGAAGCGATGGTCTACACTAAGGTAGGCCGCGAGTTCGCTGGTCATTCGGTCGTGAACCACAGCGCCAAGCAGTACGTAAGTCTTGGCGCATTTCGCCACAGCAATACCGCCGAAAACTTCTTTTCCATCTTCAAGCGCGGCGTGATCGGCACCTATCACCATATGAGTGAGGCCCACCTTGCCCGCTACTGTGCCGAGTTCGATTTTCGCTATAACAATCGCGGTATCGGCGATGCAGAACGCACCGCCGAAGCCGTCAAGGGCGCTCGTGGCAAGCGCTTGATGTACCGGCAACCTAGTGCGCTCGCTGCCTGATTATTATGAGCCGACGTCGCCCAAGGGCGAGCGTCGTAAACGCTATTTTCGATGAGACTCTTTCGATCGTTTGAGGATATCCTCGTTGCTTATCGGAGGAGTCGCGAGAGCTTGTCGCAGAAATTTATTCAGTTTATCCTTCTGCGCTCCAGCGGGCGGCTCGTTATGGCTTGTCTCGTTTGCTGACATACACTCCATCCCCGCGGCAACCGCCGCTTTTTTATGACGCTCAAGGCGTGTGTGTGTACTGCAAATCTGATCGTTATTCCACTGAGCGAGTGCGACTAGGCGACGAACACATTATTCCAGAGGCTCTCGCTGGGAATTTGGTTTTGCCGGAAGCGAGTTGCATATCCATCATGCCGACAGTGAAGTGGGTCAGAAAATCGGGAAGCAGATTGGTGCAACAGGACTCCAGTCGGGGTGGCCCGAAAATGCGGATCGTCAAATGGGCCTTCTTGTAGCGAAAATTGCTCACAGTTTCGCGGTCGCATGTCGTGGCATTGAATTAGATGGGTTTGACCCCCTGCTCCCTGACATAATCAGAGGAGTTCCAGGCCATCTACCTTTAAGCTATCTTATCGGATGCATGGGTGAGCCAGACCAGATTATCGCGGAGGAATATCCGGGAGGCCACACCATAAGATGGTTTGAGCAGCCGTTGCGCGATCTGTATCTGCTTATCGTTCAAATCCGGCTTTTCGCTAACTTCAACATGCCTTCATATTCCGTGGTAGTCGGAGCAACGCCCATAGAAAACATGGAACGGATGATGAGCCGGGGGTGCATCAGCAAGTCGCCCACGAGGTCTCGGTAAAACGAGCGCTCATCGTCAGATAGCGTTTCCCAAGTTGCACACGGCCTATCTGTAGGGTCCAGTACTTCCGACTTCCAAAAGGCGCGCGCAGCCAAGGCGTCGAACGCGGAAATTTCCCTATCCTGTAAAGCGCCGGCCTGTCTCATATCCCATACTCTCGATTCGTCGGTACGTCACGTATATAATTGCCGCCGCATCCATCATCAAACAACCAGAAAGGATCACCCGAAAGACCATCGAACATCGGCGCTTGCAACACCGCAAGCTCGCCGCCTAATATCAACCAACAAGACGAGGCCGATGCTCCGCTAATTTACACAGCAATCACTGCCAAATGTTCTGACGACGGACCGCGAGTCCCTACATGCCTGCACTGACCATTTTTTAGGAAAAATAATATATTACATTAATCTCGCCAACTCTTCAGACGGGCCAGGTAGATCAGTCGGACTTACCTGCGCTTGCCATACGCAGTTGCCACTGCCTAATGAGTTCAGGCGTCTGAAAGAGGACGAGCGATTGAAGGTTCTGGATGCATTCTGGCAGCATGACTGACGACGGTGCATTAGCCCCGGCGAACGGCGACACAATATCGCTGGGCACCGCGGAAGTGCCGCTGTGCGTCGATCTCGACGGGACGATTCTGCGAACCGATTTGTTGCACGAGGCGGTGGTCCGTTATCTCAAGAGTTCGCCCTTCGCGATCTTCAGGATGGTTTCGTGGCTCCTTTACGGTCGCGCCTATTTCAAGCAACAATTGGCAGAACAGGTCGCGTTATATCCCAAGTGGCTGCCCTATCGTCCCGATCTTGTCGCATTTCTATGCGCCGAGCGGGCCCGCGGCCGCAAGTTACATCTGGTGACTGCTTCGCCAAAAGTCTGGGCCGACATGGTGGCCGAACATCTCGACCTGTTTGACGGGGTCGTGGGGAGCACGGCGGACAATCTCAAGGGCCAGCGCAAGGCCGATTTGCTGCTCGAGCGATATGGTCCAAAAGGCTTTGACTATATCGGCGATCACGTGGCCGACCTTTCAGTCTGGCAGAATGCGAGGATTGCGCATTTCGCGGGACCGCGCGCCGGTTCGCTGGCGCTTCGGCTGCGCGGTGCGGCGGCAGGGCTCAGCTTTAACGAGGGGCATAAGTCAAGATTGCGCGGCCTCCTAAAAGCTGCGCGACCGCATCAATGGTCGAAGAACCTGCTGCTGTTCGTGTCGATCGCGGCAGCGCACCGAATGCTGGATTTTACGGCGCTGGGGCAGGTAGTGCTCGCCTTTGTCAGCCTTTCGCTGATGGCGTCGGCTACCTACATGATCAACGACCTGCTTGATCTCGACACTGACCGCGCTCACCCGCGCAAACAGCGCCGGCCCTTTGCGAGCGGAGCAGTCAGCATTTCGAGCGGCGTTACCGCTGTGGTTGTGCTGTCGCTAATCGCGACCGGTGTTGCCTTGCTGCTGCCACCGGCTTTCATGGTGGCGCTGGGCGTCTATGTCGTCACGACGCTGGCTTATTCCTTTCGCCTGAAGCGGGCGGCGCTGGTCGATGTCATTACGCTGGCCGGGCTTTACACCCTGCGGATTATTGCCGGAACCCTGGCTGCAGACATCGCCATTTCAACCTGGCTTCTCGCCTTTGCGATGTTCTGCTTCATCACGCTTGCAATCGCCAAGCGCTGCGCTGAGCTTACTGGCACGCAGATCGATGCCAAGGCCAAGATCCCGGGTAGGGGCTATTATGGCGCAGACATTGAGGTGCTAGCGAGCATGGGGAGTGCCAGCAGTTTCTGCGCGGCATTAGTCCTGTGCATCTACACCACTCAGCCTTATGTGTTGACACGCTATGCCAGTCCGGCAACGCTTTGGCTGCTTTGCCCCGTGCTGATCTACCTTCTCAACCGAATCTTGATTCTGGCACGTCGCGGCCATATGGAAGACGATCCGATTGTCTTCTGCGTAAAGGATGCCATCACCCTGAAGCTGGGGGCTGTTTCGGTCATCATCCTCTTGGCCGCAACCTTCATGCACCTTCCTGTCAATCTGATCGCGGATGTTTGATCGCACGCGCCGCCATCGCGAAAGGCCGCCCATGACTCTTGCGCTCTTCTTCGTCGTTCTTGTCTCGGTCTCGCTCAATGCCTTCGCGCAGGTGGCCCTGCGCAAGGCGATGCTGGTCGCTATGCCGATGCCGCCGGTCGATACGCCCCTCGCCCTGTTGCTGCATCTGGTTGGCAACATCTACCTCTGGGGCGGTTTGTTCTGCTTTGTCGGCAGCATTCTGCTCTGGCTTGGCGTCTTGGCGCGGATTCCAGTATCAGCGGCTTATCCCATGGCCTCGCTCGGTTATATCATCGCGGCGGTGAGCGGTGTCGTCTTTCTCGGGGAGACGCTGTCCTTCACGCGCGTGATCGGACTAGCTTTAATCTGCCTGGGTGTTGTTATCGTTGCCCAGAGCGCTTGATCCGGCCAGAGCCAGAAGCTTAAAGTGTGAATCACGTTGCTCGCTCTGAGCCTTTGTTGTCGCATCGCTTGATGCGAAAAGCCGGTTCCCGCTTTTTCACGTGATGCTTTAGTGGCGCTCGCCTTCGAGGGCCTGACGATTAGGGGGGGTGCCGGAAGGCGAGCGCAGATCGATCATTCGATACGGCCCGCCAGGTAGGGTAACCGGCAGGGCATCGGCAAGGACCAGCCATCGCCCAGCACGCACATTGAAAATTAATTCATTTGGTACCACGAACCGACCGTGAATGCCGCGCTTTTCCAGTATAAGTTGCAAATGACGCCAGCCGACGGCGCCAGGCTGGAAAAAACTCTCTCCGCCAAGGACGATGAGACTTTTGCCGTTGGGACTAAACAGATACTGCGCCAGAAGCGCCGCTGCCCGTTGCCTTTCAGTCTTTCTGGAAGGACCGTCGGTCGCCATCATTTGCCAGAGATAACCACCATAGCCTCGTGGGCCGTCATGCGTGCCGACCGGTCGTATCGCTGCCAGCCCCGGCATCAGATAAGGCGCGTGGCCGAAGAGTGAAATCGAGACGAAGATGGGGGTGATCGCGACAACTGAAAGAGCGCCCCTCACCGTCGCGCGCCAATTCACGGTGCACCGCGCTTCCATCGTTCCCAGGGCTCTTACGAAGAACAGCAGGACGAATGGGGCGAGCGGTAGAATATATTTGGGCGTGAGGATGCTGAAGAACGGATAGGTTGCCGGCACAGCAGCGGCCAGCCAGACCGAGGCGCGCCAGTCGCGTCTGCGCGCGGCATCGGGAATGACCAGAATAGCGCCGCCCAGCAGCAGCAACCAGCCGATGGGGCTGAGCGAGACCGTTGCGACGAAGAACTTCGTGCGCAGATCCCAACCCGGCATATGAGCCTTATCGTGAATTTCGGCGCTGCTCGCGGCCTGAATCCGGATGATCTCGGGCAGGTCGAGCAGACCGACCGCGAAGCCGACGAGCAATGTCGCGATGACCGCCAGTGCCAGCATGACTGGCCGGGACAATCCCTTGCCACGAGGCCAGGCCGCCACAGCGAGAAGCGGACAGATGAGAATGAAGTCCAACCGCAACAGGATGGCGAGACCGGTCAAGACTCCCGCGAGGATTGGTCGAACAATGCTTCGTTCGGTCCGCACAAGGAGTAATGCAGCTGCGAGGAGCGGCATGCCAAGGATAGTCGAATTATAGTAGAGCGACGAATACCAGAACTCCGGGATGCCGAGTAACGCGATCACGGCGATCAGCGCGTTCATTTTGGCGGAGCCGGAGCGGCCCTCGCGCCAGAGCCACCACAGCAAAAGCGCGATAGTGCTTGCGCCGGCCACTGGCGCGAGAAGAAAGACAGCAGTTGGGGTTCCGAAGATCGACCAGACCGTGGAACCGACTTCATAAGAAAGCGGTTGCCAACCATAACGGTAGATCAGCAGCAGGCCGTGCTTGGCGGCTGCAAGATGCGCCATCGGCAGGATGCTGTTGAGGTCATCGCCCTCATAACCATCGCGATCGACAAATCGCAGCAGAAAAGCCAAGTTCGCCAGCCAGAACAGCAACAGAGCGAACGCAAAGGACTTCGGTCGGTGATCGAGCCTGTCACGAACGGTCATACCTGGATCCCCAGCTCGGCGTGCGTTTATCGTCTGGCACGATACCAAATCGGTCGGTACAGCGCAGTGCACGAAAGTCAATCCAAGGCCGTTGCCAAGTGGAAGTGGAGCGGGTGAAGGGAATCGAACCCTCGTCGTAAGCTTGGGAAGCTTCTGCTCTGCCATTGAGCTACACCCGCGCGGCAAAGGCGATTGGCACAGCGACTAGCGGGGGGTCAATTGCCAAAGCTTTCGCCGAGCGAAGACTATGTCCCCTTCAAGTAATTATATTACCTGAATCCGCTGGCCGGGCTCGGCTGCTCTTGCTATAGACAGAGGCCCCACCGGGCTCCTCTTCGAAAGCATTTGCTATGTCTGAACATGCCACCGATCGCGCGGCTATCCGCTCCCTTGCTCGTCGCAGCGAGGAGGCGATTGTTGCCGATTTACGTGCCACACTAACGCGCGTCCCGGCATCGGTCGATGCAGTGACACGGCGCGGGCTGGCGCTGATCCGCCATGCCAAAGCTGATGGCGAGCGCGAGACGCTCGTCGCATCGCTGATGAATCGCTATCGGCTGTCGACCGAGGAAGGCGTGGTGCTGATGTGCCTCGCTGAGGCACTTTTGAGGGTTCCCGACAATGCGACCGCCAACGCACTGATCCGCGACAAGATTGCCGGACGCAACTGGGCTGAAGATGATGACGCTGAAAGTCCGCTGATCGTATCGCTGTCGTCGCGCGGCCTGTCGCTGGGATCGGCCACGCTTATGCTCGATGCAATCGGCAGCAAGGCCAAGCCGCTTACCTTGCTCAAAGCAATGATCCGCCGTTCGGGCGAGCCCGTGATCCGTCAGGCGGCGCTCGCCGCGATGCGGTTGCTCGGCCAGCAATTTGTTATGGGCGAAACCATCGAGGCTGCGGTCAAACGCGCAGACAAGAATAGCGAAGAACTCGCCAGCTTTGATATGTTGGGAGAGGCTGCGCGGACCTCGGCCGATGCGGCGCGCTATCATGCCGCTTATACCGCCGCCATCGCGCGGATCGGGCGCGATGCCAAGCGCGGTGACCCGCAAGTGAATCATGGCATTTCGATCAAATTGTCGGCGCTCCACCCCAGATATGAATATCTTCAGTCGGCGCGGATCATGAGCGAATTGGTGCCGAGCGTGCTGACGCTCGCGCGCGCCGCGCGCGCCGCGAACATCCCGATGATGATCGATGCCGAGGAAAGCGATCGGCTGGAACCGCATATGGATGTGTTTGCCGCATTGATCGACGCCGGAATTGCCGATGGTTGGGATGGGCTCGGCATCGTCGTTCAGGCCTATCAGAAACGCGCGCCCGCTGTCGTCGAATGGGTGATCGCCCGCGCGCGCCGCCGCAAGGTCAAGGTCGCGCTGCGGCTCGTCAAAGGGGCCTATTGGGACACCGAGATCAAGCGTGCCCAAGTGCTGGGGCTCGATGACTTTCCGGTGTTCACCGCCAAGACGCACACCGATCTCAATTATCTCGCCTGCGCCGCGCTGCTTCGCGATGCACAGGATGCGATCTTCCCCGCCTTTGCCAGCCATAATGCGATGACGCTGGCGTTCGTGGCCGAACTGTTCGCGGGCGCCGACTATGAACTGCAACGGCTGCACGGCATGGGAGAGGGCGCGCATGATGCCTATGTCGCTTTGTCGCCGCCGCCGCGTCCGGTGCGCGCCTATGCGCCCGTTGGCACCCATCGCGATCTTCTCGCCTATCTGGTTCGGCGCCTGCTCGAAAATGGCGCGAACAGCAGCTTTGTGCATCAATTTTCCGATCCCGATGTGACCGCAGAGGAACTGGCGATCGACCCGCGCAATGTCGCGAGCCCCGCCAAGCCCGTGATTGCGACCGGAGCGGAACTGTTCAATCCTCAGCGGCGCAACTCGCGCGGCTATGATCTGGGCGAACCGGGAATTGCCGAGGCGTTGATGACCACAATCGCTGCCGCGCGCGACACAACGCGCGTTGCGACCCCGATTGTGTCGGGACGCGCATGGCCGGGCATTGCAGAGCCGGTGCTCAACCCGGCGACCGGTGCGCTCGTCGGTGCGTTTGAAGAAAGCGATATGGAAGCGATTGATGCTGCAGTTGCAGCAGCGCGCGCCGCGCAGCCCGACTGGAGCCTTGCCGGCGGTGCCTTTCGCGCCGCGCGGCTCGAGCGCGCCGCTGACCTGCTTGAGGAACGCGACACATTGTTCCTTGGCCTCGCGATTGACGAGGCAGGCAAGACGCTGGCCGATGCGGTCGCCGAAGTGCGCGAGGCGGTCGATTTTCTTCGCTATTATGCCGCGCAGGCGCGCGCTGATTTTACCCATCCGGTCCAGCTTCCAGGACCAACGGGCGAGCGCAACGAGCTGATACTTGAGGGCAAGGGCGTGTTCACCTGCATTAGCCCGTGGAACTTCCCGCTCGCCATCTTCATCGGTCAGGTTGCCGCAGCGCTTGCTGCGGGCAACAGCGTGCTCGCCAAGCCTGCCGAACAAACCCCGTTGATCGCGCATGCCGCAACGCAATTGCTCCACGAAGCCGGCGTGCCCGGCGACGTGCTGCACTTCCTGCCTGGACGCGGTGAAACCGTGGGCGTTGCCTTGACCAGCCAGGTCGATGTCATCGGCATCGCTTTCACCGGTTCGACCGATGTCGCCAAGGCGATCAACCGCGGCATTGCGATGCGCGAAGGACCGATCGGGACGCTGATTGCCGAAACCGGCGGCGCCAATGTGATGATCGTCGATTCAACCGCGCTTCCCGAACAGGTGGCGCGCGATGCCGTGGCGGGGGCGTTCCAGTCGGCGGGCCAGCGTTGCTCGGCGCTCCGCTTGCTATGCGTACAAGAAGATGTCGCCGAGGCGATGATCGAGATGGTGGCGGGTGCGATGGCCGAACTCAACGTCGGCGATCCTTCGAGATTGTCGACCGATGTCGGACCGATCATCGACGGCGAGGCGCAGGCGACCATCGCCGCCTATGTCGATATCGCCCGCGCGACCGGTCGCCTGATGGTCGAGGCCGAACGCTGCGATCTGCCGGGCGGCGGACGCTTCATCCCGCCGGCGCTGATCCGGCTCGAGGCGGTCACCGATATGCGCCGCGAAATTTTCGGGCCGGTCCTTCATGTTGCAACATGGAAAGCGGGCGAACTTGATGCGCTGATCGATGCGATCAACACATCGGGCTTTGGCCTGACGCTCGGCGTCCACACCCGCATCGACAGCATCGCTGCGCATATCGCGGCGCGCGCCGATGTCGGCAACGTCTATGTCAACCGCAACCAGATCGGCGCGATCGTCGGATCGCAGCCTTTTGGCGGGCGCGGCCTGTCGGGGACGGGGCCAAAAGCAGGCGGCCCGCACTATCTTTATCGCTTCGCCGACGAAAAGACGATCTCGACCGACATAACCGCGGCGGGCGGCAATGCGGCGCTGATGGCGGGTTAGGCTCCCGGCACGCCGAGCATTTGCGCCTGCGCCTTCAACCGCGCTGAGCTTTGAGGATTGGCGGCGATGGCATCTTTTAGCGCCTTTGCCGCCTTGCTCGATTCGCCAAGCGTCATCCGGCTTCGCATCAGCATGATCCAGCGGTCGACATTGGCGGGGTCGGCCTTGAGCTTGGTTTCGAGCCCGTCGACCATGCCCGCGATCATCGCGTCCTGTTGCCCTTTGGGAAGCTGTGATGCGGCCTCCATGTCGCTGCGCGAGGGGCCGGGGATTGCGCGCGCGGCGACGGGCAATTCTTCGGGCGTCAGCGCGCGCTGACGCGTTGCCGCCAGCTTGCTCGCAACCTCGATTTTGTGGATCTGGCCGACCTGTTCGATGGTGCGGCGCAGATCGGGCTCCCATGGCGCGCCTTGCGGCGTGTCGGCCAATAGCGCGAACCAGTCGTCGATGGCGCCCTGATGATCGCCGTCGACATCCTTTTTGACCGCCAGAAAATAGCGCGCGCGCGGGTCTTTGGCATTGAGCTCCTTTGCCTTGTTGAACGCGGCGAGCGCGGCCGCCGGCATCGGATCGCGCTTGCTCGCCATCACGCGCGACTCGCCGAGCGCTGACCACAGCCCCGCCGATCCGGGCGCAAGGCTCGTTGCCTTTTCATAGGCGCTGACCGCACCCGCGTAATCACTCATGTCAAACCGCGCGGCGCCGAGCGCCTGCCAGGCGGCTGCGCTATCGGGTTCGGCGCGGGTTCGCGCCTCCAATGTAGCAAGCTGACCGGAGGGATTTTGGGGTGCTTCGGCGACGGTCGGAGGCGGAGATTCTGCGGAATCGCGCCACACGGCATAGCCGATCGCGCCCGCCAGCAGGATCAGGGCCGCAATCAAAATCGTTCGGTTGGTCCGCGTCATGCTATTGGCGTCGCTCATTATTGTCCTTTCGGGTCGCGATGGGAAAAATCCCGGTTCGGGGCACTGCCCGCTTGCCTTTGCTCGTCGATGGTGTAGCCTTTAAGGGGCAAGGTCGGTCAACGATTAAATTATAAACAGGGTCGCACCGGCTTTCCCATAAAAACCAGGGGAGGGGTGCAATGGCAGTATCAGATCACGTCGATTTCGCGACGTTCATGGAAGGCGTACAAAAGCGCAATCCGGGTCAAACCGAGTTTGTCCAGGCGGTTCAGGAAGTGTCGGAAGATATTTTCGACTTCATCGCCGACAAAGAAGAATATCATTCGCAGCAGATTTTGCGCCGGATCGCCGAACCCGACCGGGTGGTGTCTTTCCGCGTCTGCTGGGAAGATGATAATGGCCATATCCGCGTTCAGCGCGGCTGGCGGGTTCAGAATAACAATGCCATCGGCCCCTATAAGGGCGGCATCCGTTTTCACCCCTCGGTGACCGAGAGTGTGCTGAAATTCCTCGCCTTTGAACAGACGTTCAAAAATGCCCTGACCGGTCTTCCGATGGGCGGCGGCAAGGGCGGCTCGAACTTCAATCCCAAAGGCAAGAGCGTGCGCGAGATCATGCGCTTTTGCCAAAGCTTCATGACCGAACTTTATCGCCACATCGGGGCAAACATCGATGTGCCGGCGGGCGATATCGGGGTTGGCGGACGCGAAATCGGCTTCATGTTCGGCCAGTATAAACGGATCACCAACGAATTTACCGGTGTGTTGACCGGCAAGGGTCTCGAATGGGGCGGCTCGCTGATCCGCACCGAGGCGACGGGCTATGGCGCGGTTTATTTCCTCGCCAATATGCTGGCTGCCAAGGGGCAGGATCTGGTCGGCAAAACCGCCGTCATTTCCGGCTCGGGCAATGTCGCAACCCATGCCGCGGAAAAGATTACCCAGCTTGGCGGTAAGGTGCTGACCCTGTCCGATTCGGGCGGTTTCATCCATGATCCCGACGGCATTGATCAAGAGAAGATCGACTGGGTAAAGGCGCATAAAACCCACCGCCGCGGCCGTATCGAGGAATATGTCAACGAGTTTAAGGGCGCAAAATTCGTTGCAGGCAAGACCCCGTGGGGAGTCGAGTGCGACGTGGCCTTGCCCTGCGCGACCCAGAATGAATTGCTCGGCGAAGATGCGCGCACGTTGATCAAAAACGGCTGTATCGCCGTCAGCGAAGGCGCCAATATGCCGACCGACCTTGAAGGCGCCCATGCGTTTCGCGCCGCGAAAATCATGTTCGCACCGGGCAAAGCGGCCAACGCCGGCGGCGTCGCGGTGTCGGGCCTCGAAATGAGCCAGAACAGCGAGCGGCGCAGCTGGAAAGAGGGCGAGCTGCAGCAAATGCTCAAGGACATCATGGACGGCATTCACGCCAGTTGCCTGACCTATGGTGACCAGGGCGGCGGCCATATCGACTATGTGAAAGGCGCGAATATCGCCGGCTTCAAGAAGGTCGCCGACGCGATGCTGGCGTTTGGAGTGGTCTAGCATCGGGATATGTGAGCGTATTAAGAGCCAGGCATGAAGGGGTTCAGGGATGACGACGCACGCTGGGGATGAGCGCGGCGATCGGTCGTGGGCAGCGACAGGCGCACTGGCTTTGATGCTGGCCATGCTCCTCGCCGCTATACTCGTCGTCGCCTCGCCCGCCCGTTCGCAGGACAAGGAGGGCGGTCGCTTTTTGGGCGTCGCGTCGTGCGCCGGGTCGACATGCCATGGCCGGATGGAAGGCGACGGCACCGTCGTGCGTCAGGACGAGCTGATGAAATGGCAAGAGCCGTCGACCCCTGGCGGCGCCCATAGCCGTGCCTGGGCGGTGCTCAGCAACAGCCGCAGCCAGTTTATTGCCCGCAATTTGGGAATTGGTGATCCGGCAAAGGCAAGCATGTGCCTTGGTTGCCACAGCAGCAAGGTCGCCAGCCGCGGGACGGCGCCGCTCGACGACGGGGTCAGCTGCGAGGCGTGTCATGGACCGGCGGGCGGCTGGATCGCGAGCCATTATGCCGGGATCGGTACCAACGCCAACCCCGGCGCCGAAATGCGCGCCAAACATCAATCGAACCTCAATGACGGGCTGCGCAAGCTGGAGGATCCGGTGGTTCGCGCCGGCGTCTGCGTCGATTGTCACTTCGGGTCGGCGGGCGAAGGCCAGTTTGTAACCCATAGGATTATGGCGGCAGGGCATCCGCGGATCAGCTTTGAACTTGATCTTTTCTCGTCGCTTCAGGCGCATCATCATGAGGATGAGGATTATGGCTGGCGCAAATTCGGCGCTCCGGCGGCGCGCACCGATCATATCCAGATGTGGGCGGTAGGACAGGCAACCGCACTCGAGCGCAGCCTCTCGCTCTTCCAAACGAAGCGCGGGACCGAGGGCATGTTCCCCGAATTTTATTTCCTCGACTGCCACAGCTGCCATCGCCGCATCTATGACCAGGCAAAGCCGGTGAAGACCAGCATGGACAATCCCGGCCGCGCGGCGATCCCCGAAGGGATGCCGCCCTATAATGACGAAAATCTGATCATGCTCGCCGCCGCCGCGCGTATCGCTGCGCCGGGCTTGGCCGAGCAGCTTTCGGCGCGCACCGCGGCTTTCCACCGCGCGATCACCATCGACCGCAGCAATGCAGTTGCCGCCGCAGCCGAGCTTGGACAGACGGTTGCGGCGTTGAAGAACGCCTTCGCCTCGCGCCGCTTTGCCAGCACCGATGGATTTGCGTTGGTCGATGCGATTGCGGCAAAGGCGATTAGCGGCCGCCTGACTGATTATTCGGGGTCGCAACAGGCTGTCATGGGGGTTGATACGATGTTGAATGCGATGGTGTCGTCGGGCCGCATCACGGTCGGCGCGGCCGCGGGTATCCGCGGCGACATTGACCGGGCTTATGCAGCGGTCAAAGACCCCAATGCCTATCGTCCGGCTGATTTTCAGGCCTCGCTGGGCAGCGCTGTGCGCTCCATCCGGGCGCTGCGCTGACGATGCGCAGCCGGTCCGCCTTGTTTCGCTCTGCCGCGCTCGCCGCCATTGGCGCGCTCGTTCTGGCGTCTTGCGGAGGCGGGGGAAGCGGAGGCGGCGGAAGCGCGCCCGCCCCGTCGCCGTCTCCCGCCCCGACGCCGCCACCGGCGGGCAGCGCTTTTGTCACGCCGGGCAATGAATCGCTGAGCATCGCCGATGTGCAAAAGGTGATGGCGCAAGCGATTGCGGAGGCGCAGGCCCAAGGACTTCCCTCGGTCATTGCGGTGACCGACCGGTCGGGTAATGTGCTCGGCGTGTTCCGCATGAACGGCGCGCGCGCAACCGCGACGACCGCGGCGGCGCCCAATGGCATGAATATCGACGCGCAAAATGTGACCTTCCCCGCCGAAGGCGGCGCGATCGCCAAGGCGATCACCGGCGCCTATTTGTCGAGCGGGGGCAATGCTTTCACAACCCGCACCGCGAGCCAGATCGTGCAGGAACATTTCCCGCCCGCGCCGACCACCGTCGGCCTCGAAAGCGGCCCCTTGTTCGGGGTGCAGTTCAGCCAGCTACCCTGCTCGGACATGAGCGCGCGCTTCGGCGCGGCGGGCGGCGCGGCCCTGATCGGACCCAAACGCTCGCCGCTGGGACTGGCGGCGGATCCCGGCGGTATCCCGCTCTATAAAAATGGCACGCTCGTCGGCGGCATCGGGGTGATGGGCGACGGCATTTATGGCAGCGACCCCAATATCCTCGATACCGACAATGACGCTGAAGAATTTATCGCGCTCGCTGGCACGCGCGGGTTTGAGGCGCCGACCAGCATTACGGCCGACAAGATCACCGTTGACGGCACAACATTGCGCTTCTCGGACGCCACTTATGGCGGGCTGAAATCGGCGGCGGGGGCAAGCTTTGCCAGTTTCAACGGGAGTGCCGGCAATCTCGTTGCGGTGATCGGCTATGCTAATGCGGCGATTATCGCGGGCACAACCTATGGCACCGAAGCGTCGGGGATGCGGCCTTCGACACCGGCAGAATTTTCCAACCGCGATGCCTATGTCCTCACCGATGGCAGCGGGACCAACCGCTATCCGGTGCGCGGCGGGACCGATGCTGCGACCAATAGCGCGCCGCTGTCTGAGGCCGAGGTGCGCGCGGTGATGGAAGAAGCCTTCGCGGTGGTGAGCCGCGCGCGCGGTCAGATCCGTCGCCCGCTCGACAGCCGCGCCGAAGTGTCGATCAGCGTTGTCGACACCAATGGCGCGATCCTCGGCATCATCCGTGCGCCCGATGCCCCGATTTTCGGCACCGACGTGAGCTTGCAAAAAGCGCGCACCGCCACTTTCTTCTCGGGCGCGCAAGCGGCCGCCGAACTCAATGCGAACAGCAGTGCCGATATCCGCGCTTTTGTAACCAAATTGCGCAGCTTTCTCAATGATCCGAGTGCGCTCACCGGTGCCTTTGCCTTTGCCGACCGGTCGGGCGGCAACCTGTCGCGCCCCTATTTCCCCGATGGCGAAGTCGGTCGCCCGAACGGCCCGCTGTCGCGTCCCATCGCGCAGTTCAACCCCTTCTCCACCGGGCTGCAATCGGCGCTGATTATCGGCAATCTGGGCCAGCATCTCGCCTTTGTGTCGGGCGCTTCTGCCACCGATACGCCGCAGCGCTGCACGAGCCTTCCCGATGTCGCGGCAGGGCAGAACCGGCTTCAGAACGGCATCCAGATTTTCCCCGGTTCGGTTCCGCTTTATCGCGGCAATCAATTGGTGGGCGGCATCGGCGTATCGGGCGACGGTATCGATCAGGATGATATGATCAGCTTTCTCGGTGCGCATAATGGCGGTGCGCGGGTTGGCACGATCGGCAACGCGCCGCCCGCCATTCGCGCCGACCGCATCATTGTCACGCTTGCGGATAATACAAAGGTAAGGCTTCGCTATATCAGCTGCCCCTTTGCACCCTTCCTCGACACGACGATGCAAAATGTCTGTGACGGGCTGTAGTGAGCGCGCTGGCGACCAGTCTTTGGCCGATTATCGCCAGCCTCGCCGCGCAGGGCGCGCCCGATGCGGCCGCCCTCGACGCCGATGTAGCCATAGCGCCGGCAACGCAAGCCGCCCCCGACGCTGCGACGACAGAGACGCCGCCCGTCGCCCCTGACCCCGCGCTCGACACGCTTGTCCCGCCGCCGCCGCCCGTTGATTGGCAGGATATGCTCAAGGATGATCTGGTCACCCAGATTATCGATGGCCGCCGCCGTCCGGGCTATCGGCCCGATCTGCCCGACCAGTTGACGCAGGATAATGTCGGTGCGCTGCGTCCGCCGCCGCCCGAGGCTTTTCCGGGAATGGAGGATCAGCTGCCGGTCCCCGATCGCTGGCGCCTCGTTGAAAGTCTCGGCGTGGTCAAAGAGCGTTGGTTCGACCCCTATCACCAGAACACCTTGAAGGGCGATCGCCCGATCGACCGCGCCAAAGTGCCCTGGCTGCCGATCAAGGGTGACGACTGGTTTTTTGTCGCGAGTGCGGTGTCCGATACGGTGATCGAGCCGCGTACCTTTCCGATTCCCGTCGGGGTGCAGACAACCGAACGCCCGGGCAGTCTCGACGTATTTGGCAAGAACCGCAGTCTGGTGCTCTCGCAAACCTTCATCGGCGGTGTGGCGCTGATCAAGGGATCGACGGCGTTCAAGCCGCCCGATGTCGAATATCGCGTCACGCTCGCCTATAATCTCAACTATGTCGACGTGCCCGAACGGCGCGTCCTCGATGTGCGCCCGTCCAAGGCGAGCCACCGCTTTGACCATTTTATCGGCGTGCAGGAATTGTTCGTCGACAAGCATCTGGGCAATGACAGCGACCGCTATGATTTCCATTCGATCCGTATCGGTATCCAGCCGTTCCAGTCGGATTTTCGCGGTTTCCTGTTCAACGACAGCCAGCTTGGCATCCGCTATTTCGGCAACCGCGACAACAACCGCTTCCAATATAATCTCGCGGCCTTCTGGCGGCTCGAAAAGGACACCAATTCGGGGCTCAACGACATCACCCAGACGCCGCGCAGCGACTGGTTGTTCGTCGCCAATCTCTATCGCCAGGATCTGCCCGTCGTCGGCCTGACGAGCCAGATTACCGTCGCCTATAATATGAACCGCGAAAAAAATGATGTGCAGATCGACCATAACGGATTTCCGGTGCGTCCAGCGCTGCTCGGGGATTTGCGCGGGCGCGCCTATGATGTCGTTTATCTGGGCTATAATGCCGATGGCCGCATCGGGCGGCTCAATCTGACCGCCAGCCTTTATGCCGCGCTCGGCGAAGACCGGAACAGCATTTTCACCAGCAAACCGGCACAGATCAGGGCGGGCTTTGCCGCTGCCGAGCTGAGCTACGACCATGACTGGATGCGCTTTCGCCTGTCGGGGCTATATGCCACCGGCGACGGCGACCCTTATAACAACACCGAAGGCGGCTTTGACGCGGTGTTTGAAAATCCGATCTTTGGCGGCGCGGACACGAGCTACTGGATACGCCAGACCATCCCCTTTGCCGGCGGCGGGCGCGCGATCGCGATCAATGGTCGCAACGGCATCCTGAATTCGCTGCGCTCGTCGAAAGAGGAAGGCCAGTCGAACTTCAACAATCCGGGCACGGTATTTATCGGGCTTGGCGGTGATTTCGACCTGTCCCCCGAAACGCGCGTCAGCACCAATTTCAACCATCTGTGGTTTGCCGACACATCGGGGCTTCAAGTGCTGCGCAGCGAAGGCTCGATCCCCAAGGATATTGGCTGGGACCTATCGGTTTCGGGCATCTGGCGACCAAAGGCGACGCAGAATATCGTCGTTAGGCTCAGTGGAGCGGCCTTCCTGCCGGGACGCGGTTTCAAGGATTTGTTCGAGAACAAGACCCGGCAAAACGCCTATTATTCGATCCTGGCCAATGTGATTTTGAGTTATTGATGATGATACGCAAGCTTCTTTCCCTCCTCGCCTTCCTTTTGATGTGCGCCAGTTTTGGCGGCGTCGTCGGCCATGCGAGCGAGGGAGAAAAGCCGGTCAAGGTCGACTATCGCTTCACCCCGCCCGCGCCGCGCGAGCAAAGCCTCGCCGATGTCGCGGCGAAATCGGATGGCTGTTACAGCTGCCACACGCGCACCGACGAGCCCTCGATGCACAAAAGCCCGGCGGTGCGGCTGGGCTGCACCGATTGTCATGGCGGCGATGCGAGCGTCATGGGCAATGCAAAATTGGGCTATCAGGACCCCGCCAACCGCGCCGCGATGGCGCGCGCGCATCCGCAACCGACCCTGCCCGGCGAATGGCACGACAGCTCGGCAAACCCCAAGCGCAGCTATACATTGCTCAACCGCGAGGCGCCCGAATATATCCGCTTCGTCAATCCCAGCGACTATCGCGTCGCGCGCGAGGCTTGCGGTTCGTGTCACCTTGAAGTGATCGAGGCGGCCGAGCGGTCGTTGATGGCGACCGCTGCCATGTTCTGGGGCGGGGGCTCGTATAACAACGGCATTCTCCCTTATAAAAATTATATCATGGGAGAGGCCTATACGCGTGCCGGAGACCCGGCGTGCGTCTTGTCTCCGACGACGAGCTTGTCGGCTGAGGAATATAAAAAGGCGTGCGACCCCAAATTCGGTTTTGACAAAATATTGTCGGACAAAGAGAAAAAGCGCGGGGCGATGGCCAAACTTTATCCGCTGCCCCAATGGAATGTCATGCCCCCGACCGACGTGTTTCGTGTCTTTGAGCGCGGCGGGCGTACGATCAACACGCAATTTTCTGAAATCGGCCTGCCCAACCCGACGGGGAGCATCCAGCGGCTCGAAGAACCCGGACGCCCCGACCTCAAACAATCGAACCGCGGCCCCGGAACCGGTCTGCGCATCGCGATTGCAGTGCTCAACCTCCACAAAACGCGGCTTAACGATCCTTATATGTGGTTCATGGGCACCAATGACCAGCCGGGCGATTATCGCCAGTCGGGCTGCGCGGGCTGCCATGTCATCTATGCCAATGATCGCGAGCCGCGCCACAGCCTGACCTATGCAAAATTTGGACGCGACGGGCAGACGGCGACCATCGACCCGACAATTGCCGAAAAGATGAGCGGCGCCGGCGGCGAACATGCTGATCCGCACAATGAAGGCGGCCATGGCGGACTGATCGACCCCGCGCATGCCGATGACGAGCATGGCCCGGCCACACCCGACAAGAATAATCGCAAGGAATCGGGTCATCCGATCAGCCACAGCTTCACCCGCGCTATCCCGACCGCCCAGTGCATGAACTGCCACATGCATCAGCCCAATATCTTCCTCAACAGCTTCCTGGGCTATACGATGTGGGACTATGAAGCCGACGCGCCCCAAATGTGGCCCGGACCCGAAAATAGTCGTCCCAAGCCGCCAGGAATGAGCGACGCGGACTATCAAAAAATCTATAAGCAGCAACATTATCCGACCGCCAAAGAAGTGCATGAGACGCTCGAGCGCAATCCCGAGGGCGCAGCACCCAAGGGGCTATGGTCCGACGTCGAATTTTTGCGCGACGTCTATGACGTCAACGAGAGCAACAAGGATACCCAGTTTGCCGATTACCACGGCCATGGCTGGAATTTCCGCGGCGTTTTCAAGCGCGACCGCGACGGAAATTTGCTCGACGCCGATGGCAATATGGCGACTTATGGCACCGACAAGGCGCATATCGTCGATCCCAGGGATCCCGATAAATGGCGCAAAAGCTGCGCGAGCTATGAAGACGCCAAACAGCGCGAATTGTGCCTGACCACCGCGACCCCCGATGGCCGCGAGGGCAAATTTGTTCCCGCCGGGCTCAACCCGGGAAAATCGGTGCATATGATGGACATCCATGCCGAAAAAGGCATGCAATGCTCGGATTGTCACTTTGCGCAGGATAGCCATGGCAATGGCTATATTCAGGGCGAGGTTGCCAATGCCGTCGAGATCGGGTGCAAGGATTGTCACGGCACCGCCGACGCCCTGCCCAATTTGCTCACCTCGAACGTCGCGGCGCGGCCGCAGGGCACCAATCTGGCGTTGCTGCGCAATCCCGACGGCAAGCGCCGGTTTGAATTTCAATATGATGATGATGGCAATGTGACCGGGCTCATCCAGCGCTCGATCGTCGATCCTGAACTGCAGTGGCAGGTCAGCCTCGTCAAACAGAGCGTGACCAAGGGGCCGCATTTCAACGCCCGCGCCGCGCGCGCCAAGCTGATGTCACGGTCGGGGGCAGAGGATGGCAGCTATGCCTGGGGTCCGGGCATAGCGAAAGAAGATCGTGCCCATGGCGACGACACGATGACATGCTTCACCTGTCACTTGTCATGGACGACGAGTTGCGGCGGCTGTCATTTGCCGATCGAGGCGAACTGGAAAACCAAGGCGCACCATTTCGAGGGCGAGGAGTCGCGCAATTTTGCAACCTATAATCCGCAGGTCGCGCGCGACGAGATGTTCCAGCTGGGCCGTCATATGCTCACCAAACCGGGCGAGCCCGATGCCGATGGCAATCCGCGCGGGATTATCACCCCGGTCCGATCCAGCTCGGCGCTGATTTTGTCGTCGACCAATATCAACCGCGAACGCATTTATATTCAGCAGCCACCGATTTCGGCGGCTGGCTTTTCAAGTCAGGCCTTTGCACCGCATTTCCCGCACACGGTGCGGCGCAGCGAGACCAAGCAATGCAGTGATTGCCACATCTCGGATGCCGACGATAATAATGCTGTGATGTCGCAATTGATGCTGCTCGGCACCAATTTCGTCAATTTCGTCGGGCTCAATGTCTGGTCGGGGATGGACGACGGCTTCCAGGCGACCCGCGTCACCGAATGGGACGAGCCGCAGGCGGTGATCGGCAGCTATCTGCAAAAATATGCCTATCCTGATTATTACCGCCTCCACGTCGAGCAAAATGGCCGCGAGCTTAAAAATTGGGTGCGCGGCAAGACGTTCGACAAAAAGGGCTCGGGCGAAACCCGCGCGCTCGAGGAATTTGCCAACATCGTTCAGGGCACGAGCGGACAGGTGCACTGCCTGCAACAGCGCGGCGAGTATATGTTTGTGGCCGAGGGCAAGGGCGGCTTTCGCGTCTATGACGTCGCGGCCATCGGCAACAAGGGCTTTTCCGAACGCATCACGCGCGCGCCTTTCTCGCCGCTCGGGCATGACACGCATGTCAAAACCACCAATGCGACCTGCATGGCGATCGGCACCGATCAGCCGATCAGCATGAAGCGCAACGAAGATATACGCGCCAACTTCCCCGAAAATCTCGAGCAGGAACTGCATCCCATCTATCGCTATGCGGTGATCACCGACAGCGTCGAAGGGTTGATCCTCGTCGATATCGACACGATGGCCGACGGCGAGTTCCGCAACAACAAGCTCGCCCGCGCGCTGACCTGGAACCCCGACAATATTCTTGCCGGTGCGCGCCACATCACGCTGGCCGGCAATTATGCCTATATCACCACCGCTGCGGGACTTGTCGTCGTCGACCTCACGGTACCGCTCCAGCCCAAGGTCACGGCGCAGCTGCCGCTTACCGACGCGCGCGCCAGCGCGCTCCAGTTCCGCTATTTGTGGGTGACCGATGCGGACGGGGTCAAATTGTTCGACGTCACCCATATGGCGCAGCCCGTTCCCGTGCCTTCGGGGACGGTGCCGCTCGCCAACGCGCGCAAACTCTATGTCGCGCGCACCTTCATGTATGTTGCGGCCAAGAATGACGGCCTCGTCATCGTCGATGTAACCAAACCGCAAGCACCGATCGCATGGCCGGGGATGACCTTTGACGGCAAATTGACCGATGCAGAAGATGTCATCGTCGCGTCGACCAATGCGTCCTTGTTCGCCTATGTTGCCGATGGTCGCGGCGGCATCAAGGTGCTGCAACTGACCAGCCCGAACAATGCCGGTTTGTACGGATTTTCGCCCAAACCGACCCCCGAACTGATCGCCTGGGCCAAGACGCCATCGCCGGCGCTTTCTTTATCAAAGGGGCTCGATCGTGACCGCGCGGTTGATGAAACCGGCGGGCAGATTGCGGTCTTCGGCCGCCTCGGCTCGCGGCCCTTCACCCGCCCCGAGATGGAGAAGCTGTTCCTCACCAGCCGCGGCAGCGTGTTCAAGGTGCGCGACGAGGTCGATGAGAGCGCATGGCGTCCGCCGCTCAAGCGCAACGACTAAGGCGCGCTTGGCTATTGGGGTCGCCCGCCGCCTAAGCGCAAGTCACAGCTGCGCCTTGCCGAGCGGACGCTCGATTAGGCTCGGTGAGGAGGGGCTTATGCAAAGGCGGCCTAAAGCCGCTCGGCCTGCACGACTTGGTCGGAGGCGCGCAGCGCCGATAATAGCCGCATGACATGATGGACGTCGCGGACCTCGACGACAATGTCATAGGTATGGAAGCCGCCTTCGCGATTGGTCAGGCGTAAATTGGTGATGTTCGCCGAATTGGCGGCAAGGATTCCCGACATTTCGGCAAGCGTGCCCGGTTCGTTGAGCAGAACGACGCACAATCGCGCGCTGCCGCCTTCGCTATCTTCCTGCCAGCGCAGGTCGATCCAATCGGCATCGACCCCGTCGGCGAGCGCGGGGCAATCGATGACATGGACCACGATTCCCTGCCCCTCTCGCGCCAGCCCGACGATACGGTCACCCGGCACCGGATGACAGCAATCGGCCAGCTGAAAGGCGACCCCGGGTGTCAGCCCTTCGATCGACACGGCGCTGCCCTGATTGAGCTTGCCGGGCTTTGATTTCATTTCCGCAGAAATGCCCGGAACCAGCGCTTCGAGCACCGCATCGTCCGAAAGCTGACGCTTGCCGATGGCAACATAGAGCGCGCTGTCATCTTCAAGGTTCAGCCGCTTGATCGCGGCCTTGCGCGCCTTGTCGCCTATTGTGCCGGGCAGCCGCGCAACAATTTCGTCGTAAATCTTATGGCCGAGCGCAGCGATCTCGACCTTTTCCTTCGACCTTACATGGCGCCGGATCGCCGAGCGCGCTTTGCCGGTGACAGCAAAGCCGAGCCACGCGGGCTGCGGGACCTGTTTGTCCGACACCAATATCTCGACCGTGTCGCCGTTGACCATCTGGGTGCGCAGCGGAACCAGCCGACCGTTGACCTTTGCCCCGACCGTCCGGTCGCCGAGGCCGGTATGGACGGCATAGGCAAAATCAATCGGCGTTGCCCCTTTGGGCAGCTGATAGAGCGCCCCCTTGGGCGAGAAGGCGAAAATCCGGTCCTGATACATCGCGATCCGGGTGTTTTCCAAGAGCTCGTCGGGATCATGCGTTTGTTCGAGGATTTCGATAAGGTCGCGAATCCATCCGGCCTGACCGTCGGGCCCTTCGCCTTTTTGTTTATAGGCCCAGTGCGCAGCATAGCCGAATTCGGATTGCTGGTGCATGCCGAGGCTGCGGATCTGGATTTCGATCCGCATATTTTGCTGGTGCATGATGGTGGTGTGGAGCGAGCGATAGCCGTTGCGCTTGGGCGTCGAGATATAATCTTTGAACCGGCCAGGGACCATTTTCCATTTGCGGTGGATAAGCCCCAGTGCGGCATAGCAATCGGCATCGGTGGGCGTGATGATGCGAAAGGCGATGATGTCGGTCACTTGCTCGAAACTGACATGCCGCTCCTGCATCTTGCGCCAGATCGAATAGGGATGCTTTTCGCGGCCCGAAATATCGGCCTCTATCCCTGCGTTGGCCAGCAATTCCTTAAAATCGCGGGTGATCGTCGACACCTTGTCCTTGCCGCCCGCCGCCAGCTTCGCCAGCCGCGCGGTGATTGTCGCATAGGCCTCCGGCTCCAACTCGCGAAAGGCGAGCAGCTGCATCTCGCGCATATATTCATACATGCCGATCCGCTCCGCGAGCGGGGCATAAATATCCATGGTTTCCTTGGCGATGCGCCGCCGCTTGTCCTCACTCTTGATGAAATGCAGCGTGCGCATATTGTGCAACCGGTCGGCGAGCTTGACCAGGAGCACCCTGATATCGTCGGACATGGCGAGCAGGAATTTGCGCAAATTCTCCGCGGCGCGCTCATTTTCGGTTTGTGCTTCGATCTTGGACAATTTGGTGACGCCGTCGACCAGCCGCCCGACATCGGCGCCAAATAAGCGTTCGATCTCTTCGGCGGTGGCGAGCGTGTCCTCGAGCGTATCGTGGAGCAGCGCGGTGACGATGGTTTCGGTATCGAGGTGCAGCTCGGTCAGGATACCGGCAACTTCGACCGGATGGCTGAAATAAGGGTCGCCCGATGCGCGCATCTGGCTGCCATGTTTCTGGACCGAAAAAACATAGGCGCGGTTGATCAACGCCTCGTCGGCGTCGGGGTCATAGGCGCGGACCCGTTCCAAAAGTTCATATTGGCGCAGCATCACGCACAATGTCGTGGAAAGTCGCGGAAATGCAATGCGAATCTTGCGAAAGGAAATGAGGTGGTGCGCCAGACCAGGAACCGCGCCGCTCCGGGGGATGGAACAGCGCGGCTTTTATGGCCGATGCGGCAATTCAGGCGGACGCATGACACCGGGGAGGAGATATATTGTCCGCCTTGATTTATTTCTGTCCGTTGCAGCTTGCCAATTCGTCGGCGCCGAGGGCCTTGTCGCCCGCGACAAAATTGGTCACCGGGCCAAGTTTGCGCGCAAGTGCTGCGCACATGATAACAGGCCGGCTCCCGCCTTTGCCGGCCACGCAGCTCGAATCGGTGCATTTCCATATGATATCATGGGCGACCAATCGGGTCTGCGCGGGAGGATTGGCAAGGTCGGCGCGGTAGTAAGTTCCGCCGGTGGCGGCGGTTGCGGTGGTCACCCAAAAGGTGGCAACGCCGATCAGAACGGCAAGGGTTAGCGAGGCAAGATGGGTGAGGGGAGAAAGTTTGATATTGGGCATGATGAGCTCCTGTTTTTATGCAACAAAGTAAGTTGCAAAATGCAATCTAGTTAGCGCGTTGCAAATTGCAACGGGCGGGCCCATATTTTTTTGGCATAGGGCAAATTTTTGCGGTAGGTTGAAGCTATGGGAGCATTACGCGAAACGCTAAACGATCTGGAGGGTGGCAATTGCGCGCTACCCGTGGCGCTGGAGGCAATGGGCGAACGTTGGTCGTTCATGATCCTGCGCGCGGCCTTTAACGGCATTCATCATTTCGAGGAATTTCAGCAAGCGCTCGGAATCGCCCGAAATATCTTGTCCAACCGCCTGTCACGGCTCGTCGATCATGGCATCGTCGAACGCGAAGTGATGGCCGAGGACCGGCGCAAAGTGCGCTATCAACTCACCGAAAAGGGGCTCGAACTGCTCCCGGCCATGATCGCGCTGCGTCAGTGGGGCGAGAAATGGGGAGCAGGGGTGCCCTCGACACCCGTGCTGGTCGACGTTCGCGATGAACAACCGATCGGTCCGGTGACGATTACCGCGCATGACGGTCGCCCGATCGGATATAAGCAATTGGTGTGGAAGCACCGGGCAGAGCTGCAGCCCATGGGACAGCCGCGGACACGAGCTGAAGAATCACTCGCCTCTGTCGCAGCTGAATAACCATGCGTCGCGGCCAGTTTCTACCTTGGCCCTGACCCGCAAGAGCGATCGCCCCATGCCTCTGTTCGGACTATCTTCGCCCGGCCCGTTTTTCGACAATAAGGTGCGGGCCTTCTGGAATCTCCAGCTGCTCGGCTGGGCGGGTTGGCTCGGCCTGCGCGGCGCGTCGGGGCTCGCCAATGGCCAGTCGCTCGACTTTCTGATTCCGCAAACCGTGTCGGCCATCACCGGCTTCTCGCTCTCGCTGATCCTGTCGGTCGCCTACCGGCGGCTGATCGACAGCCGTCCGGTCATCATGTGGGGGGTCAGTTTTGGCCTCACCAGCATTGCGATCGGGCTGTGGGCCTTCATCGATGCCTGGGTGTCGCAAATCCAGAATCCGGCGAGCGAAACGGGGTTCACCGGACTCCTGCTCGGTTCGATCTATATCGACGCGACCTCGCTCGGGGCCTGGTCAGCGCTTTACTATGCGATCAACTATTTCCTCAAGCTGGAGGAACAGAATGACCGCATGATCCGGCTCGAGGCGCAGGCCGCCTCAGCGCAGCTGGCGATGCTGCGCTATCAGCTCAATCCGCATTTCCTGTTCAACACCCTCAACAGCATCTCGACGCTGGTGCTTTTGAAGCAGACCGAGCCGGCAAACGCTATGTTATCGCGATTGTCGGCCTTTTTGCGCTATACACTGGCCAATGAACCGACGGCACAAGTAACCTTGGCGCAGGAGATCGAGACGTTGAAACTCTATCTCGATATTGAAAAAATGCGTTTCGAGGAGCGTTTGCGTCCGCATTTCGCGGTAGATCCCGCTGTGTCGCGGGCGCGGCTGCCATCGCTTTTGCTGCAACCCTTGATCGAAAATGCGATTAAATATGCGGTCACGCCGCAGGAGGATGGAGCCGATATCACCCTGTCGGCGCAACTGGCCGGTGAAAATGTCCGGATTACCGTATCCGACACCGGTGCGGGATTGTCAGCAGACCATGGCTCCGCCACCTTGGCGTCTGCAACTGAATCGACCGGCGTGGGTTTGGCCAATATACGCGATCGTCTGGCGCAGGCCTTTGGTGACCAGCATCGCCTCGAGGCACGGACCGGCGACGATGGTGGTTTCACTGTGACAATTGAATTCCCGCTGCTGCCGGACACACAAACGATGATAGGAACCCAAGCCGCATGACAATCAGAGCCATATTGGTGGATGATGAGAAACTGGCGATACAGGGCCTGCAACTGCGGCTCGAACCGCATGGCGATGTCGAGGTTGTCGATACGGCCCAAAATGGCCGCGAGGCGATCCGCAAGATCAAGACGCACAAGCCCGATCTGGTGTTTCTCGATATCCAAATGCCGGGTTTTGATGGTTTTTCGGTCATCCAGGGACTGATGGAGATCGAACCCCCGTTGGTCGTGTTTGTCACCGCCTATTCGGATCATGCCATTCGCGCTTTCGAGGCGCAGGCGATCGATTATCTCGTTAAACCGGTCGAGCCCGAACGGCTCGCCGACGCACTCGAGCGGGTGCGCCAGCGACTGACCGAAAAGCGCGGCGTCGCAGAAGTCGAGCGATTAAAGGGCGTGCTTGCCGAAGTGGCCCCCGAAGCAGCCGGCGAATATGACAGCGAAGCACCGAACGAATCGCACGCCGCCGACCGCTATGAAAAAATGATCAACATCAAGGACCGCGGCCAGATTTTCCGCGTCGATGTCGACACCATCGAACGCATCGATGCAGCGGGCGACTATATGTGCATCTATACCGCCGATAACAGCCTGATCCTGCGCGAAACGATGAAGGATCTGGAAAAGCGTCTCGACCCCAGAAACTTCCAGCGCGTCCACCGTTCGACCATCGTCAACCTAAGCCAGGTCAAACAGGTCAAACCGCACACCAATGGCGAATGCTTCCTCGTCCTCGGGTCGGGTACACAGGTCAAGGTTAGCCGCAGCTATCGCGATGTCGTCGCACGCTTCGTGCACTAGGGCCAAAGCCCTTGCTTAAAGGCGATGCCTAAAGCTGATGCCCGGTGCGATCGCGCTTTGTGGCGAGATATTGCTCATTAAATTCATTGGTCGGTAATGCGAGCGCAAGCCGTTCTACCACTTCGACCCCTTCAGCCTCCAGTCGCGCAACCTTTTCGGGGTTGTTGGTCATCAAGCGGATACGCGGGATATGGAGTTGCGCAAGCATATGCGCGGCAATCGCAAAATCGCGCGCTTCGACCGGAAAGCCGAGGCGCAAATTTGCGTCCACGGTGTCGAACCCCTGGTCCTGCAGCGCATAGGCGCGCAGCTTGTTGACGAGACCGATGCCGCGTCCTTCCTGGCGCAGATAGAGCAAGACACCCCATGACGCCCCCGCCATTGCTTCGAGGGCAGCGTGAAGCTGGGGCCCGCAATCGCATTTGAGGCTTCCGAGCACATCGCCGGTGAGGCATTCGCTGTGCAGGCGCACCACCGGCGGCGTCGCGTCGCGCTGGCCGACCACCAGCGCAATATGGTCCGATGCTTCCTCGGGCGACCGAAAAGCGATTATCTCGGCGCTCTTGCTCGCGGCGACCGGCAGGCGCGCGCGCGCAGCAATGATCAATCGCTGCGGATCGAGCAGCAACGCTACATCCTCGGCCTCGCAAAATGTCTCGGCCTCGCCGCTACCAGCTCGCACGAAAAAAGCGGGCAGAAGTCCTGCATGGCGCGCCATCGTCATCGCAGCCAAAGCCGCGCGGTCGCCGCCTGTCGCAACGCTTTGAAACGGACCCTTTAACGGGTTGGCAAGATCAAGTGCAGGGTCGGCAATAGCGAGGGCTTGCGCGACTTTGCGCGCCGCGCCTTTGAGCCGCACCGGTCCTGGCGTTGCAGCGGGGCGTTGATTGGTGAGTTTCAACGTCACCGCGCGTTCGCCCGAAATCAAAAGATCGGCGGTGTCGATCTTTCCAGCAAAGCCCGAAAGCGCAAGACTCGCTCGCACTTTCGACGGCCAAAAGATCGATGCTACCATCGGCGCCGCTCACGCGCACCGGCCAGCCGCGCCGCAGCGCGTCAATGGCGCGCGCCGCGCGGCGGGCGCCAATATCACTCAAAAAGCGAAGTCCGTGACCAGCGGGATATGATCCGACGGCTTGTCCCAACTGCGCGCCGGTTGGACCACGCGGTGGGTTCTCGCTTTATCGACCAGATCGGGTGTGACCCACATATGATCGAGGCGGCGGCCACGGTTTGACGCGAGCCAGTCCTTGGCGCGATAGCTCCACCAGGTGAACAAGGGTTCGGGCGCGGCGATGAATTGGCGGCCAAGATCGGTCCAGTTCGCTGCCGCCTGCAATCGCGCCAAAGTTTCGACCTCGATCGGCGTATGGCTAACCACATCGAGCAGCGCCTTATGGTTCCAGACATCGCTTTCGAGCGGCGCAATGTTGAAATCACCGGTCAATATGGTCGATACATCGAGCGCCCCCGACCAGTCGACCATCCGATCGAGAAAGTCGAGTTTCTGACCGAATTTCGGATTGACCGCGCGGTCGGCAACATCGCCGCCGGCGGGAATATAGACATTGTCGAGCCGCGCCCCCGAAGGCAGCGTCACGCCGACATGGCGGGCCTCGCCATTCGCCTGCCAGTCATATTTTCGCACATCATCCAGCGGCACGCGGCTGACGATCGCTACGCCATGGTGCATCTTTTGCCCGTGGGTGACGATGTGGCGATACCCCAGATCCTCAAACATCTTCTTCGGGAAAATATGGCATTCGACCTTGGTCTCTTGCAGGCATAAAATGTCGGGGGCTTCCTCACGCAGGAATTTTTCAACAATGCCGATGCGCGCACGCACGCTGTTGATGTTCCAGGAGGCGATGCTGATATTTGTCATGCCAGCGGCTCTATCGACGCGGCGCACGCTTCGCAATGCGGTTGAAGCCTTGCATTTCACATAGGCAAAAAGGCGTCGCCAGCCTCTAAAACATAAACCCCCGTTCCAGGGGCGGTGGAACGGGGGCTCAAGGTCAGCGTTCGTCACGCTCTTGAAATGAAGACACCGGACAATCCGGAGAGGGGCAACAGGGGGAAACCCAAGTACCGAATGCCATAATGGCGCCTTCGAGACCCCAAATAATGCTCACTCCCTGTCGCCAAGCTGAACGAAACAGGCCGCATTGCGAGAGAGGGTGGTATTTCGTCGATGAGTTGAACCGAGCGACTGAAAAATAAGATTCAAGCCGCCGGACCCGCCTGCGATACTCCCCAAGTAGCACCCTATCGTTTGTTATGCCGCGGGCGCGGGTCGGTCCAGCGAAACGCCGAATCGGCGACCGGCACGTTGAACTGCTGATTTTCAAGATCGATTCGGGTGCGGTTGTTCTGGGCATCCAACGCCACCCATCCGCGCAGCCGCAGTCCGGCGGGCGCGCTCGCGTCGCGGGTAAACACCATGGTAATCGTCCCATATTCGGGGCGCTTGCTGTCCTTGACCTCGACACTCAACACATTGTCGCTGCCGGTCGGTACGACCTTGGCATAGCGGGTGAGGTCGCGTTCGGGGTCGAGCAAAGCGGCGAGCGGCGAATTTTTCACCGGCCAGCGTTGCACCTGCTTGACCTCATAATCGATCATGGTCAGCGACTTGCCATCGCCGACGATCAACAACGGCACGCCTTTTTGATATTGAAAACGGATCTTGCCCGGACGCTTGAGGGTCAGCTTTCCGGTTACCCGCTGGCCGTTACGGTCGGTTTGGGTGAAATCGGCGACCATCGAACTCGTCGCGCGCAGATGCGCCTGCACCGAGGCCAATGTGCTCGATGCGGATTGGGCAGTGGCCGGAGCGCCGATCATCACCGCTGAAGCTGCGACGGGGACAAGCGCTAAAGCGGCGGCGCGGCCAAGTGACAGGCGGCCAAAAGAAAGATGGGGGAGCTTGAACGTCATAATGATCTCATTTTCTTGAAAATCGATGTGGCTCGATATGGCGGCCCCGCATTGAACCCGCGCTGAACCTATCGGTTAGACCATATTCAAGTCCCCGTCAGGCGATTGGTTCCCGCCGACAGCTCATCGCGGCTGGCCATATTGATCGGACATCACGTCGCGGCGGCCGACATGGTTGGGCGGGCTAACCAGCCCTTCCTCCTCCATCCGCTCAATCAGCCTTGCGGCGCTGTTATAGCCGATGCGCAATTGGCGTTGCAGCCAACTCGTCGAAGCCTTCTGGCTTTCGACAACGATCTGGCACGCCTTGGCATACATGCGATCCTCTGCGCTGTCGCCGCCAACCGGCGCGCCTTCCATCGCAAAACCGCCGTCCTCGGGGTCTTCGGTGACGCTTTCGACATAGTCGGGCCGTCCCTGTGTGCGCCAATGATCGGCGACCGCGCGCACTTCATCATCAGAAACAAAGGGGCCGTGGATGCGGGTTATCTGCTTGCCGCCCGGGACATAAAGCATGTCGCCCTTGCCCAGCAATTGTTCGGCGCCCGCTTCGCCCAAAATGGTGCGGCTGTCGATCTTGCTGGTGACGTGAAAACTGATACGCGTTGGCAAATTGGCTTTGATGACACCCGTGATGACATCGACCGAAGGGCGCTGGGTCGCCAATATCAGGTGGATACCCGCCGCACGCGCCTTTTGCGCTAATCGCTGGATCAGGAACTCGACCTCTTTACCCGCGGTCATCATCAGGTCGGCGAGCTCGTCGACCACCACCACAATCTGGGGCAGCGGCGCATAATCCAGCGTTTCTTCTTCATAGACCGGCTGGCCGGTTTCGGGGTCATAGCCGGTCTGGACCCGCCGCCCGAGCGACTTGCCCTTGGCCAGCGCGGCGCGGACCTTGTCATTATAGCCGGCAAGGTTGCGTACCGATAGCGATGACATCATCCGGTAGCGGTCTTCCATCTGCTCGACCGCCCATTTTAGCGCCCGGATCGCTTTTTTGGGTTCGGTGACGACGGGCGACAACAAATGCGGAATTCCGTCATAGACGCTGAGCTCGAGCATCTTGGGGTCGATCAGGATTAACCGGCACTGGTCGGGCCCCAGTCGGTAGAGTAGCGACAAGATCATCGCGTTCAGCCCCACCGATTTGCCCGAACCGGTGGTGCCGGCGATCAGAAGGTGCGGCATCGGCGCCAGATCGGCAATCACGGCGTCGCCGCTGATATTCTTGCCCAATATGATGGGTAGCGCGCCGGTTTGATCCTGAAACAAGGCGCTGCCGATCATTTCTTGCAACACCACCGCTTCGCGCTTGGCATTGGGAAGCTCGATGCCGATCACGGTGCGTCCCGGTATCGGAGCGATGCGCGCCGACAGCGCTGACATGTTGCGCGCAATATCATCGGCTAGGTTCGACACGCGGCTCGCCTTGGTGCCGGGCGCTGGCTCCAGTTCATACATGGTGACCACCGGGCCAGGACGCACCGCGGTGATGACGCCCTTGACCTGAAAATCCTCCAGCACCGATTCGAGCAAGCGAGCATTGCGCTCCAGCCCCGCCTTGTCGACCTGACCCGGCGGGGTCGGCGGCGGCGCGGCGAGCAGATCAATCGACGGCAGCTGATAATTGGTGAACAACTCGCTTTGCGGCTGGGGCTTGGGCTTCGAGGGCATTGTGCGCTCGGCGGGATCGGTAATCTCGGGCGGTGCACGGTCGCTGGGTTCGGCGCGCGCGCGCGGCCGAATGACGCGCGAAACCAAATTGGGGCCTTTTTCCGCATCGAGCGCAACGCTTGCCGGCTCGGGCTCGCGCGATCCTTCGGCGGCGGGCAAATGGAACCGCGACCACCAGCCTTTTTCCAACCGCAAAGCGCGCCAGCCCAGCCAAAAGCCCAGCCCGGCCAGCACCAATATTGTCGCAAAGCGGAGAAGGGCGGCGGCAGGTTCGCCAGCAGAATCGAACAAGGGTGCTATCGACGATCCGACCATTAACGCAATAATGCCGCCCCATCCCGCAGGAAGCGGGGCATTGCTGTCGGGTGCCCACAGTTGCGCCGCGAGGCCGACGAGCAGGATGGCAACAAAAACAAAGGCAAGCTGGCGCTTCCAATATGGTTGCGCAGCGCCCGTCCATAGCCGCCACGCGAGCAGACCGAGCAAGGGCAACAGCATAATGATGGGCGCGCCGCCGACAAATAGTCCCATATCGGCGAACCATGCACCCGCCTGGCCCATCCAGTTGGCCGGGCTGCCGCCGGCGGCGGTGTTGACCGAGGGATCATTATTGTCGTGGGTTAAAAGCGAAAGCGTCAGGAATAGCGTGAACGCACCAAGCGCCACCGATGCCACCAACACCAGCGAACGTGCGATGCTTTGCCGGAAAACGGTCCGCCAATCGGCCTTTTTGGTCGCGCCCTTACGGCTTGCCATGCTCTTTTTGTCCCCGAGGATATCAACCCGGCTGATATGCGCATGCAGGCGAGTCGTCGTCAAGCACGCGCCGGCGGCGACAGGGTGACCGGGTCCGATTTTTCGCTCGTGCGCGGCTGGCTGCTTTTCATCCGATGCCCGAGCCGCTACGGCCGTTTGCATGAGTAATGTTCAGCGCAGCGATGTCCTGATTTCGGGCGGCGGCCTCGTCGGTCAGGCGCTGGCGCTTGCACTCGCGCACCATGGACTGTCCAGCCATATTGTCGATCCTGCCGATCCGTTGACGACCATCGCACCGGGCTTTGATGGCCGCGCTTCGGCCATTGCCAGCGCCACCTGGAAAATGTTCGAAGTCATCGGCCTCGCCCAAAGGCTCGCGGGTCATGGCTGCCCGATCCACACGATCAAGGTCAGCGATGGCGGGCAAAAGGGTGACCTTGATTTTGTCACTGGCGAAGCCGATTCTCCGCTCGGCACAATGGTTGAAAACCGCCAGCTTCGCATTGCGCTTGCCGCAGCACTACTCGACCAGCCGCTGATACAGCGATCGATGCCTGCTCAAGTTATCGACCGCGAGATCGGTCCGCATGGCGTTGCGCTGACGCTGGCAGACGGGACGCAATTGCAGGCACCCTTGTTGATCGTTGCCGAAGGGCGTCGCTCACCGACGCGCGATGCGGCGGGTCTTGTGATTGCCAACTGGTCCTATCATCATCATGCGCTGATCGGCGCCGTTGCGCATAGCAAACCGCACAATCGCGTTGCGCACGAGATTTTCTTTCCAGCCGGTCCTTTCGCGCTTTTGCCGCTCGTCGATGATGATCAGGGACGTCACCGTTCAGCCTTTGTATGGACGGTTGCGCAAAAAGACGGACCGGCCCTCGCCAAGCTGGGCGAACGGGGTTTTGTAGCCGAACTGGCCAAGCGGGCCGGCGGCTTGCTCGGCGATATGGAACTTGTCGCGCCGCGCATGACCTATCCGCTTGGTTTTCATCACAGCGCGCAGATTGTCGCCGACCGGCTAGTGCTTGTCGGCGACGCTGCGCATGGCATTCATCCGATCGCGGGGCAGGGGCTGAACCTTGGCTTGCGCGATGTCGCCGCGCTAAGTGAAGTGCTCGTTGACGGCTCGCGCCTCGGGCTCGACCTTGGTGATGCGGCGCTGCTCGCGCGGTACCAGCGCTGGCGCGGGCTCGACAATCTGATGGTCAGCCTTGCGACCGACGGACTGACGCGCCTGTTCGGAATTCCCGGTCGCACCGCATCGGCGGTGCGTCGCGCCGGTCTGGGCGCGGTGCAGCGAATGCCAATGCTCAAGGAATTTTTCATGGACGAAGCGCGCGGCGAAGCCGGGGACCTGCCAAAATTATTAGCAGGCACAGAGATTTAGGTGCGCGAAGCTGCGAGCGGTGAAACGGGGCTATTGTAGCGTGACGCGCCCGTCTTCGCCATCGATCCGGCCAAAAAATTGCATCAGCTGGATCACCAATTCGGCGCGTTCGTCGAGCGCGCTTGTTTCCAGCAGCGCTTGTTTGGCCGCAGCGTCAAAGGGAGCGACCTGCGCGATGCCGTTGACCAAGGTGGTATCGTCTAAATGTCCCACCGCATCCCAGTCGACGACATAGCCCTGCGCCTCGGCGTAGCGTTTGGCTTCGCGTTCCAATCCCGCCCGCTCGACGCTCGACAAGGCGGTCATTTCCCTAATACTGGTTTCAATCTCGGCTTCGACTTGGCGAAAAGATGTGGTGACGTCGAGCTCGCGGCGCAGGCGAAAACGGGCAACGCCTTCGAGCACCAGATTAAAACGCCCCTCGTCCAGCGCTTCAACATCGATAATCCGGCCGACACAGCCGATATCGTAAAGCGCGGGCGGCTCACGACTCTCCTCGCCGGCGATCTGACGCGGCTGGATCATTCCGATCTGTCGATCACGCGCCAGCACTTCTTGCACCATCGCCGAATAGCGCGGCTCAAATATATGCAGCGGCAAGTGTAAGCCGGGGAACAGCACCGCGCCGGGAAGCGGGAAGATCGCGATCCGCTGGATGGTCAAGGGCGCTTCATTGGTCATAGGGGGTCTAACCGAACAAGATCAAAGACAAGCGGCGGCGCTGAGCGGCGACCCACGGATCTTCCAGACCCACAGCCTCGAACAGCGCTAGAAGCTTGGTACGCGCCTCGCCCTCCTGCCAATCGGTGTCGGCGGCGATGATATGAAGCAGATTATCGGCGGCGGCGTCACGCTGTCCGCCGCCAATTTGTGCTGTTGCCAGATCGAACCGGGCTTGATGATCGTCGGGGTTGGCGGCAACCGCCGCTTCCAGTGCAGCGATCTCGCTGGGATCGGGCGCATCGACAACCAGCGCCAATGCACTTCGCGCTTGCGCGATAGCAGCATCGTCTACGAGGCCTGCGGGCACAGCATCGAGCGCTGTCTGTGCGGCCTCAAGCTCGCCTAGCTGCACCAAAGCGCGAACCAGTCCGCCGTGCGCTGCACCATTATCAGGTGCCATTTCGACAATCTGGGTAAAAATTCCCAAAGCGCGTGCTGCGTCGCCTTCGGCTAGTACAGTTTCACCCATTTCGATCAGCGGCGCGATCTCGATCTCGCGGTCACTCGATTCGCTCTTGATCGGCAATTGCTTGAGCAATTGGTCGAGCATCGTCTTGATCTGGCTCTCGGTCCGCGCGTTGGTCAGATTGGCGACCGGCTGACCCTCAAATATCGCATAGACGGTCGGAATCGACTGAACCTGAAACTGGCCGGCGATAAAGCGATTCGCATCGACATCGACTTTGATCAGCAGCACGCCCTTGTCGGCATAATCGGCGGCGACCTTTTCGAGAATCGGCCAGTTGCTTGCACGGCCCGCACCATTCGGCCCAAAAATCGAGGATAACGAGCTTCGACATCGAAGGTTCGACGACATCGCGGCGAAAAGCTTCAACGGCGTCCTTGTCGGCGGGGTTCAGACCTAAAGTGGCCACGGTCATGCTGCTCCTTGTTGAATTCGTCTTCTGCTTATGTGGCATCTCTTGCCGCAAAGCCAACCCCTGAGACGATTTGGGACAAGCTTTGTCTTTCAGGGCTTGCCGAGCGAGAAAGCCGATGCTAAGCGCCCGCCTCACCCGTCCGGAATTGCCCGGACCAAGGCGCCAGAGCGGGCGTAGCTCAGGGGTAGAGCACAACCTTGCCAAGGTTGGGGTCGAGGGTTCGAATCCCTTCGCCCGCTCCAGTTTTTCTTCGAATATCAAAGATTTGTCGAAAATTGCGTGTCGTCTTGCGCGGAGACACGATCCGTCAGGCGCAGCTTTGTCTCCATAATGTCTCCAAGCGCGAGATAGCTATCGAATGCGATAGCGGGCGTTGGCGCAACTTATCTGCAAGCTATGACGAGATGAATTGGCGTTGCCCTTCGTAAGGAAGGGAACAGGGTCCGAACATTTGGACGGCACCATCGCGCCAAATCTCAGTCGCGCTTGTCGCCTCTTAATTACCGGCTCTAGGTTGAGCAAACACGCGTCAAATAGATCCAATTTCGGTTCCAGTTCCGGTTGCGGGCGGTGGCGCAGATGTAGAAAATAGGAGCGCGCCCGTACAGTCTGATTCCTTTTCGTTTTCATAAAGATTGGGCACATCCCCACAACGATGACAGCGGTGCCGCCGCCAGTCTGTGGCCGAACGATACGACATCCGTGCTGTCATAGAGAACGACACCGTAGGCGAAGCGTTCACCGCACGCCTCGGCCAGCGTCCGCAATCCCCCAAAATCGCTGGATTTCACCGTTGCGCTGGCCTTGACCTCAATGCCAACAATCATGCCGTCGTCGCGCTCCAGTACGATATCGACTTCGCGCATCTGCTGGTCGCGGAAATGATACGGTGTCAGGCGCATATCCGATGCCGACATCAGTTTCATGATCTCTGAAAACACGAACGTCTCCAGCAGCGCACCGAACGCCCCTCGGTCGGCCTGCACCCGGTCGAATGTCAGGCCGCGCGTTGTTGCCAGCAGGCCGGTATCGAGGAAATGCAGTTTCGGCGTCTTGGCGATGCGCTTCAGCGCGTTCGTATACCAAGGCTGCAATGTGGAGACGAGGAACACCTGTTCGAGCAGCGCGACATAGCGCTGGCCGGTCTTGTGGCTCACCCCGATGCTACCGCCGAATTGTGAGTAGTTGACCAATTGGCTCGAATATTCCGCTAGAAGACGCACGAATTTCGGCAGTTCGGTCAGCTTTTCGATCTCGGCGATGTCTTTCAGATCGCGCGTGAGAACCGAGGTGAGATACGACCGGGCCCAATCCTGCCGCCGTCGTTCGCTGTCGCGGCGAATCGCTTCCGGAAAGCCGCCGAGCAGAACCAGCCGGACGAGATCGTCGCCGACAATCGCGTCCCGGTTTGCCTCCATCGCGCCGTTGAAAAGCCGATCGAGAAACACTGGCGCGCGGCCCTCTATTTCGGCACGGGCAAGCGGCAGCATCCGAATGGTTTCCATGCGGCCCGCGAGACTGTCCGCGACTTTCGGCAATGTCAGGACATTGGCCGAGCCCGTCAGCAGAAAGCGGCCAGGACGGTAGTCCTCGTCCACCGTTTTCTTGATCGCCAGCAGGAGATCAGGGGCGCGCTGGATCTCATCAACGATTGCGCGGTCGAAACCCCGGATGAAGCCTGTCGGATCGGAGCGCGCGGCATCAAGGACCGTCTGGTCATCCAGAGTGACATAGACTCGCCCGTCCTCGCCCAGCTTCTGGACGAGCGTGGTCTTTCCAGCACGGCGGGGTCCGACAATGAGTACCACGGGCGTATCGGAAAGCGCTTCCTTGGCGCGATGTTCAACAAACCGTTCGTACACCCGAATCCCGCCTTCCGTAAATTGGAACTATGAACCGTGATAATTGGAAGTCAACAGTATGTTGATTGGAACTGAGAGAAAGAGAAGTTGGAAAACGAGGTTAAAGGGGGAGGGCCTTCCCCTGCGATCGAGCCTGTAGTCTCGTCCGACCACTTCTGGGGCGAATTTTCCCGCAACGCCCCCTTTTGAGAGTGAGAGTGCGGAAGGGGTTTGCCGTGACGGGTTGAAAGTCGGAAGAGAGGCTTCCGGCGCCTGTCGCGGAGTATCCCGTGATGTCCCGAAAGAAATCCCGCTCCCGGTCCCAAGCAAAAGGCGACCGGACGAACCTCTATGACGAAATCACCACCAAGATCATTGGCGTGTTGAAGGAGTTCGAGGCGGGCGTGAAGACCGCTGACCTTGCTCGTCGGCACGGCGTGTCGGAAGCGACGATCTACAACCGGAAGGCCAAGTATGGCGGGCTGGAGGTGAGCGCCGCCGAACACATGGATGGTCCGGTATGGGCTGCAACTCTGGCCGATTTTGCAGGACATCCACCAGTTGCGCAGCCTCTACGGAACAAAGGCGGGCACGTTTCTTTCTAACGCCGGTGTCCTGCAAGCGTTCGGGGTCAATGATTATGACACCGCCGATATGCTGTCGAAGACGATGGGACGCGAAACCATCACCTATGAGACCGAAGGGCAGAGCGAGAAAGATGTGATGTTCAAAGACCCCGAACGGTCCTTCAGCAGAAGCCAGCACCTCGTCACCCGCAACCTCATGGACCCGAACGAAATCATGACACTCGCGCCCGATAATCTGCTGTTGATGCGCGGCGGCGAGAACCCGTTGATTGTGAAAAAGATACGCTACTACAGTGATAAGGAATTTGTCGGGATGTTCGACGAAAGCTGACGACCGCTCAAAAACGACTGCGTCGCAAATGTCGATGCCATCGACATATTGGTTGAATATGTCGATTATTTAACTAAACATCGACATATGAAATTTGATGTCACTCGCCCCTTTAACGACCTGCCGACGCTGCCACCAGCGTCGGCGCTGGAATCGCAGCCTGTGCTGAAGGCGTGCATAGCGGCGCGGGCGGCGCTAGCCGAACTCAAGGCGCTGGGCGATCTCATCCCCGATCAGGCCATTCTTATCAACAGCATTACGCTCTTGGAAGCACAGGCCAGCTCAGAAATTGAGAACATCGTGACGACGGGCGATCAGCTGTTCCGGTTCGCTGGCACGCCGTCCGATGCGGGAGCCGATGCCGCAACCAAAGAAACGCTGCGTTATCGCACCGCGCTCGCGAACGGCTATCAAAGCCTGTCAGAGCGGCCCTTGTCCACGCGGACGGCAGTCGACATCTGCCGGACAATAAAGGATGTCGATATCAACATCCGAACGACACCGGGGACCGCGCTCGCCAACGACCGGACTGGTAAGATCATCTATACCCCGCCCGAAGGCGAACGGCTGATCCGCGATCTGCTCGGTAATTGGGAGACCTATATCCATGCCGCCGACGATGTCGATCCGCTTATCCGTCTCGCGGTGCAACATTATCAGTTTGAGGCGGTCCATCCCTTCGCCGATGGCAACGGTCGCACCGGACGCGTCCTCAACCTTCTCTTTCTGGTCGAACAGGGATTACTCGATATCCCTGTGCTTTATTTGAGCCGCGCCATCATCCGCCGGAAAAGCGATTATTATCGCTTGCTGCTTGGGGTTACGGTCAAAGCCGATTGGGAATCGTGGCTGCTCTTCCTGATCGATGCGGTCGGCGAAACCGCGCGCTGGACGAGCGCCAGGATCCGAGCCATCCGGCTCCTGCTCGATCAAACGGCGGCAACGATGCGAGAAAAATCACCGCGCATTTACAGCCGCGAGCTTGCCGAGCTGGTGTTCGCACAACCCTATTGCCGGATCAGCAATCTGGTCGAGGCAGGAATTGCGCAGCGGCAATCGGCATCGACCTACCTGAAGACACTCGCATCGATCGGGCTGCTCGAAGAGCGCAAGGCTGGTCGTGAGCGACTGTTCGTGAACCCGGCGCTGCTCGCGCTCTTGATGCGCGAATGACCCGGCGAGGCTTGGGATCGTGCTCATCGGGCAAGACAATCAGGAAAATTGGCCCGACCTCTTACGAGGCCGGGCCAAGTCCTTCAGTCTGCCGCGTTCCAGATGATCGCGAAGCGATCATCGTCGTTCCCTGGCGCACGGCCGAGGTTGGCGTAAAGCCGACGCGGCCCGAACTCGGGTGCGGCAAGGCTCAGCGACACATAGTCGCGTCCGGTTGCCTCCGAGCGGCGGTTCCACGCTGCACCGATTTCGACGCCGCCTGCCAGCACGCGATAGTCGGGCTGGATTTCACTGGCTTTCTTGGCATTGGGGACGATCTCGATGTCGGCCTTGATGGTGAGGGTGTTAAGCTGGCCCTTGAATGAGCCGGTGTCGGTCTTGGTGACATATCCGATGGCAGCCATGATGTTTCTTCCTTGATTGTGACCGGGACCTGTTCCCGGCGACGCCGACCAGATATGGACGGGTCAAGGCACCTTCGAACCGCAGGCGGAAACGTCAGTGGACGACCGGAAGACGCCGCTATTTTGTGTTCGCGAGGAAGGCCGCAGGCCTGGGGAAAATAGCGGGGTCGCACGGTTTTGAAGGCGGCGACCGGCCATAGGTCAAAGCGTCAATGCCGGGATAGATACGCGGTTACCGAAAGGATTATCTTGTCGCCCGTCCTTGGATATTCACCCCGCAACCGGTCTATACCTAGCCGGCTCCCGCACCCTCATCGTTCAAATGGTCGCGACAAAGTGTCTCTACCAAGGCCAGCAATATCGTAACCCGCTCGCCGAGCCAGGTAAGCTCCTCGTCGGTAATCGCATAGTGCGGACTTTATGCCGAGCGCCATACTATGCCGAGCGGGCGCGTGAGGCCCCGACTTTCCAACAACTTCGGGATAATCGGCTCGGCATAGTTTTTTTATCCGATTTGGGCCAGTCGATGCTGATCGACCGCAATGAGGTCTTGCCGCCGGGCGTAAAGATGGCGAGAATCCGTTTATGAAGAACGAAGTTGATCACCATCCGCAGCCGCAGCAGGAAGAACTGGCGCGAGCGACGCGGGCTTTGATGGACGAATTTGCCGTCGCGACCTCGCGCGCGACGCAGGCGTGGAAGAAGAACGGCAAAGTACAGAAAATCGTTCTGTTCGGCAGCTATGCGCGCGGCGACTGAGTCGATGAACCCGAGAATGGCTATCAGTCGGATTATGATCTGCTGATCATCGTCAGCCACTCCGATCTCACCGATATTGGTGATTATTGCCTCGCAATCAACAAACCGGTTGGAAGTTTCATTTGCGATCAACATCTTCGTCAATTGCGAGTTGATAACGCGCATAGCGCCGCTCACCGGTGCGAATGAGCGCACCTTTCTCGACAAGATCGGCCAAATCGCGTGTCACGGTGGCAAGGCTGGCCCCGGTGATCGTCCGATAGTTCCCGGCACTCAAACCGCCTTCGGATCCGTCCGGTCCTTCGCGGAAGATGCGTAGCAGCGCCTTCTCCTGCCGCTCGTTGATTTGCCCGCGCAAGCGATCGAGCATTCTCGTCTTGTCGATCAGGAAGCGGATGCGGGTGATCGTCCGCGCCTGCGCCTCGGTGACAATATCGGCAAACCACGTCAACCAGGCTGTGATGTCATTGCTCTGGCTGCCAAGCTGAAGCGCGGCGTAATAGGCTTTGCGGTGGCGATGGATCGTTTCCGCGAGCGCCGTCAACGTCGGGGAGGCGAGGCTTTGTGCCAATGCCTTCTCAGCAATCGCGCGCCCGATCCGGCCATTGCCGTCTTCAAAAGGATGGATACTCTCGAACCACAGGTGCGAGATAGCGGCACGGGTGATCGCAGGAAGCGAGTTCAGCGACGACGGCGCGCTGTCGTTGAACCACGCGATGAAACGGGACATTTCCATCGGGACGGCATTTGACGGCGGTGCCTCGAAATGCACACGGGGCGCATGGAGTGCACCCGAAACGATCTGCATCGCATCTTCATGGCTACGGTAACGTCCGACATCGGCAATGTCGCGGCGCCCGTTCATAAGCATCGCTTGCCACGCGAACAGCGTCTGATCGTCAAGCGCCGCGGCATGGTTGCGATAAACATCGGCCATGAGTTCGGCTGCCCCGGCCTCAGCCGCGCTGGCGCGGCGCTGGTCGGCAGCAAAGCCCAGATGCCGTGCAAGCGACGACTGGACACTGGCGCGGTCGAGGATTTCGCCTTCAATAGCTGAGCTATCGACAATTTCCTGCGATATGAGTTCGATGGTCAGGCCATCTCGCTCATCGGCTTCTAGGTGATGCATCGCACCGATGACGACGCCGGAGCCTTTCAGGAATTGCTCTTCTGACGCGCGGATGCGTTCCGCATCGAAGCGGAAATCAGGCCAGTCGGGAAGTTGCCAATTCCAGCGCATGATCGATAGGATACCTTTCTATCCATCACAATATAGCCCAATTATGATTGATAAAGCGATACCCAATCGATCACCAAAGGCACGTTGTCGCTTCGCGGGGTCAATATGTGGCGATTCCTCACTAGGCCACGCCTCTTCGACCTCAAGCTCGCCGACGAGACCTTTCCATGATGTCGCATCGACCGCAGATCGCTCGACCTGAGGCGGCGCAACGATCTCGCATTTGCAGTGCAGTCAGGGCCTAGGTCGGCGGACACATGCGCCAAGGAAAGGCAATGCGGGGCCACTTTCACTCACCCAACTCCTCAATTGCGTTGTGCCAGCAACTGGGTCAACAAATCATCACGGGTTTAACCGGCTCTTATTGTCAGAACAGACCGGGCACCTGCCGTTGTGCGGCGGAGGGGTCGGCGGGTTCCAGCATTTTCTTGTCCGGCATTTTTCCCTCCAAGGTGGCTTGCGCCGAGCTTGCGCCAACTTCGGCACCGGCTATTCGTGACGTGGCACAAGCGCGACCGGCAAGAAAGTCGATCGCCGCCTTAACCGACGCTTCGCGCGCGTCCCCGAGCGGGAAAGCCAAATCATCAACGGCGGCGCAACTGTTGCTGATCTTGGGAGCCAGCCCGTCAAAATAGTCACCAGCAGTCAGCGCATTGCCGGTGGAAAAGGCGATGACGCGCATGCGGTCGTCGCATTCGGCTTTATCGAGCGCGATCTGGCCCACCGGCTTGCCAAATGTATTGGCGCCAATCAGCGTCATATTGGTGCCGAGGTAAGGCAGCATTCCGTTGATCACCAACTCGCTGGCCGATGCCGTCGCACCGGTACCGATAAAGGCGATGTGCGTCGGCGCGATTGATTCGGGTCGTGTTTGAAAGAAATGCCGATCATTATTGACTGACTTTTCAGCGCGGAAGTTGGTTTGCGAGAATAATTCGCTTGTTGATCGATTGCGACCTAGCAGATCGCCGAACAGCTCCGCCGTCGAAACCAGCCCGCCGCCATTATAGCGCAGGTCGATGATGATGTCGGTGATGCCCTGATTGCGAAAGCTAAGCATGGCCGTGCGCAATTGGGGATCGGCCGACGAAATGAAGCTGCGCAGATTGATATAGCCATAGGTTTTGCCGCCATCGCTGATTGTCGTTGCGCCATAACGGTCCGATACCGGGTCCAGATCATAGGCCGCCTTGGTCACCGTCACATCGCGTGTTCCCGCGGCGTCGGTGATCCGCAGTACCCGCTGAATGCCCGCGTCGTTGGGGCCGAGTGCGTTAGTGACCCCCGCTGTGCCTTCGCTGGCAATGATGCTGCTGACGGTGCGCAAATTGCCGGTGCTGGTCCCGATCGCGATGATTTCGGCGCCGCGGTCAATCCCGGCGGCTAGAGCCGGCGTGCCTTCAAATGCTTCGGCAATCAGGACGCGGCCCGATGCGGTGACATAACTTAGCCGCACGCCGAAGCCGGCGCTTGAGCCGGTGCTAAAAAAGGCATTTTCAGCAGCGATCGACGTCAGATAGGTGAAATATCTGTCTTTGCCCATGGCGCGGGCCGGTGCGACCAGCGCGTCGATATAGGATTGCACCGTCGAATGGCTCGCCGGATTGACGCCAGTCGCGACATCATTCGGGAACAAATACCATTCGTCGATCACCGATTTGACAAAACTTTGGCGTGACGACAGGGCGCAGGCCGTCGACGAAGGCGTAGGCGATGGTGTCGGGCTAACCGATACGGGGGGTGCCGCGCCCCCATTGCCACCTCCGCCACCACAGCTTGCAAGCACAAAGGCCGACAAAGCCATGACGGCGATAGATTCGCGAAACTTGTGGCGCATTATTTCACCCCGAAACCAAGTGGACGGATGTAAGAAGAGTTCGATCGCTCGGAACCTGTCATAGCGAAGCGATTTGGGCGAGAATAGAGGCGACCCATCTATTGCGGCTTGTCGATGCTCGCGGTCCGCTTGTTCGCCCTGTCAGACGATGGACGGCTGGCGGGTTCGAGATAGTCAGGATTGCCAAAGCCGGTGGTTAGCGGATCGCTGATGACATGGCCGACCGCCAACTCACCGACACCTTCCCAAAGCATCCAGTCTGCCAGCGGATCGCGCCATTCTTCTGCCTGGCTCCGCTTGTCCTGATTTTGCACCTTGGGCGGCGGCGCATTGGGAACTGGCGGTAGGGGAGGCGGCTGCGGCGGGGGAGGCGGGGGTGCCGATTGCGCCATAGCAACGCTGTTGATTGCCAGCCCCAAAGCGGCGGTTACAAGCAGCGGGCGCCAACCGCGCCTAAGCGCCATCGCGCCGGCCCTTAAAGCCTTGAGCTACGACATAAAGTTCGGGAGAGCCCTTGCGGCTGGCGGGGGGCTTGGCGTGTTTCACCGTGGTAAAATTTTTCTTGAGCAGCATCAGCAACGCATGATCGGCGCCCCCGGCGAAGACTTTGGTCACAAAAGTGCCGCCGGGTATCAAGGTGCGGATGGCAAAATCAACCGCAGTTTCGGCGAGGCCCATGGTGCGCAGATGGTCGGTCTGTTGATGGCCGACGGTGTTGGCCGCCATGTCCGACATGACGAGGTCGGGCGCGCTATCCAGCGCCTTCAATAGGGCATCAGGCGCGGCGTCGTCCATAAAGTCCATCTCGAGAATTTCGACGCCCTCTATGGGTTCGCACGCCAGCAAATCAATTCCCACGACCCGCGCGCGCGGGTTGACCTTGCGCGTGACCTGCGACCAGCCACCAGGCGTGATGCCAAGGTCGACAACGGCACGTGCCTTTTTGAGAAAGGAGAATTTCTCGTCCAGTTCTATCAATTTATAGGCGGCGCGAGAGCGATATCCTTCGGCCTGTGCGCGATGGACATAGGGGTCGTTCAATTGCCGCTCCAGCCAGCGGGTCGAGGATGCCGAACGCCGCTTGGCTGTTTTGACGCGCTGGTGGAGCGCTCCACGGCCTTTGCCGGTACCCCCGGCGCCGCTCATGGTCGCGGTCCCGGCCGCGTGACGGGAATATCACCGCCCTGCGCTGCAAGCGTGCGCAAAATGCCCTCGCGGATACCGCGGTCGGCTACACCGACACGTTCGGCGGGCCAAAGGTCGAAAATGCTTTCCAGTATCGCGCAGCCAGCGACCACCAGATCGGCCCGTTCGCGCCCTATGCAGGCGATAGTGGAACGTTCGTCAATGCTGGCGTCGGCGAGCCTCTGGCTGATGTCGCGCATCGCTGCGCTGGGGACGATCAGGCCATCGACCGCCCGTCGGTCATAGCGCGGCAGGTCGAGAAATACGCTGGCAAGCGTCGTGATGGTCCCGCTAGTCCCGAGCAGGCGTAGCGGTTGGCCAGCCATCGCCTGCGCCCGTATGGCAAAGGCCGCGAAGGCGTCGGCCGTCACGCTGCGCATTCGGGTATAGCTTGCCTGGCGCGCGCTGAGCGTGTCGGCCTCTACCGGCACATGTTCGGTTAGCGATACGACGCCCCACGGAACGCTGACCCAATCACGAATCTGGATGTCGCCGGCTGACAAATCGATGTGAATCAATTCGGTAGAGCCGCCGCCAATGTCGAAGATCAGCGCCGGGCCGTCACCAGGCTCAAGTAAATTATGGCAACCCAGTACGGCAAGTCGGGCTTCTTCCTCGGATGAGATGACGTCGAGCAATATACCCGTTTCGCTCCGCACCCGTTCGGCCAGCAATGCGCCATTGGAGGCGCGGCGGCATGCTTCGGTAGCAACGGCACGCGACAGGCTGACATGGCGGCGACGCAATTTGTCGGCACAGATCGCCAGCGCCGCGACCGCGCGATCCATCGCCGCTTCGCTGATTTCACCGCTGCTGTGCAGCCCCTCGCCGAGCCGCACGATACGCGAAAAGGCATCGATGACGACAAGCTCGCCGTCCTGCGGACGCGCTATCAGCAGGCGGCAATTGTTGGTTCCAAGGTCGATGGCGCCAAAGTTACGCGGGCGCTGTGCATAGCTGGAACGTGGAGAGGCTCCCGCTTTCCCGCGTTCGGCCACTGGCGCATTGCGCCGTAGCGGTCGCCCTGATGGCGCTGCCATTTGTCCCATGGCTATTTCTTACCCGTCTTTGCTCACAGGACCGCAAAAGGGCGACCTGCACTTGGTGCCAGATTAGGCGGGTCGCGCGGGATTGGCAAGTTGTGCGGATGAAGCGGCCTATGCTGCCGCCTTTATCGTCTGCGCGTGCAAAGCAGAAAAATCCCCGCCCGGTCGACGACCGGGCGGGGTTCAAGAGTGACGATAGCTGGGAGCGGCTATTTAGCGACGGCAGCCGTCATTTCCCTTGTCGATGGCGCGGCCTGCGATGGCGCCGACGGCGCCGCCCAAGATGGTGCCGACGGTGCGGTCACCGCGACCGGCAATTTCATGGCCGGCGAGGCCGCCGGCAATCGCGCCGATAATGGTGCCGCCGGTGCCATTGTCGCACTGGCGTCCGCGATAGTTGCGCTGGCCGCGATAATCACGCTGATCGCGATAGTTGCGGCTCCGGTAATCGCGGTTGTGGCGATAATCGCCGCGACGGTCATAACGACGGTCATCGCGGTCATATCCGCTATAATAGGTTCCATAGCCATCGCGGTCCCCATAGCCATGCTGGGCAGCTGCGGGTGTGGCAATCCCCAAGGTCGCAGTCGACATCAGGGCGGCGAGGGAAAGGGTGAGGGTCTTGTTCATTGTCTTTCTCCATGTCCTTATCTGGGCCCGTGTGGGGCGGTGGGTCGGTTTGCCTCTTTTGGACCCGCCCGATTGAGCCAAGCCTGAATGGGCTTGTTGGCTGCGGTTCAGAATTGCGGGTGGCGTTGAGGCTTGCGCTGGGGACGTCTTGCTGCCTAACGCAGTGGAAATGCGCCGCCTTTTCCTTGCCCTTGTCTTCTTTGTTACACTTGGCCCCCTTCCGGGCCAGGCGATGCGCTATGCCGTCGAGCGCGACGATCAGGTGGCGCGCGCTCTTCCGCTTCTCTTTTCCGGTCCGCAGTCGGGCACGCTGCGATTCGTGCAGGGATGGCATCTCGTCAGCCCCAACAGCCACTTTGGCGGCTTTTCCGCACTGGCCCGGATGGGGCCAGGGCGGTTTCAACTGGTTGGAGACAATGGGGTTTGGACGCGCATGACGCTGGCCGATGATGGCGCGATCAGCCAGCTTGCTATCCATCGCTTACCGCGGCCCTTCCATTATCCGGCGGAGAAATTTTATCGCGATTCCGAATCGCTGATTTTTGATCCGAAAAGCGGTAAAAGCTGGATCGGGCTGGAAGGCATCAATCAGATCTGGCGGTTGAGCGCAGATATGATGCGTGTCGAATTGCGATCATGGCCCAAAGCCATGGCGCATTGGCCATTGAATAGCGGGCCAGAGGCGATGGCGCGGCTTGCCGACGCACGCACCGTCATTTTTTCGGAAAAAGCCGCCGCCGATCCGCGCGGAACCGAGGCGCTTTTGTATCGAGGCGACCCGGCGGTTCGAGGCGAAGCGCCTTTGCGATTCTTTTATGATGCGCAAGGCAAGGGGCTTGTCAGCGATGCGGCCACCTTGCCCGATGGCCGCATCCTGATCGTTCACCGACGGGTGGGCTTCAATCCGGTTTTCACGACGATCATTGCTATTGCCGACCCTGCCGAAATTCAGCCTGACGGCGTCTTGCGGTCACGCGCTATCGGACGTGTGCCGTTGGCGCTGGCGGAAAATTTTGAAGGAGCGGCCGTCGCAGTTGTGCGCGGACGCACCTTTTTGTGGCTGGTATCGGACAATAATTTCAATGTCTGGCAGCGCAGCCTGTTGCTGCGCTTCGAACTCGTCCATCTGCCACCGCGAAAAAAGGCGGACAGCAAAAAGGCGGCGCCGAAACCGGGCCGCCCCTAAGCGATTCGAAAAATAAAGTGCGCTTAAGCGGCGGCGGGTGTCGCCAGCTTCTTCGCAACTTCCTTTTTCAATTTGCGGGCGTTGGCCGATAGCTGGTCGTCGCCAGCCTTCATCAACCAATTGTCGAGACCGCCATTATGCTCGACCGAACGTATGCCGTGCGTCGAAACGCGCAGCTTTACGCCCTTGCCGAGAGCATCCGACAACAAGGTTACATTCTGCAGATTGGGCAGAAAAGTGCGCTTGGTCTTGTTATTGGCGTGGCTGACGTTGTTGCCAACCATGCGACCCTTGCCGGTCAGTTCGCAAATGCGCGACATGATGCTTGTCCTCGTATAAAAATAACAGGTCGGCGTCCGAGCTCTCCCCGTAAAACGGGCAAGGCAGGTCCGGATGGGCCGGGAAAGGCGCGCGCTTATCGGCTTGCCGCAGATTCGTCAAGGGACTAGCGGGAAAAGCCATGGCACAATTTCCACTTCCCGCCCCCATGCGCCGCGCGCTGGATCTTGCAAAAACCGCGGCTTTGGCGGGCGAAGTGCCCGTTGGCGCGGTCGTCGTCAAGGATGGCGTCATTATCGGCGAGGGGCACAACCAGCCACGCACAACACATGACCCGACTGCACATGCCGAGGTGGTGGCGATTCGCAATGCGGCGCGCGGCCAGGGTGGCGACCGGCTCGATGGTTGCGATCTTTATGTGACGCTCGAGCCTTGCGCGATGTGTGCAGGCGCGATCGCCCATGCGCGGATCGCGCGGCTCTATTATGGTGCCGACGATCCCAAGGGCGGCGCGGTGGCGCACGGGCCGCGCTTCTTCGCTCAGACGACCTGTCATCACCGGCCTGAGGTTTATGAGGGCCTCGGTGCAGGGGAAGCGGCCGACATGCTCAGGGATTTTTTCTCAGCGCGGCGTTAGAAGGACCGACCATCGACAAACTGGACGGGCAGCGCATTCCAGATTTCGGGCGCGAACATCCGGATATTGACCCCCATACGGTCGGGCGCTGTGCCGGGAAGTGGCGTCCAGTGCGTCGTCGTGCCGCAGTGGCGGCAATGCCAGATCGTGATGGTCCGGTCGCCCCAGACATAGGGGTCACCGTGCTCGCCGCCGGTAATCGTCACCGTCGCGGGATCAAAATAGCTGCCCAGAAAGCCGTTTGCGCAACACATGCTGCAATTACATTGCAAAATCTGTTCAGGCGCCTGCGGTACGCAAATGGTAATGGCGCCGCAATGGCAGTGACCAGTCACAATTTGTGTCATGCGAGTAACTCCTCCACCCAGGCCGGCACCACTTCGGTTGCAGGACCATGGCGTGTCGCATCGAACCAGTGCGAACCCTGACTTGGCTCCATATTAAGCTCGATCGTTGCAATCCCTTGTTCGCGGGCTTCGCGGACCAGGCCCGCCGCTGGATAAACCGCGCCCGATGTGCCGATTGACACAAACAGATCGGCGCGGGAGAGCGCGGTGTAAATGTCTTCCATGCCATAGGGCATTTCGCCGAACCAGACGACATCGGGGCGCATCTTGCCAGGTGCGCCGCACGCGGGGCAGGCCGGGCGATCGATCAGCGTGCCGTTCCAGATGTTGCGGACATTGCAAGCGGTGCACCAGGCCTTGAGATGTTCGCCGTGCATATGGAGTAAGCGGTTTGCCCCTGCACGTTCGTGCAGATCATCAACATTCTGGGTGACGATCAATAACTCGCCCGCCCAAGCGGCATCGAGCCGTGCCAGCGCGGCGTGCGCGGCGTTGGGCTGTGCCTGCTGGATCGATTCGCGGCGCATGTCATAGAATCGCAGCACCAGATCGGGGTCGCGGGCAAAAGCCTCTGGCGTGGCGACATCCTCGACCTTGTGCTGTTCCCACAATCCGCCCGCATCGCGAAACGTGCCGATGCCGCTTTCGGCGCTGATGCCCGCGCCGGTCAGGATGACGATGTTGTCGATTTGATCCAAAACCCGATTTTCCGTTCGCCCTCGCTTGTCGAAGACCTGTCATTGCCCCTATTGGTGGTCAGGAAACAAGAGCGGTCTTTCGACATGCTCAGCGCGCACGGGGTGAATTGCAAGCCATGACGAATATCGGCATCATCGGCAGCAAGGGACGCATGGGCAATGCGCTTGTTCTTGCCATATCGGACGCAGGGCAGGTCAATGCGGGCGGCGTTGACAAGGATGGCGAGGTTGCTCCGCTGGCCGCGACGAGCGATGTGCTGGTCGATTTTTCCGCTCCCGCCGCGCTCGAGACGACACTCGACGCCTGTATCGCGGCGAAGACGCCGATTGTGATCGGTACGACCGGGCTGGAGGAACGACATCATTATCTGATCGATAATGCCGCGCAGGATATTGCGGTGCTGCAAACGGGTAATACCTCGCTTGGTATCACCATGCTTGCCCATCTGGTTCGCGATGCAGCATCGCGGCTGGGCAGCGACTGGGATATTGAAATCGTCGAGATGCACCATCGGCACAAGGTCGATGCCCCGAGCGGCACGGCGCTTCTGCTGGGCCAAGCAGCTGCCGAAGGGCGCGGCATCGATCTGGCGACCTGCAGCGAAAGGGCGCGCGACGGGACCACCGGTCCGCGCAAACATGGCGTGATCGGCTTTGCCTCGCTGCGCGGGGGCACTGTCGCGGGTGACCATGATATAGTGTTTGCGGGCGAAGAGGAAATATTGACCCTCTCGCATCGCGCTGAAAATCGCATGATTTTTGCGCGCGGGGCAGTGCGCGCGGCGCTGTGGCTGACGCGGGCGCCGCCGGGGCGGTATGACATGAACGCGGTGTTGGGGATTTAATCAGTTCCTTTTGGCGTTTGGCGTCAATCGGTTTACATTGGCGCACAGGGGGACCGACATGGCCACGCGCGCGAAATGGGGGCAGCGACTCTATCACCAGCTGGATCCGCTGGACTGGCCCAGACACGGCCTGTCGCCGATCAACTGGACGATCATTTTTTTGATCATCATCGGGACCGTCATTTCGATCCTGTCCACCGAACAATCAATCGAGCTGCGCTGGCATGATTCTATCCGCGCTTTTGATGATCTTTTATTCGCGGTGTTTGCAGTTGAATATGCTGCGCGCCTCTATGCCGCGGGCTATGCCAGCGGTCCCGAATCGAGGGCAACCAAGCGATTGCGTTTCGTCGTGACGCCTTGGGCAATCGTTGATTTTCTCGTGTTGATGGCGGCAGCATCTACGCTGTTCGGGGCCGATGTCGTGGTGTTTCGCTTGCTACGACTGGCGCGGATCATGGCGCTTGCCAAGCTGGGCCGTATGTCGGTTGCGTTGCATCATTTGATGTCGGCGCTGGGGACCCGCAAATATGAACTGCTGATCGCGGCGGTGTTGGCGGGCATTTTGCTGCTATTTGGTGCCACCGCGCTCTATTGGGTCGAAGGCGATATCCAGCCCGAACAATTTGGCAGCATCCCGCGCGCGCTGTGGTGGGCAGTAATTACGTTGACGGCCGTCGGATATGGTGATGTCGCGCCGATCACGCCGCTAGGCAAGCTATTCGGCGGGATTGTTGCGATTGCCGGCGTGGCGATGGTGGCGATGCCGACCGGCATCATGGCTGCAGCCTTTAGCGATGCGATGAAGCGCCATCGCGCAGCGCAGGAGGATGATGAAAACTGATATTGAACCATCGCCGCAAAGCTGTATGGCTACACCAATACACATAAGAGGGTCCAATGTTTAATCCAGCTGCAGCGACGGCCGCATATATCAACGGTCTGGGTCCGGTGGCGCTTGAAATGGCCGCCGATTACACGACGGGCAACCATTGGCTCCAGCTATGGGGGTTACTCGTTGCTGCGATAGTCACCATTTTTTTCGTGCGAATGAAAATCCTCGACCGGCTGGATACGCGGCTGGCAGCGCGAAGCTGGGCGTTTCGGACGTTTCTGTTGGGCACGGCGTTTCTGTTGCTCTCGGCCATCCTGACCTTGCCGTGGGATGTGTATACCGGCTGGTGGCGAGAGACGGTCTATGGCCGGACAAGCCAGCCGCTGGGCGACTATCTGCGTCAATCCGCGCTCAATGGCGTGATAACCGCGCTGCTAGGCGGTCTCTTTTTTCTGGGCATTTATGCGCTGATCCGGCGCGTTGGCAAGCAGTGGTGGCTGTGGTCGGGCGGACTTTCGGCCATTGCCATCTCGACCTTCTTGTTGATTTCACCGATCGTTATTGAGCCGCTGTTTAACGATTATCAGCCCGTTCCAGCAGGGCCGGTCGATGACGCACTGGTGGCAATGGCCAAAACTGCCAATATTCCGGCCGATCATATTTTCATGTATGACGGCTCGCGCCAGTCGAATAATTTTACTGCCAATGTTTCGGGCATTGCCTCATCGGCCCGCATCGCCATTTCGGACGTCGCCATGGACAAGGCCTCGCTTGACGAGGTGAAGGTGGTGACGGGTCATGAAATCGGCCATTATGTGCTGGGCCATATCTGGCGCGGCGTATTTCTTTTTTCGGGCCTTTCGATCCTGTTCTTCTTTCTCGCCGACCGGCTGTTCGTGCCGCTCGCCCGCCGGTTCGGCAGCGACTCCGCTCTTGGCGATCCGCGCGGTTTTCCGGTGATCGTTTTTTTCCTGTCGCTGTTCGGCCTGATCGTCCAGCCGATCACCAACAGCTTTAGCCGCTATGACGAGGCGCAAGCCGACGTCTATGCGATGAAGACCCAGAATCTGCCCGACGCGCTGGCTGCGGCACTGGTCAAGACAGCCGAATATCGCAACCCCCGGCCCGGCAGACTAGAAGAGATTATTTTTTATTCGCACCCCTCGGTCCAGCGCCGCGTGCGCGCAGCCATGGACTGGAAAGCGACGCATCGGCCTGGACCGCCTAGCAAGGACACGGGCTATCAATAAGGCGCGACAGGCGGGATGGGTCTTTGCAAACCCGCCCCGCCATAGTCCCTATTTAAACTTCAGCTCGCGCAGCAAAAAGCTGCCCATGACGGTTCGATATTTTGAACGGTCGCCCGATTCAGCGACCATTTGGGTGTCATTTTTCTTCATATAATCGCGATAGGCCTGGTTGCGCCGTTCTTCCTCGGCCGCGTCGGCAAAATTGGGGAACGTGACCGTCAGATATAGGTCGGGCTCGCCTGGCCGGCTGTTATAATTGGTGTAAACCGCATAACTGCTAATCCAGCCTTTGGATTTGGCAAACTCCTGCGTTTTACGCCAGTTATCGGCAAGAAAATTGGCATATTGCAACCCGCCACCGTCCGACACACTGATCATGGAGACTTCGGTATAGTCACCCGGCGAAAGCGGATAATTTTGCGCCATCGCAGGGGTCGCGCTGGCGAACGAAAGGCTTGCGGCCAAAAGGGCCGCTTTGATCATTTTCTTCATCCTGTTTCTCCCACCACCGGAATATAGGCCTCATGGCCCATTTCGTCCGGCCCCCGTGCCGAGTCGGTATTAGAGGCAGTCGTTATGCGACTCGCCATCAGGAGTTGAAATGCTGGGCTTCACCCGTCACCGAGTCAAATGAGGCGGCGGGTTCATCGCTGGACGCGGCGAGCATTGTCCGGCAAGTCTGCGCGAGCTGACGGCAAGGGAGTTTGGTGTGAAGCGGGCCGATATTTTTGAATTCTACAGCCGATTGGCCGAAGCCAATCCCGCACCCGAAACCGAGCTCCAGTTTGACAATGATTACCAGTTGCTCGTCGCTGTCGTCCTGTCGGCACAGGCGACCGATGTCGGGGTCAACAAGGCAACACGACGGTTGTTCGCCGAGGTGAAAACGCCGCAGCAGATGGTTGATCTGGGCGAAGAGGGGCTGAAGCAGCATATCAAGACGATTGGTCTGTTCAACGCCAAGGCGAAAAATGTCATCGCGCTGTCGGACATATTGGTGCGCGATTTTGGCGGGGAAGTCCCGGCCGACCGTGACACGCTTGTCAAGCTCCCAGGCGTCGGGCGCAAAACGGCCAATGTCGTGATGAACTGTGCCTTTGGCGCCGAAACTTTCGCGGTCGACACCCATATCTTCCGCGTCGGCAATCGCACGGGTCTTGCGCCGGGAAAGACAGTGCTCGCAGTCGAGCAAATGCTGGAAAAACAGACGCCCGCACCGTTCCGCCTCGGCGCGCATCATTGGCTGATCCTGCACGGCCGCTATATCTGTAAGGCGCGCACGCCCGAATGCTGGCGCTGTCCGGTCGCTGACCTGTGCCGCTTCAAGCCCAAGACGAAGGCGCCAAAGAGCAAGACGAAAGCGTCGGCCTAACCAAAGCTGCGCTTTGCGCGGCTCGACCCCGATCCTGTTTTTCTTTTGGCCTTGCGAAGCCGATCGAACGCGGCATAGTCGTGCCATGCGCTTCACCACTGCCCCGCTCGTTCTCGCCGCCGCGATATTCGCTGCCGCGCCCCTTCACGCCAAGCCCGCCGATAGCAACGTGGCAAAGGCAATCCTCAAGGATAGTGTTGCGATCCCGACTGTCGCGGGACGCGGAAAGGTGCCCGAACTTGCGGCCTATTATGCGGGCGTGCTCAAGGCGGCGGGCTATGCCGATAGCGATATCGTCATTACGCCGATGGGCGAAACCGCAACCTTTGCTGCGACCCTGGCAGGGACGAGCAAAGCCAAACCGATCCTGCTGCTTGGCCATATGGATGTGGTCGAGGCGGACCCTAAGGACTGGACCCGCGACCCCTTCGTCCCAGTCGAGGAGGATGGCTATATTTTCGGACGCGGGTCGGAGGATAATAAATTTGACGTTGCCATGATGGTTGCGACGATGGCGCAGCTCAAAAAGGACGGCTTCAGACCCAAGCGCTCGATCATCCTGCTACTTTCGGGCGATGAAGAAACCGACATGGTGACGACGCAGGCGCTCGCGGCCAAATATAAGGGTGCCGAAATGGCGCTGAACGGTGACGGCGGCGGCGGGTTGATCGGCGAGGACGGCAAGCTGCAATATTATGGGCTGCAGGCGGGCGAGAAAACCTATGCCGACTTCGTTCTCGAAGTCACCAACCCCGGCGGCCACAGCTCGCGCCCGTCGCCGGTCAATGCGATTGTCCAGCTTTCCGCCGCACTCACCAAAGTCGGTGCTTATCATTTCGTGCCGCAGCAGAACGAACTGACAAGGGTCGGAATGCCGATTGTTGCGGACAAGGTTGGCGGCGAAATTGGGGCGGCGCTCAAGGCTTTCGCCGCTGATCCCACCGACAAGGATGCGGCAGCAAAGATCATGGCCGACCCTGAATATGTCGGGCAGATCGGCACCACCTGCGTCCCGACGCTGGTGACTGGTGGCCATGCCGAAAATGCGCTGCCGCAGCGTGCGACCGCCAACATCAATTGCCGCATCTTCCCCGGCGTCGCCGTTGAGGCGGTACGCGCCCAACTCGAACGCGTCATTGCCGATCCGGCAATCAAGGTGAACGATGATCCCGCTGCCACCGCGAGCGATGCCTCACCACTGCGCGCTGATGTGATGGCGGCGGTGACCAAGGCGGTGCATGCGCGCGCGCCAGGCCTGTCGATCATCCCGTCGATGAGCGCTGGCGCGACCGACAGCGTCCATTTCCGCGCCGTTGGGGTACCAAGCTATGGTGTTGCAGGACTGTTCAGTAAAGCGAGCGACAGCTTTGCCCATGGTCTCAATGAACGCATCCCGGTTTCCGCGATTCCCCCGGCGCTTGCGCATTGGGACAGTTTGCTGCGCGATTTGTCGAAATAAATCTTAGACGAGCGCCGCGACAGCCAGTTCAACCATCGCTATGGCCGCTTCGGCGCCAAAGCTTGCGTCGTCGAGCGACAATTCGAGCCAAAGCCCGTCGACCATCGCGGTCAGCATCACCGCAAGTTGCTCCGCTTTGGTGGCCGAGACGCCGCACGCGACTAACAATGTGCCGAGCTGCGCGCGATAGCCTGCGTAGCTTTCAGTATGAATTTTGGCCATCCGCGCATCGGCGCGCGCCAGCGCCCAAAAGGCTGTCCAGGCACCCAGAAGCTGCGGGTCAGTGACGGGGGGGCGGAAACTGGCTGTGAGATAAGCGAGGAGGCGCGCGCGCGGATCGGATGCGGCGCCGGCCACCGCGGCGGCAAAGACAGCGTCCATTTTCTCGCTCGTCGCTTCATATGTGGCGGCGATCAGATCGTCGATCCCCGCGAAATAATGCCGTAGCAGCCCCGGCGAGACACCCGCGCGCTGGCAAATCGCACGAACATTGGTGCCCGCCAGCCCTTGTTCGGCGAGGCAGGCGGCTGTCGCGTCGATCAAGGCGGCGCGGCGGGCATCGGCGCTTTCGCGCGTAAAGGCTTGGCGAGCGGCTTTCATATTGCTATACGAATGTATAACAAGGATGCAAATATGGCAACAGCGCTGGACATTGATTCGCACCGCGACCCGCACGATGGCTGGAGCCTTCCGGCGTGGACCTACAGCGATCCCGATTTTTTCGCAGCTGAGCAGGCGCGCATTTTCCGCCCGAGCTGGCAGGTCGTCTGCCATGTCAGCGACATGCCGAACCGTGGTGACTGGCACAGCATCGATTATTGCGGAGAGAGCGTCATCGTCGTGCGCGATGAAGATGAGCGTCTGCGCGCCTTCACCAATGTCTGCCGTCACCGCGGTTCGCGCTTGCTCGACGGGGCAAGTGGTTGTGCAAAAAAGCTGGTCTGTCCCTATCATGCGTGGACCTATGCACTCGACGGGCGGTTGACCGGGGTTCCCGACAGCGCCAGCTATCCGACGCTCGACCGCGCGCAGTCGGGGCTGGTGCGGGTTGATCTGGAGCAATGGCGCGGCTTTATCTTTGTGCGACTGAGCGATGACGGCGGGCCGTCGGTGGCCGATATGATGACGCCCTATGAGCCACAAATCGCGCCTTACCGGTTCGAGGAGCTTCGCGCGCTGGGGCGCGTCACATTGCGTCCGCGCGACGTGAACTGGAAAAATGTCGGCGACAATTATTCGGATGGTTTGCACATTCCCGTTGCCCATCCCGGCCTCACCCGCCTGTTTGGCAAAAGCTATGGCGTCGAGGCCCAAGAGCGCGTCGACCGCATGTGGGGCGATCTGATTGATCGCCCTTCGCCTAACTGGTCCGAGCGCCTGTACCAGCGCTTGTTGCCGCCCGTTCCGCACTTGCCCGCGGCGAGTCAGCGCCACTGGCTCTATTTCAAACTGTGGCCCAATGTCGCCTTTGATATCTATCCCGATCAGGTCGATTTCATGCAGTGGCTGCCGGTCAGTCCGACCGAATGTCTGATCCGCGAAATCAGCTATGTTCTGCCCGATGACCGCCGCGAAATGCGCGCCGCGCGCTATTTGAACTGGCGCATCAACCGTCAGGTCAATGCCGAGGATACGATGCTCATCACTCGCGTCCAGCAGGGCATGGCCTCGCAAAGTTTCACCATGGGACCGCTCAGCGACAAGGAAGTGTGCCTCAAGCATTTCTGCAAGCGGATGCGCGAGTTGATCCCCGAAGCGCGCCAAGACAAGGCGCCCGCGACGGGGTGGAGCAAGACGCGTGGATGATGTTATCATCGTAGGCGGCGGTCCGGCGGGAATGGTAGCTGGTTTGCTGCTCGCGCGGGCCGGGGTGGCAGTGACGGTGCTCGAAAAACATGCCGATTTCTTGCGCGACTTTCGCGGAGACACGGTGCATCCCTCGACACTCGAAATATTTCACGAGATCGGGCTGCTCGAAGCATTGCTCCGGCTGCCGCATGCGCCGCTCGACACTTTGACGCTTGATCTGCTCGGCGAGCGCTACACGATTGCGACGATGAAGCATTTGCCCGTCGCCGCGCCCTATGTCGCGATGATGCCGCAATGGGATTTGCTCGATTTCATTGCCGCTCAAGCCAAGCGTTTCGAGACCTTCACTTTGCGTATGTCGACCGAGGCGAGCGGACTATCCTATGATGATAGGGGCCGGGCCAATGGCGTGACGCTGACCAGCGGCGAGACGCTAGCGGCGCGGCTTGTCATCGCCGCCGATGGCCGCCGCTCGGTGCTTCGCGATGCCGCCGAACTGCCGCTCGAAGATTTGGGCGCGCCGATGGATGTGCTCTGGTTCCGCATCCCGATGCCCCAAAGGGTAGCGGCGACCGACGTGCCGCTTGGCAGCATCGACAAGAAAGGCATGGTCGTCGCCATTCCGCGCAGCGGATATTGGCAATGCGCACGCATCATCGAAAAGGGCAGCTTTGCGACAATCGAGGCTAAGGGAATCGCCACATTCCGCAACGATGTGGTGGGGCTGGCGCCGGGGTTGCGCGTGCATATCGATGCCATCACCAGCTTTGATGATGTAAAATTGCTGAGCGTATCGCTCGACCGGCTGACCCGCTGGCACCGGCCCGGCTTGCTCGCCATTGGTGACGCCGCGCATGCCATGTCGCCCGTCGGCGGGGTGGGTATCAATCTGGCGGTGCAGGACGCGGTGGCAGCCGCCAATGTCCTTGCCGCTCCCCTTGTCCGCGGCGCCGACCCCGATCCGTTGCTGGCGCGGGTACAGAAGCGGCGCTGGAAGCCGACGCGGCATATGCAGACGCTCCAGCGAGCGGCGCATTTGCGGGTGATCGAACCGATGCTGCGCGGCAAGGTTGACCATGTTCCCTTTGCCGTCCGCCTGCTTAACCGCGTGCCTCTGCTCCGCAGGATACCGGGGCGCATTATCGGCCTCGGTTTTGGTCGCCAACATGTTGAAACACCGCTTGCCAAGGAATTTTCATGACCAAAAGCTATGACGCTCTGATCATCGGGGCGGGGCATAACGGCCTCGTCTGCGCCTTTTATCTGGCGCGCGCGGGGCTCAAGGTCCGCATTGTAGAGCGGCGCGATGTCGTCGGCGGCGCGGCGGTGACCGAGGAGTTTGCGCCCGGATTCAAAAATTCGGTGGCCAGCTATACGGTCAGCCTGCTCCAGCCCAAGGTCATCGCCGACATGCGGCTCGCCGATCATGGCTATCGCGTGATCGAACGCCCGATCAGCAATTTCCTGCCGCAGGAAGATGGCGGCTATTTGAAGCTCGGCGGCGGGCTTGAGCGGACGCAGGCGGAGTTCCGCAAATTTTCCGACCATGATGCCGAAGTGCTTCCGGCCTATTATGCCGCGCTCGAAAATGTGGCCGAGGTGCTGCGCGATCTCGCGTTGCGGGTGCCGCCCAACATGGGTGAGGGTTTGCGCACGCTCGTCGATGCGGCGCGGCAAGGGCGGCGGATGGCGGGGCTCAGCGTCGAGCAGCAACGCGATGTGCTCGACCTTTTTACCAAATCGGCGCGCACCATGCTCGACAGCTGGTTCGAAAGCGAAGCGGTCAAGGCGGCCTTTGGTTTTGACGCGGTTGTCGGCAATTATGCCAGCCCCGATACGCCTGGCAGCGCCTATGTATTGCTCCACCATGTCTTTGGCGAAGTGAATGGCAAAAAGGGCGCGTGGGGCCACAGCATCGGCGGCATGGGCAAGATCACCGATATCATGGCCAAGGTCTGCCGCGACCTCGGTGTCGAGATCAGCCTCGAAGCGCCCGTCGACAAGGTGCTGGTCGACGGCGGCAAGGCGGTCGGTGTCCGGTTGCAAAGCGGTGAGGAAATAGCGGCCACGCGCGTGATCGCCAATGTCGGGCCCAAGCTTCTCTACGAGCGGATGATCGACGGCGGCGATCTGCCAAAGGATTTCCAGCGGCGCATCAAGGGGTTCAAGGCGGGCAGCGGCACGTTCCGGATGAATGTCGCGCTATCCCAATTGCCGCGCTTCACCTGTTTGCCTGAACCAGGCGAGCATCATCAATCGGGGATTATTCTGGCCCCGACGCTCGATTATATGGACCGCGCTTTTCTGGATGCAAAGCAACATGGCTGGTCGAAGGCGCCGATTGTCGAGATGCTGATCCCCTCGACCGTCGATGACAGTTTAGCGCCCTCTGGTCAGCATGTCGCGAGCCTGTTCTGCCAGCAATTCGCTCCCGAGCTACCCGATGGCCGCGACTGGGACGATGAAGAGGAAGCCGCCGGTGATTGCATCATCGATACGGTCGAGCGCCACGCCCCCGGCTTTCGCGCCAGCATTGTCGCACAGACGCGGCTCAGCCCCAAGGGGCTCGAGCGCAAGTTCGGGCTGGTCGGCGGTGACATCATGCACGGCAATATGACGCTAGACCAGCTGTGGTCGGCGCGACCCGTACTCGGCCATGGCGGTTATCGCGGTCCGGTGAAGGGTCTGTATATGTGCGGGGCGGGGACGCATCCGGGCGGCGGCGTGACCGGCGCACCGGGACATAATGCCGCGCAAGTCGTGCTGCGCGACCGGCGATGGTTCGCCCCCAAATGGCAATAGGCGCATTAAAAGGGGCCGGGCATTTCCGCCCGGCCCCTTTTTGATGTCGCGAGGTCAGTCGATCAGAATTTGGTACCGGCGCGCAATCCGATCGTTTGCGGTCGGTTCACCAAAACCTGTACCCGTGTGTTGCACTGGCCACAATTTGAGTAGCGAGCCAGCTGTGCGCGCTCATCAAACGCGTTTTCTAAGAACAGCTCCAAACTGAAATTGCCAAAATCATATCCGGCGGCAAAATCAACCGTCGTTGATCCGGCAATTCGCCCCAACTGACCGGCTTCGGCAACCCGGATATCGGCGGTGGCGGAACTGCGATGGGCGATGACCGATTGCAGATGCGCTTCGCCGGACCCGACCGGAAAGGCATAGCGCACGGTGGTATTGCCATTGAACCTCGGCGTGACCGGCAACCGTGTACCCGCAGGGGCGCTGATTGAATTGCCCGGGTCGGTACAGGTATAAGTTGGATCGTCGATGGCGCACAAATTGTTGCGTGTTTTGGCGTCGGTATAGGATGCGGCGGCGGTGATTGTGAGCCCCGCGGTCGGTCGAATATTGATATCGGCCTCGATACCGCGAATTCGAGCATTCGGGCCGTTGTGGATTTCCGTAAAGCTGTTTGCCCCCAGGAACGAGAATTGAAAGCGCTTCCATTCTTGCTGGTAAATCGCTGCATTGAGCCGCACCAGTCCGCCAGCCAGCGTCGATTTGATCCCGAGTTCATAATTGGTCAAAAAGTCGGTAGCATAGGCCCCGACCGAAGCGCGTCGATTAATTCCTCCAGGTCGGAACCCGCGTGACCAGGTTGCATAGGTCAACAGATCTTCGGAGGGTTTCCACGTCAAGTTCAGCTTGTGGGTGAATCCATCATCCTTGGTGCGTTTTGGTACTAGATTTCCTCCGACGAAGTCCGCCAGATTGGTGCAGGGGCCACCCGGGACTGCCGCTGGAAGCAAGGTGCCGCCCGGATTGTCGCGCAAAATTTCGCCAGTCGTTGTGTAACAACCCGCCACGCCGGTCCGCGAACTGCCCGCGCCGTTGTACGGTGGGCCGGCCGGATTGCGGCCAAAGCCGAAGAAGCCGATCAGGCTGTTGTCATATTTATAATAACGCCCGCCGCCAGTCACCGTCACGGTCGGCGTGATGTCGAAACTAGCCTCGCCGAACGCAGCATAATCCTTGTCGATACGCTTTTGCTCGGTCAGCCACAAAGTTCCGGGCAAACCGTTGACTGACAGAGCGTCGGCCAGGCCTGGGATTTTATAGTCCTGATGGATCTGGTTGCTCTGGCGTTGGTAAAACAGCCCGGCGACGATGCGGAATCGCTCGTCTTGCGGTGACGCGATGCGTAATTCCTGGCTTGTTTTGCGAAAATGATCGGTGCCGATGATGAATTGACGCGGATCGATAGTGTTGCCGGCATTGTCCTGAAGGTAGAAATAACCGGCAAGCCCGCCATAGGAGGAATAGAGCGCGTCGTAGGCTTCTGCATAATCGGTATAATCGTTGACCTGCAATGCCTTGCGATCAAGATAGGCCCCCGCATAGGTTACATCGAAATTACCGAGCTTACCCTCGATGGTCAGCGCCGCCTGAATGAAGCGGTCTCGGCGATAGTCGGGATAGAATCGTTGGACCTGAAGGTCACCGACAAGCGGATCTTGCGCAAAGGTGCCGTTGCTGATCTGCTTTTGATACATGACCGTTGGAGTCACGGTCCAATTCTCGTCCAGATCGACCTTGAGCGCGGCGCGGCCGCCATACACTTCGGCGTCGTTGAAATTCTTTTCGACCAGCGTCGCATTGTTTACCGTAATGCCGCCCGGAGTCGGCAGGAAACTACGCGTCCCAGGCACATTGTCGATATAGCCGGCATCGTGCTGATACCAGCCGACTAGGCGTAGCGCCGCCATCTGGCTGATTGGGGCGTTGATCATCCCTTCAAGACGACCACCCGTGCCGCCACTTTTTACGCTGTTAATCTCACCATCAACCCGGCCTTCGAACCCCGCGGTGCTGGGTTTGTTCGTAATGATACGGATGGTGCCGGCTTGCGACGATGCACCGTACAATGTGCCCTGCGGCCCGGAGAGCGATTCGATGCGCGCAATATCATACACATGCACGTCCAGCGTTCCGCCGATCGTCGTCACCGGCTGTTCGTCGAGGTAAACGCCGACGCTTGGTAGTGAACCCGAATGATTGCCGTCGCCGCCACTCGCCACGCCGCGCATATAGACAGTCGTCACCCCTGGCTGGCTGGACTGGAATGAGACGCTGGGTAGCAACTTCGAGAAATCCCCAAAATTGGTAACGTTAAGCTGGTCGAGCTTCTTGGTGCTCAGTGCCTGTATGCTGATCGGAACATTCTGCAGATTCTCCTCGCGCTTTTGCGCGGTGACGACGATGCTGTCATCGTCGTTCCGGTCGGAGGCCTCCTGCGCGAGCAGAGGCGTTGCTGACAAGATGCCGCCCGATAACGATGCCAACAGAAGTGCACGACGCGAAAAACGAACCGCCATTCAAAAACCCCCTCATTGTGCATGCGCGCATTCTTGCGCCGCAACATAAGGCAAGTTTTCTCTAATTTTGTGACGTCGTCAATCGGCGTAATGGCAATCACGTCGTCACAGAGACGTTTCCCGCTCCGCTATGACAAAATTACCACATCTGGCTAGGATGTTGTGGGATATTGCGCCAGCGCAGGACCAAGGGCATCTTTTAGCGGTTGCAACCATGGCTCCATCGCCCGCCACTGGCCGACTCCGTCGCTGTTGATCGGCCGCCTCACCTGCTCCGAACTCGCCGTGCGGACGGCGCGATCATTGGCATAAAAGTGCAGGCACGCCTCCTCAAAGGGCAAATTCAGGTGGGCGAGCAGCGCGCGCACCTCTGCCTCCAGATTGGCGATCAACCGCTCGTGAATTACTCTGTGGACACGCCCCGGCAGAATTTCGTCGAAATGACCGAGCAAATCGACATAGTCGGCATAATAGCGCCCCATGTCGGTCAGGCTATAACTGAACGCCTGACCGCGCGCGAAATGCTGTTTGAAGTTGGAAAAACAGCAATCCATCGGATGGCGCCGCGCGTCGATGATCTTGGCGTGCGGCAGGATCAACTGGATAAAGCCGATGTGCAGCCAGTTATTAGGCAATTTGTCGATATAAAAGGGCTTGGTGCTTTTGCGCTGCACCCGTGTGTCATGCAGATATTGCTCGCCCAGCGCTTGCGCTGAAGCGGCAGTCATCTTGGCAATCCCGCCTTGATTGCGGGCCTTGGCGAATAGTTTGGGAATGTCGGGCAGTTCCATCGTGCCCTCGATCATTGAATGGCTCGCCAATATCTGTTCGATCAGGGTCGATCCGGCGCGAGGCATGCCGATGATGAATATAGGGTCGGACGTCCTGGAACCGAAATCGCTGCGTGCTTCGAAAAAATTAGGTGTGTAAAGCGATTTGGCATGTTCCACCGCCGCACGCGTCTGATCGGCATCATAATCGAGCAGCCTTTTTCTCAAGGCATTTCCGTTGGCATAATGCTCGAATGCCGTCTGGGCTTGCCGCCGATCCTCCTCCGCCTTGCCGAGCGCAAAATGGAGATGGAAGCGATCCTCGGCGGCTAGATCATCTTGCGCGAGCGCGGCTTGCATCGCGCCGACTTCGCTATCGCCGAACCGAACAGTTTTCAGATTGGCAAGGCTCCACCAAACCTCGCCGAGCGTTGGTGACAGCGCCAAGGCGCGGCGATAAGCGGCAATCGCGTCAGTTTGTCGTCCGACGGTTTTGAGCATATGCCCATAAGACATCCAGATTTTGGGCTGCTTGCCGAACACCTCCAAAACCTGCTCATATAGATCCAGCGCTTCGTCAAACTCTCCAACCCGGCCCAGTGCAGCGGCCTTGAGATTGGCGTTCATGAGATTGTTTGGGTCGACCTGTTGCAGCTTTTCCAGCTCTTCAATTGCTTCGGCTGAGCGGCCCTGGCGATGCAGGACGGTCGCCAAATTGGAACGCGCAGCGAGGAAGTCAGGCGTAATTTCCAGCGCGCGTCGGAGCAAATTTTCGCTGTCGCGATAGCGCTCGATCCGTGCCGCGAGTTCGGCCAGCATACGGATTGCGGCAACGTCAAAGGGATCGCGCTTCAACTGCGCCTTTAGAAGCGGTTCTGCGTCATGCAGTCTGCCCTCGAACAACGCTAAGGCGGCGTCCATCATCTGTGGATTTGCTATACCCCGCGCGATCGATTGGCCTATTTTGTCCTGCGACATCGGTCAGGACTTGGCCTTGCGGGCCTTGGCGACAGCATCGCGCAATCCGGCATAGCCAAGCTGGCCCTGCATCAGTTGATCGCCGATAATCCAGGTCGGCGTAGCATTGAGCTGCAACTGCTGAGCAATGGCAATATTGCTGTCGAGTTCGCGTTGCAGCAGCGCCTGACTGCCCGTGGCGTCGGCGCTGCCGTCGGTTACGACGCCAACCTTGTCGGCGACCCGCTTGATTGCGGCGCTGTCGAGTGCAGGGCTTGCGAACATTGCATGGTGAAAGGCGTCATATTTGCCTTGCCGCGCCGCCGCGAGCGCCATTAGCGCAGCGTCGCGGCTTTGCGGCGCGATGATCGGCAGCTCCCGGAAGATGACTTTGACGCGCTTGTCCTCGCGCAGCAGCCGGTCGATATCGGGCACGCTGGCCCGGCAGAATACACAGGCATAGTCGGTGAACACGACGACGTTGACATCGCCATTGATATTGCCCGCCCACGCTCCGGCATAGGGCCTTTCAAGCGCCGGACGAATGGCCTCGATCTCCTTGGCCACTTGATTCGCCTGATGTGCCTCGAGCGCCTGCGGGATAATTTCCGGATGTTCCTGAATATAGCTGGCCACGACCGCCTCCACCTGGCCGCGGTTCATTCCACCACCGAAGCGCCCGCCGAGCCAGAAAGAGCCGGCGATGAGGACCAGCGCGACGAAAAGAACCGCGGCCCAGCGGGTCGCGGACATGGCGGGGAAGGACGACAAGGCTGCCGTCACCGCGGGCTGCGCTGGCGCCTGGGCGGCGATGGTGCGTTTGGCAGGTGACGGCGCGGGAGCGGGCTTTTGTGTCGGCACCGCTTTGGTTGCGGTGGGCGCGGCCGTCATTTTTTCGCTGGCGAACAGAGGCAAGTCGGGCGCCGATTTGGTGTCGGTCTTGGCCTGTTCGCGTTCGAGCAATTGATCTAGGCCCGATGACGGCGCTGCGGGCGGAGCGGGGTTCAGCTTGCTTGCCGCTTCGCCGAGACTGTTTTTTCCTGCCTTGGCGGCGGTCGCGATTTTGCTGCGCGTCCGGTCGGCGACGGCGCCTAATCCACGTCCGGTGCCGCCCGCAACTTTGGTGATTTTCTCCCCCAGCGCCAATTTTTGCCACATACTCCCGCTGGCTGCGGCCGCGCTACGTCCGCCGCGTGCGGCCGAGCGACCAGCGGCGGTGGCGATCTGTTTGGAGAGGGCGGCCCCATGCCGGACGGCGACGCCAGAGCGCCGCGGAATTTCCAATGCGGCCAGCCGACCTGGCACGTCGGCACGATCACCGATACGAATCGTCCAATCGGCAAAGGCACTGCTGCCGGTGCGCAAGTGATTCCACAGGCTATTTGCCCCCGATTTCAATCTGTCGGATGATTGTGCACGGGGTGTGCGGGGTTTGAACGCATCGTCATCGGCGGGATAATGCGACACATCGATGCCGATGGGCGCTTGTTCTCTTGGTTTATGTTCTCTTGGCTTATGTTCGCTTGGTTTGGCCAGACCCTCATCTGCCTTGACCTGCGATTCAGGCACGCCTTGGCGTGCCGCCGCGTCGGGGCCGCGCAGCCAGGGCTGGTAATATTCGTCATTTTTGTCGGTCACTGTTGCCCTCGCACACCGTCCGCAATCCGCCGCGGACTGAAACTGGTACCGGCTCTAACGCCGTTTGCGTTCCTGTTCTACCTCGGTGCGGGCGACCATTGAAATATCCTGTGCACGGATCCAGTCGGGTGACCCCTCGGGCAAGCCGCGCATGGCCATGTCGGCATTGCGCAGAGCCATCGCGGCCTGTCCACCCTCAAGGCTATAGCGTTCGGCCGAAGCGAGCGCGGCGCGCGGCTGATCGCCTTGCTGGGAATAAACGATCCCCAGCTGATACCAGGCAAAGGGATTTTCATTGTCGAGCGCGACGGCGGTTTTGAGCACGCGCCCCGCTTCGGCGAAATTGGCGGGGTCCTCGCTCGCGATCAGGGCATGACCCAAAAGGGCACTAATGAGTGGCTGTGATCGTGAATTGGCGACGGCTTTACGAAGCGGTGCAATGGCATCCTTTGGCCGTCCCGATTCGAGCAGCACCTGACCATCCAATTCCAGAAAATAAGGGTCTTCGGGGTCGATCGCGATGAGCGCGTTGACTTCATCCAGCGCCTTTTGGGGATAGGCGCTTTTGTGCCAGGCATAGGCGCGCGCATAATGGGCGGGCACGCTCTGGTCACTTTCGGGATAGGTTCGCAGCGTTTTCGTCGGCTCGGCTATGAAGCCGACGAGCTTGCCCTTGACCCGCCGAAAGCGCTTTTCCAGTTCCGGATCGCTCGGTTTGTCCCACGCCGGGTCGATGACATAAACCTCGCGCAGCGCCTGAATGCGTTGACCCGATAAGGGGTGGGTCTGGCTGTAGACTTGATCATCATCCTGTTTGACGGCGTAGCGAAATTCGAGATTTTGTAGCTTTTTAAAGAAAGCGAGGCTCCCTTTGCCGCTGATTTGAGCCTTGGAAAGATATTGCGCGCCCGCGGCATCCGCGGTGGCTTCTTGCACTCGGGTAAAGGCTAAAAACTTGCCCATTGCCGCCTGCTGACCCGCCATCATGATGCCCATTCCGGCATCCCCGGCACCCGCCGCTACAGCGGCAGCGCCGAGCAGCATGCTCAAAAGTGAAATGCCTGTGGCCGTTTTGGCGCCCTCATTCACACGAATCGCGTGCCCGCCCATGATATGACCGAGTTCGTGCGCCAATACACCCTGCACTTCATTGGCATTGTCCGCGGCCTCGATCAGGCCGCTGTGAACATAAATGTCCTGACTTCCCGCGACAAAGGCGTTGATGCTAGGGTCGGCGAGCAGATGGACACGGATCTGTCCAGGGCGCAGCCCCGCCGCGACCGCAATCGGATCCATCATTTCCTGAAACATTGCCTCGGTCTCTGCATCGCGCAGAATGGACTGCGCCATCACCGGACGCGCGGCCATGGCCAACATTGCCAAAAGCATCAAAATCAGGCGCGACATGACGCGCCAACCGCCAGTCCGATCGACAGAATGCGGGGATAGTGAGTTCATGATCTGATATGTGGTGCCACGCGCCTGAACCGCAAATGAAGCAGCGATGCCATTTGCAGGTTCAGGCAAATGGCATCGCGCATCGCTTATTCGCCGAAAGTACGTTGCCACCAACCACGCTTTTGCGAATCTCCGCCTTCACTTTCCTTATCGGCTCCGCCGCTCGCCGCCGTGGCGGCCTTGCGCCGCGGCGCGCGTGCCGGCTTTGCGGGCGCTTCGGGAGCAGCTTCGACCACCGGAGCTGCGTCGGGCGCTGCTTCGGCTACGGCTTCGGCATTTTGTTCCGTTGACGGTTCAGCGACCTTGCGGCTGCGGCTCGCACGTTTGCGCGCGGCAGGTTTTGCCTTTGCTTCGCTGACGTCATCAGAAGGCACTTCGACCTCGGCGACCGCGCCGGCATCGGCCGCAGGAGCCTTAGCCTCGGTTGCCGCATTCTCGGCGCTCGCTTTGGTCTTGCGCGGGGCGCGGCGGCGCTTGGGCTTTTCCTCAGTGGCGGGGGCGTCATCATCTGACATTGCGTCCGCTGGGGCGTCGGCAGCGGCTACCGGCGGGCTCGCTTCGGCTCGGCTTTCGCTTTCACCCTCTGTCTCTGCCGGAGCCATGGTCTCGCCTCTCGGCTTGCGACCGCGACCACCACGGCGACGGCGCGGGCGGGCGGGGGCTTCGGCTTCATCACCTTCGCCCGTAGCTTCGCCATCGTCAGACTTGGCAGAGGTTTCGGTCTGTTCACCCGATTGGCTATCGTCGCCACTGTCTTGCGCATTGGTCGCTTCGCCATCACGGCGACCGCGGCGTCCCCGCCGACGGCGCTTGCGACGCTTGCGAACATCGCCTTCGCCTTCGCTATCGTCGCCGTTCTTGCGTTCCGAACGCTCTTCCTGCTCTTCGTCTTCTTCGTCTTCCTCGTCCTCGATGATATCCTCATCGTCGTCGTCGTCTTCGAGTGTGACGATCGGCGCAAAGTTGCGCGCGGCCACCGGGGGCGGGCCTGACACTTCTACGGCCATGCGGGCGCCCTCGATTTCGCCATCGGGCAAGATTTCGACGATCACACCATAAAGCTCTTCTATTTCGCGCAATTCGCGGCGCTTTTCATTGAGCAAATAGAAAGTGGCTTCCTGACTGGCGCGCAGCGTGATGCGGCTGCCCTTGCCGCGTGCGGCCTCTTCTTCGATCATCCGCAGCGCTGACAGGCCCGCCGATGATGCGGTGCGGACAAGTCCGGTGCCTTCGCAATGCGGGCAGGGGCGGGTTGACGCCTCGAGTACGCCGGTGCGCAAGCGCTGCCGGCTCATTTCCATGAGGCCAAAGCCTGAAATGCGACCGATCTGGATGCGCGCGCGATCATTTTTCAGCGCGTCTTTCATCGCCCGTTCGACCTTGCGGACGTTCGAACCATGATCCATGTCGATGAAATCGATCACGACCAGTCCGGCCATGTCGCGCAGGCGCAATTGGCGTGCGATTTCGTGCGCGGCTTCCAAATTGGTGCTGAGCGCGGTCTGTTCGATATTATGCTCGCGTGTCGACCGCCCCGAGTTGATGTCGATCGAGACCAAGGCCTCGGTCGGGTTGATCACCAGATAGCCACCCGATTTCAATTGCACGACCGGATTGAGCATCGCGGCTAGTTGATCCTCGACGCCATAGCGCTGGTAGAGCGAAACCGGATCGGCATATTGTTTGACCCGCCGGGCATGGCTGGGCATCAGCAATTTCATAAACTGCTTGGCGGCGCGATATCCATCTTCGCCTTCGACCAGCACTTCCTCTATCTCGCGGTGATAAATGTCGCGGATCGCCCGTTTGACGAGGTCGCTGTCGGTATGGATCAGAGCCGGAGCGCTCGACCCCAGCGTATTATCGCGAATTTCATCCCACAGGCGCGCCAAATAATCGAAATCGCGTTTGATCTCGGTTTTGGTACGCGACATGCCGGCGGTGCGGACAATGCAGCCCATCGTCGGCGGCAGATTCATTTCGTCGATCATCGCCTTCAGTTTGCGGCGGTCGGCACCGTTCGAAATTTTGCGGCTGATACCGCCACCGTGCATCGTGTTCGGCATCAACACGCAATAACGTCCGGCCAGGCTGAGGTAAGTGGTCAAGGCCGCGCCCTTGTTACCGCGTTCTTCCTTGACGACCTGTACCAGCATGACCTGACGGCGGCGGATAACGTCCTGAATCTTGTAGCGACGTCGCAGCGACATGCGATTGTCGCCATTTTCATCGTCGCGGCGTCCGCGCCCGCGGCCACCTTTGCGTCCATTGCGCTGGCCGCGCCTGCGGCGTCCGCCACGTTCGCCCTTGCCATCATCGCTGGCGCCGGCTTCCGCCGTGTCTTCGTCACCGTCTTCGCCGCCATCGGCGTCGTCAATGTCGTCGCCATTGTCGTCGCCATGATCGTCGTCGTCATGGTCGTGGCCCTGCATATCCTCGACATCGCCTTCCAGCTCGTCAAGGTCGTCTTCGGCGCGCATCGCTGCCTCGGCGGCATGCTCGGCCTCTTCGCGCAGCAACGCGTCGCGATCTTCTTTGGGTATCTGGTAATAGTCGGGATGGATTTCGCTAAATGCCAGAAACCCGTGGCGGTTTCCGCCATATTCGACGAATGCCGCCTGCAGTGACGGTTCGACACGGGTTACTTTGGCTAAATAGATATTGCCCTTGAGCTGCTTTCGCTCGGCGGACTCGAAATCAAACTCCTCTATGCGGTTTCCCTTGATGACAGCAACGCGGGTTTCTTCCCGGTGCCGCGCATCGATTAACATGCGGGTGCTCATTATTATAACTCCAAGCGCGCCCTGGCGCGCCAATTAAACGGGCCGCAGCCGTTCCAAACGGATGGCTGCGGTCAAATGAAATGCCATGAAATAGTGCGTTATTACCGCGCAAAGACTGCCCCCGACGACGCAAGAAGGCGTCTGATTCTCGGGCGCGCATGCAATCTTTCTTCACAGCGACAGCTTGGGCAAAGCTACCCGCGTCGCGGAATGAAGAAAGCATGGCAAGCCTCATGCGGCATCAACCTGTTACGGGGTGACCGGACTGCGACAGAGCCCCTAAATGGAGCCGCCTGTTGCACCCGATCATCCGGGTGGGCCGACGGCAGGTTGCCATTACCATTCTGTCCGGCACCAGGGCGGTCGCATATCCAGCGTGGATTTGGCGACTATCCCCTCAAAAGGCCGGCGCAGCATCGAACGACACCGTCAGCAAAGCGGTGCTAGCATTGGCACGGCAAAACGGCAACTAAAACAACCAGCCGACACCACCGCTGGCGATTACTGAGGCAGGGCCCTCGATGTCTTATGGTAAAGACCGGCTTAACCATTCCGATTGACGGGGGTTTGATACGTGATGGCTAACAGCTTGTTCACCGCATTTTGGCGCTGGAGCGAACATGCTTGCGAATCTTTACTGGACCTGTCGCGGCCTTCGTCGGCATAAAGGCATTATGACTGGACTATTGTTCCTGCTGTTGTCTTTGCTTTCGCCCGCCGCGGCGCTGGCTGGCAATATCGGTGCGATTGAAGTGCGCGATTCGAAAGTCATTGTGCATTTTGATGACCTTGTCGCCGGTGCATCAGCCATCATGCTGGCAGGGCCGAACCGCGTCGCGGTGGATATATCGGGCGCGCAAAAAGGGACATCGCCGGTTACGGGCGGCCTTGTTCGCGCGGTTCGTCAAGGCCAGCGAGATGCTGATACGGCGCGCGTTGTCCTCGACCTTGACCGCCCCGCTGTGATTTCGGGAGGAGAATTTGCCGCTGACGGACGCAGTTTGACGCTTTCGCTGCGCGAAGTGTCGGCGGATGAATTTACGCGCGCGGCGCGCACACCCAAGCTGGAACTGCAACCGCCGGTGAATTTTCGTGCCAAGCCCCCGGCCAAACATTATAGCGTGACGGTGCCGATCGGCGCGCCAAAATCGGCGCTGCCGCTGCCGCCGGTTCAAGGGCCGGACAACAGCCGATTGCCGTTAGTGGTTATCGATGCCGGTCATGGCGGACATGATCCGGGTGCGATTTCACCGCAAAGCGGACGCCAGGAGAAGAATATCACCCTGGCCATCGCGCGGGCGATTCGCGATGACTTGCTCGCCTCTGGCCGGGTGCGGGTTGCGTTGACGCGATCCGACGACCGCTATTTGGTGCTCGAAGAGCGATTCGGCATCGCACGTCGACTGAAGGCCGATCTGTTTATTTCGATCCATGCTGATTCGGCCGACAATCTCGATGCGAGTGGTGCATCGATTTACACGCTGTCCGAAGTCGCGTCCGACCGTGAAGCTGCCAAGCTCGCATCGCGCGAGAATAAGGCGAATATCATCAATGGCGTCGATCTGGGCGCGCATAGCAGCGACGTGTCTTCGATCCTGCTTGACCTTACCCAACGTGAAACGATGAACGTGTCGTCCGACTTTGCTCGCCTGCTCCAGCGCGATGCGTCGTCGGCGGTTCGTTTTCGCACCGATGCCCATCGCTTCGCGTCTTTCGTCGTCCTGAAATCGCCTGACACGCCGTCGGTTTTGTTTGAAACCGGCTTTATCTCAAACGCCCATGACGCTGAATTTCTTGCATCGCGCGCGGGGCAGAAAAAGCTGGCTCAAGGCGTGAGTGATGCGGTTCAGGCGCATTTTGCGCGGCAGATAGCCGGACGGTAGAGCTTCGCGATTCACCGCATCAGTCGCTATCGGACGCTTCCCTTTCCCACAGACAGGCTTTAGAGGCGGGCGACTATGGCCGCCGACACCCCGACATATTTTCGTTTGCGCCTGCGCCGCGATGGCAATGCGGTGCGCCATTGGTTCGCCGATAAATGGACCCAGCGCTGGTTCCGCCGGATCACCTGGCTGGCGCTCGCTGGGCTGTTGGGGCTCGTCCTTGTGTGGGCAATTTTCGCGCGCGACCTGCCGTCGGTTGATCAATTGCGCACCTATGAACCGCCGTTGCCGACGATGGTGCGCGATGCCACCGGGGTTCCGGTCCACAGCTATGCGCGCGAAAGACGCGTCCAGCTGGAATATAGTGAATATCCGCAATTGCTCGTCCGCGCTTATCTGGCTGCCGAAGATCGCACCTTTTTTGAACATGGCGGAATCGACTATCCGGGGATCGCCAGCGCGCTGTGGAGCAATTTGCGTAACGATGGTCGTCCTATCGGCGCGTCGACGATCACCCAGCAGGTCGCCAAAAACCTGCTGCTGACCAATGAGGTCAGCTATACCCGCAAGATCAAGGAAGCGATTCTTGCCAAACGGATCGAGGCTGCACTGAGCAAGGAGCAGATCCTTGAACTTTATCTCAACGAGATTCCCCTTGGGCGTCGCAGTTTTGGCGTTCAGGCAGCATCGCGTGCCTATTTCGACAAGGACGTCGATCAGCTCAAGCTGCACGAAATGGCATTTCTGGCCATTTTACCCAAAGCGCCCGAAACCTATGGCCGGTCCCGCAATGCCGCCAAAGCCCTGGCGCGGCGTAATTTTGTTCTAAGCGAGATGTTCCGCAACGACTGGATCACCGAGGCGCAACGTGACGCGGCCCAAGCTCAGCCGCTTGGCCTGTCCGAAGGCGGCAACCGTGCGGTAGCACAGGTCGGCGGCTATTATATGGAAGCGGTGCGGCGTCAGTTGATCGCCGAATTTGGCGAGACCGCCGCCGATGGTCCGCACAGCATTTATGCCGGCGGGCTTTGGGTCCGCACCCCCTATGACGGCAAAATGCAGAAAGCAGCAGCCAATGCGCTGCGCCGCGGCCTCATCGGTTATGACCGGGGCAAAGGCTGGTCGGGGCCCATCGCGACGATTGAGGCCGATGACCAATGGCAAAGCCGTCTTGCCTCCAGCTATATCGGACTCGATTATGACGGCTGGCGGGTTGCGGCTGTCCTGTCGAAAACCGGCAGTGACGCGCGCATCGGATTTTCCGACGGCAGCGTCGGGCGGCTGCCCGCGAGCGCGGCAGACATGGGTTATCGCAAGCTGGGCACCAGCGCCTTCGTGGCGATGAAGCCGGGTGACCTGATTGCGGTCAAGGCAACCGCCAAGGGGGTATATGCGCTGCGCAATATTCCCGAAGTGTCGGGCGGTATGATGGTTGAGAGCCCCCATTCGGGTCGCGTCTATGCGATGCAGGGCGGATTCGACGTGCGCCTGTCGTCGTTCAATCGCGCCGTGCAAGCAGAGCGTCAGCCAGGATCGACGATCAAACCCTTCGTTTATGCAACCGCACTCGACAATGGCATGACCCCGGCGACGCTGATCGTTGATGGACCTTTTTGCGTTTATCAGGGCGCGAGCCTGGGCAATAAATGTTTCAAGAACTTTGGCGGTTCGCGCGGAACCGGTGAACATACGATGCGCTGGGGCCTGGAACAGTCGCGCAACCTGATGACGGTCAAAACCGCCAGCCAGATAGGTATGGAACCCATCGTCAACACGATCCGGACGATGGGGATCGGCAACCACCCGCCCTATTTGTCGACCGCGCTCGGTGCGGGGTCGACGACGGTGGAGCGGCTGGTCAACGCCTATGCGATGCTGGCCAACCATGGCCGCGAGTTGAAGCCGCGGATCATCGACTATGTTCAGGACAGGCGCGGCAAGGTGATCCTGCCGAAGAAATGGAAACCTTGCGAAGGGTGCAACCGGCGCGACTGGGATGGCGCACCGATGCCGCGCTTTTCGCCCGCTGGCAAACAGCTGATGGATCCGATGACCGCCTATCAGGTTATCCATATGCTCGAAGGCGTGGTGACGCGCGGCACTGCGCAACGCTTGCGAGATCTGAACACGCCCTTGTTTGGCAAGACCGGCACCACTTCGGGGCCAAAGGATGTCTGGTTTATGGGCGGTACGCCCGATGTCGTTGCCGGTGTTTATGTTGGATATGATACCCCGCGCGACATGGGCGGCTATGCGCAGGGTGGCAGTCTCGCGGCCCCGATTTTCAAACAATTTTTCCTCGATGCGCTGGCCGATCGCCAGCCGATTCCCTTTACCGCCCCGCGCGGTATCCGGATGGTTCGCATCGATCGTCAATCGGGCCGCCGCGTTTATGGCAGCTGGCCTAGCGACGAGCCAAAGGCTGCGATTATCTGGGAGGCCTTCAAGCCCGAAAGCGAACCGCGACGCACGATCCGCGAAGATGAAATCAAGGATCGCAAACCCGTCAAGGAACAGGGCCCGACAAAGCAGGGACCGGCGCGGCGCAGCGACAGCGAATTCCTCGAAGACCGGGGCGGCATCATCTGATTGATGCGCCGGCGCTTCCCCTTGGCGCTGTCAGGCCCTAAGGCGTAGCCGAACTGATTTAGGAGCATCCAACATGCGCGCCGAAGCGCAGGAAAGTATTGACAAGATTGGCGCTGCGCTGGCGCTGCTGCGGCGGTTTCTTGATTGGGATCGCGCGGTGCGGCGGCTCGACGAGCTGAATGCCAAGGTCGAGGACCCGACGCTGTGGGATGATCCGCGCGCGGCACAAGAGGTGATGCGCGAACGCCGCCGCCTCGACGAAGCCATTACCGCGACGCGTGCGATCGAACAGGAATGCGACGACATCAGCGAGCTGATCGAGCTGGCCGAGATGGAAGATGATACGGCTTTGGTGGACGAAGCGGTCGCGTCGCTCGCCAAGCTGTCCGAGCGGGCGGAGGAAGACAAGGTCCGCGCGCTGTTGGCGGGAGAAGCCGATGGCAATGATTGCTATATCGAGGTTCATGCCGGCGCGGGCGGCACCGAAAGTCAGGACTGGGCAGAAATGCTGCTGCGCATGTATCAGCGCTGGGCCGAACGGCGCGGGATGAAGGTCGAGCTTGTCGACCATCATGCAGGCGAACAGGCCGGAATTAAATCGGCGACATTGATGCTGAAAGGCGAAAACGCCTATGGCTATGCCAAGACCGAGAGCGGAGTTCACCGGCTGGTGCGGATAAGCCCTTATGACAGCTCGGCACGGCGGCACACCAGTTTCTCGAGCATCTGGGTGTTCCCGGTCATCGATGACAATATCGCGATCGAGGTCAATGACAGCGATCTGAAGATTGATACCTATCGCGCATCGGGCGCGGGCGGCCAGCACATCAACACCACCGACAGTGCGGTCCGTATCACTCACATGCCCTCGGGCATTGTCGTTGCCTGTCAGAACCAGCGCTCGCAGCACAAGAACAAGGCCGAGGCCATGAACATGCTCAAGGCCCGATTGTACGAGGCCGAACTGCAAAAGCGCGAGGCCGAGGCAAGTGGCGAATATCAGGCCAAGACCGAAATCGGATGGGGTCACCAGATCCGTTCCTATGTTCTGCAACCCTATCAGCTGGTGAAAGACTTGCGAACCGGCGTGACGTCGACCGCGCCGCAGGATGTGCTCGACGGTGCGCTCGACCCGTTCATGGCGGCGGCGCTGTCGCAAAAGGTGACCGGCGAGACGGTCGAGGTGGAGGATATCGACTGATGCGGCAAGTGGTGCAATTGGCAGTTGCCTCCGCAATGCTGTTGCCGCTGCTTGGCGGGTGCGACAAATTATTCTCTTCCGATGACGACCGGATCGAAACGGCCCGGAAATTTCCGCCTGCCGACCGTCCCGTCGCCCCGACTATTTCGACCAAATGGTCCACCGAAGAAGCGCGCGACCGGCTGAAGGAAGCCAAGGGCGTGATGGACGCAGCCGACGTTGCACCCGGAATGACCGTTGCCGACATTGGCGCAGGCGATGGCTATTACACGGTCCGGCTGGCCCAGCGCGTGGGGATGCGTGGCCGTGTGCTGGCGCAGGATATTCAGCCGCAGGTGATCGAACGACTGGCCGACCGTGTGTCGCGCCAACGCCTCGACAATGTTTCGCTCAAGCTGGGCGCGGTCGATGATCCCCGGCTTCCCGCCAATAGTTTCGACCGCGTTTTCATGGTCCATATGTATCATGAAATTGGCGAGCCTTACGCCTTTTTGTGGCGGCTTCGTCCGGCGCTGCGCGCTGGCGGTCAGATTGTGGTTGTCGATGGCGATCGCCCGATTGCCCAGCATGGCACTCCTTTTCGCTTGCTCGTCTGCGAATTTGAGGCGGTGGGATATAAGTTGGTGGCGTTTAATGATGAAGAGACCGCCGGCGGCTATCTCGCCCGCTTCGCGCCCAAAGGGAAGCGCCCCGCGCCTGACGCCATTACGGTATGCAAGAATCCCTAGGCGTAGAGGCTAAAAAACCACCAGTTCGTCGCTCGGCGTCGCCTCTGCCAGAAAACTGACGAGGCCAATCGTCTTGACGCGCTCATCGATATCTTTTGCCGTCATGCCAACCATCGCCATCCCGGTCTGGCACGCCGAAACTGTCACGCCCATCGCGTCTGCTTCCTCGATCATCCCCGCCAGGTCGGGCTGGCCTGCCGCTTTGCGTGCGTCATCGCCGGCGTAGCGGACGGGCCGGCGCAGCAGCGCCACCGCCTCGCCCTGCAAAAAGATGCGCGCGCCGCGACCAAGCGCCGCCGAGGCCATCGCGGTCTCCAATGCGGCATAGAAGCGCTGTCCGTCGGCGCTCGCAGCGATGATCCTCACAATCGACATATCGCGCATCCCGGGTCCTTGGCGACACGCATTTCACGCCAGCGTCGATCCATCATGTCGACCAGCGTCAACTGGCTCGTCAACGGCTTTCCCCAGCCGGTAAGTGCTCGCACCGCCTCGAGCGCGGCCATGGTGCCGACCATCCCGGCAAGCGCGCCCATCACGCCGGCCTCGGCACAATTCAGCCCCTCCTGATTGGGGTCGTTGCCGACAAGGCAGGCATAGCAAGGGGCGTCTGGGCGCCAGCCTTCGTAGAGCGCAATCTGCCCTTCAAACGCGCCGATCGCGGCGCTCAGTAACGGAATGTGCAGCGCAACCGCGGCGCCGTTGACCGCGAGGCGGGTGGCGAAATTGTCGCAGCCGTCGAGGATAAGGTCGGCTCGCTCGAGCAGCGTTGCCGCATTCTCGCTCGTCAGCCTTTCGAGCTTGGCAATTGTTTCGACGTGCGGATTGATCCGTTGCAAGGCGCGCCTTGCAACTTCGGCCTTGGGTGCACCCACGTCTGCATCCGAAAACAGCGGTTGGCGGTGGAGGTTGGACAGATCGACGACATCATCATCGATGATCGTCAGCTTACCAACCCCGGCGGCGGCCAGATAGGTCAGCGCCGGGCAACCGATCCCGCCTGCCCCGATGACCGCAACATGCGCCGATTTCAGTTTGGCCTGACCCGCTCCGCCGAATTGCGGCAGGATGATCTGGCGCGCATAGCGATCAAGCTCGGCATCGGACAGCGATGCGATCGCCATATTTATTCGCCTGGCCGCCGCATCTTCATACCCGACAAGGAGGCGAGCTTGGCGGCGCTGATCACATCGTCACTGCTCTCGCTTTCGACACCGGTCGAACCAAAGCCGCCAATGCCGCGCGCGGTATCGTCGAGCTTGTCCACTTCGGCGAAACTGGCGCGCTGAACGGCGGCAGGAACCAGCTGGGCGATACGATCACCGCGCTTTACCGCAAAGGATTCGTCCGACAGGTTCGCGAGGATGACTTTCACTTCGCCGCGATAGTCGCTGTCGATGGTGCCGGGGGTGTTGAGACAGGTAATGCCATGTTTGAGGGCGAGGCCCGATCGTGGGCGCACTTGCACCTCATATCCGGGCGGAATGGCCATCGCAAAGCCGGTCGCGATGGCGTGGCGGGTGCCGGGACGCAGCGTGAGCGTTTCAGCCGCGACCACGTCCATCCCCGCCGCGCCGGGGCTGGCATAGGCGGGCAGGGGCAGGCCGCCGCCGTTGGGCAGCCTTTGAATGGCGATGCATATGTCTGCCAAAGGATGATCAGATACGGGTTGCGAGCTCATTCGCGATTTTCTCCACCAATTTGCGGGCGACGGCGTCTTTCGACAGTCGTTCCCAGCTATCTACGCCGGTTTTGCTAATAATATGTACGCGATTGTCGTCACCGCCCATCTTATCGACCGCGACATCATTGGCGACGATCCAGTCGCACGCCTTGCGTGCCAGCTTTGCCTTTGCATGGTCGATAACATCGTTGGTTTCGGCTGCAAAGCCGATGAGTAGCGGGGGACGCCGCGGATCTGTAGCCAGTCCCGCCAATATGTCGGGATTTTCGGCGAGCTCGAGCGGCGCCGGCGCACCCTTGCCATCCTTCTTGATCTTGCGGTCGGCGGTATCGACTGTGCGCCAGTCGGCGACGGCGGCGACCATGATCGCGGCATCGACGGGCAGTCCTTGTTGTACCTCTTCAGCCATTTCGCGCGCGGTTTCGACATCGACGCGGATCACCCCTGCCGGTGTCGGCAGCGCCACCGGCCCCGCGATTAGCAGCACCTCGGCGCCCGCGGCGGCGGCAGCGGCGGCAATTGCAAAACCCTGCTTTCCACTCGACCGGTTCGCAATATAGCGCACCGGATCAATCGGTTCATGCGTCGGTCCGGCGGTGATGAGGATGCGTTTGCCATAGAGCGGGCGATGGCGCGTCGGTGCAAAGGCGGGCTGATCGACGAGAGGAGGCGGATTGCGGAGCGCCTCTTCAATTGCCGTCTTGATCGCCGCAGGTTCGGGCAAGCGTCCCGGTCCAAATTCGCCGCACGCCATCTCACCCTCGTCGGGATTGATCACCATCACGCCGTCGCCGCGCAGTGTGGCGACATTGCGCTGGGTCGCGGCATGCAGCCACATGCGGACGTTCATCGCAGGCACCGCTAGCACCGGCTTGTCGGTGGCAAGGAGCAAGGTGGTCGCCAGATCATCGGCAATTCCTGCCGCCATTTTGGCTAGCAAATTGGCGGTCGCGGGACAGACGACGACAAGGTCAGCCTCGCGGCTGAGCTGGATATGCCCCATCTCGACCTCGTCCTTAAGGTCGAACAAATTACTGTGGACAGCATTTTCTGACAAAGCAGCAAGCGTTAACGGGGTGACGAACTGGCTGCCGCTTTGGGTGAGAACACATCGCACCACCATCCCGCTTTTGCGCAACAGGCGAATGAGCTCGATGCTCTTATAGGCAGCGATGCCGCCGCCGATGATGAGCAGGATGCGCGAGGCGGTCACCGTCAGACGCCCGTCAGCAACACGTCGAGCGCATTCATAATCTCAAAGCTGCGGTCTTCTAACGTCATGACCTTCTCACCAATCTGGCTGACCGGAATCGCCGATGCGAACTGCGTGTACATCACATGTTGTACGCCATCGACCATGAAAAGTGGATTGAGCCGCTGCGCGACGACCTCGAATTGATCGGATGTAAGCAGGGGGGCCACGACCCTCGTGTTGAGATGGTCGAGAAGCTCCGCTTGGCAATCGATCACCAGATCGCCATCGGCGGTGCGACACACATCAAACTGTGCCATCAAAATTGGCGATATTTGGCAAGTGGTAGCCCGTTTTTGCGGACATAGTCGTTCGAGGCTTCGATCGCCGCGCGGTTCTCTTCCTTCCATGCCGCCTCGCGTGCTTTCTTGACCTCGACGGCGAGTCCCGACTGGCAAGCCTCACTGATGTTGATCCCCAAGCTTTTGGCCTCATCGACGAGACTGGCGCTAAGCGACACATTGGTTGCCTTTTTCGGGCTGTCGATTCGTGACGGACGGTTCAACACCTTCTCCTTTGCGCATATGTTATGCGCATACCGGGTGTCGGTCAATCGCCACCGATCAATGCCCTACCATCCCCAAACTTGCGAACGGCTTTTGATGCTCGCCATATTTGTCGACAAGTGTCGAGCTGGCTTCGTTCAAGCCGATAATCTCGACCGTCTTGCCCTCGGCGCGCAGCCGCAGCACGATTTTGTCGAGGATTCCGGTTGCAGAAATGTCCCAGAAATGTGCGTCATGGACGTCGATAATGACAGAATCGATCCCGGCTTCGTTAAACTCCATCGCCTCATAGAGCATGTCGACCGAGCCAAAAAAGATTTGTCCGGCAAAGATATAATGATGCGTCGTGCCTTCAATGCGGTCGCTGATGGCGACCAACTGACGGACTTTCCAGGCAAAGAAAATGCCCGACAACAGCACACCGGTAAGAACGCCAATCGACAGGTCATGCGTTGCAACGACCATCGCCACAGTGGCGATCATCACCACGTTCGACGGCCAGGGATGGTGAAGCGATTCGGTAAAGCTTTTCCAGCGGAAGGTGCTGATCGAAACAAAGATCATCACCGCGACGAGCGCCGGCATCGGGATTTGCGCGACCCATTTTCCCAGCACAACGATCAGGATTAGCAAAGAAACGCCTGCTACAAAGGTCGACAAGCGCCGCCGTCCGCCCGATTTAATGTTGATTACCGACTGGCCGATCATCGCACAGCCGCCCATGCCGCCGATAAAGCCGGTGACAAAATTGGCGATCCCCTGACCATAGGTTTCGCGCTTCTTGTCGCTGCGCGTTTCGGTCATATCATCGACAATCGATGCGGTGAGCAGGCTTTCGAGCAGGCCGACCGCAGCCATTGCGAGCGAGAAGGGGGCGATGATGCGCAACGTTTCCCATGTGATGGGGATCTGCGGAATATGCAGCCACGGCAAACTGTCGGGAAGCTGGCCCATATCGCCCACGGTGAACACGTCGATACGAAAATAGATCGAGACAGACGCAATCAGGATGATGGCAACGAGCGGTGCCGGAACGGCAGTGGTTAGCCTTGGCAGCCCGTAAATAATCGCAAGGCCAACGGCGACCATCGCATAAGTGGCGAGCGTCATCGCTTCGCCGGTCAGTTGCGGTAATTGGGCCATGAAAATCAGGATCGCGAGCGCGTTGACAAAGCCGGTAATCACCGAGCGTGAGACAAAGCGCATGAGCAGGTCGAGCCGCAAAAGTGCAGCGATGGCCTGAAATATTCCCATAAGGATCGTGGCCGCGAACAGATATTCGACGCCATAATCGCGCACCAGCGGTACCACCAGCACGGCAATCGCGGCCGTCGCTGCGCTGATCATGCCTGGCCGTCCGCCAACCATCGAAATGATCACTGCAATCGAGAAGCTCGCGTAAAGCCCGACGCGCGGGTCAACCCCGGCGATGATTGAAAAGCCGATGGCTTCCGGGATCAGGGCGAGCGCGACGACGAGGCCCGAAAGAAATTCGGTGCGGGGGTTCGCCACCCAGTCGCGGCGAAAATCATTGTGGAGGGCCATATGAGGTCCATTCTTGTTGGCGCCTGGCTGGGCTCTGGCCCGAACAGCGCGAAATATCCGTCAACGTGAATTATGGGCTCTTGCGCGCTAGGGCGGCGTAAGGGGCATCCAAAGCATGGTGGCGGCTGTTATGCCTGCGCCGATAAGCGCTGCCAGCGCAAAACGCCACCATAAGCGGCGTTCGCCTCTTTCCCACATGAGCGTGACATCGGGCAGCGGCGGGGCGGGCGGGGCCGCGCCCTTGCGCGGGAGCTGTTCATCGAGGCGGCGGATGATGTCGGGAATCAGCGCCAAAGTCTTACCTTGTTCGCGCAGGCCATCGGCCAGCGCCGCTTCGGGACCAAGCTCGTCGCGAATCCAGTTTTGGACAAACGGCCCCGATACGTCCCACATATTGATTTTCGGGTTGAGCATCGTGGCCACACCCTCAACCATCACCATAGTTTTTTGCAGCAGCAACAGATGCGGCTGGGTCTGCATGTCGAAATCGCGCGTGATCGCAAATAGCCCGTCTAGCATCTGTCCGACGCTGAGGTCGGCTACCGGCTTGCCGCGCATCGGTTCGCCGACCGCGCGCAATGCTGTCGCGAATTCCTCTACGCTGTGATAATCGGGAACATATTGCGCCTCGAAATGGATCTCGGCGACGCGGCGATAGTTGCCGGTGGTGAGGCCGTACAAGATTTCGGCGAGCCAGAATCGCGCCTTGCGATTGATTCGGCCCATGATGCCAAAGTCCACCGCTGCAATGGTTCCATCAGCTTTCACGAACAAATTGCCCTGATGCATGTCGGCGTGGAAAAAACCCTCGGCGATCGCTTGACGCAAGAAAGCGTGGACGAGGTTTTTGGCCAGCGCTTCCATATCGTGCCCCGCGGCGATCAGCTGGTCGCGGTGCGATATTTTAATGCCGTCGATCCAGTCGAGCGTCATCACGCGGCTGGTCGTGCGATCCCAATCGATTGCGGGAACTTGATAGGTCGGCACACCAGTCATCGCCTCGGCTAGCTCCGAGGCCGACGCGGCTTCGCGCCGCAAATCAAGCTCGCGCAGCGTCCAGCGTTTGAAATTGGCGATGACCTCGCGCGGACGCAGCCGACTGGCCTCGCCGCCCAGCGCCTCGAGATGCGCGGCGGCCCATTCATAGGTTTCAATGTCGCGCGCAAACTGCTTTTCGATTCCGGGACGGCGAACCTTGACCGCAACTTCGCGGCCTTCGGTGGTACGGGCGTGGTGGACCTGCGCGATCGAGGCCGAGCCGACCGGTTCAGGGTCGAATTCGGCAAACAATGTTTCGAGAGGGGCTTCGAACGCTTGTTCGACACTCCGGCGGATCGCGTCAAAGCCAATGGGGGGCAGGGCGTCTTGGAGCGTCAATAAATTGCGCGCGGCCTCTTCCCCCACCAGATCGGGGCGGGTGGCAAGCGTCTGGCCCAGTTTGACCGCTGCCGGGCCTATAGCCTGAAACGCCGCCGCATAATCGGGGCTGCGCGGTTGAATTGTTCCCAGCCGTGCGATCCGGCACAGCCGCTTGACTCCAGCTGGCGTCTCACGCGCGCCCTCAATCCCGCGCAGCGCTCCATGGCGCGCGAGGATACGGCCCCAGCGTAACAGGCGGAAAATATGGGTGGCGGGACGGGTCAAATTTTCCACCCGCTGTGAATCGCGACCAGTCCGCCCATGATCGGTTCGACCTTCACCGATACGAAACCGGCCGAGCGGATCATCGCGGCAAATTCTGGCATCGGGGGAAAGCGGCGGATCGATTCGATGAGATAGCGATAACTATCTTCATCCTGCGCAATCAGCTTGCCCAATTTGGGGACAAGATGATGCGAATAGGCGTCATAGGCTTGTGCAAAACCCGGCCATTCATTGGTTGAAAATTCCAGACAAAAGAAGCGCCCGCCGTAGCGCAATACGCGGTGCGCCTCGGCCAGCGCCAGATCGATATGGGTGACGTTGCGAATGCCAAAAGCGATGGTGTAGGCATCGAAGAACTGGTCTGGAAAGCCGAGCTTTTCGGCATTTTGTTCGCTCCATACCAGCGAATCGACCCCACGCTCTGCCGCGCGCTCGATGCCGACTGCGAGCATGTCGGGGTTGATGTCGGCGACGGTAATGCTGGCGCCCGATGGCTCCATGCGAAACGCAATGTCGCCGGTGCCGCCCGCCATGTCGAGAATTGCTTCGCCGTCGCGCGGTTTAACGCGGCGCACAAACCGGTCTTTCCAGCGCCGGTGCAACCCTGCCGACATCGCATCGTTCATCACGTCATATTTGCGTGCGACGCGGCTGAATACCTCGCCGACCTTTGCCGTCTTCTCGGCAGCGGGCACTTGTTCATAGCCAAAGCTGGCGGTTTCTCTCGGGGTCATGGACAATGCGCCTTTGCGGGGGATGCGTGGATATGTCACGGCCTTTAGCCAAGGCTTGTTGCAGGCGCAAATGGCGCGTACGTCCGCGGCCATCATGCCCGAGCTTCCCGAAGTCGAAACCACCGTGCGCGGCCTCGCCCCGCATCTGACCGGACAGCAGCTTGTCCGCGTCACGACGATGCGCCTCGATTTGCGCCGACCCTTTCCGGTGGATCTGGCGCAGCGGCTGACCGGTGCGACCGTGACCACGCTGTCGCGGCGTGCCAAATATGGCATCATCGCCACCGATCGCGGCGACGCGATGATCTTTCACCTCGGCATGTCGGGAAGCTGGCGGATTGCAAGCGGCGAGCCCGGCAAGCATGACCATCTGTTGATCGACACCGCCGCGGGACAGCGTCTGTTTCTGCACGATCCGCGCCGCTTTGGCTCGGTTGATCTGGTAGCGGGCGATCCGTTCAAAGCGTTCGCCCCCTTTGTAACGCTCGGGCCGGAGCCGCTGTCAGACGCATTTGATGTTGCCTATCTCGCTGCAGCCCTCAAAGCGCGCCGCGCGCCGATTAAAGCCATGTTGCTGGACCAGAATATCGTAGCGGGGCTCGGCAATATCTATGTCTGCGAAGCGCTCAATATGGCGCGGATCGCTCCGACGCGTAGCGCATCTGATGTGTCGCGCGCAAAGTTGGCGCTACTGGTGCTGGCTATCAAACAAGTGCTCGAGGCGGCAATATTGGTGGGCGGCTCGACGTTGCGCGACTTTCATCAACCCGATGGCGATCTTGGCTATTTTGCCAATCAATGGCGCGTTTATGGTCGCGAGGGTGAAAGCTGTCCGTGCGGAGGCACAGTCCAGCGGATCGTCCAGAGCGGGCGTTCGACCTTTTACTGCCCACGCTGCCAACGGTGAATCGACTAGGGTCAGCCGGCTATAACCGTCCCGCTTTCCCAAAAACCATTGACCTTGGCGGACACTCTGGCTATGCGCGCACCCTTCGAGCAGGGTCCGGCGTGTCCGGTCCTAGCGTCACCCGGACATTGATTCGCCATTTTGCGCGATTCGGCTGCTCCGATGCTGCTGCGCTCGCAATTGATTTGACCGTTTGGAAAACCGAGGAATTTATGGCCAATACGCCGCAGGCAAAAAAGCGCATCCGCCGCAACCAGGCTCGCACGATTGTGAACAAGAATCGCGTTTCGCGGATTCGCACGCTGGTAAAGCGTGTTGAACTGGCGGTTGCCGCTGGTGACAAGGACGGCGCGACGGTAGCGCTGAAAGCTGCTCAGCCCGAAATGGCGCGCGGCGTTGCCAAGGGTGTGCTCCACAAGAACACGGTTGCCCGCAAATATTCGCGTCTGACCAAGAGCGTCAACGCCATCGCCTAAACGGGTCCGATACGGACCTATTAATCAAGGCCTGCCGGTTGTGACCGGCGGGCCTTTTTTGTTGCGTCGCGACGGCGGTTTTGTTGCAGCGCGGTAAGTGATTATATTCCTGCGATTCGTTCGGGTTATGCGTTAACGAACGAGATAAGTATCTATAATTAAAGAGTAAAATATAACATCCTTGGAATCCCGAGGGCTTGGGTGAGTCAAGAATTTTATTTCAGATTTTTTACAGCCCAGACCCTTGATAGACGCTCTGTGACCTGACTAGACAGAGTTGTCACAGGCCTTCGCCAGTGGCCGCCACATTGACATGATTCGTTCCACTTCCGGATGCTTTGTTCGGAAAGGGGAGGCTTGCGCAGCAACGCAGGTCAAGAATCGGCATGTGCGTCGGTCGCTGGGCGGCTTCAGCAAAAGAAGACCATCGTCTGTGACCGGGGGTTGAGGGGGCAATAGGCGTGGAAATGAGCGGGAACCGGCATGACCAAAGCGAAACGAGCCGTCATGTGAATAACGATGCCTCCACCCTATGGTCGCGCGTTGCCGAGGGTCTGCGCCGCGATCTTGGTGCGCGCACCTTTGACCATTGGCTCAAACCGGTAGGATTTGTTGATTTTTGCGCGATGTCGGGTGTCGTCACTCTGGAAACCGCCAGTCGCTTTTCAGCCAACTGGATCAACGAGCGCTTTGGCGACCGGCTTGAACTAGCCTGGCGCCAGCAACTGCCTGCAGTGCGCTCCGTGGTCGTGCGCGGCGGGGCCGCTGCAACCAACGGCAAAGCGATTCTCTCGGCTCCGCCGCTGCAGAGCTATGAACCGCCCGTTCCGATAAAGAATGCTGCTCATCCGTCGTTTGATCCCAAGCTCGGCTTTGATCGCTTTGTCATCGCACGAAGCAATATCTTGGCGGCCAATGCCGCGCGGCGGATGGCGATGGAAGAGGTGCCGCAGTTTAATCCACTCTATCTCTGTTCGGGCACCGGACAGGGTAAGACGCATCTGCTGCATGCGATCGGCCAAGCCTATGCCGCGTTAAAGCCCAATGCATCGATCATTTTGATGTCGGCTGAAAAATTCATGCTGGAATTTGTTGGCGCGATGCGCGGCGGCGACATGATGGCGTTCAAGGCCCGACTGCGCGCCGCCGACCTGTTGCTGCTCGACGATCTGCAATTTGTGATCGGGAAAAATTCGACGCAGGAAGAATTGCTCCACACGGTCGATGACCTGATGTGCGCGGGCAAGCGGCTGGTGTTTACTGCCGACCGCCCGCCTGCCATGCTCGACGGCGTCGAGACGCGGCTGTTGTCGCGGCTCGCGGGCGGGCTGGTCGCTGATATCGAAGCCCCCGAGGATGATCTGCGCGAGCGTATCATTCGCCAGCGACTGGCGGCGATGCCGATGGTCGAGGTACCCGAATCGGTGGTTGCCTATCTGGTCAAGCATTTCACCCGCAATATTCGTGAGCTTGAGGGCGCGCTCAATAAGCTTCTCGCTTATGCAGCACTCACTGGCGCCAAGATCGATCTCGCGCTGGCCGAAGACCGGCTGGCAGAAAATGTCCGTAGCGCCCGCCCGCGCATCACGATTGACGAGATCCAGCGCGCAGTTTGCTCACATTATCGGCTCGACAAGTCCGAGATGGCGTCGAAGCGGCGGGTTCGGGCCATCGCCCGCCCGCGTCAGGTCGCCATGTATCTGGCCAAAGAATTGACCCCACGTTCCTACCCCGAAATCGGGCGCCGTTTCGGCGGACGCGATCATTCGACCGTCATCCACGCGGTGCGGACGGTCGAAGCGCTGCGGATCAGCGACAGCGAGCTCGACGCCGAGATCGCCGCGATCCGTCGCAATTTGAATAATTAGCGCAGCGCAATTTTTGGCAAATGGCTAGCGGCATTCGCCGCTCATGGCCTGATCCGACACACCAAAACGGGCCGCCCACGAAAATCGTGAGCGGCCCGTTATTTGCTCTGGTCTTGTGGTTATTATTTGCTGGGCGGTGCCACCGTAATCCGCACACGTTCACCTGAATTTCCTGGGAAACCTGTGAACATTGCCTCAACCAGATTGGGGACGATTGCCTGCAGATCATCGTCGCGCGAACGCGCCGCAGCATGGCCTTCGAACAGCCGGCTTCCGTCGGATGCGCGGTCGATCTTCAGGTCAAGTCCGCTGGTGTAGACGGTATAGCTTTCGACATTGTTATAGCCGCCAAAACCACCATAACCACCCCACATGAACGGATCGCTAAATCCATAAAGATAACGCCGGCCATAGCGCCCCGACACGATCACCGGACGATAAAATCCGTTTCCGTAAAGGCCGCCATACCAGGGATCATAGAAACTAGGGCTGGACCGGATGCGTTCCTTTCCCTTGTCGATCCCATAGGACATGCCGACGATCAAATCGGCCTTTTCGCCTGGCGCCGCTGGGCGATAGCCATAGCGGGTCAATTCACCGGCTACGAGTCCGGCATATTGGCCAAATTCGATGCCACCGGCGAGCGCTGGATTGTCGGCTTCTATGCGGAAACTCTGGCCTTGCGGAACCGGCAATTGCGTTTGAAAACGCGCGACATCGGCGCGAAAAGGCGTGGCGCAGCCGGAGAGAGCTAGCGCAGCTCCAGCCATCGCAGCGATGCCCAACTGTCGCAAAAATCTATATGTCATCATCATGCTCCGTGATTCGCTTACCAAGCTGTAAGACGGTGTTATAGCATGGATAGCATTAGTCCGCTTAACCTGCGTTGAACCCGCTTTGTCGCATTTAGCGACAAAGCCCCAGCGCCGCATAGGCTGCATCGAGGGTCGGACGGGCAATGGCGGTTGCGCGCGCGGCCCCATCGTCGAGCGCCTTATCGATTGCCGCATGGTCGTGCTTCAGCGCAGCCAACCGTGTGGCGATGGGTTGCAGCGATTCGACCAATAATTCGCCGAGCGCCGGCTTGAACGATCCGAACCCTTGTCCGGCAAAACGTGCGAGCACAGCATCGACACTTTCGTCGGTGAGCGCTGCATAGATGCCGACCAGATTGCGCGCCTCGGGCCGTTCGGCGAGGCCCGCCGCTTCGGAGGGCAAAGGTTCGGCATCGGTCTTGGCCTTGCGGACCTTTTGCATGATCGTATCGGCGTCATCGACCAGATTGATCCGGCTGAGGTCGCTAGGGTCCGATTTTGACATTTTGGCACTGCCATCGCGCAGGCTCATGATCCGCGCCGCGGCGGGCGGGATGATGGGGTCGGGCAGGGTGAAGGTTTCGGTGCCCGTATCGAGATTAAATTTGACCGCGACATCGCGCGCTAGCTCCAGATGCTGCTTCTGGTCGTCGCCCACGGGGACATGCGTCGCCTGGTACAGAAGGACATCGGCGGCCTGTAGCACCGGATAGGCGTAAAGGCCGACGCTAACGCTTTCGCGATTTTTGCCCGACTTTTCTTTAAACTGGGTCATCCGGTTCAACCAACCGATGCGCGCGGTGCAAAATAACAACCACGCAAGCTCGGCATGGGCGGGAACGCGGGCCTGATTGAACAGGATGGATTTGGCGGGATCGATACCGCTCGCCATTAATGCCGCCGCCATTTCGCGCGTGTTGGCGGTTTGCTCGGCGGCCGATTTGTGGATGGTGATCGCGTGCAAATCAGCGAGGAAATACAGCTTATCTCCCGGCATATCATCCTGCATGCGCACCCAATTGCGAATCGCGCCCAGATAGTTGCCCAAATGCAAATTTCCGGTGGGCTGGATGCCCGATACGACACGCATGATTTACTCCTCGGTTGGCGCCACCTTGGCGCGCCGTCGCGTCAGCATGGCAATCAGATCTTTGTCAAGCGCTCCGACCAGCGCTGCGGCGGCAAAAAAGCTTATCGCGCCGATCAGGACTAGCGCCGAGAGTGACCAGACGCGCTCGAACACCGACCCGCCATAATGCGCGCTCCACTGCGGGGTTAACCACCACAAAAGCGTCGCCATTGCGGCAACCGCGACCATTTGCCGAACGATCCGTCCTGCAAGCCGGGCCGTAAACCGGAACCAGCCACGCTGGTGCAGGAAATAATAGAGCAAGAGGCAATTGAAGCTCGCCGATACCGCCGTGGCGGCTGCAAGGCCGACGATGCCATAACGCGAAACGACATAAAGATTGATCGCAATATTGACGATCAACGCCGCGAGCGCCGTCCAGACGGGAGTTTTCATATCCTCGCGGGCGAAAAAACCGGGGTTCAATATTTTGATGATGACATAAGCGGGCAGTCCGGCGACCAACGCCATAACAATTTGCGCCATGATCGCGCCATCGGCGGCAGTGAATTTTCCACCCACGAAGAAAGCGGTGACAAAGGCCGGGGCGCAAATCGCCAGCGCGGCGGCGGCGGGCAGCGTGAGCAATGTCGCTATTTCAAATGCATTGCTTTGCAAACGCTGTGCCTCACGCGCATCGCCGGTTTGAATATGACGCGCCAACATCGGCAAAATAGCGGTGCCCAAAGCAATTCCGACGATGCCAAGCGGCATCTGATTGAGCCGGTCGCCCAGTTTGAGCAGGGTCAGCGACCCTTGCGGGAGCGAGGTGGCGAAGAATGTGTCGACGAACTGGCTGACCTGATAAATACCGGCGCCAAAAGTAGCAGGCAGGATCAACAGGCCGAGGCGTTTCACTTGCGGCGTTATTTTGGGGAGCCGGATAGCGAGCCGCAACCCTTCACGCCGTACTGCCCACAAGAGATAGAATAATTGTGCGGCCCCCGCGAGGCTGACCGAAACCGCCAGCACCTCTGCGACGATGCGGTCGTCATCACCGGTGCCGCGAAGCCACCAGCCGATGAGGATGCCGCTGATCAGCGTGATATTCAGCAACACCGGGGCAAAGGCACCGGGCGCAAAGCGTGATCGGGCATTGAGCAGCCCCGACAGCATTGCGACGAGACTGATCAGCGCCAGATAGGGAAAGGTGACACGGCTTAGAAAGACCGCGAGTTCGAATTTTCCCGGGACATCCTGATAATCGCGGGCGAGCAGCCACACGATACCCGACATGGCGATCATCGCCAGCGCCGAAAAGGCGAGCAACACCCAGAGGAATACCGACAATACATCGTCGGCGAATTTTGCCGCGGCTTCCTCTCCGCCCTCGCCGTGCAGCGCACGCGTATACATCGGGACGAATGCGACCGAGAACGCGCCTTCGGCGAACAGACGGCGAAAGGTGTTGGGCAGGATGAAAGCAAGCTGAAACGCATCGGCTGCCATTCCTGCCCCCAAAACGCGGGCAAGTAGCATGTCGCGGGCAAAGCCGAACACGCGGCTGACCATAGTTAGGCCGCCGATCGTTCCGACATTTTTTATAAGGCTGCTCATCTAGCAAGCCCAGCGTTGCGGGTCAGGCTTCACCGGCCGGTGCAACGTCGCCAAGCTGGTCATTGCCCTGCGCTTGTTGTTGCTGTTGCAGGAACAAGCCATGGAAATCGATGGGTTCGAGCAACAAGGCCTGAAAACCGCCGTCGCGCACAGCATCGGCGACAATGCGGCGCGCGAAGGGAAACAGGATGCGCGGCGCTTCGGCCAGAAAGAAAGGCTGGAGCTGATCTTCGGGGACATTGCGCACGCCAAAAAGGCCCGCATAGCTGAGATCGACGATGAAGCCCGCGCCTTCGCTGGAAGAGGATTTGACGTCGATTTTTAACACGACCTCGTGGAGGTCATCACCCACCGCCTGCGCGCCGATGTTGAACTGGACATCAACCTGCGGCGTCGACTGCCACTGGTAGACCGCCGGTGCGTTCGGGTTTTCGAACGACAGATCCTTCACATATTGCGAGATCAGGCCGATCGCCGGGCTGGTATCTTCGCCATTGGGCTGCGGGGCGGGGTTGAAATCGGCGCTGGTGTCATCAGCCATGGGATCAAGCTTTCATCATTGGATTGTCGAGGTCGAAATTTGGCCGGCCGTCGGAAGCTTCTGGCGGGCGAACAAAGGTTCGCGGCGCGCTTAGCAGCGGCGGTGCGTCAGCACAATGGGTCAGCATGCGTCGTGGCGTTCCACAGTGAGGCAAGTTGTTGGGATTTGAAACATGCGACGCGATAGCCTATGTATGGTGGAACACCTCTCCCGCTTTGCATTGGAATGCCCCTGTGACCGCCCTCTCCATCGTCCTGCTTGCCATGATCGCAGCCTTTTTGGGCCTGCGTCTCTATTCGGTGCTCGGTAAGCGCACCGGCCACGAGCAGGAACCGGTGCTGCCGCGCGCCGATGACCGCCCGGCCGGGGCGCCAGCGCATCTTGACGCTGCGAGCGGCGCGACCGCGCCGCGCGATGCTGTGCTCCCCGTTGCCGGGCTCGTTTATGAACCCGAAGCCGAGGCGGGCGTGCGTGCGCTGCTTGCTGCCGACCGCAGTTTCGACGCCGGTCGCTTTATGGAAGGGGCAGAGGCGGCCTATCGCATGATCCTCGAGGCTTTTTGGGCAGGCGACCGCGATGCGCTGCGCGATTTGTGCGATGATGATAGTTACAAGGCCTTTGTCGGCGTAATCGAAGCGCGTGAAAAGCGTGGAGAGCGGTTGGAAAATCGTCTTGTGCGAATCGAATCGTCGCGAATCGCACGCGCCGAGCTGGCGGGCAATCTGGCCCGCATAACCGTGCGCTATCGCGCCGATATCGTCGCCATCACGCGCGATGCCGACGATCTGATGATCGCCGGTTCGCTGAGCGATGCCTCGGAAATCAATGATTTGTGGACGTTCAGCCGCACCATCGGCAGCAATGATCCCAACTGGCTGCTCGACGAAACCGAAGCGAACTAATCGTCATGCCTCGCAATTTGCGCCGTCCACCAGCGCCGGCGGTCGTCGCACTGGCGATGATGGCGTTTTTGCCTGCGCTGTCGGCTTGTTCCTCGATCATTCCTGATGCCGGTGGTTCTGTAAGCAGCGCCCCGCCGCCGCCTGCGTCCGCAAGCTCGCTCCCCAAGACGCCGCCTCCGGTGAGCCGCCCCAATGCGGCGGCCGCGCAGCCTATCCCTGCGGTCCCCAATCCATCGCTCACCGCCGCACCCGCCGATGCCAATGCGACGACCGCGGCGCAAAGCGGCGTTGTTGCCGGCCCCGAGGTGTCGAGCCTGGGTCTGTCCGCCAGCAAGGCGGCAGCGGCGCTATCGGCTTTTCGTATCAGCTGCCCTTCGGTGCAGCGCCGCGCCGACAGCAGCGGATTGACCCAAAATAGCGATTGGGACGAACCGTGCCGCGCTGCGGCAAACTGGTCGTCGAGCGATGCGCCGGCTTTCTTTGCCCGCTATTTCGGGACGGTCCAGATCGGCACGGGCAGTGCTTTTGTTACCGGCTATTATGAACCCGAAATCGCCGGTTCGCGCGAGAAGCGGCCGGGCTATGACATTCCCATCTATCGCCGTCCCGCCGACCTTGTCGATGTCGATCTCGGCCTGTTTTCGGATGATCTGAAGGGCAAGAAAATCCGCGGGCGGGTCGATGGTAAGGCCTTTGTCCCTTATTATGACCGGGCGACCATAGAGCGCGGCGCGCTCGCCGGACGCGGGCTGGAAATTGCCTGGGCCGCCGATGCCGCCGAGTTTTTCTTTTTGCAGATTCAAGGCTCTGGCCGTCTCCGTTTGCCCGACGGCGGGGTGATGCGGATCGGTTATGACAGCCAGAATGGCCGCGACTATGTCGGCATCGGGAAGTTGTTGCTCGACCGCGGAGAGCTCGCGCCCGGTCAAGCCTCGATGCAAGGAATCCTTGGCTATCTGCACGCTGATCCGGTGCGCGGTGCTGCGGTAATGAATGAAAATCCGAGCTGGGTCTTTTTCCGTGAGATTACCGGACCTGGTCCTCTCGGTGCGTTGGGTGTTCCGGTGACCGAACGAGCCAGCGTTGCCGCAGATCCCAAATTTGTTCCGCTCGGTGCGCCCGTTTTCCTGTCGCTCGATCGCGCCGAACCCAATGGATTATGGGTCGCGCAGGACACTGGCGGTGCGATCAAGGGCGCCAACCGCTTCGACAGCTTTTGGGGAGCGGGCGAAAGCGCGCGCGCCATTGCCGGCGGCATGGCGGCGAAAGGGTCGGCGCTCATCCTGCTTCCGCGCACCAGCATTGCGCGGCTCCTCCCGCCGCGCTGAGTGCGGTGATGGCGGGGCGACGGCTCGATCCCAAGGAACAGGCGCTTTGGAATAAAGTGGCGGCAAGCGTGCGGCCGCTCCCCGTGCCCGCGGCGCCGCTTGAACCCAAGGCCCCGCCGACGGTAAAGCCTCCCAAGGCGCTGCCACTTCCCACCGCGAGGGCTTTGCATCCTGTCGTGCGGCCCTCGCCATCGCCGACGCCGCCAACCCTTCCGCGCCGCACCTTTCATCAGGCGGCGACCCTCGACGGGCATTGGGACCGGCGCCTGCGCAAGGGACTGGTGCGCCCCGACCTCAGCATCGATCTACACGGCCACAGCCTTGCGTCTGCCGAAACGCTGCTCGATGAGGCGATTGGCCGCGCGCTGATGCGCGGAGCGCGGGTGTTGCTGGTGGTTGCGGGAAGATTGCGCCCCGGTGCCGACCGTTTACCGCAAATGCAGGGCTTGCCGCGTCCGCGCGGCGCCATCCGTGCGTCACTCCCCGACTGGCTGGTCGCCTCGCCCTATGCCGATCAGATCGTCGCGCTGCGTCCTGCCCATGTCACCCATGGCGGCGCGGGCGCGGTTTACGTCATATTGCGGCGTTCGCGCGAAGATTAGGCAAGAGCCGCCGTCAAAATCCGGCGATAGATTGCGCTCAATCGATGCAAATCGTCTACAGCCACCGCTTCGTCGAGTTTGTGCATCGTTGCATTGGTGAGGCCGAATTCGACCACAGGGCACAAAAGATGGAGGAAGCGGGCGTCGGAAGTGCCGCCGGTGGTAGACATGGCGGCCTCGACCCCCGTTTCGGCGCGAATCGCATCGGCGACGAGCGACGACAATTCTCCCGGCGGGGTGAGGAAGGCTTCGCCCGATATTTTACCCAGCACCTTGGCTGCAGGCTCAACCTCATGGGCAATCCGCTCAATCATCGCGACAAGATCGGCACCGCGATGCTGGTCATTGAACCGGATCGACATGCGTGCGCGGGCCGAAGCGGGGATAACGTTGGTCGCGCCATTGCCGACTTCAATGTCCGTAAATTCCATATTAGACGGCTGGAACCAGTCGGTTCCTTCATCAAGTGTGACCGCTTCGATTGCGGCCAATATGCGCACCAGCTTTGGAATCGGATTATCGGCGAGTTGCGGATAGGCGACATGGCCCTGCGTTCCGGGCACGTCGATCCAGATATTGACCGACCCGCGCCGCCCGATCTTGACCATATCACCGAGCGCGTTGACCGAGGTTGGTTCGCCAACAAGGATCATGTCGGGCACAATGCCGCGCCCCTCCATATGTCCCATGAGTGCGCGGGTCCCGAAAATGGCGGGCCCTTCCTCGTCGCCGGTGATGATCAGACTGATTGTTCCAGCCTCGATGGGCGAGTTGGCGACCGCCGCGACAAAGGCCGCAATCGCCCCCTTCATGTCGACCGCGCCGCGCCCATATAACAGCTCACCGCGAATCTGCGGATCGAAGGCATCGCTCGCCCAGCCGACTCCTGCCGGAACAACGTCGAGATGTCCGGCAAAGCCAAAATGACGTGGCCCGGTTCCCTCGCGCACCGCGAGCAGATTTTCGACCGGCCCGTCTGGTTCAACCCCGTCGATAAAGCGCTCGACGTGGAAACCCAGCGGCACCAGCGCCGCCTCGAGAACATCGAACACCGCGCCGGTGGCGGGCGTGATGCTGGGCGCGGCGATGAGGGATTGCGTCAGCGCGACGAGATCAATTGTCGTAGTCATGTCGCTGGCGTAGAAGCGCGATGTCATTTTGCCAACAAGGGAAATTGCTGTGCCCAAAGTCGATCTGGACGCCATTCCGCAGGTCAATACCACAGGCTATCCGCCGCCCTTCCACCAGCCCGTACAGGATCGCTGGTATCGCCGCCTTGCGCCGCCCACCGGGATCAGCGATTTTGCGGCGAGCCATGTGACGCTCAAACCCGGTGCCTGGTCGTCACAGCGGCACTGGCACGACGGCGAGGACGAAATGCTGGTGATGATATCGGGCGAAGCGGTGCTGGTTGAGGATGATGGCCGCACGATCATGCGCGCGGGCGATTTGGCCGTCTGGCCCAAGGGCAGTACCAATGGCCATCATCTGATCAACGAAAGCGACATGGATTGCGTGTTCGTGGCGCTAGGCGGCGGCAAGAAATATGACACTGGCGGCGGCTATTCGGATATCGACATGCTGTTTACGCCAGACGGTTATACGCACAAGGACGGCACGCCCTATCCCGCGACGCGGATTGCATGAATTTCGCAGACTGGCTCGGATTTGCGCTGGCCGTATTTCTAATCGAACTGACACCCGGTCCGAATATGGCGTGGCTCGCCGCCTTGTCGATGGGCGAGGGACGACGCGCTGGGTTCGCTGCAACGGCGGGCGTGGCGCTCGGCCTTTTCATCAACGCGCTTGCAGCGGCGCTTGGCCTTGCCTTCATTGTCGCTGCCAGTCCTTGGATGTGGCAGTTTTTGCGCTGGGGCGGCGGGCTGTTCCTGCTTTGGCTGGCGTGGGAAAGCTGGCGCGATGCAGGCGAAAATTCACCGGCGCTGATTGCTGCTTCGGGCCGGTCGCGCCGGCATTTTAAATCGGGACTGGTTGTTAATCTGCTCAATCCCAAGGCGATGCTGTTCTTTGTCGTGGTGATCCCGCAGTTCAATCATGGCCAGATACCCGGCTTTGGTCTGGCCATCTCGCTCGCGCTGATCAGCATCCTTATCGCATCGATCGTTCATCTGTCGATCGTGCTTGCGGGCAGCCGCATCGGCAACTGGATATCCGATCCCTCTCGAACACGTACGGTCCGCCGCGCAATGGCGCTTCTGATTGTCGGGGTCGCAATCTGGTTTATCGCTGCCGTGCGCTAAGTGGCGACGGGCCCTTCAAACTGCTCGATCACCCAATCCTCGGCCTGAGCGCCGCCGATCCATTCCTGCATGCAGGGGTGGCTGATAACCGCCTGACAATAGGGCAGCGCGAAGCGCGGGAGCGGGATGGAGTAAGTTATAAAGCGGGTGACCACCGGCGCGAACATCATGTCGACTGCCGACCAATCGCCGAAAAGAAAATCGCCCTCGCCACCAAAACGGGCGCGCGCCTCGGCCCACAGCTGAACGATGCGCGTGACATCAGCCTGAACCTCGGGCGCGAGGTCGGCAGCGGGAAAAATACGGCGGATGTTCATGCTGTGCGCGCGACGCAGCGCGGCATAGCTGGAATGCATTTCGGCCGCCATCGAGCGCGCCATGGCGCGAGCGGGCAGATTGCCGGGCCAAAAGGCGCGCTCGCCTCCGGTCTTTTCGTCGAGATAGTCAATGATCGCAAGACTGTCCCACACGACAATATCGTCGCCGTCCCACAGGATCGGCACCTTGCCGCCCGAAGGCGCAAATTCATCGCCTTCGCGCCGTTGCGTCCACGCTTCGTCATATAAGGGGACGGTGATCTCTTCGAATGGCAATCCGCTATGCTTTGCCGCGAGCCAGCCGCGCAGGCTCCAGCTTGAGTAGGCCTTGTTTCCGATGAAGAGTTTCATGGAATTTCCTTGCTTCCCCTTCCGCTTGCAGGAAGGGTTAGGGGAGGGCGTGTCGCAGCCCGGTCCTGCCCACCATGCCTTTGTCCGGCCGCTCCCGCAAGCGGGAGCAAAAGGGGTGTCAGATCTCGACGGCTTCCAGAACCGCGGTGCGCAATTCCGCTATGCCCATTCCCTTTTCTGAAGAGGTGACGATCACTTCGGGATGGGCGGCAGGATGTTTGCGGGCTTCGGCGATTGTCTCGGTATGAACAGCCTCCAGCTCGCTTGCCTTGATCTTGTCGGCCTTGGTCAACACCATGCGATAGCTCACAGCAGCTGTATCGAGCATAGCCAGCACATCGCGGTCGACGTCTTTGATGCCGTGGCGACTGTCGATCAGCACCAGCGTGCGTTTCAAAACCTGTCGCCCGCGCAAATAGTCATTGATCAAGAAGCGCCATTTCTTGACGACATCCTTGGGCGCCTTGGCGAAGCCATAGCCGGGCATGTCGACCAGCCGGAATATCAGCGGCTCGCCAACTTCAAAATAGTTGAGCTCCTGCGTGCGCCCCGGAGTCACCGAGGTGCGGGCAAGACCGTTTCGGTTGGTAAGCGCGTTGAGCAACGAAGATTTGCCGACGTTCGATCGCCCCGCAAAAGCGATTTCGGGCACTGTCGGCACCGGCAGATGTTCAAGCGCAGGAGCCGATTTCAGGAATGAAATCGGCCCGGAGAAGAGCTTGCGGGCGCGTTCGGCGCGGTCGGGATCTACGTCGTCGTCGGTCACTTTGCCGCCGCATTCTTCAGCGCAGGATATTTGCTATACAACCACCGTTGCTGGGCAATGGTGAGGATATTGCTGGTGATCCAGTATACCAGCAGACCTGCCGCGAACGGCGCCATGATGAACATCATCATCCACGGCATGATCGAGAACACCTGTTGCTGCACCGGATCGGTCGGCGCAGGGTTGAGGCGAAATTGCAGGAACATGGTGACGCCCAGCAGCATCGCGAGCACCCCGATGCCAAGGAAGGCTGGCGGATTGAAGTCGAGCAAGCCGAACAGGTTGAGCACGTGCAACGGGTCGGGGGCCGACAAATCCTTGATCCACAGGATGAAAGGCTGATGCCGCATTTCGATGGTCAGCATCAGCACCTTGTACAGCGCGTAAAAGATGGGGATCTGTAGCACCATGGGCAAACAGCCCATCAGCGGATTGATCTTTTCATCCTTATAGAGCTTCATCAACTCCTGCTGCTGTCTTGGTTTGTCGTCCTTATGCTTTTCCTGCAGCGCCTTCATCTTGGGCTGCATCACGCGCATCTGCGCCATGGAGTGAAACTGTTTCTGCGCAATCGGGAACATCGCACCGCGAATGATCAGCGTCAGCAGCATGATCGCGACGCCGAAGTTGCCGACCTGGCGGAAAAGCCAGTCGAGCAAGCGGAAAATCGGCTTTTCGAAAAATTCGAACCAGCCCCAGTCGATGGCCTTGCTGAAATGGGTGATCTGGAACTTGTCCTGATAGTCAGCGAGCAAATTGGTTTCTTTTGCACCGGCAAAAATCTGGCTGACTTCGGTAGCAGTTCCCCCCGCTGCGACAATTCTCGCGTCGCGGGTGAAATTGGTCTGGTACAGGTCGCCGTCGCCATGCTTGATCTCGGCGCTAGCCTTGGCCTTGCCTTCGGGAATGATCGCTGCGAGCCAATATTTGTCGGTAAAGCCCAGCCAGCGTGCATTGTCGAGTTTCACCAGTTGATCGGGCGCCGCGGCGACATCGTCATAGTCCCAGTCATAATTGGCTTTGCCATCGAACACGCCCATCGGGCCGTTATGGTTGGTCCAGCTGCTCTTTTCATGCGGGTCGGTCGGCGCGCCGAGGCGGTTGATATAGGCATAAGTGCCGATCTGGACCGGGGCCGCACCGCCATTGCTCACCGATTGCTTGGCGGTGATCATATAATCGGCATCGATGCTGTAATCGATGCGAAAGGTCTGGCCGGTCGAATTGGTCCAGGTCAGCGTCACCGGCGTTTTGGGTGTCAGGGTCGTGCCGCTGGCGGTCCATAGGGTTTTTGTGTCGGGAACCGCAATGTCGCGGCCTGTCCAGCCAACGGCGGCGAAATAGGCCGACTTGGTGCCACCGGGCGCAAACAGGCGCACAGGCGGCGAGTCCTTGGCGATGGTCTGGCGATACTGGGTCAGCGTGATGTCGTCGATTCGCGCACCGACGAGATTAATCGACCCTGCAACTTTAGGCGTGTCGATTGTGACGCGATTGCCCTCAGCCAGCACGGAAGCGACGCTTTGTGTCGATTGTGAATTTATGGCGGGCACGGCAGGCGCCGCCTCGCCGCTAGCTGCAGTGGGCGGCGGCAGGCTGGTATCGCCGTTCGCGGAAGGCGAGCGACTATTGGTCGCAGTGTTGCTCGCCCCGGCAACGGTCTTCGTCACATCGGGCTTATCCGGTGTGGGGAAATATCGCTCAGACAGAAAATTCCAACTGAGCAATATAGCCACCGACAGCAAAATTGCGGCGATCAGGTTACGCTTGTCGTCCACGCTATTATGTCTCTCTTCACGTCAAATTTTGGGGATATATTGCGGCTAAGGCACCGGATCATGGCCATGCCCACCCCATGGGTGGCAGCGCAATAGCCGCTTTGTCGCCATCCAGCCACCCTTGATCGCGCCATATCGCTGGAGCGCAGTAATCGCATAGGCGCTGCACGAAGGCGAATAGCGGCAACTGGGAGGCAAGACGCGCGATGGGCCCCATTGCCAGGCGCGCGCGATCCATATCATCAACTTCGCCATCATGGCGTTGTCGCAGCCTTTTGGGCGATTCTGCGCTGCGCTTTCGCGAGCGCTGTATCCAGCTGTTGGGCGAGATCAGCAAAGGCGATGTCATTACCGCCTACGCGTCCGATGAGCACATGATCGGCACCGGCGATTCCCGCATCGGGCAGCGCGGCGTGGACGAGCGCGCGCAAGCGGCGCTTCATGCGGTTGCGGGCGACGGCGTTGCCGACCTTCTTGCTGACAGTATAACCGATTCGCAGCATGTCTTCGTCATCGCCGCGTGGGCGGACGAGCAGGACAAAGCCGGGCATGGGAAAGCGCAGGCCACGATTCGCAGCCAAAAAGTCGCTTCTTTTTGTCAAAATGCGCGGCGAATGGGCCATTGCTGGCACCGGCACGCGCAGAGGCGTCAGGCTGACAGCTTCTGGCGGCCACGCGCACGGCGGTTGGCCAGAACCTTGCGGCCACCTACGGTCGACTTGCGGGCGCGGAAGCCGTGACGACGCTTGCGCACAAGGCGGCTCGGTTGAAAGGTACGCTTCATCGCGGTATCCCCAAATTCTCTTTAATCGTGACAACGAAAAAGGGCCGCCAATCGTCGGCGACCACCAATTGGGGCGCGAATAAGCGAGGCGCGCGCCAAAGTCAATCATCATCAAGGCTGCGATCGGCCGGATTTTTGCCTGCGGCGGTCAGCGCTTCGCGCTCGCGGCGACGCGCAGCGCTGTTCCGCCGCATGACGCGGTCGGTCCAGTCGGCATAGCGCGGGTGACGGCGCTTGAATCGGGCGTAGCGGCGTTTGGCCCATTTGCTGTTTTGCAGACAGAGCGCCAAGCCGGCCGGAAAAAGGATGATAAATCCCGGGCCGGGCAAAGGGCCGATTATCGGCGCGAGGATGAGCAGGAGAACTCCCAGCGTAAATAGCGCCGTCCGCATATGTGCAGATTGGCGCAAGCGATGGTAGAGGCCGGGCTTTGGCATAGCCTTCCATGTGGGGAGCGAAAAGGCGTGTTGCAAGAATAAGTCAGTGCAACCGGCATGCTTTTTCTCTGATATTCTGGGAAGGCGGGCGTGGGGGCCGATGTGATCGCGTTCGGGAAACTCTAGTTGAGCGTCACGAATCGCGCCATATCATCGCGGCTAAGATAGCGAACATCATCAAAAGCAGTGCTGTTGGTCAGCGCGTAAAAGGCCTGAGCCTTTACGGGGTCGAGGCCCATCTCCTGATAATAGCTCAGATATTCGGCATGCACCGGGTCGTTTGCCGCATAGTCATTGGCTTCATAGCCATTTTCGTCTTGCCAGCTGTGGACTCCGAATTCGGCGTCGGGGGCGGCGCTGCGTTTAACCCCGGCGAGGAATAGCTCGACCGCACCGGACCGGACCGATCCGCCCTGCGGCACCACTGTATCCATGCCCGCGCGGCGAATCGCCCGCGCAAGAATCAGATTTGCTTCCTCATCGAGGCTGCCGGGGCAATCGACCATTTCGATCCGGTGAAGATGCGGATAGGCGGCGAGCATCGCGGCAAAGGCGCGCGGGGTCGACCCGTCGACATCGCCGGCCATTCGCACTGTCTGGTCATCGATCACGGCAAAAGGTCCGAATTGCGCCTTGGCTTTGCCCAAGGTCGCCAGCGATGCACTAGGAGCATAGCGGCGTGTGGCGGCGAGGTCCTTGTCCTCCTCGGCGAGTGTCGCATCGTCGAGCAGGACGGCGTTGTCGATATCAGCGGCATCGCTGTCATCATCGACATCGACCCAGCTTATCGTCGTTGTGAGGGTGATGCTGGTAGCGTTAGACTCTGCGGCCCGCGCCGGCGCGAACGCCAGCGTTGCCGCGATCAGCGCAACGCCCAGCGAACGGAAGAGAGCAAATGGCAGCACCATGCCCCTGCCCTGGCGCACGCGCGCTTTTCAAATCGCAAAGAAGGAGCGTCAGCGCGGCGTTAACCGCAATTTGGGACAGCGCAAGGCGATCAGCTTTCGCATAGCGCTTTCAGTTGCTCGGCGACGGCAGCCCAGCCCGTTTCAAACCCCATCTCCTTGTGCTGCATCAACGCCTCGTCGGTCCAATGGCGCGCCCAGCCGGTGTAGAGGGTTCCGTCGCCTTCGGCCGCAATTTCCCACCCGCCGATCATAAAAGCTGCGCCGGGTAAGAGCGAACCGTCGCGACCGCGCATCACGGCGTCTGTCGAGACAAAGCGCACTCCGGGCGTAACCTCGAGGAAAAGGCCGTCGCTGACATGCGATTCGCCATCGGGACCGTGCAGCGTCATCGCGCAGCGTCCGCCCGTGCGCCAATCCTGCGCGACAATCTGCGTCGTCCATGGCTGGGGGCACCACCATTCGGTGATCCGCGTCGTCATCACCTCCCACACTTTGGCGGGCGGTGCACTGATGGGGAGGCTAACCTTTAACTCGCGGGGGTTGGGGGAAGAATTACTCATCTTTGTCTCCTCTTTGCAGTTAGTCGCGTTCGGGCGCGCCAAGCGGGAAAAGGGCGCGATAAGGGCGCGCTTCTTCGACGCAGCGAGCGACCGATGGCCGCGCCAATAATCGAGCGCGATAGGCGCGCAGGGTCGCCCGCTCGGGCGCGATGCAGTGCACCCAGTCGGCGTAAAAAAGCGACGGCGCTGCGGCGCAATCGGCGAGCGAAAAGCCTGTCGGGGCCGCCCAGTCGCGGTTCGCCAGCTGCGAATCGAGCCAGCCATAGATGGTCTCAAGTGCAGCTTTGCCCTGTTCCACAATCGCCGCCACATGGCCGTCGGGACCGCGCATTGCGTCTGCCACCACAGCCTGCACTGGCGTCATAACATGATTGTCGAAAATCCTGTCCCAGTGGCGCGCCACCAGCGCCGCCTCTGGCTCCGCCGGAATCAGACGCGGCGCCTGCGAAAAATGCAGGTCCAGATACTCAATGATGCTCGTTGATTCGAAGATCACTCGCTCGTCATCGACAAGCAGCGGGAATTTGCCGATCGGCCAATGGGCGCGCAACTGTTCACCATTGTCCGGATGGTCGGGGCCCAGGATGCGGTCATCGAAAGCGAGCTGCTTTTCATAGAAGGCAATCTTTGCCTTCCAGCTATAGGATGAAAAAGGATGGTTATAGAGTAGCATCAGCGTTTCTCCTTGCGGGCAAACATCCAGGCCAGCGGCCATCCGATCAAGAATATGTGGGGGAAGAGCGCGACTGCGCCTGTCATGAGGTCGGAAGGGGGGAAGGGTGCGCCAAAGCGCAACGGCAGGACGAGGGCGTTCATAATCAGATAGAGTATCAAGCCATAGGCTGCGCCCGACAGCCACCAGGGCCAGGCTGTGAGCCCACGCCAGCGTTGTGTGAGAACAACGAATGCCGCGACCATTGCACCCATGATGGCATAATGCGTGACAAGTCCGAGCAGCGCCCCGCCGATTCCCCAGTCAACCGCGCCATCGCCAAACACGCCTTTGGCGACGCCCTGAAGCATGCGAACGACGGTGTTTCCCGAAAGCTTGCTCCACGCCATCGCATAACCAATGTCGAGCGTGCCGCACAGCAACCAGGTAGCTACGGGCTGAATTAGCCGTCCCTGCCGCATTCTAGTCTCCGCGCTGCGCAGCTTCGATGGCGGCAATGTCGATCTTTTTCATCGTCATCATCGCATCAAAAACGCGCTTGGCGACAGTCCGGTCGGGGTCAGCCATTGCATCGGTTAGCGCCCTTGGGGTGATCTGCCACGAAAGCCCCCATTTATCCTTGCACCAGCCGCACATGCTTTCGGTCCCGCCATCGTCGACGATGGCATTCCAGTATCGATCGGTTTCTTCCTGATCGGCGGTTTCGACCTGAAAGGAAAAGGCCTCATTGTGCGGAAATTGCGGCCCGCCATTGAGGCCGATACAGGTATGGCCAAGCACGGTAAATGCGACCGTGAGGGGATCGCCCTTCTTGCCATCCGGATAATCACCAGGAGCGTACACGATCGCGCCGACCCGGCTGTCGGGGAAGGTCGCGGCATAAAATTTCGCGGCTTCCTCGGCCGCGCCGTCATACCATAGACACAGGCTTGCTTTGGTCACCTGCTCATCCTTCCTTTATCGGGGTGGCAATCGACCATATGTGGCCAAAGGGGTCCTTTACCTGGCCATAGCGGTCGCCCCAGAACATGTTTTCCAGCGGCATCGTAGCGGCGGCGCCGGCGTCGACAGCGCGCTGATACCAAGCGTCGGCGTCGTCAACCTGAAGATGCAATGTCACGCCCGCCGGTGCAGCCATGGGCGATCCGGTATATTCGGGAAAGTCATCGTGCATCATCAACGATCCGCCGTTGATGTGGAGATGCGCGTGCATCAACCGCACGCCATCTTCGGCCAGGATTCGCACCTGTTCGGTCGCGCCAAAGGCTTTGGTGTAAAAGTCGATCGCTTCGCTGCCGCGCTTGTCGGCAATCGCGATATGCGGGGTCAGGCCGCTTGTCGGCCCCTGATTCTCTTGGGCTGCCATTGTCTCTCTCCCTTAAGTAGATGCTATTTGCGCGGACCGACGAGCGCGAAACCGGCTCCTTGCGGATCCATCGCATTGACCGAAAACTCGCCGCCGGGGATCTCGTCGGGGCCGCGCAAGATCTGTCCGCCTTCGGCCTTGACCGTTGCGATGGCGGCGTCGATGTCGGGAACGCGGGCGTAATAGGACCATAAGGAAACCGGCATTTCGGGCGGTTTGGTCATGACCGCACCAATCATGCCGGGGCCATGATGGAAGAAGCGATATTTGCCCATCGGGCCCATGTCCATGTCGCCCTCTTGCCGCCAGCCGAACTGGCCAGTGTAAAAGGCGACAGCGGCCTCGGAGTCTGAGGTTGCCAGCTCATTCCACGCCCAATGCCCATCCTTGGCCTGGGCGGCGGCAAAGGCTGTGCTGTCTTGGTCCGAGGCGCCGCGCATGACGTAAAAGAGCGCGCCCTGGGCATCGGCGACCATCGCGATCCGCCCGACGCCTTCTATGTCTTTGCAAGGCATCTGGACGGTTCCGCCGGCTTTGATGATCGCTGCGACGCCGGCATCGACATCATCGACCCCGATATAGCCGAGCCAGATTGGCCGGGCGCCACCGGCCGCCATGTCGGCGCTGATCGGCATTATTCCCCCCACGCCCTCGTGCCCGGCATTGATGATGCGGTAATCCATGCCCGCTTGGCCACTGTCGCCAAAGGACCAGCCAACGACTTTACCGTAAAATTCCTGCGCGGCATCGGCGTCGCTGGTCAGCAATTCGTACCAGATGAAGCTTCCATGCGGGTTGGTCATTGCCTTATCCTTTCAATTCCACGACCGGGGCAAAGCCGCCATAGATCATCCGCTTGCCGTCAAAGGGCATCGGGTTCTTGGCCGGATCCATGCGAGGATCGGGGTTTTCAGGGTCCATCATTTTGGCCATTCCAGCGTCGCGTGTCGCCTTGTCGGGCCATTCAATCCAGCTGAAGACGACGTCCTCATCATCCTTGGCAGCGACCGCCTTTCTAAAATCGGTGACGCTACCGTTGGGCACATCGTCGGCCCAGCATTCGAGCACCCGCGTGGCGCCATAGTCGATGAACATGCCGTCGCTTGCCTTGGCATGATCGATGAATTTTTGTTTGTTCGCAGTCGGCACTGCGATGACGAATCCGTCAATATAGCTCATCGTCTCTCTCCTTTTGTTGATCAGGCCGTTTGCGGCTCATTTTGGGCATAGGTTGCCATCTGCGTCTCCAGCGCGCGCTGGAATGCGGGCCTTGCTTCACACCGCGCGACATAAGCGGCGAGGGCCGGGCGGCTGGGGATCAAATCAGTCGATCGGGGGATCCGCAAGATCGTCGCCATCGCAATGTCGGCGATGCTGAAATCTTCGACCAGATAGTCGCGATCACCCAGCGCATCGGCCAATCTGTCGAGCCTTTGTCCGGCAAATTCGAGCAGGCTGGGGCGGCGAAGCTCCGCCCAATCTTCGTCCTTAGCGAAAATGTCGATGGTCGCGATCTGCATCATCATGGGTTCGATGCTGTTGAACGCGCCGAGCAGCCAGCTGGTGACGCTCAGCCGCGCCTGTTCCTCTCGCGGGAGCAGCCGTGCAGACTTGCCGCCGAGGTGCAGCAGGATCGCGCCGCTTTCGAAAATATGCAGGTCGCCATCGGTCATCACCGGCACCTGACCCCAGGGTTGTTCGCGATAATAGGAATCAGGGCGCGGATCGAGCGCGCTGAACAAACGTTCGCGATAAGGCAGGTCTAGTTCCTCGAGCGCCCAGCGCGGGCGTAGATCGCGAACCTGTCCTTGCGCAAAGGGGGGCACCCATTTGAATCCGGTGACTTCGATGGTGGCATTGGGATCAACAGGCATGGCGGGTTACTCCTTTTTTCCTTTAAATATGGCGGCGATAGCTATGGCGTGGCCATGGCCGAGGCTGAACACTGCATTGAGCCCATTGCCGAGATAGGCTTGAAAGCTCATGCGGTGACCTCGGGCACCGGGGCGTCGCCGTTCGCAATCGCGGGATCCATCCAAAAGGGTTCCCAAACATGGCCATCTGGATCGGCAAAGCTGCGGCTCATCATGAAGCCATGATCCTGAGCCGGATTGATGTCGACGGTGCCGCCGTTCGCACCCGCGATGGTGGCCATCGCATGGACAGCATCACGATCGTCGCAGGTCACAGCTAGCGCTACTTCGCTGGTATCGCTTGGCGGGATCGGGCGCTGGGTAAAGCTTGCCCATTTTTTGTGGGTCAACAGCATCACGAAGATCGAATCGGTGAGTATCATGCAAGCCGCGCTGTCGTCGGTGAAGCGCGGCTCATTGGTGAAACCGATGGCGCTGTAAAAGGCCATGGCACGCGGCAGATCGGTGACCGGCAGGTTGACAAAGATCATATGCGACATGGTGCGGGCTCCTTTGCTTGCGCGTTGAACAAAAGGGTGAAGTAACGCTTTAGATGCGCGACGCTGGCCTGTGCCGCCGCCGCGCCGCCGCCCATTTTGGCGAGGATGAAACTGCCCTGCAGCACCGCCTGGATGTGCAGCGACAGTCCTGAAGGGTCGATGTCGTCACGTCCGGCTTCGGCGAGCGCATCGGCGATGTCGGCGGTGAGTTTGGAGGCATTGCCGCTAATGCTCGCTTCGCAGGCAGCGCGAATGGCCTCGCTGGAGCGAAACGCCTCCTGGACCATCGTGCCCGCGACGCAGCTGAATTGCTGGGGCTCGCCGACGATGAGCGCGTAGCGCAGGTCAATATAGCCGAGCACGCGTTCGCGCGCCGTCGGCAACTGGCGATAGGGGGCGTCTTCGAAGAAGCTGCCGGTGCAACTTGTCCAATAATCTGCGGCGGCTACGCCCAGCGCTTCTTTGCTGGCGAAATGATGAAAAAATGCACCCTTGGTCACACCCGCTTCGGCGCATAGCGCATCGACCGATGTGCCGGCATAACCCTGCGCGCGGATCAGCTTTACAGCGGCTTCGAGCAATTTGTCGCGTGCGGAGACGGGTGTCGGGCGAAAGGGGCGATTCGGGATCATATGAGGAGCGTACCAACCAGTCGGTATGTTGCAAGCCGCTTCTTGACGCAGGCAGGCGATGGCGCGCCCGCTGCCGCTTTCCTTATCCGAATAAATTGCGCCAGCTAGGTAGCGGCTAGACCCCCAGCGAGGTCGTCTTGATGGCCACGGGGTCGGGGCCGTCCGACTGCGCAACCAGCTTGGGGCCGCCAGCGCCATGGCGACGGTGGGTCAATTTGCCTTCGACCTTGGCGCCATTTTCGATGGTGATATTTTCATAGGCGACATCGCCGGTGATCCGCGCGCTCGCATGGATGATCAGCGTTTTCGCATCAATCGATCCGTCGACGAGACCCGCCATCTTGGCGCTTTCGGCGACCACGGCGCCCTTGATCTCGCTGGCTTCTCCCTGCACCAGATTGGCGCATTTCAGATCGCCCTCGACCTTGCCATCGACGTGCAGGTCGACCGTCGCGACAATATTGCCGGTGACGACAACATCCGATCCAAGGATCGAAAAAGTGGTATGACGCGCGCCGGTTGCCATTTTAGCTGGCGGCGGCGAGGGCGAGCGCCCCGACTCGTTGTCGGGCGACGGCTTTGACTTCGAGAACATCGGCTTTAGCCTCCAGAAAGCGGCGCGGATTTACCGGAACGCCGTTCAAACGAACTTCAAAATGCAAGTGACTGCCGGTCGAGCGACCCGTCGAACCCATTTTGGCAATCTGCTCGCCAGCTGTAACTTTGGCGCCGACCTTTGTGGTGAAGCCGGACAAGTGAGCATAGCGGGTCAGGATGCCCTGTCCATGATCAACCTCGACGACATTGCCATAGCCCGAGCGCTGGCCGACGAAAACGACCTTGCCGGGCGCTGCTGCGAGGATCGGCGTGCCGATAGGGCCGCGAAAATCAAGACCGGCATGCATTGCGCTGCGCCCATTAAATGGATCGCTGCGATAGCCAAAGCCCGATGACATCATCAAGACATTGGCGGGATTGCCAGACGGAATGGCAACTAGCGTGCGTTCCAAGACTTCCATGCGGAACAAGGCTTTTTCAAGTGCGCTGAAGGTCGGGCTCATCGCGGCGCTGGCTTTGGGGTTGCCGCGATAGGGAATGAAAGGGCCACCACGACCGCTGGAGGCATTGGCGACGATCTTGCCGGGATTGAATCCCAGCTTTGCGACGGCCTGTTCGGCTTTGGTCGCGCGACTGTTGACGGCGACCAGCAAGCGGCGGGCGAAATTTTCCTGCTGCACTTCGAGTTGCGCCAGTTTGCGCGCTTCGGGCGGCAGTCCTTTGGTCATGCTGGCGTCGCTGACAACCGCAGCGGTGGTCGACGTGTCGGCTGCAGGCCCCGATTTGGCCGGGTCAGCTGTGACGGCGTTGACCGGCACCAAATGCTCGTCGACCATTTCCTCAAGCTGCGCTTGCCGCGCGGCGAGGTCGGCGGCGGTTTCAGCAATGCGACCGCGATATTTGGCGACATTGGCTTCGGATTTGGCGACAGCGGCCTGTTGGCGGGTCAGTTCGATACGGTCGCCAGCAGTCAGCGCCTGGTTGATGAGCATGGCCGCTGTTATGGCGGCCCAGGCCAGCACAACAGCGCCGGCGATCAGGGCAACACGTTTTTGCCACACCGCGCTAACGTGCAGAAAACGGACCTGACCGTGGGTGCGGACAAAGATTTCATGATCCTGAAACAGGGCGCCAACACGGTCGCGCCACCGGCTCAGGCCAGTCGATTCGGACGGCAAATTACGACCCCATTTGTTTTTTTGCTGGAGCTACGCCGCCCCGGATGGAGGCTATGTAACAGGGCTTTTGTCAGGCGGCGAATCATTGACCCCTGAGTCGGGTTGAATCGAATGCAGGATGCGGTGAAGTGTTATTTGGCGATGGAACCGATCGTATTTGGCGCAAATCTGCGAGCGAATCACTGCTTATCGTTGACGGCTTGCTTACCATTTCTTGATAGCGACAGGCGCGTGAACCATGTGCCAAAACTTGCGCTGCCACGAACGGCCAGTCTCGCCTCTCATGCCGACAGTCTATCTGGCGCGCGACCGCGCTCGGCAGTCAGCGCCGGCGTGGGCATTGTCGGCCTGCTCGGATTGGTCAGCTATTTGCTTGTTTCGCGCTATACACCTGAAATTGCATCGCTCCTGGGCATCGACTGGGGTGATCGCGGGCCGATGAGCGGACCCAATTCGGCGATCGCCAGCGTCTTGGCGTGCGGGGTTCCGATGGTGTTGTGGTCGGTGTTTGTTGACAAGGTGCATCGCAATCCATCGACCGGAATCGATTGGTCGTTGCGGCGGCCGTGGCGCGAAACCCTTGATATCAGCCTCGTCAAACTCACCGGATTGTGGGCAACCTGGGGGATGATCGCGCTGACCTACGCCCTCATGCGCTATTATTGGACGGGAAATTATGCCTTTGCGATGACGCTGCTCGAACGGGTAGCGCCATGGCTCTTATTAGTGTCTGTGCCTTATATATTGTGGGTTGATCGCCGTATGATCAACCCGCGCGACGGTTGTTATGCCTTTGGTAGCTGGCTGATCGGGCCGCGCGAACAGGCAGACCAACGCGCCATATGGCATCATTTGCGAGCGTGGACGGTCAAGGGCTTTTACACCGCCTTCATGCTGTCGATCGTGCCGGGAAATTTCGGTTCGCTCGTCACCGTGTCGATGAGCGAAATTCTCGCCAATCCCTATATGACGGGGTGGTGGGCGATCAGCTTTTGCTATTTGATCGACGTCCATATCGCGACAGTCGGCTATATTATGACGCTCAAGCCGCTCGATTCGCATATCCGTACCGCCAATCCGTATGGCATGGCATGGGTCGCGGCGCTGATCTGCTATCCTCCCTTCATCCTGATGAGCGGTGGCCCGCTGGACTATCAGGTCGGTGGATCGGACTGGGGCTACTGGCTGGCCGGGCATGACAATTTGCTCATCATCTGGGGCATCGCACTCGTCGGGCTAACCGCGATATACAGCTGGGCGACGATGGCGTTCGGGATCCGCTTTTCCAACCTGACTCACCGCGGGGTCATAACCCACGGCCCGTACAGCTTCACGCGTCACCCCGCCTATCTGGCGAAGAATCTCACCTGGTGGCTCGGGTCCATGCCGTTTCTGGTTACCGCGGGCGGCTGGGTCGAGGGGCTGCGCAATGTCGTCCTTTTGGGACTGGTGAGCGGCGTCTATTACTGGCGCGCCAAGACCGAGGAAAAGCATCTTCTCGGCGATCCCGCCTATCAGGCCTATTGGAACTGGGCGCAGGAAAAGGCAGTCATACCGCGGCTGTTTGCTCAGCTGTCGGGTCGCGTTCGCCCGCTCATCCGGCTTGAACCCGACCCGCGTGTCGGGCCAGTAGCCTGAAGCTGCAACGAGAAAGGGCGCGCCGTTCTCGCAGCACGCCCCCCTTACCTCTATTTACCCCTTTAGAATTTATATCCAGCTTCAATGCCCCAAATGCGCGGTTCATTGACGAAGCCCGTCAGATTGTTGAAATCGATTCCGCCCACCGCTGACGTGTCCTTGGTGATGTTGCGGACAAATGCCGACAGGTCAAAACTATCGGTTTTATAACCAATTCGCAGCCCGCCTTCGAGCATGCGCTTGTCTTGAAATTCGACCGATTGATAAAGGAAAAAGTTGATCTTTGACCGATAGGACCAGTCGGTGAAGGCATAAATTTCGGCATCCCCGACCGGGATGGAATAACGCGCCGTCCAGTTGGCGATCCAGCGCGGGCTTTGCGGCAAGCTGTTGCCATCGATATTGACAATGGCTGGAGCAAAAGGCGCAGCCGGCGTCACGATCGGGTCGAGCAATGTGCAAAGCGATACATTGGGAAAAGTGTCGACGCGTGTCGCGCCGCAGGCAGCGGTCGTCAGATTGGGGTCTCGAATCTCGGTATGGTTATAGCTCAGTCCCGCTGTGAGCAGCAATTGCGGTAGCGGTTTGAGCTCCATATCCATTTCGAAACCATAACCGCGGACATTGTCGGCATTGATAAGCCGGTTGGCGTTCACCCCGCCGCCGACAGCTGTCAGCTGCGCATTGTTGAGGTTGTAATAGAAACCACTGAGGTTCAATCGGCCCCGCCCGTCGAGGAAGGTCGACTTGGCGCCGGCTTCCCACGACGTGATCGTTTCCGATTGGCCCACCGTCACACCCGATTCAAGCGGGGTCGCGGTTGCCGGCGGAAAGAGAATGCGGCCTTGAATGCTCGGCGCCCGATAGCCTCGAGCGACGCGCGCATAGAGGTTCACATCGTCGGTCGCTGCATAGGTAGCACTCGCATCCCAGGTGACATTATTGTCGCTAACCCTGCGATTGACCGTCCCCAACGGGTTTTGCAGGAACAGCGGGAATTGCGTATCCTTTCCGCGCACAACCGAATAGCGACGCTTGTCGTCATTATAGCGCACGCCGCCCGTGACACTCAGCCGGTCAGTCAGCTTGTAAGTCAGCGACCCGAACACACCATAGGCCTTGCTGGTCTGCGCTTGCGATACGAGGATGTTGACGCCTTCGGGCGGATTGAGCGGATCGCCCAGTGTCGAGTAATTCTCGCTGACGATGTCCAGATTCTCGTGGAAATAAAAGAGTCCGGCCTGATAGCTCAGCGGCCCGCCGCCATTGCTTGCAACCCGAAATTCCTGCGTGAACTGTTTCAGGCTCGGAACGCTGTCGCGCGTTTCGGCAGTGAAAGGAATGTCGCCGGGGCCAAAAAGATTGGGTGGGAGGAAGTTCGCGCCAAATCCGCCATCGACGTCGCCGACGGAGGTGGCCTCGCCGTGCCAATAGCTGGTGACCGAGATCAGCGACACCGGACCCAGATCCCAATTGACCCGGCCCGAAACATTCTGCGCCTTGACGCGCTGTTCATTCTGGCCGTCGGTCGAGACGCGATAGCGGTCGAAATTGCTGTTGAGACCCGTTTGTCCGCGCGTGAAGACATTGGCGCGGAACACGCGCGCAGTGCCATTCAAGTCGCGGAACTGGCCCGACAGCAAAATATCCAGATTTTCGGTCGGATTGGCGAGGACCTGAATGCGCCCTGCATATTCGCGATAGCCTTCGAGAGCATTTTTCTGCGTGCCGGTCGGCAGCACATTATCGACATAATTATCTTGGCGTTGATAAAGTCCGGACAAGCGAACGCTTAGTTTGTCGCCGATCGGACCGCCGATCGCCCCCTCGGCATTGACGGCGTTGAAACGACCAAATGAAATGCGGCCGTAGCCGCCGGGTTCATCCTTCGGCTTGACGCTGTCGAATTTAACGATGCCCGCCGGGGTGTTGCGGCCGAACAGGGTGCCCTGCGGCCCACGGAGTACTTCGATGCGATCGAGATCGAATATCGGAAAACCCTTGAGGATCGGGTTCTCGAGCACAACATCATCATAGACGAGGCTGACCGGCTGCGACGCATTGAAATCGAAATCGGTATTGCCGAGCCCGCGAATATAAAAGCGCGGGAAGGTGCGGCCGAAGGAAGATTCGACCAACAAGCTGGGAACGCGACCCGATAGCCCTCGAACATCGACACCGCCCGCCGTTACAGCGCCCAGCTTGTCGCCACTGACAACGTCGATCGAAATAGGAACATCTTGTAGATTTTCCTCGCGACGCTGCGCAGTGACAATGATCTCACCAAGCCCTTTGGTCTCTACGCCAGCTTGGGTCTGAGCAAAGGCAGTTGTGGTCAACCCGCCGCCGGCGATTGCGATAGCAAGCGTCAGCCGGGAAATTGGCGCAAAATTATTCGTCATGGATGGAACCCCTCGTCGATGGAGGTCGCGCGCATCTGTTTGCCCTTGCGCAACCAGTCATGAACGGCGGCGTGACTATGATGCTGGGTCTGGTCAAGTTTTCCGTCCCTCAAGGCGACGAATCTTGTCATGGTGTTGCAATAATTCAACGCCTCGGCAAAAGGCCGCTCAGAAGCTCAATTCGTCATAGAGATGCGACAGGTCGCCGGCCCAGGGGCCGTTGAACCGATTGAGCAGGTCATGCGCCGGGGATATACCGCTCGCCGCGATGCGGCGCAGAGGTTCGAGAAATCCGACTTCATTGTCACCCATTGAATTGACTTCCCCGCGCGCCGCCAGTCCCGCTGCGGCAATGTCGAGGATGCGGTCAGCAAGCTCGCGGACTGTTCCGCCGCCGGGCGCCGCCGCGCACAACCCTTCGCTCGGCACCGCGTCGCGCAATGCTTGCTGTTCCTCAATGCTCCAATCCTTGACCACATCCCACGCCGCATCGAGCGCGCTTTGATCATAGAGGAGCCCGACCCACAGCGCGGGTAGAGCGCAAATTCGGTTCCACGGGCCGCCATCGGCGCCGCGCATTTCCAGAAAGCTTTTCAGTCGAACTTCGGGAAAAGCCGTCGACAAATGATCGGTCCAATCGGACAGTTGCGGTAACTCGCCCGGCAAAGCGGGGAGTTCGCCCTTCATAAAGTCGCGGAAGCTTTGGCCAGCGGCGTCGATATAGCGACCATCGCGAAACACAAAATACATCGGGACATCGAGCATATAGTCGACATAGCGGTCATAGCCGAATCCGTCCTCGAACACGAAGGGTAACATACCGGTGCGCGCGGGGTCGGTGTCGGTCCAGATGTGGCTGCGATAGGACAACATGCCGTTGGGCTTACCCTCCGTGAACGGCGAGTTAGCAAAGAGCGCGGTCGCGAGCGGCTGAAGCGCCAGCGAGACGCGGAACTTCTGCACCATGTCGGCCTCTGACGCATAGTCGAGGTTCGTCTGTATGGTGCAGGTGCGCAGCATCATGTCGAGCCCCATCGTGCCGACGCGTGGCATATGCTCAAGCATGATCTTATAGCGCCCCTTGGGCATGATCGGTAGCTCTGCCCGGGTCTTGTCGGGCCACATGCCGGCACCCAGAAAGCCAAGCCCTAGTTCGGCGCCAACCTCTTTAACCTGTTTCAGGTGCCGGCCGGTTTCGGCGCAGGTCTGGTGCAGATTCTCCAGCGGCGCGCCCGACAATTCCAGCTGGCCTGCAGGTTCGAGACTGACCGCTCCGTCGCTGCCAGACAGGGCAATCACATGACCGCCCTCGATCACCGGCTCCCATCCGAACTGCGTCAGCGCCATCAGCAGGTCGCGAATGCCCCCTTTTTCGTCATAGGATGGGGCCGCATAGTCGCTGGTGCGGTAAACAAATTTTTCATGCTCGGTGCCAATGCGCCATTGGTCTTTGGGCTTTTCGCCCTTGATCATGGGGTCCGCTAGCTGGTCCCGATGCGTGATGACGGGATCATTGTGATCCGAAGTGGTTCGCGTACTCATCGGGGGTCTTTAAGCGGCGCGGTGTCGTCTGACTAGCCCCTGCTAGCAGGTCAGTTGACGGTCACGTCAAAGGCAATAGCAAAGCCGGCGCCCGGCGCGAGCGACGGCGCGGTCGCGCTGAGTGCGGTGCCGCTGATCGCGGCGCCAAAGGGATCGGTTTCGTCGGCGCCGCTCGCATCGTCATCCTCGGCCGTCGTCGCATTGGCGCAGCTGGTGCCGCTTTTTATCGAACCCGCGACATAGCTGGTGAGAGCTGGCAAATTGTCGTTGACGTTGATGATGGTGGCAGTGCCGCTGCCTGCGTTCGATACCAATATGCAATAACGCATGGTCGCCCCCGGAATGGCCTTGGGATTGGTCGTACCATTGGTCGGATCGCTGATCACGCTGCTGGCTTTGTTTATCGTCAAACTGGTCGTGGGGCGGCAAAACATAATATCGTGGATCGCCATCGCTTGTCCGTCAGGATTGGCGGGCGCGGTGCTGTGGTTGCCATATCCGATACTTATCCGGTCGATCGGGCTCGCAAAGGTGATGACGACATTGCCGTCGGCGGATGTATTGCCAGCCCCTGCATCGCCGATGGCGATATTTCCGGTCACATAATTGGCAACGCCATTCGTCAACGTCGGATAGACCGGCGTCGCGCCGAAATAGCCGGTAACGATAATCTTGTCGGCAAAATCATTATTGGCATAATCGATGTCGAAAATGCGAAATTGCGCTCCGGGAACGGCGGTTGGCAAAGTGATAGTGGTGGTGGCTATTTGCGACGGAGTTGCAAAATCAATATATAGATGAAGTGCGCTTTCGGTCGAAGCAAAGCCGCCATCATTGGCGCTGCTGTTGACCGAACGACTGGCATTGGTCGGGCTAAGCCCGCCGAAACCGGCGTCGTTGACGAATGTTGCCGGATTGCTGATTGCAAAATTTATCGTCCCGATATTCGCCAGCGTATAATTATTATTGGTACTGCCGGCAGCCCAGCTGACATTGTTCCAGTCGAACAAGGATGTGCCGGAAGGACAAGTCAGCACGGGCGGCGTTCCCGCCACCCGCGTACCCGCCACTGTAAAGCTGCGAGAGGCATAATCATCTTCGCTGGTGACCCCGTTGCCAGGCGTGGAATCAACGTCGACAATCGACGACGCCGTCACCTCGGCGCTGTTGGTGACCGTCGCACCCGATGTGGCGTTGACGGTGCCGCTGATCGTAAGACTGCGGGTGACGCCGGGCGGAATTGATCCGACAGTCCAGATCCCGGTGCCGCTATTATAGCTACCAAAGCCTGACGCGCTGACAAAGGTGAAACCGGCGGGCAGATTGTCGGTGACGGTGACTCCGCTGGCGGTTTGCGGCGACACGCTCGAATTGGTGACACTCAATATATAGCTGATCGCCGTACCGTTTGCAGGCGTTGCGTTGCTGACAGTCTTGGTCAGCGAGAGATCGGCATAATTGCCGGAAATTCCCGTCAAATAAAGATCGGAACGATAGTAAGTGCCCGAATCCTGATTATACTGATCGCAGATTTCCAGCCGCCAGGTTCCGATCATGGCCTCGCCATTGAAGGTGGACAGCGCGTTCGAGGGACGAAAGGTGCGTTGATAGGGCGGCGCGCTGGCGCTGTTGTTCGCTATATCATTGGAACTGTGCGTCGATAGAGCTGCGGGCGCGCTATCATCGAGAAGGACATTGAAGTTGTCCGCACCATTGCCCACGCCTGAGTTGACGACCACCCGCGTGCCCGAAGGCGACTGCAGCGTCATTACCAGATCGCCGCGATAGGTGTGGGCGGCGACCACTCCGATGTCGACGTCGGTCGTCAAAAGATTGGACGTGACCGTAAAGTTGCGCACCAGCGGATTGGCGCACGGGGTCGCATTCTCGTTGACCGAGGCCTGGGTCGTGTTCGAATAGCTGCTGCTCGTCTGTGCCGCTGCGACATTGACCCACAGCATCGCGAGGGCTGCCACGCACAGACTGAACAGCCGCGCAATCGAAAGTCGAGGCGCAGCAAAGCTGGCGGAGAGACGAATAAGGGCCGTCATATCCGGCCTTTCTTGCCCCGTTATAGCTAATAGCGGGTTAATTTCGGCGCATTTGGCGTGTGAAGCGGCTTCATTCGGATATGCGAGCGGCGCGGTCCTGCCAGTCGCCATGATCGCCCATCCACTGGCTGATTGCGGCCACGACCGCGGTTTCTGCACGCAGGATCCGCGGTCCCAATCCCAGCTGGAGCGTTGCGGGGCAGGCGAGCAACATCAGGCGCTCGCGATCGGTAAAACCACCCTCGGGCCCGATCAATATGGCGGCGGGGGGCGCGGCCTTGAGGTTGGACATCGCTGTGCCGCCGCTTTCGTCGGCGAATAACAAGTGTCGTTCGGCGGGCCAGCTATCGATCATTTGCTTCAACTTGATCGGCGCGGCGAGTGACGGGATGCTGGTGCGCCCGCATTGTTCGCACGCTTCGATCATCTGGGCTTGCAACCGATCAGCTTTGACGCGATCGACAATCGTGCGTTCGGTGATCACCGGCTGCAATCGGGCAACGCCCAATTCGGTGGCCTTTTCGATGATCCAATCCAACCGCGCCTTTTTGACGGGAGCAAAGCAGAGCCACAGATCGGGCACGCGCTCCAAACTCCGGGTTTGCCTTTCCACCGTGGCGCGCAGCGAACGCTTGCTCATCGACTCCACCTGCGCAAGCCATTCACCGCTGCGATTGTCGAATAGCAAAATGGGATCGCCAAGCTTCAGCCGCATGACGTGGAGCAGATAATGGGCCGCAGGCCCAGCAATCTCTGTCGTGCACGACGGCGCGAGTTCACAATCAACGAAAAGGCGAGGGGTGCTGGCGGGAGGCCAGGCAGGGGTAGCAGCCATGCCACCGCCATAGCAGATCATATTTTGCAGGCGCACCCCTGAAATGCGCCGCAGTTACCTGTCTCAATACGGGGCATAATCGCCGCATTTCTGCGCCTGTTCGTAATCGGTCATTAGCAATTTGGTAAGCAATCTCGACTTAGGTGCAATGTGCCATGCATCCATTTTGAGTGGAATGCAGCGGGCAAGGAGGTATGTGGGGATGGATCGGTCGATATTCAGAAGGTCATGGCATAGCGCCAAAGCGCTGCTGCGCGATCAACGCGGCAACGCAATGTTCCTGACTGCTGCGGCAACTCTCCCGATCATGGGACTCGTCGGCTCAGGGGTTGATGTTGGTCGCGCCTATATGGCCCAACTGCGTCTGCAGCAGGCTTGCGATGCCGGCGTTCTGGCCGGGCGTCGGGCGATGTCAGGCGGCACATATACCACCAGTGCCCAGGCTGAAGCCAACAAGATGTTCAATTATAACTATCCGGCCGATACCTATGGCAGCAGTAACATCGCCTTTTCTTCGGTGGCCCAGGGTACGTCGAACGTCGTAGGCACGGCCACCACGGTCATGCCCACTGCCATTATGAAGATTTTTAACTTCAATCAGTTCAACTTGTCGGTGAGCTGTACGGCCAAGCTGGAAATTTCCAACGCAGATGTGATGATGGTGCTCGACGTTACCGGGTCCATGGCCACGACCAATTCGGGCGATTCGGTCAACCGTATCACCGCGCTTAAAAATGCTGCGATGAGTTTTTACGATACATTGACGACCGCCGACGTCGGCGATGGCCGCCTACGCTTTGGCGTCGTGCCGTACAGCTCGTCGGTCAATGTCGGCTCGATTCTCTATGCTAAAAATCCGTCATGGCTGTCGGACAATGTTTTGGTGCCGTCGCGCACACCTGTCTACAAGCTGACCTGGAGCAACCCGCAATCCGAGGAGACGGGACAACCGTCGAACGGCAGCACCAGCTATAGCAATTGGTCGAATTTCAGTACCGTCAACGGCCAGAACAGCAGCAGCTGCGGCGACCTTGAGCCGCCGGCAGACACCTCGCCATCGCCGAGCGGTAGCCCGAGCTCGAACCAGACCGGCCAATATGTTGACAGTAACGGCAATCGCATAACCAACTTCGATAATTATCAATCTTACTCTTATTATAATTATCGATATGTCTGGTCGGGCAACAAGTGCCGGCTCCAGCGCCGGACCGCGACTTACACGCAGACCAGCCAAACAACGACGACCGAAACGCCTGTCGAAACGTTCGACAACAAATATAAATATGAAGACCGGGTTTTCGACGTCAGCCAGGCCAAGTCTGGCTCTCCGATCGTCACGAATACAGGCGATGCAGGCGCCAATCGTACCAACACATGGGGCGGTTGCATCATCGAACGTGCGACCACGGCATTTGCGTCAAATCAGTCTGCGCCTTCAAGCGCGCTGGATATGGATGTCGATTCAGCTCCGACGAGCGACGACGACACGAAGTGGAAAGTATTAATTCCGCAGATCGCTTTCCCGCGGGCGAGTGGTCCGGGCAGCACGCCATCGAACAATGGCGCGGCGGTGACGGTCAACAGCAGCAGCGTGTCGAGCGAAAGCAGCACCAACGGCAGCTGGCAGAATTACTCGCGCTATTGGGGCAATGGCTGGGGCGTGTGCCCGGCGGCCGCAATGAAGCTGACGACCCAAACCGCCAGCGATCGCGCAAGCTTTCAATCCTATATCAACTCGCTCGAGCCGCTGGGCGGCACCTATCATGACTCGGGCATGGTGTGGGGCATTCGCCTGCTGTCGCCCGACGGCATGTTCGCAGACGAAAATGCGACCGCGCCAAACAACCGACCGATCAGCCGCCATATCGTGTTCATGACCGATGGCGACATGTCGGCCAATATGGGCAATATGACGTTCCAGGGCTATGAATGGACGATGCATCGCGTGGGCGGCACAAGCGATTCCAACTTGACCGATCGCCACAACAACCGGTTCCAACAGCTTTGCTCTGCCGCCAAATCCAAGAATATCACGGTCTGGGTGATCAGCTTTGGTACCGCACTCAACAGTTCGTTGACCAGCTGTGCCAGCGCGAACAAGGCCTATCAGGCCTCCAATGCATCGCAGCTCAACGATAATTTCCAGGCGATTGCCCGGCAGATTTCGAAACTGAGGCTGTCACAATGATAGGCGGGCGCTTTTTCACCCGACTAGCGCGCGACAGTCGCGGCAATGCGATCACCGAATTCGCGTTGACGGCGCCGCTGTTCCTCATGGTCTTGATGGGAATCTTCGATTACTCTTGGCAATTCTATGCCAAGCAAGTCTTGACAGGCGCGGTTGCCAAAGCCGGTCGGGCATCGACGATGGAGGGCGTGGCGAGTAGCCAGACAGCCATCGACACCCAGGTTCGCGACCAGGTACAAAGAGTGTTCAAGGACGCCAATGTCACGTTCGTGCGCGCGGCTTATGACAGCTATGACGATATCGGGAATCCGGAAAGCTATACCGACACCAACGGCAATGGTCGTTATGATAGCGGTGAATGTTTCGAAGACGTCAACGGTAATGGCAGTTGGGATACCGATCGCGGGATGGCCGGTAACGGCGGCGCGGACGATGTCGTCCTTTATACCGCGACGATGTCGATCACCCGCATACTTCCCGTCTGGAAGATGCTCGGTCAGTCTCAAAATCAATCGATCAGTGCCAAGACGATTTTGCGCAACCAGCCCTATAACACGAGCACAACCACGAACAGGGTCATATGCACATGATATCTGCCTTGAACCGGCGCTTGAAAGCGCTTCATTGGATGCGTCTCGTTCGCGACAGCCGGGCTGTGGTGATGATCGAAATGGCCTTTACGATTCCATTTTTGATCCTGATCGGCTTTGCCGGGTTGGAAATTGCCAATCTGACGTTGGCCAATACGCGGGTCAGCAACATTGCGCTTAGCGCAGCCGACAATGCTTCACGCATCGCTTTTGGCAGCAATTTGTCGCAACCCCAGATTCGCGAACTCGATATCAACGAGGTTTTCACCGGGGTGAACGAACAATCCGGCGATCTGGATTTCAAGCGGAATGGCCGGATTATCCTGTCGAGCCTTGAGCGTAATAGCAGCGGCGGACAGTGGATTCATTGGCAACGTTGCTACGGCGATCTGACAGCTGCATCGAGCTATGGCGTCGAAGGCGCCGGTGCCACGGGAACGAGCTTTCCGGGCATGGGCCCTCCGGGTAAAGAAGTGACCGCCGCGAACGGTACCGCGGTCATGTTTGTCGAAGTCACCTATCAATATCAGCCTTTGATTTATGGCAAGTGGCTGGGCCCCAAAACGGTGCACACATCGGCCGCTTTCAACATTCGCGAATCGCGGGATTTGTCGCAGGTTTACAACCCGTCACCGCGCGCGACGGTTTCTACCTGTAACTGAGTGGCATCCGCCCGAAACAGGAAAATAGGCTTGCAATTCCGCTGCTAAGGGGAACAGGGATGGTCTATGACGACCGCGCTTCCCCCTGACACCCAATTGCGCGGGCTTGCCGCATGGCTGCCCGCCCCCTTACGACCCTATGCTCTGCTTGCGCGTTTGGACCGTCCGATCGGGTGGTGGCTGCTTTACTGGCCCTGCGCCTGGGGACTGGCGCTGGCGGGGGGCGCGCGACAATTTTGGCCGCTGTTTCTTTGGCTGCTGCTTGGCGCTGTGGCGATGCGCGGCGCGGGTTGCGTTTATAATGACATTGTCGACCGCGATCTGGATGCAAAAGTGGCCCGGACCGCGACGCGTCCGGTGGCGAGCGGTGCGGTATCGGTGCGGGCCGCCGCACTATGGGCTGTCCTTCTGTCGCTTGTTGGACTTGCGGTGCTGTTTCAGCTCCGCCGCGAGGCGCAAATTGTCGCATTATTCAGTCTGGCTCTGGTCGCCGCCTATCCGTTTATGAAGCGTATTACATGGTGGCCGCAGGTCTGGTTGGGTCTGGTGTTCAGCTGGGGCGCGCTAGTCGGCTGGATTGCCGTCGACGGAACCGGCAGCCATGCCATGCTATTGCTCTATATCGGCTCGATCGCGTGGGTGGTGGGATATGACACCATCTATGCTCTGCAGGATATCGAGGACGATGCACTGATCGGGGTCAAATCCAGTGCGCGGGCGATGGGATCTCGCGTGCGCATTGGCGTGGCGCTTTGCTATGCGAGCGCGCTCGCCTTCTGGGCTGGGGCCTTGTGGCAGGTGCGCCCCGATCCGCTGGTGTTCGTCGCGCTGCTCCCTGCTGCGCTCCATCTGACGGGGCAGCTGGTGACGCTCGATCGTCATGACGGGCGCGATGCGCTCGCCAAATTCCGCAGCAACCGCTTTGCCGGCCTGCTGGTATTTGCCGCGATGCTGGTGGTGGGCAGTGCGCCCTGACCCCTATTCGGCAGCCAGCAATTCCTCAGCGCCGCCCAGATCGACCGACACAAGTCGCGACACGCCCTTTTCGATCATCGTCACACCGAACAAGCGGTGCATCCGCGCCATGGTGACCGCATTATGGGTCACGATCAGATAGCGGGTGTTGGTCTCACGCCCCATGCGGTCGAGAAGGTCGCAAAAGCGTTCGATATTCGCATCGTCGAGAGGGGCATCGACTTCGTCGAGGACGCAAATCGGCGCGGGATTGGTCAGGAAGAGGCCAAAGATCAGCGCGATGGCGGTCAACGCCTGTTCACCACCCGACAAGAGGGTCAGTGTGCCGAGGCGTTTGCCCGGCGGTTGGGCCATAATTTCCAGCCCCGCCTCTAGCGGGTCATCCGAATCGACCAATTCCAGATGCGCCTGGCCGCCGTTGAACAAGGTGCTGAAAAGGCGCTGGAAATGATCATTCACAGTTTCGAATGCTGCGAGCAGGCGCACCCGGCCTTCGCGATTGAGATTGCCGATCGATCCGCGCAGGCGATGAACAGCTTCGGTCAATTCCTCAATCTCGGCAGCGCTTTTTTCGCGCGCCTCGTCAATTTCGGCGAGCTCGTCGGCAGCGACCAGATTGACCGGACCCAAGCGATCGCGGTCGGCGATCAGCCGGTCATGTTGCGCTGATTCCTGCCCGGCTTCGCCGACCGCATCGCTGTCGAATTCGGCTTTGGTCGGCAATAAGGGCGGGGGGCATTCGAAGCGTTCCCCCGACAAGCGCCCCATTTCGATGCGCCGCAGCTCGGCATTTTCGGATCGCGCTGTCGCCCCGGCGCGTGTTTCGCGGGCGGTCGCCAACGTTTCGCGGATGGTCGCGAGCATGGCGTCCGTCTCGCGCAAAACGGCTTCGGCTTCGCGCTCTTGCGCTTCGGCCTGCGCCACGCTTTCGCGCAACTGGCTTTGCTGTTGTTCGGCCGCCGCGACCTCATCGGCAAGACGGGCGGGAAGATCGGCAAGCTTGACGCTTTCGGCGGCGAGAGCGTCGGCGCGTTTGTCCATTTCAGTCACACGGCGCGCCGCCTCACCCGCGCGTTCTTTCCAGCTTTTGATTTCGGACTGGACCACCGCTTGTCGCTCGCTGAGAAGGGCGAGCGTGCGTTCGTGTGCGGCCATCGCATCGCGCGCAGTGGCTGCATCGGTGCGGGCGCGCTCCGCGGCCTGTTCCTGCGCCTCTAGAGCCGCGCGCGCGCGGCTGTCGTCGGGCAAGGCGGCCAGTGCGGCGACTTGCGCGGCCAATTGGTCTGCGGCCTCGGCGGAGGCGGAGGCAATTTCGCTTTGCCGCCGCTCGAACAAGCTGGTGGCATCGCGATAGCGTTCGCAGGCCGCCTGCGCCTGATCGGCGGTGCGCAAGGCCGTGCGCCGCATTTCGTCCGCCGTGGATAGCTGTTTTCGCGCGTCGGCGACGGCACGGGTGAGCATATCCAATCGGGTGGAGGCCGCTGCACGCCGGTCGCTCAGCTTTGCGACCGCCAGTTCAACTTGCGGTCTTTGTTCGGCGAGCGCATCGAGCCGGTTCTGCTGAATCAGCCTTTCGGTCGCCGTGGCCCCATCGCCGCGCGCCACAAACCCGTCCCAGCGCCTCATCACGCCAGCCTTTGTCACCAAACGCTGACCAACCGACAATAGCTGGCCGCTGTCGTCGTCGACGACCGCAATCTGAGCCAAACGCCGCGCCAGCGCGGCGGGAGCTTCGACAAGGTCGATCAACGCCTGGCTATTTTCGGGCAGCGGCGGATCGCTGTCCTTGCGGTCAGCACCCTGCCAGCTGCGGTCTGCCCTGGCATCAACCCCCGCGTCCAGATCATCACCCAGCGCCGCTGCCAGCGCCGCTTCATAACCGGGGGTAACGCGCACCGCGTTGAGAATAGGATCGGCGTCGGATTTGTTAGCAGCGAGTGCGCGGGTGAGCATCGCCGCTTCGCTTTCCAGCGCCGCAAAAGCCATCCGGACCTCGGCAAGGCCGGTGTCGATTTCGGTGACCTGCGCGGCCGCGGCTTCGCGCGCGGTTTCAGCCTCGTGCAGCGCCAGTTCGGCTTCGCCAATCGCGACCTCGGCCCGCGCTGCGGCAGCCGCGCTTTCCTGTTGCCGAGCGTCCAGGCTTGCGCTGTCGCCGAGCGCTGCGATTTCGGCGTCAATACGCTTTTTCTCGCTGACGAGCCGCTGGACCGCTGTCTCGGCTGCATCGCGCGCCGACACGGCGATTCGTCGGTCGGCAGCTTCGCTTGCGGCTTGTGCGCGGGCCTGTGCCAAAGTGACTTCGGCATCGCGCAGTAAGGATTGTGCGGTTTGATGGGCTTCGCCCAGCGCGGCCTTACCTGCGCTATGTTGGGTCAAGTCTTGCGCCAGTTGCTTGGCTTCGGTGTCGAGTCCTGTGAGGGCATCATGCGCTTCTTGGGCAAATGCGCCCTCGCGAGTGCGGTCGGAAACCAACCGTTCCTGTTGCGCCGACAGATCCTCAAGCCGTTGCTGCGCGGCCTTGGCTTCGCCGGTCAGGCGGACCTGCGTCGCATTGGCCTGGCTCAGTTGGTCGCGTTGCGATTGCGCAGCGCTACGTGCCGCGGCGACGCGCGTCGCCATCTCTGCTTGCGCCTTGGCGATGGTGTCGAGTTCGGCTTGCGCCTGCTTCACAGCATCTTCAGCGGCAACGACATCGCGCCGCGCCTGATCGGCAGCAGCAGCGGCATCACGCCAGCGAGCATAGATCATCCGCGCCTCGGCGAGCTTGATCTCGTCGGTCAGCCGCTTGTATTTTTCTGCCGCCCGCGCCTGCCGCCGCAACGCATTGGCACGGTTTTCCATATCCGCGGTGATTTCGGACAGGCGGGTAAGGTTGGTTTCGGTAGCGCGCAGTTTCTGTTCGGCATCCTTGCGGCGGACGTGCAAGCCGGAAATTCCGGCGGCTTCCTCAAGCATCGCGCGGCGATCGGTCGGTTTGGCCGAGATGACATTGGCGATCTTGCCCTGACTGACCAGCGCCGGACTGTGCGCGCCGGTTGCGGCATCGGCAAAGATTAGCGCAACATCCTTGGCCCGCACATCATGGCCGTTGGCGCGATACGCCGATCCTGTGCCGCGCTCGATTCGGCGGATTATCTCGATCTCGCGGCTCTCGCTGGCGTCGGAAAGCCCGGCAATGGCCGCGCCTTCGCTGTCGCAATGGATGGCCACTTCAGCAAAGTCGCGCGCTGGTCGTGAAGAGGTGCCGGCGAAAATGACATCCTCCATTCCGCCGCCGCGCATGGATTTGGGGGATGATTCGCCCATCACCCAACGAATGGCTTCCAGCAAGTTGGACTTGCCGCAGCCATTAGGCCCGACGACGCCGGTTAGCCCCGGCTCGATGCGAAGCTCGGTGGGTTCGACGAAAGATTTGAAACCGGTGAGGCGCAGTCTTTTTATCTGCACAGGTTTATCCTGTGCAGGGTGCCGGATCGCGGTGATGGCAAGCTTGGTCTCACTAATCCCCCTTGGCTCCTGTCATGCCGTGACACGCAGGGAGTCGCAAGGGGGTAGAAGAAAGCGCCTCTAAGCTTGGAGGTGGCCTGCTTAGCGAACGCCCATGGTGCGCAGGCGGTCGCGCAGCGGACCCCAGCTGGCAACGCCTTCGACCACCGCTCCGTTGATCACAAAGGTTGGCGTACCTTGTACTTGATATTTCTTAATCGCGTCATTGGTGGTCTTTTCCAGAGCCTCGATATGGCCAATGTCGGACAAGCAGGCGTTAAGCTGTTGTTCGGTCACGCCGCGGGCCTGAAAGAAGGAGTTGAGCTTCCATGCTTTGGCCAGTGCCGGGAACCGTGCAGTCGGGGCCAGCGCCATTGCCGCTTCGCCGCCTTTGGGATTGGCTTGTGCGCCGGAAAATAACTCTTCCTGCGAAGCAAAGACATTTTCCGCTAGCGGGAAATAGCGTTCGGTGGGTGCGCAATGGAGCACAGCTGCCGCTGTCGCATCGAGCGGATCGCGGATGAAGTTGCGCAATTCGAAGCTAACCCGGCCCGTGTCTACAAAATCGCGCTTTAGTTCTTCGTGGCTTTCCTGCGAAAAGGCGGCGCAATGCGAACAGGTTAGCGAGCCGAATTCGATGAGCTTAATCGGTGCGTCGGGATTGCCCATGACATAGCCGCCGTCGGCTGTTTTGCTGACCGTGTCGGACCAGCTTTTCCCAGCCGGAGCTGCAATTTTGGCAACGACCGCCTGTTGCTTGCTGCCATCGGCAGCAGCATCTTGCCCGCCGCATCCGGCCAAGGCCAAGGCGCCAAGCGAACTCAACAAAAGAAGCGGCAAACGGGGCTTGGTCATAGTAAATCTCATTTCAGTGTCTTGGAATGATAAAAAGAGGGTCTTAGGATGGCTTTATCGCGGCGTCGAGCCGCGTTTTCAGCGCGGACCAGGCATGGACTTCGTCGAGCAGCTTGCCATTGATCATGAAACTCGGGGTGGCAGAGACATGGTCGGCATTGGTTCCGACATTGGTCATCGCCGTCAATTCGCTCAAGGCCACATTATCATTCAGGCAGGTGGTGATCTGCGCCGCAGTATAGCCACGTGATTTCATGATTTTATCGAGCCCGGCATCGGCGGCAATCCGCGCCGCGCGCTGCCCCAGATCGCCGACATACCAGGCCTTTTGCTGTTCGGGGGTCAGTTTCGTCAATTGTCCAAGCCAGACCGACTGGGCGGCGAATATGGCCTGATGATTGCCAGTGAAAGTCTTGGGATCGCCGCAATGCGCCAACAGCGCTGCTGTCATGTCGACGGGGTCGCGTACCATGTTGCGATATTCGACGACCACCAGTCCCTTGTCGACATATTGAGTCTTGAGCGCCGTTGCCGATTCAATGGCGAAATGGGCGCAATGAGGGCAGGTATAGCTGTAATATTCGACCAATCGCACCTTCGCCGCTGGATTGCCGACAATATGCGCCCCGATGGCGCTGGTGCTAATTTGGGTCGACCAGGCTTTTGGGGCCGGTTGGGCGGGGGTCGCACCGATCAACAACGTCAGCGACGCCAGCGCAATGCCGATCGACGCCCGGCGACGGGGCATGGGAAGGGAAAGGGTCTTGATCATGGGCAAGGCGTCACTTTTTTCTAACGGATGCGGGGCAGTTTCGGGGGAGTTGCCAAGCCGGAAGCCATACGTTCCAGCACGGTACGCAATTCGGGATCGCCGATGTCCCGCAGACTATCCCCCAATTCTGCCGGTACCGGTTTCAGCATTGCCGGTGGCTGAACGGGCTTGGCGGGGGTAATCTGCCCATGCGTCATCCGCACCTGCGCTATGGCGGCATAGCCAAAAAAACGATTGACCGACGTGATGATGTCGGGCGCGACATGCTGCAACATCGGGGCATGCGCGCCGCTGATCGTCAGGTGCAACGTCCCGCCTGCCTTCGCTCCCACAGGAAAGCGAATCATGGCCGGCTGGGTCACATCGGCCAGCCGGTTGCCGACAATTTCGCGCCAGCGGCTGACCACCGACGACTGGATAAAACCGAATTTGCGAAATGCGGCGCGCCCGATGCTGGGGACGAGGTCCGAAATGGCGCGCGCTTCGCCGCCGCGCGGGCGTTCATAGGCGCGCACGGGGGTCTTGCCGGCAGCCTTTTTCTTGGCGCCTGTCTTGACCTTGGGGGGCTTCTCGCCGCCATCTTTGCTGTCCGCTTTCGTCATGCCCGGTGTCATGGCATAGGCAGGGGGTGAGCGTCCAGACTTCCCATCGTGCCCGAAGGCCCACGGCGCCTTTGAAAGCCCCCGCCGATTTTGCGGCGCGGCTCCTCGCCTGGTACGACCGGTCGGCGCGGGTGCTGCCTTGGCGCACGGCGCCGGGGGGCACGACACCGCCCGATCCCTATCGCGTCTGGCTGGCCGAAGTCATGCTCCAGCAGACGACGGTGGCGGCCGTTGCCAAATATTTCCAAGAGTTCTCAAGGCGCTGGCCCACAGTCGAGGCGCTGGCAGCGGCCGATGATGCCGATGTCATGGCGGCATGGGCGGGCCTTGGATATTATGCCCGCGCCCGCAATTTGATCGCCTGCGCGCGCGCCGTGGTGTGTGATCATGGTGGGCGTTTTCCCGATGACGAGACGGGGCTGCGCGTGCTGCCTGGGATCGGTGACTATACCGCAGCCGCGGTCGCTGCGATTGCCTTTGGCCGTCCGTCAGTGGTGATCGACGCCAATGTCGAGCGCGTGATGGCGCGGCACAGCCTGATAACGACCGCTTTGCCCGCTGCGAAAAAGCCGATCCGGCAAGCGCTTGCCCCGCTGGTGCCGCGCCACCGCGCCGGCGACTTTGCACAAGCAATGATGGATTTGGGCGCGACCATCTGTACATCGCGCGGTCCGAATTGCGAATCATGCCCGGTGCGCGCGGATTGCAGCGGACGAGGGAAGGCCAATCTGGAACTTTTGCCCATCAAGCCGGCAAAAAGGATCAGGCCTCGGCGGCATGGGATCGCGCACTGGATCGAGCAGGATGGAAAAGTGTGGTTGATCCGTCGACCCGCCAAGGGGATGTTGGGCGCGATGCGCGCGCTGCCCGGCGGAGAATGGCAAGATGTGCGTCCCGAAGAGTCGGGACTGGTGACCGTGGAGCATAGCTTCACCCATTTCGATTTGAATTTATCGCTCGTGCGCCGCACAAGCCCCGATTCCGCAGCGGAAGGCGAATGGTGGCCGGTTTCCGCCCTTGACGCGGCGGGGTTGCCGACGCTCTATCGCAAACTGGTAGAAAAAATGCTGGAGAGAATGGCATGAATATGATGGTTTCGCGTCGCGCATTGCTCGGCGGGCTAGCCGTGGGGGGCAGCGCCGCGCTGATAGCACCGCGCGCAGCATTTGCATTTGTCGAAGAGTCCAACTCTTATCCCGCGACGCATGAATTCATCAAAGGCTTTGTCGAGCGACGCGAATTGGCCGGCACGCTTGCCGCTATCGGCAAGGGCCAAGGCGCGCTCCTGAGTTTTGGCGCGGGCAAGGAGGCGATGAATTCTGACCGGCCGGTTGATGCCGATACGCTGTGGCGGCTTTATTCGCAGACCAAACCTATCACAGGCATGGCGGCGATGATGCTGATCGAGGCGGGCAAGATGGGCCTTGATCAACCGCTGGCGGAGATATTGCCTGCCTTTGCCAATATGCAGGTGCAAGTCACCCCCGACGGGTCGATCACCGATCTGAAGCCCGCCAAATCGCCGATCACCATCCGCCATTTGCTCACCCATTCGGCGGGGCTTGGCTATAATATTATCCAGAAGGGGCCGATCAAGGACGCCTATACGGCGGCGGGCATTATCCCCGGGCAGGTCAGCCGCTTACCGATCCCGGGGCTCGATCGTGGTAAGCCGGTGCACAGTCTCGCCGAATTTGCCGATAATCTGGCCAAGCTTCCATTGGTTTACGAGCCCGGCACGCAATGGAGCTATTCGGTGGCGCTCGACCTGATGGGGCGGGTGATCGAAGTCGTGTCGGGTCAGCCGTTCGATGCCTATTTGCAGGACCATATTCTTGACCCGCTTGGCATGAGCAGCACATGGTTTCGCGTACCCGAAAGCGAAATCGGGCGGCTTAGCACCAATTATGCGCCATTCAGCGGCGCGCTGCTTCCCATCGACCCGGCGAAAAGCTCAATCTATTTGGATGAGCCGCCATTCCCTATGGGGGGTGCCGGACTGGTCAGCAGCGCGCGCGATTATGACCGCTTCCTCGCGATGTTGCTGGGCGAAGGCGCGCTGGACGGGGTGCGGATTATGAAGGCCGAGACCGCAAGGCTCGGCATGTCGAACCTGCTGGAGGATAAGGTCGCGCGTAAGGGTAGCATGATCGACGGACAGGGATTCGGCGCGGGCGGGCGCGTGTCGCTAGCCGGATCGGCGACCGGCGAAGGCATTTATGGCTGGGGCGGAGCCGCCGGAACAATCGGTTTCGTTGATCGCAAACGGGGCTATCGCGTTGGCGGGTACGCGCAATATATGCCAGCCGACGCGCTGACTTTTCAAAGCAAATTTGGTGATGCCTTTTACAAGGATGTCATGCGCTGATGCGTTCACCACTCGGCTTTACCGGCGCGACACTTGATCGGGCGGACCCGCTGCGCAGCGATGCCGAGGCGTTGGCGGCGGCTAAAGCTGATCCGCGCGCGCGCTGTCTGGTTCTGGACGGAATCGATCCGGTTCCCGGTGAAGGTGGCGGGTTGAGCTGGGACGCAATTGATCCAGCAGATCCAACCGAATTATTGCTCGTCGGTCTTGATGATGCGGGAATCCCGCATTTTGTTCGAGAGGCCCCCGCCGAGGCACGCGTCGATGCGCGATCGCGCACCTTGATGCGGCTCTTGCCTTTGTTATCGCGCGAAGAAGCAGCCCTATATGGCGGCGCGCGCAGCTTGGTCGATTGGCACGCGCGCCACCGTTTCTGCGCGGTGTGCGGGTCGCCAACCAAAGTGCATCGCGCCGGATGGGGGCGCAATTGCGATCGTTGCAAGGCCGAACATTTTCCGCGCGTCGATCCGGTTGTGATCATGCTCGCCGAATTTGATGGTCGTGTGCTTGTCGCTCGCCAGCCTGGTTTTCCGCCAGGATTTTTTTCAGCGCTGGCCGGATTTGTCGAACCGGGCGAATCACTCGAAGAAGCGGTGGCACGCGAGTTGTTCGAGGAATCGGGTATCCGCGTGTCGAATGTCACTTATGCGGCGAGCCAGCCCTGGCCCTTCCCCTCATCGCTCATGATCGGTTGCTTCGCGACTGCGCAGGATGACCAGATTACGCTCGACACCAATGAACTGGAAGCCGCGATGTGGGTTGACCGCGCCGAAGTAACGGCCGCACTGGCAGGCGATATGACCGCGCCTTTCATGGTGCCGCCGCCGCTCGCGATCGCGCGCTATTTGCTGGAAGACTGGGTGGAGCGCTAGCTTCGCTTCGCATCGAAGCGAATCAAGGGTTAGAATCGGCGACCCGTGATCCGGCTGATCTCTTTCGCGACCATGGCTTCGACCATAGTGGGCAGATTGGCGTCGAGCCATTGTTTGAGCATCGGGCGCATCGCCTCGATCACCACATCTTCCATCGACCGACCACTCGACGTGGGCGAGGCAACCGGCGAACTATCGGGGGTGATGACCGCGTTCAAGGCCTCGAGTGATTGACGCGCGGCGTCTGCGCTTGCGTCGGAAACAAGCTCTTCCGCCGCTGATTCGGGCGTTTCGGCCATTTCTTCGCCCTGGGGTGCGTCGCTGTCTTCATCCTGCAATTCCAGCACATCCTGCGAGGAGCCTGCTTTGGAGGCGCGGATAGACTGCGGGCTTTCGTCGCGCGCGATGACGCGACGGATCGATGACAATATATCTTCCATCGACGGTTCTCGCGACAAATCGCCCATTAAGGCCCCCTATTAGCTGGTCCGCGTGCCGGACCCTTATCGCTTCTTACCGGTGCAGGGCGGGCCTTGCCAAGCCCTATTGTCCCGGAATGGGATTTGCATTGGGGTCAACCGAGGCGTCGGCTGCGGGGACGTTGCGTGTATCGGTCGCCTCTTGCTGCGGCTTGGGACCGTCGGCCCAGTCAAAAATCTGGCCCTTCACCTTGTTATAATGAACGTCAGGATCGTAAAGTGCGCCGCCCTCAAGACCCAGATCGCGCGCTTCGGCCTTGCCCATTGCGGCGAGTAGCGAAAAGGCCGCGACATAGCTGTTACGCTTGGCCGACACATATTGGACCTGCGTGTTCAGATATTCCTGTTCGGCATTCAAAATATCGAGGATAGAACGGGTTCCGACGCTGTTTTCGGCACGTACGCCCTCTAGAGATAGCGCATTGGCGTTGGCCGCTTGCTGCGTCGCTTCGATAATCCGTTCATTGGCCTGCCATGCGGCATAGGCCCCGCGTGTCTGGGCAATCACATTGCGCTCGGTTGCGATATAGGTCTCGATCGCCTGACTGCTGCGTGACTGGGCCTGCCGGACAAGCGCTGACGGGCGGCCACCCTGGAAAATGGGGACAGTGAGCGAAAGGCCCGCCTGCGCGCTGGTCGTCGATTGCGAAAAGCTGACCCCCGGGACATTGCCGCCAAGCGAGCCGAGAAAATTATTATAACTTCCGCCGACCGTGGCCGACAATTTGGGCAGGCGCGACGCCCGCGCCGCGCCAATATCCGCGCGCGAGGCATCGATCGCCAGATTTGCCGATTTGATGTCGGGGTTATTGTCCAGAGCGATCGCTACGGCAGCGTCGGTGCTGTCGGGCATGTTCGGCAGCGCCGGCGGGGCCTGCAAATCCACGGGGGCTTCACCAACCAGACGGATATAGGCTTCGCGGCTGGCGATCAGATTGGCTTCGGCCGTGCGCAACTGCCCTTCGGCCAGCGCCAGTCGCGCGTCCGATTGGGCCACGTCAGTGCGGGTCAGGTCGCCAATCTCGAAACGGTCTTTCGTCGCTTCCAGATTGGTCCGCAACACCGCGACATTATTGTTGTTGAGGCTGACGATCGCGCTGTCACGGATGACGTCCATATAGGCGCCGACAACCTGCGCAAAAATGCTTGCCTCTGTTGCGCGCAAATTTTCCTGACCCGATTCGACCCGAATTTTGGCGGCACGAACGGCATTGCGCACGGCCCCGCCCTGATAAATGGGGACAGACAATTGCGCACTGCCGTTGGCGATGCGTCCTGGCGAGGAAAAACTGTTGCCGGGAATTACCAGATTTTCCTGATAGGCTCCCGATGCGCCAATATCTGGCAGCCCCAAGGCATTTTGAATCGGAACATTCTCGTCGTTGGCGCGCTGGCCCGCGCGCGTCGCGGTCAGTGTCGGGTTGTTCACATAGGCCTTGGCGAGGGCACCCTGTAGCGTTTCTGCGCTCGCAGAAGTCGACAATAGCAAGGCGCCAGTCGCCAGTCCGGCAAGCCAGGGGCTCCGGCGACGTAATGAGGAGGAAATTCGTGTTTCGACCATTATTTTCAGCCTGAAAGGGGAGGGGAAGAAGGGATCAGAATTGAAAGCCAGTCGCATGTTCAAATCCGGGCAACGCAACTGCATCCATATCTGCAAAAGAACGTAGTGCAATTGATCCACCGGCCTTGATGCCCTGAACGAGCCGGGTGACCGCACCTTCGCGTTTAGCCGCGACCAGTCGGCCACCTTCGCCAAGTTGTTCGACCAACGCAGGCGGCAGCGTTTCAATCGCGCCGTCGATGAGGATGCAATCAAAGGGAGCTTGCTCAGGCGCGCCGGCGTTGAGCGGCCCGTCGATCCACTCGACAATAGAGTTGGCAGTCAATGCGCGAGCGGTGGATAGCAGTTCGGCTTGCTCTTCCACGGCATAAACTCTGGCGCCCAGCTTTGCCAGCAGCGCCGCGCAATAACCCGTGGCGCCGCCGATCAGCAAAACGCGCTGGCCTGGGCGAATCGCTGCAGCGACCAACAGGCGGCCGGTGACAAGCGGCGCATTGAGTGCGCGACCATGTCCCAGCGTCACCGGGCGGTCAATATAGGCAAGGCTTGCCAAAGCGGCAGGAACAAATTGCTCGCGCGGGACCGTGCCCATCACGCCGACAACCGCCGGGTCGATGACGTCGTTGGTTCGCAGCTGGGTATCGATCATCGTGGCTCGCATCTCGGCAGCGCTGATATCGCTCAATTTCGTGGCCATCCCATTCATCCGTCTTTGTTATGACAATCCAGATTGGGCCCGTAGTAACCGATGCTATGCTGTATTGCAACGATAATACAGCATAGTGACTTTGCCCGCTGCCGCGCATAGACGCCCGCATTGTCGCCGCCAACCCTTGATGGCTATTGAAATGACACTTGCTTCGCCGAATCCTTGACATGAACGGCAAAGCCCATCACTAGCGCTGCCGACCAAACCCCGGTTCGCCTCCCTCGGCAAATCGGCAATCGGCATGAGGCCCGATGGCGGAGTGGTTACGTAGAGGACTGCAAATCCTCGCACGCCGGTTCGATTCCGGCTCGGGCCTCCACAAAGTTTCCTCCTTTATATCAATGAGATATACTCCGGGAAACTAGTGGGCCAAATCACATACTTACGGTGAATTTCGGACTATGTCCGAAACCCAAGAGACTGTAATTAATTGATAATTTCCGACCAAATAACCCATAGTCTCTGTGACGAAAAGTGCAGTGACGGTTTTGAATACCGGACCATCCATGTGTTCGGCGGCGCCCATATGCCGATCTTCCTCGTCACCGTGTTCGCCAAGAACGAGAAGGATAACCTGACCAGGACCGAGCAGGCGGCTGCCGTCGCTTTGGCCAAGACCCTGGTCGCAACCTATGGAGATCGCAGATGAGTGCTTATGAGAGCATCATGCAGGGATTGAACGAGGCGCTGGACCATGCCCAGGGCAAGGATGTCGGCGCGCGCGTTCACCGGATCGAGGTGCCCAGCGTCGATGTCGCCGCGATCCGCGCTAGCACGGGTCTGTCGCAGGGCGCCTTCGCGCGCAGCATCGGTGTCGCCAAGGGCACGCTGCTCAACTGGGAGCATGGTCGCCGCCATCCCAGCGGCCCCGCCCAGGTGCTGCTCGCCATGCTCGCGAAAAAGCCCTCGCTGGTGAGCGAGCTGCTGCGCTGACGGCAGTTATGGCGGACAGCAAAGCAG
>CAWJNG010000014.1:0-39918 GCA_963844225.1 uncultured Alphaproteobacteria bacterium | reverse complement strand
TCGCTGCCTCAATCGCATTGGAAAGGACTTCTTGCTGATTTTAAAGTTTGGCAATTCATCCTTACTAGGTCCGCATCCCGCCAAACGTAGCAGCGATGAAAGCGTTGCCACTACTCGCATCCGACACCATCCCCATCTCGATCCAAATGTCGGGCATAACCCGGATCACCTCGCCGAACGGGGGCGGCGCCCACCGCACGCGCCGCAGCGCAGTTCGGATAATATACCGCACCTCCAAGAGCTCGTTGAGGGCGCGGCGTAGGCGCTGGCGACGTTCGCGATGGCGCGCGGTGGCAATGCCTGCCGCCGTGCTTGCGGTCATTGTGGCAGCCATCTGCAGCTAGCCCGCCCGGGTGAGCTGCCAATTGGACCGGCATCGATGAAACAAATGCTGCAATGGCCAATAAGCTGAGTTTCATCGATCTCCCCCGAACAATTTATGGCTCAGTCGATTTGTCTCGTCGAATCAGCGCAGCCACAGTGCATAGCCAGCATTGCCTAACAACCGGCTCATGAAAGCTATCGCTGCCAAGCCCCCAAAGCCGCTCCTTCGTGCGCAATTTCAATCGCATCGATGGCCCTTCCAATATCTATCCCATTTTGCTGCATATCCATCCCGCACCATTGCGCACGACAGATCGCCAGATCGCGGCGATACACACCATGCAGAAGTCCGGTTTCCCTTGCCGCTACCTTCAGACTGACAGCGCATCGCTGGGCCCTTTACAAGAACATGGCCATCACTCGATTTGCCGACGACATTGCCCACAAGCTCTGCCAAGTGATCGCGGGCATCAATCGGATCAGCGCGGGGGCAAGGGTGACCGTTCTTACATGAACCGTCCAATTCACGTGCTGCGATGCCTGACAGCCTTATTCGCGGGCCCTCATTGCACCAGATGGGGCCATCGCCGTCCCACACGCTCACCGGCGTGCAGATGAATGCTTGGCCTGCGGGAACAATTGAAGCGAGAATAGAAAAAATGATCATGACAGCTGTATAGTGGATTGAATTCTATCATCTAGCCCCTCGAAATTTCGGGCTGAACCAGTCGAACCACTAAAACTACATCCAATTACCAATTTTAAAGCGGACAAAGCTGGTCGATCCGATCTTCGAAAGCCTGCTTGGTGCAGCTTAGCATTATTTCGGCCTCATTGACCGACTTCTGCCGGTCTGCGGCGGCATCAGTGAGATACAGCCTATCTTTTGAAAAATCAGCATGCAGAGACAAATTAAGAGTGCCGATTTCAATAATCGCGCGAACGTCCGCAGTTAGCCAGCTTGCAACCACCGCATTGCCGCTCAATATACCCCTGTTGTCAACGCAGAGGTGACCGTGGTGTCGTTAATCAGCGGGTCAGTGGGGACGACCTTTGACGGAGCGTTGTCAGTCGCGATTATTTCCGCGGCTTGACGGCCCGGCTTGGCAAAGCTGGCGATTACGGGAGTGTCGCGGTCATAAATATCGGCGAACTTCTTGATCTTGCCGTCCTTTCCGGCGGTGCGAGTCCAATAAGCGATATAGACGGGAAAGGGGTCGTCAAAGCCATAGCGGGTGGTCTGGCCACTGGCGATTGCTTCGCCAAATTCCTCGGGCGTATGGCCGGCAAACATTACCGCCATCAGTCCAGAAAAGTGCAGCGCATGTTCGGTCCGGATACAACCGTGGCTAAAGGCGCGCGTGGCGGCATTAAAGGCGTTCTTTGACGGTGTGTCGTGCAGGTAAATGGCGTGCGGGTTGAGCATTTCGAGCTTCATAACGCCTAGCGCATTGCCCGATCCGGGTTGTTGCACCACCGACAAGGTCTTGCCGCTACCGGTCCAGGTATAGCCTTGTGCGCGTGCGCGGGCGGGATTGGTCGCGATGGTGGAGCCAATCCCTTCAGCAATGATGCTGCGCGGTAGCGTCCATGTCGGGTTGAGGATGATTCCGGTCGCCATGGGGTTAAGCTGGGGCGTCGCAGTGCTCTTCTTGCCGACGACCGCTTTATGCTCTGCGATGATGTGGCCGCCATAGACGACGCGGGTCAGATATTCGGGCACGTTCGACACCACATAGCGTTCGCCAAGATCGCGCGGCATCCAGCGCCAGCGTTCCATATTGACGCGAATGCTGTCGGCCTCTTCGGGCGTGGCGGCCTTTGGGAGCGCCGCCTTGAGCGCGGCAAAATCGGGATTGTTGGGGTCAAGTTTGAGCAACATTCCGATCACATCATTCTGGCGGAGGGCCGAATTGAGGAGCGGAACGAGTGGCGTGCCATCGGCATCACTGTCGGTCATAAACCATTGTTTGCGCGCGGCATTGGGGGTGCGTCCATCGCGCAGATGGGTGGCGAGCAGCAAGAAGCTGTCGGTGGCGACCTTGTCGAGCAGCGGTTGTATGCCGCTATCGATGGCGGCTTGCAGCTCGGCGGGGGCATAGTCCTGCGGGAACAGACCTTCGCTGCCGATATTGTTGATTAGCGTGAGCAGCGACGAAGCATTGACCAGCGACCAGCTAGGCAAATCAATAGCGGCGGCGTCTTCGATAATCGGCGCCGCGTCATCGACTTTGTCGGGCATGGCGACGACCGAATCTTCTGCAACCTTTTGGTTTTGCGCAAAGAGAGGAGACGCCGTGAGCGTCAGCGGAAGTATCAGCGTAGCGAGGGCGCGCGCCGAAAGGGGGGGGAGGGACGACATGAGCCAATCATAGCCGCTAATAAAGACGTTTGAAAGGCGCCGTGACGCCAGATCGGTCGATCAGATGAGGTCGTCCGATTCTGCGCGCGCCAGCCATTCTTCGAGCCACTTGATCGTATAATCGCCGTGGATGACGTCGGGATCAGCGAGCAAGGCCTTATGCAGCGGGATATTGGTCTTGATCCCGCCGATTACCATTTCGTCAAGCGCGCGGCGCATCCGCATCATACAGCTTTCGCGGGTGCGGCCATAAACTATCAGCTTGCCGATCATGCTGTCATAATAGGGCGGCACCGAATAGCCGGCGTAAAGCCCGCTATCGACGCGAACGTGCATGCCGCCTGCTGCATGATATTGAGCGATTTTGCCCGGCGAGGGCATGAACGTCCGGGGATCTTCAGCGTTGATACGACATTCCATCGAATGGCCGCGAAACTCCAGATCCTCCTGTTTCACCGACAGTCCGCGCCCGTCGGCGATACGGATCTGTTCGCGAACAAGGTCAAAACCGGTGATCATTTCGGTCACCGGATGCTCGACCTGGATGCGCGTGTTCATTTCGATGAAGAAAAACTCGCCATTTTCCCACAAAAATTCAATGGTTCCGGCCCCGCGATAATGCATCTTGGCCATCGCGTTGGCCACGATGCTGCCCATGCGTGCCCGCTCTTCGGCGGAAATGACGGGTGAGGGGGCCTCTTCCAGCACCTTTTGGTGGCGGCGTTGCAGCGAACAGTCGCGTTCGCCCAGATGGATGGCATTTCCCTTGCCGTCACCGAATATCTGAAATTCGATGTGGCGCGGGTTGCCGAGATATTTTTCCATATAGACCGTCGGATCGCCAAAGGCTGCCTCGGCCTCCGAACTCGCCTGACTGATCAGCGTTTCAAGACTGTCGGCGTCGGGCACGACCTTCATACCGCGACCACCACCGCCCGATGCGGCCTTAATCAGGACCGGATAACCGGCCTCTTCGGCCATTTTGCGGCACTCAGCGCCATAGGTCACGGCGCCGGGAGACCCCGGCACGACCGGCATGCCCAATTCAACTGCTGTGCGCTTTGCCTCGACCTTGTCGCCCATGGTGCGGATATGTTCGGGTTTCGGCCCGACAAAGATCATGTCATGCGCTTCGATGATTTCGGCAAAACGGGCGTTTTCGGACAAGAATCCATAGCCGGGGTGAATGGCGTTGGCGTTGGTCACTTCGGCCGCCGAAATGATCGCGGGAATGTTAAGATAGCTGTCTTTTGCCGCAGGCGGACCGATGCACACAGCTTCATCGGCTAGGCGCACGTGCATGGCTTCGGTATCGGCGGTCGAGTGAACCGCAACCGTCTTGATCCCCATCTCATGCGCGGCACGGTGGATGCGCAGGGCGATTTCCCCGCGATTGGCAATCAGCAGCTTTTCAATGGACATAGTGGCGCTCAGCCGATGGTGAACAGCGGCTGGTCAAATTCGACCGGCTGGCTGTTTTCAACATGGATCGCCTTTATCGTGCCGCCGCGCGGCGCGATGATCGGGTTCATCACCTTCATCGCCTCGATAATCAGCACCGTGTCGCCTTCCTTGACCGTCGAGCCAACAGCGGCAAATTCCGGGGCGCCGGGTTCGGCGGAGAGATAGACGGTACCGACCATCGGCGATCTTACCGCATCGGCGTGGGCGTCAGCGACAGGTGCCGGAGTGGCCGCAGCTGCAGCGACAGGTGCAGCAGCAGTTGACGGCGCCACAGGGGCGGCCGCTACATGTGTCATTGCAGCCTGTAGCGTGCGCGCAACGCGCACTTTGCGTTCGCCATCTTCGACTTCGATTTCCGACAAGCCCGTTTTGTCGAGCATTTCGGCTAAGGCCTGCACATAGGCCGGATCGATATTGATACCACGATCCTTTTGTTCACCCATTTTGATATTCCCGATGTTGTGCCGCCAATCCCCTTGGCAGCTGGACCCAATTATTTGATGTCATCTTTGTCAGAGTCGCGCGGCGGCGTCTAGCGCCAGCGTATAGCTGTTTGCGCCGTGCCCGGCAAAACTACTATGTGCGGCGAGCTTTATATAACTGATATGCCTGAATTTCTCGCGGGTTTCCGGATCGGATAAATGAACCTCAAGCACCGGGACCGCGATGGATTTGATCGCATCATGCAGCGCAATTGAAGTGTGCGTAAATCCCCCGGCATTGAGCAAGACCGCCTTTGCGCGAGCAAAATGCGCCTCGTGCAGCCAGTCGATCAATTGTCCCTCATGATTCGACTGATGACAGCTTAGCCGCACGCCGAGGCTATCAGCCTGCATCGCCAGTCGCGCGTGAATGGCGTCGAGCGTGTCCGACCCGTAAATTTCGGGCTCACGCGTCCCCAGTAGGTTGAGGTTGGGGCCGTTGAGGACATAGATGAGCGGAAGGTCGGACAGGGCACAGGCTTTCGGTTGCGACGTTGCTCGCACCTCCTATATGGGCTGCATGTGAAAAGGCAATGTGAGGCGAGGCAGCTAGTGATTTCGATCATGCTCAATGGCGAGCAACGACAGGTCCGGTCCGGCAGTATTGCTGCGCTGGTCGCGTCGATCGGTCTCGACCCCAAAAAGGTTGCGGTTGAGCACAATCGCGAGATTGTACCGCGTTCGACGCTGGCCGATGTGGCGCTGGCCGAAGGCGATATGTTGGAAATTGTGCATTTTGTAGGAGGCGGGTGAGTCTTGTCAGCAGATAGTTGGAGTGTTGCCGGGCGGACATTTACGTCGCGCCTGATTGTCGGAACCGGAAAATATAAGGATTTTGCCGAAAATGCTGCCGCGCTGGAGGCGTCGGGAGCACAGATTGTTACGGTCGCGGTGCGCCGCGTTAATGTGTCCGATCCAACGGCACCGATGCTGACTGATTTTATCGACCCCAAGAAGGTGACCTATCTGCCCAACACCGCCGGGTGCTTCACCGCCGATGATGCGATTCGCACGCTGCGGCTGGCCCGCGAAGCGGGGGGCTGGGACCTTGTGAAGCTTGAGGTTCTGGGTGAGGCGAAGACGCTTTATCCCGACATGCGCGAAACACTCAAAGCCACCGAGGTTCTGGCGAACGAAGGCTTTTTGCCGATGGTCTATTGTGTCGATGATCCAATCGGGGCCAAGCAGCTTGAGGAGGCAGGCGCAGTGGCGATCATGCCGCTTGGCGCGCCTATCGGGTCGGGGCTGGGCATTCAAAACCGCGTGACCATCCGCCTGATCGTCGAGGGGGCATCGGTGCCCGTACTGGTCGATGCCGGAGTGGGAACCGCCAGCGACGCTGCGGTGGCTATGGAACTGGGCTGCGACGGGGTGCTGATGAACACTGCCATTGCCGAGGCCAAAGACCCGATCCGGATGGCGCGGGCGATGAAAGCGGCGGTCGAGGCCGGACGCGATGCTTATCTGGCCGGACGAATGGGGATTCGGCGCTATGCTGACCCGTCAAGCCCATTGGCGGGGCTGATCTAAAAGCGAGGGTTTCCCTCGGTGAACCGCGCGCAACTGTGCGCTTTCACCAGAGGGCCGGTTTGGTCACCATAAGCCAGAATACGCCGATCAGCGCAAAAAAGGCGGGCCAGCCAAGGATAAACCAAAGGCGCATTGCGCGATGATAGTCTGCGCCTAGAGCTTTTCTATTTTGTTGAGGCTAGCGCAGCGAGCTTTTGCGCCTTGATCTGTAGCTTAACGACGGAAATCCAACAGGCTAAGGTAAGCAGATAGAGGCCATAAGTCACAAGGAGCCAAGGTTCGGTGAAGGAATAGCCGGCGATATGGGCCAGCCACAGTCCGCTAACTGGCTGCACAATGCCGCTGGTGCCCGTAAATAACCAGTCCGCGCGCACGACCATTTTTCCAACAGCGGCAATGGTGGCGGCATCGCGGGTGCGGTGCGCGTTCCACAAATACCACGCGGTGCCCGCCCCAAAGCCGAACAAAATGGTGCTGCTGACGATGTGCAGGGTCTTGATGAGAAAATAGGGGTCCATCAGCGCTTGCTCCCGATCGCGCCATGTACGGCAATGAGCAGTAGGATGGGGATATTCTTGAGCAAGGGGCCGAAGGGATCGGCCCATAATTGTGGCAGGGCCAAGCCGATCATCACCGTATAGCCGGCTACAACCGCCAGCTGAGCGGCCGTGCTCCAGCGCGCTTTGCTGTCGAAAAACAGCAGAAAGGCGATGCCGATATCAAGGCTTGCGCCAGCAATGCGGAGTGGATCTGCCGCGCCTTGCGGAAGGCCAAGGCCGGAAATAAGACTTTGTGTCGCCGCCTGACCGTGAAACAGTCCAAGATAGGCCGAGGCGACCCACAGGAAAATCAGCACCGCCTTGATGGCGGGTGCGAGAAAAAATAGTCGGGCGTGCCAGCGGTCCTGCACTTGCGCCGGTCGGGTGAGCAGGGCTGTATCAAGCGAGCGTGGCGCAAAGCCGATCGCTTTGGCAAAGTCACGGCTGTCGCCGCTATTTCCCGCAACAAGTTGCGCCAAACTGTTGGTGGCGATCGGCCCCGAGCCCGCAATATCACCCAAGCTACCCATGAGCTGGATCAGCGGTATGGGGATCGAAAGAAAGTGCGGTGCGCCAAAACCAAGCCAGCGGCGGTAGCGATCAAGCAATGCCTTCAGACTGAGTGTGTCGGGACCTACCGGTTCCAATTGGCGTCCATAATATTGGGAATTGCCGCAGGCTAGCGCCACGCTGCGTGCCAAATCTTCCACATGGATGGGGGTAAAGAGATAGGCGCCATTTCCGGGAAGGGGGGTCAGAAAGGGAAGTCCCGCAATGCCGCGCATCAGCGACGTGCCCCCATAGCTGCCATCGCCATAGACGAGCGAGGGACGCAGGATCGTCCAGTTTAATCCTGACATGCGCAAGGCATCTTCGCCCGCCAGTTTCGACCGGGAATAGTCTGTGGCAACGTCCGCCCGCGCGCTGATGGCGGACAGGAGCAGAACCTGTTCTACGTTCGCCCTTTTTGCTGCGCGGTGCAGGGCTTTGGGCATGTCAACATGGATCGCGTCCATATGCCGGCCTCGCAACACGCCCGCCGCGTTCACGATGCAATCGACGCCCTTTAGCCATTGCTGCCAGTCCTGTTCGTCGGTTGCTGTCGCTAGGTCCATTTGTATAAATTCGACCGTTGGAAAACTGGCAGCAAGTTCGGTGGTGTCGCGAACGATGCCGAGCACACTATGCCCGGCCTGCAAAAGCTCGGATAGAATGTGGCGACCGATAAATCCGCCGGCGCCCAGCACCATGATCCGCATTTGCCGCCCCCTTATGCAATGGTTAGCGGCCGCGAGGAGAAACGTCAGCCAAAATGTCTGCCAATCGTCCTTGTTGTTGAACAGCCTGCCCCATGCAGGGGAACATTGGGGTCAGGAGCGCATTGGTTTTACATGAGGTGATCTTGCCTCTGCTCGATAAGGAGACTCTCCATGGGTGAATTCAAAGACAAGGCCAAGGGCGCTACGAATGAAGCGATTGGCAATAGCAAACAGGCAATCGGCAATGCCACCGACAATGACAAATTGACCGGCGAAGGCATCGTTCAGGAAAAGAAGGGCGAGGCCCAGAAGGTCAAAGGCGAAGTCGAAGGCGCGTTGGGCGACAAGGTCTGACGTAACAAGCCCTCACAGAATAAAGAAAGGCCCCCGGAGCGATCCGGGGGCCTTTCCCTTTGACGTGAATATTGGCGCAGCTTCGTCTGGTCAGCGTCCCCCCGACGCAACCAGATCAACGTCGGTCATCCCGCCGTCGGCGCGCATCATCACGACAAAGGCCAGGTCACCCTTGGTACCGCCGAGCAGATGTTCGTTTCCGCGCAAGCGATGGTCGCTGGTATATCCGGCGCGACGAGCCATGGTGTGATAATAGTTGAGCACCGACTGCATCGACGCAGCGGTCTGGAAATTGACGACGCGGATATTGCATTTGCCGCCCGCAACGCCGGCGGCTTCTTTCAGGAGCGCTTTGGGAAAGACCGGGAAAGCAGCAGGAAGGCGCCGGGCCCAGTCATTGCCATAGGTGAGTTTCGCATCGCAGCTTCCCTTTGTCTGCTCGCGGGCGAGGGCGCCGATGGTCACCGGTTCCTTGGCGGCTTTGCATCCGTCGCAATCAGTTTCAAAAGCTTTGGCGGCGGGAGCGGTAAGAATTTTTCCGGCCGATTGTAGCGCCGCATATTCGGCGGCTGCCTGCGCCTTGCCGGCGGCAACGCTGGGAACGCCGCCATCGACGGGACGGTTGCCTGGGGTGGCGCTATTGCGATTGGCCTGATCGGTAAGACTGGGATCGACCATGATCTTGTCTTCAAGCGCACCCTTGATCGTCGGGTCGGCGTTGGTCAGGCCGTCATCAAGCGGCGATAGCTCAGACTTGGCGTCGGGTTCTTTGCGGCACGCAGCAAGCGGCAGCGTGGCCAGTACCAACCCGGTTATGAGGTATTTGCCGCCAAAATTCATCGCTAACACTCCCTTAATCTATCCCATGGAATGGCGTCCAAAGGTTAACAAGACGTAAGGAAAAATCGTTAACGGGTAAGGCTTTATTAGCCAAAAACTGTGCCGCTGCGGGAATCGACCGGGCCGGGGTCGCAGCGGATAAGCCGTGACGTCGCCACCGCAGCCTGTCGATGGACCACTGCCAGACGATAAGCAGGATCTGTTACCATCTCCATAAAGGCCCCGCTGTTCGGATAAGCGGCGATGAACATCGCGTCCCATTGTTTGTCGTCGGGGCCAATGACCATCGCTTGCATCCGTCCGCGCCAGACTATGGATCCGCCGACCCGTTGAAAAATTGGTCCGCTTTCGCGTCCGTAATTGGCATAGGCGTCGGCGCCAGTCAGATCCTTTCCCGCCAGCGCGTGGTCGGCGGGATAGGCTGCTTTGTCGAGGAAGCGCACAAGATTGATCATATGGATCGGTGCATCGCGTGGAAGTGCCTTAAACATGTCAAACTGCGCGCGGGTTGGATCGATAAATTTGTCGGTCATGACGTCACGCTTTCTTTCGGCTGGCGCGCCACTGGTCAGCGCTTTGGGTCCAGGCGTCGATCGGGTTGTTGTGAAAGGGTTCAGGCAGCCGTGTTGCGCCGCTGTTCGACGCGCCCAGCCGTTTGGCGAGTGCTTGCGAACGGACATTGGCGGGATCTATGCAATGCATCAGCTGGTCCCATTTCAGAAATTCGACGGCAAAGTCGCACGCCGCCACCGCGCCTTCAAAAGCATAGCCTTTGCCCGCAAATTCCCGGCGCACGCCATAACCGATTTCGGGGCCTGGCCAGTCGGCCGGTTCCCACGGACCCAGCCGTCCGACCCATTTCCCGCTGTCGCGTTCGATCACGGAGAACATGGAAAAGCCGCGGATGTGCCATGCTCCCGCGAGCGTGCACCATTGCCGCCAGGCTTGCGAGCGTGGCAGCGCGCCGCCGAGATGTTCCATCGTGTCGGCCTCGGTGCACATGGCCGCAAAGTCGTCGAAATCTTCGGCGGCCGGAGGGCGAAGGATCAGCCGTTCGGTAACGAGCAAAGGTCCGTTGAGCATGGCAGTTTTTCCTCACAAAAAAGTCGGCGTCGCCATGCTCTAGGACGTCGGAGGGAAGGGGGGCAAGCCCCCAAAATGTCGAGGACGCCGACCTTTCGATCGACGCCCTCTCCATTAGCTGATGCGGTCGGAGGGGTCTCGCCCCGCACCAGTAACAGGGCAAACTCGCGCGCTGGTTAGCGGCAGCGATATTTGTCGCGATCAATCTCGCGGCCAAGCAAGGCGCCACCCGCGGCACCCAAGACGGTGCCAAGCAGTTTGTCGCCATTGCCGGCAATCTCATTGCCAGCAAGGCCGCCGACGGCGCCGCCGATCAGCAGGCCGGTCGTTCCATTGTCGCGTTTGCAACGATAACGCCCGTCTTCGCCGCGCCAAACGCGGGTGTTGCTGTTTATGCGTTGATCGTGACGGGCATAGTTGTCGCGGTCATGCTTATGATGTTTCTTGCGCTTGTGATAATCGCTCGAGGCCGCCAGCTGGTGATAGCCATGAGCCGGTGCCCAACCAGGCGCCGCGGCAAAGACGGGGGAGGTCATCATGACGCCCGTTGCAGCGATCACGCCCATCATTTTTTTGGTCAAATAGGTCATGGTCAATCCTTCTTGGTTCACATTACGCAGCCTCTCCCGATGCCGAGCGAGCTTCACGATAATATCGATAACATGATAAAAACGACTAGGCGGCCCGCGCGTTGCATGAACCTTGGACAACAGGATAAAACGACCCATATTGTCGACGAAGTGAAAGTCTCTTGTCCGGCTCCGCATCGCATGCGACATGCGGCTATGCTCCAGACTGCTGCTTGCCCTGCCCGGACGGTTTTGACCAATGAATTGTGAAAGCGACGCATCCGAGGATGCAAAAGATGGTCTGCGCTATGCGCTGGGGGCCTATATAATCTGGGGCTTTGTACCACTTTATTTCAAACTTTTGAGCAGCGTGCCGCCGGTTGAAGTATTGGCGCAGCGGATCATCTGGTCACTTCCCATATGCCTCGTCATTTTGATGTTTCGCGGCCAGTTGAAGGCCTATGGGGCGGCGTTGCGCAATTGGCCGACCTTACGGATTTTGCTGGCGAGCGGGGTGCTGATCGCGATCAACTGGCTGGTCTATATTTTCGCGGTGTTCAACGATCATGTGTTGGCGGCAAGCCTTGGCTATTATCTGAACCCGCTGCTCAATGTGGTGCTGGGGATGGTGTTTCTGGGCGAGCGGTTGAGCCGGCTGCAGGCATTGGCGGTGGGGATCGCTGCGCTCGGGGTTGCCATTTTATTGGCGGGCGCGCTCGATACCTTATGGATCAGCCTCACATTGGCGGTCAGTTTCGGCACCTATGGGCTGCTGCGCAAAATCGCACCGGTCGGATCCTTGCCGGGGCTGGCGATCGAGACGACGGTGTTGATGCCCGTCTCGTTGGCGGCGGCGGGCTATTATCTTTGGTCGCGCGACGGAATTGGCTTTGGCGCCGACCTTAGTGACAGCTTATTGCTTATGGGCGCCGGCTTTGTCACTGCGGTTCCGCTTTTGCTCTTTGCCACAGCGGCGCGGCGTATGAGCTATTCGGCGCTCGGCTTTGTGCAATATCTGGCACCTAGCATCGTCTTTCTGCTCGGTCTGTTTGTGTTTAAGGAACCACTAAACCCCGCACAGCTTGCCTGTTTCCTGCTGATCTGGTCCAGTATCGCGCTGTTCAGTTACGATATGTGGCGCAAGATGCGCGCCGAGCGCCCGGCAGCAATCGCTTAGTCTAAACCAGTTTCCAGCCCAGCGTTTCGCCAGCGTGGAAGGGAACGATGTCTCCGCAACGATCGGGAACCTGTATCGGGCTGCGTTTCAATGTCATTGTACCGCTGTTCAACGGGAGACCGTAAAAGCGCGGGCCATGTTCGCTCGCAAATCCTTCGAAACGGTCGAGGGCGTCATCCTGATCAAAGGCTGTGACATAGCTTTCAAGCGCAAAAGCGGCGTTGAAAATTCCCGCGCAGCCGCACGCATTTTCCTTGGCATGGGCGGCGTGCGGGGCGCTGTCGGTACCGAGGAAAAATTTGGATGATCCCGATGTCGCCGCCTTGCGGACAGCGAGCCGATGCACCTCGCGCTTGGCGACCGGCAGGCAATAGGCGTGCGGTCGGATGCCGCCGACGAGCATCGCGTTGCGGTTGATGTGGAGATGTTGCGGTGTGATGGTTGCTGCGAGAGTATCGGGCGCGTCGCTTACGAAGTCGACCGCCTGCTTTGTCGTGATATGTTCAAAGACAATTTTTAGGCCGGGCAATTGCTCCACCAGCGGCGCGAGGATGCGGTCGATGAACACAGCCTCGCGGTCAAAAATGTCGACATCAACATCGGTAACTTCGCCGTGGATGAGCAACGGCATGCCAATGGCCTGCATGCGTTCGAGTACCGGCATGATTTTGGCGATGTCGGTGACGCCCTGCGCGCTTCCGGTGGTGGCGTTGGCGGGATAGAGTTTGCAGGCGGTGAATACGCCCTCTGCATGGCCGCGTGCGATTTCGCGCGGGTCGCTGCGATCAGTCAGATAGGCGACGATCAGCGGAGTAAAGTCCAGATCCGCCGGGATGGCGGCGGCGATCCGGTCGCGATAGGCGATGCCCTCGTTCATAGTGGTGACCGGCGGCGACAGATTGGGCATGATGATCGCACGGGCAAATTGTCGCGCCGTGTAGGGCACAACCGTCTCCATCATCGCCCCATCGCGCAAATGGACGTGCCAGTCGTCGGGGCGCCGGATAGTCAGAAGATCGGTCATCAAGGTCTTTCGGCAAATGGTGCTTGGTTTGTGTGCGGTCCTCCCTAAATTAAGGGCATGAGCAATACCACCCTGATCGACCGCGCCCTCATCCGCCTTTCGGGCGACGATGTAAGGGGTTTCCTGCAAGGACTTGTTACCAATGATGTCGCGGGCGCGCTCCCGGTGTGGGCGGCACTGCTGACCGCGCAGGGCAAGGCATTATTTGATTTCCTGATCTGGGCCGATGGTGACGATGTGCTGATTGATTGCGAGCGCGATGCGGCGGGGGATTTGGCCAAGCGGTTGAGCCTCTATCGTTTGCGGCGCGTTCTCAGCATAGAGCGCGAGCCCGACCTGTGCGTTCATTGGACTGCCGACGGTGACCAAGGGGTAGTCGATCCGCGGCTGCCCGCGCTCGGCCGTCGCTGGCTCGCCCCGGCCAGTGAAGGTGAGGGGATTGATTCTGCATGGCGCGCGCACCGGTTGGCGTTGGGCGTCACCGAGGGCCGTGCCGAGCTGGGCAGCGACAAGACGCTGTGGCTCGAATGTAATGCCGCCGAGCTCAACGGTGTCAGTTTTGGCAAAGGTTGTTACATTGGACAAGAAAATACCGCGCGGATGAACTGGCGGCAAAAGGTCAATCGGCGGTTGGTTGTGGTTCCGCTGGCTGCGGCTGACGAAAAGCGGCAGATGATAGCCTATGGCGATTTGGGTCTGTCGGTAGAGCATCGGCGTGTGGATGCGATTGATAGGGCAGCCGCGCCCGACTGGATGCGCGGCGCGCTAGCTTCACCTGGTTCATGACGGGTGCAGCGTTAAATGCTAGGCTGGACGAGAAATGCGTGCTGTGAGTTTTCTGATGGCTATTGGCGCCGCCGCGGCCGCCCTCTTTGGTGGGGCGCAAAGCACGTTGGCGCAAAGCGGAAACCCATTAGAAGCTTCACCCACTAACCTGTTGATTAATTTTCCTTCTGAAAGCGCGCGACCACACGCCCAGCTGGCGCCGCTAGCACCGGATTCGCCATGGCGTGCGCGCTTTGCGGCGGTGGCCGACGATCTGCTCCCCGCTTTGCAATCGCGCGATGTGCATCGCTGGCAGCCGATGCTCGGGGGGCGTTGGCTAAGTCCGGCGGACCAACAGGCAGTGGCAATGTTGCTGGCCGATAAGGATGGGGCCTATGCGCCCGTTCTTGCCGCTCACACTCCTTTGAACCGGCGGATTTTGGGCTGGAGCATTTCGCCAGACTATTCAGCAGCTGACAGGGCCGCAATATTGGCGCAGCCCGAGGCCGAGGCGATATTATGCTGGTCGGCACAAGCGTTGGACGATGGCGAATGGCCACAAACGGCCGCCGCTGCCGACAATGCGCACGGCCGTCCCTATGCTTGCGCGCGCGTTACCTACTCGACGCGCGGCGAAGCGCCAGTTTGGCGTGCTTTTATCGAAAGCCCTCATCTTGCGCAGCGATGATCGGGCGTTAACCTGTCGCCAACCATAGTCTGCGAAACTGCGCCCATGCTGGAACGGTTTTTTTGGATGGCCGCAGGGATAGCGGTGGTTTCGGTCGGCGTGGCGGCTATCGCCAGCCGGACGACGAGTCCGCATGATCCAGGCTCAACGCTGCCGGCAGTCGAGGCAATGACCGATAGCTGGGGCGAACGCAGGCAAGCGATTGACCGTACAGCTACTTTTGCCGGCGGCGGCGAGGTGCGGATTGGGCGTGCGGGCGATTCGCATTTCTATGCCGATGCCAATGTCGATGGCACGCGATTGCGGATGATGGTCGACAGTGGTGCGTCGATTGTCGCACTGACCCGTCATGATGCCGAAGCGATCGGGATTGATGTCGACCGGCTGCCGATTGCGGGCAGCGCCTCGACTGCCGGCGGCGTCGTGCCAATGCGTCCCGTCATGCTGGACAGTATCGACGTCGACGGCGTCGAGGTTCGCCATGTTCAGGCGGCCGTGATCGACGCCGATATACCGGCGTCATTGTTGGGGCAGTCTTACCTGTCCAAACTGAGCTCGGTGACCGTCGAAGGCGACACGATGACGATGCGTTGAGGTGGCGATTTAACGCTGGCTCGTCTCGCGCACACCCCGAAGAGCAAGATATAGTCCGGTTGATATCAAGGCTATGAGGTTCGATATCATGAATGCCGCGGTAATGGTGCTATGACCAAGCATCGGAAAGAAATCGCGCGAGACGATTGTGATCGCAACAAATAGCGAGGCAAAAAGGCCCCATACGGAAATGATTTTTGGAATCATATTGGACTTTAGAAACAAATAGAAAAAGCCGGCCTTGGCTGCCATTGATATGACCAACCCCAAATGAAAGGACGTATAGTCAGCGGTCGCTTGCAGGCCCGTTAGCATCAAGCGCTCCGGTTCGTTGGCCAGCGTCGCGTAAGCCTGGTCCCCGGCGATTTCTGCGGCATTCATCGCATAAACGGCACCTAGAAGCATCAGAGCCGAGGCCGTCACGCTCGTCAACAAGCACCAGAAAGCGAGAAGGCGCCCGGTTGAACGGAGCAAGAAATACAGCCCGACAAGGATGAATAGATCCAGACCGAAACTCAACGCAGCGACATAGGCCTTTGCCCGCAATTGGGTTTCGGCATGCAACATATTCTCGGCCGTTGAAACCACATCTGCCGAAAGGTTGATATCGATGCCTTTTGCGAGCGTGAAGGCTGAAATGACCCCGATTGCGAGTGAAACGAGCATCGTCCATCCGACATATTGCCCCAATTTTTGCGGATCTGTTTCTGCGATCGATGGCATGGATGCTTCTCCCTCAGCAAAATGTGTATTATATGAATAATACACTAAAGTCAATCTAGACGCATCGAGCGCGGTGGCCTTGCCAAAAGCGCAGGCTTTGCCCACATATTGGGCCATGAATGCTCCGACACCCCCGCTCAAGGCCGCGGTAATCCCGGTCACGTCCTTTCAACAGAATTGCACGCTTTTATGGTGCACCGAGACCAATAAGGGCGCCTTTATCGATCCCGGCGGCGACCTCGACAAATTAAAGGATGCGCTAAAGCAGACGGGCGTCGAGCTTGAAAAAATCCTCGTGACTCATGGGCATATGGATCATTGTGGGCAAGCCGGCGTGCTAGCGAAAGAAATGGGGCTGAAGATTGAAGGGCCGCATGAAGACGACCGCTTCTGGATCGAACGACTGGGTGAGGATGGCGCGCGATTTGGCATGTCGGGCGAGGTGTTTGAACCCGACCGCTGGCTGGTCGACGGTGATAAGGTGACGGTCGGCAATCTGACCCTCGATGTTATCCATTGCCCGGGGCACACGCCAGGCCATGTCGTTTTTCACCACGGCCCGTCCAAACTGGCGATAGTCGGCGATGTGATTTTCCAAGGTTCAATCGGTCGTACCGATTTTCCGCGCGGCAATCATCAGCAATTGCTCGATTCGATCACCAAGAAATTGTGGCCGCTGGGCGATGATACGATTTTCCTGCCCGGCCATGGTTCGCACAGCAATTTTGCGACCGAGCGGCGCACCAACCCCTATGTCAGCGATGCTGCGATAGCGCAGGGCGGCTGACCCCTCCGCGCGAATGGCAGGAGGGGCGCAGACGGATAAAGCTTATTGCTGCGCGGTGGTGACGGTGTCGACCTCGGTTAGCGTAACGCCGGTCGGTGTTAGCCACAGGATGGCGAGTGCGGCAATTGCAAGTCCAAGCTGTGTCAACATGGTGATGACCGTGCCAGCAAAGCGCGCCTTCATCACGCCATCCATGCCAAAAGCGTGGGCAACGCGGCCGACCAGATAAATGCCGCCGGCGGCCCAAAGCCAGATCGTCGATCCCGATGCCAGTTCGACCAGAACAAGCAGGATCAGCACAAAGGCTGTGTTTTCGATATAATTGGCCTGCGCGCGCATCCGGCGGATCACCGCCTCATTGCCGCCGTCCCCGACAAAGACTTTCTCTTTGGTCCGAACCTGCCCGACACGCACGCCGAGCCAGATGTTGATAAGCGCGGCAGCAGCAGCCATGGTCAGACTGATTGGTAACAAGATCATTTTGCGTTCCCCCTAGGCGCCGGGGGCTCGTCTGGCGCCGCGGCTGTGGCCGGTGTGTGCCAGCAAGGCGGGGATAGGGCAAGTCGCCGGTGCCCCTACGCTCAGGGCTTGCCTTTATGGGCGAAAAGTCTATAGCCGCGCCCAATCCGGCACCCGACGCCAAATTGGCGTTGCGGCACCCTTCGGCAGAAGAATTTCTTGTCATCATTGGACAGGAACGGGCTTCGGCACGTTGGGCGGGCCAGTCACTTTCGGAAACGAGGGAGACAAAACCGGGTTTGCCGATTTGTATCAAACATTTGAAATGCAGGAATAATCATGGCCGTCCCCAAGCGAAAAACCTCGCCCTCGAAGCGCGGAATGCGTCGCAGCCACGACAGTTTGAAGGTTGCAGCCTTTCAGGAATGCTCCAATTGTGGCGAGCTGAAACGCCCCCATAATCTGTGCAATGCCTGTGGCCATTATAATGGCCGCGAAGTGGTTTCGGCCGGCGTTTAATCATTAGCCGGAGGGCCAAAGCATGGGGCTGACACCGCGAATCGCGATTGATGCGATGGGCGGTGACGTCGGTGTGCGCGTGATGATTGCAGGCGCCGCTATGGCGCGGCACCAGCATGATGGCCTGCGGTTTCTGTTGGTTGGCGACGAAACGCGAATCAAATCCGCGCTCGACAACCACCCTAATTTGCGTGCCGCTTCGGATATCATTCACACTGACGGCATTGTTTCCGGCGAAGACAAGCCCAGTCAGGCGCTGCGCAAAGCGCGCGACAGCTCGATGGGGCTGGCGATTGACGCGGTGAAGCGCGGCGATGCGGGTGGCGCCCTGTCGGCAGGCAATACGGGCGCGCTGATGGCAATGGCTAAGGTGGCGTTGCGCACGATGCCGGGTATCGACCGCCCCGCGCTGGCAGCTTTGCTGCCGACGCTTGGCAAAAATGATGTCGTCATGCTCGATCTGGGCGCCAACACCGAATGCAGCACCAAGAATCTGGTCCAGTTCGCGGTCATGGGCGCGGCCTATGCCCGTACGGTGATGGGGCTTGAAAAGCCGCGCGTCGCGCTGCTCAACATCGGCACCGAAGAATTGAAGGGCACCAGCCAGATTCGCGATGCCGCAGCGCAGCTTCGCGATGTGTCGGGCATTCCGCTTGAGTTTTATGGCTTTATCGAAGGCGATAAATTGTCACGCGGCGATGTTGATGTCGTCGTCCATGACGGTTTTTCGGGCAATATTGCGCTTAAAACGATCGAAGGAACTGCCCGTTTTGTTACCGATCTGCTGCGAAGGGCGTTTACCAGCTCGGTGCGGTCAAAAATCGGCTTTCTGATCTCGCGGCCCGCGACCGAATTGCTCCGCCACCATCTCGATCCCAACAATCACAATGGTGCAGTGTTTCTAGGCCTGAACGGCGTCGTGCTGAAAAGCCACGGCAGCGCCGACGCCAAAGGCGTCGCCAATGCGGTTCATGTTTGCGCCGAGCTGGTGGAAAAGGATATAACCCGACAAGTGACCGACGATCTGGCCAATTTTAACCGCGGTGTTTCCGCGTGACGCGCCGTGCCATTTTGGCAGGAACCGGGTCAGCACTGCCGCGCACCCGTGTCTCGAACGCCGAATTGGCAGAGCGTGTCGATACGTCGGACGAGTGGATCGTCGAGCGTACGGGCATCCGGTTCCGCTACATTGCCGAGCCCGACGAAACGACCGCAACGCTGGGCGCTGCGGCGGCGCAAAAGGCGTTGGAGGCTGCCGGGCTGACCGCTTCCGACATCGGATTGATCATCGTCGCTACGGCGACCCCCGACAATACATTCCCGGCTAGCGCGACAAAGGTGCAAGCGCTGATCGGCGCGCCCGATTGCATTGCATTTGATGTGGCCGCCGTCTGTTCGGGATTTCTTTATGCGCTGTCGATCGCCGATTCGATGCTGCAAACCGGTGCCGCGAAGCATGCGTTAATTATCGGGTCCGAAACCTTCAGCCGTATTCTCGACTGGGAAGATCGCGCGACCTGTGTGTTGTTCGGCGATGGCGCGGGCGCCGTAGTGTTGTCGGCCGAAGAGAATAGCGAGCGTGGCATTCTGGCGACCCGCCTCCACGCCGACGGTCGCTATTGCGACATGCTCTATGTCGATGGCGGACCATCGACCACAGGTACCGTCGGCAAGGTGCGGATGCAGGGTCGCGAAGTGTTCCGCCATGCCGTCACTAATCTGGCAAGCGTGTTGGGTGAAGTGATGGAGGATGTTGGCCTGTCGGCGTCGGATATTGACTGGGTTGTGCCGCACCAGGCCAACCGCCGCATCATCGATGCAACCGCCAAGAAGCTGAAGCTTGATCCGTCGCGAGTGATCCTGACCGTTGACCAGCATGCGAATACCTCGGCTGCATCGGTGCCATTGGCGCTTGATCAGGCGGTGCGTGACGGGCGGATCAAGCCCGGCGACCTTTGCGTTTTAGAGGCCATGGGTGGAGGATTCACCTGGGGTGCGGCAGTCCTGCGGGTCTAATTCCTACCAAATTGGGGGTATTGCCCTCGACATCCATTTGCGACTCGCATTTTTCCTAACATTTGTTACAGTTTAGTGAGATTCGGTGGGGTCGAATTGGTTGCGGCCAATGCGGGGACGGCCTTTTGTTTGGAGGGGAAGGGAATGTCGATGGCAACAGGAACACTCACACGCGCGGATATTGCCGCAAAAATCAATCATCAAATTGGGCTCTCGCGTAATGAATCTGCGCAAATTGTAGAGTCAATTTTGGCGCATATGGGTGATGCATTGTCCAATGGTCAGAACGTCAAGATTTCGGGTTTTGGTACCTTCGTCTTGCGCGACAAGGGCCAACGTATCGGCCGTAACCCCAAAACCGGTGTGGAAGTTCCGATTTTGCCGCGCCGCGTCATGACCTTTCGCGCCAGCCAGACGATGCGTGAACGCGTCGCGGGATAATGTGATCGGGGACCGGACCGATGTTTGATGATAACGGCCCGGATCACGGCGATAAAGCCGATGGCGCAATGCTCTCGATTGGCGAACTGGCCAGTCGTATAGGCGTGCCGACCCATGTGCTGAGGTATTGGGAAACGCGCTTTCCCGATTTGAAGCCGCTGCAGCGCTCGGGCCGTCGCCGCTATTATCGCGCTGCGGATGTCGCTCTCGCCGAACGCATTCATGGGTTGCTTCACGTCGATGGCTTTACCGTCGAGGGTGCGCGCAAGGCACTATCAGAGCACGCAAGTGCCTCCCTTCATGATGCTCGCGCACCACGCGACCGTGAACAGCTCGGCGTTGGCGACCATAGGGCGACGATTTCGCCGGGTCAGGGTCCAAGCGTCCCGGTGCAACAGTTGATTGATTTGCGCCAGCGCCTGGCAGCTGCGCTCAAGGTCTAGCGTTCGAGCCTAGTCCATTTTTGGCGATAGCGAAGGATCAAGGTCGCGCGGGCGGATGAACATCGACAATTTGCCGGTGCCGATTTCGATGGCGTGCCAATCGTCGATTGCAATGTCGAGCCGGGCCATCGCAGACGTCGGCAGCTTTTCCTCGACCTGCGTGCGCAGCACATCATCGGCAGCTTCGGGCGCTAGCATGAGGATCAAATCTTCAAGGCCTGGATTATGGCCGCTAATCAACAGATGTTGGGCATCGCGGCCGGTTTCGCGGATCACGTCTAACAATGTCGCCGCCGACGCCAAGTAGATGCGCCGGTCCCAATGTGGTTCGAGATCGGCAAGTCCCGCTGCGGGTTGAAATATGTCGAGCGTATCGGTGACGCGCACCGCTGGAGAGGCGACGATCCGGTCAACCGGCAAAGCCTCCCGCTTGAGATATTGGCCGATCAATTCGGCGCCGCGCCGGCCGCGCTCGTTGATGGGGCGGTCGAAATCGCGCTCGACCGGTGCGTCCCACCCCGATTTGGCGTGGCGCAATATCGTCAAAGTTTTCAAGCCCGCTCCCCAATCATGCGCCGATGCGATCCCGGCTACCGCCTTGTGCCGTAAACTTGTGGGTGAGGGAAGACGGATATGGGATCAATCTTCGTTCAGAGCGTGATTTCGCGAATCGGAGCGCGGCTTAGCCTCTCTTTTGCGATTGGCCTCGACGACGCGCGCGACAGCCTCGTCAAGCGGGAGGCGCCGGACCGGTGTAGTGGCGGGAAAGGCCGAGAGCAGGCGCGAAGGCACGGAGGGCGACAACAGGACAAATTGGCCAAAATCATCGGCGCGGCGAATCAGGCGGCCGAAGGCCTGGCCGATGCGTGCGCGGATGACCATATCATCATAATGGCTTCCGCCCAGTGCCGCGCGCCGTGCCGCGTGCAGGATGGTCGGGCGCGGCCAAGGCACGCCTTCCATGACGACCAGCCGCAACGAATCGCCAGGGACATCGACCCCGTCGCGCAAGGCATCGGTGCCGAGCAATGAGGCGTGCGGATCGGCGCGAAAAATATCGACCAATGTGCCCGTGTCGAGCGGATCGACATGTTGGGCGAAGAGAGGCAACCCAGCGCGCGCCAGCCGGTCAGCGATGCGCGCATGGACGATCCGCAAGCGGCGGATCGCGCTGAACAGCCCCAAGGCGCCGCCGCCCGATGCTTCGATCAGTCGGCTATAGGCGCCCGCTAGCGCAGACATATCGCCGCGTGCAATGTCGGTGACGATCAACACTTCGGACTGTTTTTCATATTCGAACGGACTGTTGATTGCGAAATGCCGCACCCCGCCGTCGAGGTGGCGGGCGCCGGTACGGACATCAGCGTCGGCCCAGTCATCGCCGCCGCGCAAGGTTGCCGACGTTATGAGAACGCCATGCGCAGGCCGGTACACAATTTCTGCCACCGGACGCGTCGGATCGAGCCAATGGCGGTGCAGGCCGCAGTCATATTCGCGCCCGTCGAAGCGATCCACCGCTAACCAATCGACGAAATCGGGATTGACGGGGCCGCCGACCCGACCGAGCAGGCCAAGCCATGCCGCTAATGTGTCGGTACGGGCAGTGAGGCTGTGCCGCGCGCCATCGATGCGCGCGCGAGACTGCGCATCCAGCCAGTCGGGAGGATCATCGAAAAGCGCCTCCAAACGTTTGCCAAGTTGAATGAGCGGACGCAGTAGCGCTTCGATGGCGTCAACGGCATTGGCGGCAGCACTAACCAGCGCAGCGTCGGGCTCGGCCAGTTCGGTTTCGAGGCCATAGCCGCTGTCGGCGCCCTTTTCCTGCGCAGTACGGGCATAGACCATCGCGCGTGCGCTCGAGAGTAATTGTTCGATAGCGCCCCACGGGTCATTGTCGCCAAGCCGCGCCAGCCAGCCGTCGGCGGGCAGTTCGGCTGCGGCATCGATTGCGGCCTGAATCGCTTGGTCGCCCACTTCGTCATAGCTGGCGACATCGGCCAGCCGGGCCGCAAGTCCGCGCCGGCGTCCGCGTGACTTGCCCTCTGGCCCTAACACCCACCGGCGGATTTCCACAGCTTCCTGGCCGGTGAGCGCGGCGGCGAACATTGAATCGGCAGCGTCCCACAGATGATGGCCTTCGTCAAAAATCAGCCGCGTGGCGGGCGCGCCGCCGTCGCGTGGGCGCGCAGCTTGCACCATCGTCAACGCATGGTTGGCAATCACAATATCGGCTTGACCCGCCGCGCGCGTCGAGCGTTCGATGAAGCATTTGCGAAAATGCGGGCAGCCGGCATAGATACACTCGCCGCGACGGTCAGTGAGCGCGGTAGACCCGTTGCGCCTGAATAGGGCGGGCAGCCAGCCGGGGAGGTCGCCGCCGACCATATCGCCATCGCGCGTATAGGTGGCCCAGCGAGCCACCAGCTGCGCCAATATCGCGGCGCGCCCGCTGAACCCGCCCTGCAGTGCATCTTCCAGATTGAGCAGGCAGAGATAATTTTCGCGGCCCTTGCGCACCACAACCTTTTCGCGGTGGGTTGCGGGGTCGGGATAAAGGCGTTCGGTTTCGCGCGCGAGTTGGCGTTGCAGCGCCTTGGTAAAGGTGGAAATGCAGATCGCGCCGCCCGATGCGTCAATCCAGCTTTTGCCAGGGGCAAGATAGCCGAGCGTTTTGCCGATTCCGGTTCCCGCCTCGGCGACCAGAAAATGAGGGCTGTCGCGGCGTTCGCGCGGAGCAAATACAGCCGCCGATGCCTGCGCATAGGCGCGCTGACCGGCGCGGCGTTCGGCCCCGGCACCCGTCAACCCATCAAGCATCCTATCAACCGGGCCTTCATCAAGGGTCACAGTGCGAGGTTGCGGTCGCGGCGCGCTATCCTCCCATTCGGGCAATTTCGAAAAAAGCCAGCGCTCCTCGCGTTCCGGCACGGCGAGCCGCGGTTGCACGAGCGGTGCCCATGGCCAGCGGTGCCGCGCCAGCGCCTCGATGCTATGCCATGCGCCTTCGCGTTCGGGCCAGCGCGGATCGTCGATGCTGGCGAGCATCTTTGCGGCAAGGACCCGCAGGAAGCCGCCAAGATCGGCTTCTTCCGCCGGAGCCTGCAAGTCGAGCGCCGATGCGAGACCGGAGGCGGTGGGGACGGCAAAGCGGGCGGGAAACAAAAAAGCGAAAAGCTCGAGCAGATCGAGCCCCGACAATTCGCCATAGCCCAGGCGATCCCCGGTCAGCGTCGCATTGAGCAGAATATGAGGGGTTGCGGCGACAGCGGCGATGGCCTCGCCGCGCCCGACACGGCGCGGGGGCAGCGCATTATCGCTGATCCAGATGCCGACATGGCTGGCATATAGCGCGGGCAGGGGTAGGGAGGGGGCGGCATTGTCCACCCAACCGAGCTAAGGACAAAGCGCGAACACAGCAAGCACTGCGTGCACTTTTTGGGTCAGGAAAGCCCGCGTTTGCCGAAACTGCTGGGATGCGCGCTTAGGAATATTTCGGATGGGTCCGGTGCCTGTGTGATTCCGCGCGCGCGTTCGAGCGCATCATGCAGTGGCCCGGCCACGATTTCATAAGGGAAACGCACGCCCATCCGGTCGATTTCGGACCACATGACGACACCGTACACGACCTGCTCGCGATAATGAATTTCGCAGCGGCTGCGTTCGGGAAGGCTGACACCCACGATCTGCGCGCCATTTTCAGACAGGTCGCAAATCTGGCCGTCGGCGCTTTCGAGGACGCCCGATACTCTGACGTCGATCGCAACCGCGTTGCGCTGAAACCGCCGAGGGATGTGGGAGATACTGTCTGTCATGACCTAGGCTATCGCAGAAGATGGTAAATTTTCCGGTAAGATTTGCGCCCTGCGTGAAATTTTCCGCTTTTGGTTCGCTGGCGGTTACCGCTAAGGGCAAGTCCTATGTCTCAAATGCACCTTGATCCGCGCTATTGCGCCGCCGCCCCCACGTCCAAAGCCTGGCCGTTCGAGGAAGCGCGCAAGCTGGTCAAACGCTACCCCGAGGGCAAATCCGACGGCGCGCCCATGCTGTTCGAAACCGGCTATGGGCCCTCGGGCCTGCCGCATATCGGCACTTTCAACGAAGTGCTGCGCACGACAATGGTGCGGCGTGCCTATGAAACGCTGACCGCCAAGGATGGCGCGGCGGCAGCAGCGACGCGGTTGGTGGCGTTTTCGGATGATATGGACGGGCTGCGTAAAGTGCCCGACAACATCCCCAACGCCGATATGCTGGCGGCCAATCTGGGCAAGCCGCTGACCCAGATTCCTGATCCCTTCGGTTGTCATGAAAGTTTTGCGCATCATAACAATGCGATGCTGCGCGAGTTTCTCGATCGGTTTGGCTTCGACTATGAATTTGTAAGCTCGACCGAGCGATACATGAGCGGTGCGTTTGACGATGCGTTGAAGAATGTCCTCGCCCATTATCAAGAAATCATGGACATAATGCTGCCGACGTTGCGCGCCGAACGCGCGACCACCTATTCGCCGGTGCTGCCGATCAGCCCGTCGTCGGGAATTGTTCTGCAAGTACCGATTACCGTCGTCGATGCGGCGGCCGGGCTGGTGTCCTTCGAGGACGAAGGCCAGACGATCACGCACAATATATTGTCGGGCGGAGCGAAGCTGCAGTGGAAGGTCGACTGGGCGATGCGCTGGGTGGCGTTGGGCGTCGACTACGAAATGTATGGCAAGGATTTGACCGACAGCGGTGTGCAATCGGGACGCATTGCCAAGGCGCTGGGTGGGCGCAAGCCCGAGGGGCTGATTTACGAAATGTTCCTCGACGAGCGCGGCGAGAAGATTTCCAAGTCAAAAGGAAATGGCCTCAGCCTCGACCAGTGGCTCGACTATGGCAGCGAAGAGAGTCTCGCTTTTTATGCATTTCGCGAGCCCAAGGCTGCAAAGCAGTTGCATATTGGGGTCATCCCCAAGGCGGTCGACGAATATCTGCAAATGCGCGGCAATTATCCGGCGCAGGAAGCCGATAAGCAACTCGGCAATCCGGTTCATCATGTCCATGTTGCGCGCGGCGAGACGGTTCCCGATACCTTATTGCCGGTGACCTACGGGCTATTGCTAAATCTGGTTGGCGTGATGGGTGCTGATGCCAGCAAGGAGCAGATTTGGGCTTATCTCGGCAATTATGTCGCGGGTGCGAATGCGGCGGCCTATCCGGAGCTTGATCGGCTGATCGATAATGCAATGGCCTATACACGCGATTTTGTTGCACCGACGCTTGAGCGTCGCAAGCCGCAGGGCGGCGAGGTTGCAGCGCTGCAACAGCTCGATGCCGAACTGGCGCGATTGGGCGAGGATGCAGCGGCGGACGAGATCCAGAATATTGTTTATGCGATCGGCAAGGACGAAGCCTATGGCTTTGAAAAGCTGCGCGATTGGTTTCAGGCGCTGTATGAAACACTGCTCGGTTCGAGTGCAGGGCCGCGCATGGGCAGTTTTATCGCATTGTTCGGCGTCACCAATACGCGGCGGCTGATCGCCGAAGCTCTGGCGTGACGACGGGTCGCGACATCGGCGAACTTGCGGCCGAATTGCTCGGCAAATCGGCCGATAGCCTCACAGGGGCGGAGCGACGCGTTTTGGAGCGTATCCGCCGCCGCCAGGCGACGAGTGGCTCACCGTTCGAAATACATGACGAAAACGCCACCTTCGGGCAAAGGCTAGCCGATCGGGTCGCGGCCGTTGGGGGGAGCTGGGGGTTCATTGCCACTTTTGGAATTGTTCTGCTCGGCTGGATGTTGCTCAACAGCGGGATTTTGCCGGACTTCGGTTTGGTCTTTGACCCCTATCCTTATATTTTCCTCAATCTGATGCTGTCGATGCTGGCAGCGATTCAGGCCCCTGTCATCATGATGAGCCAGAACCGACAGGGGACCAAAGACCGGCAAGCGGCGGCGCATGATTATGAAGTGAATCTGCGCGCCGAATTGGAGCTCATTCGGCTGCATGAAAAGGTCAATCGGTTGCTAGCTGATGTAGAACTTCGCGCAACGGAAGATAATGGACATGACTAAGTCCATCGCCATTTTCACAACCGGCGGGACGATCGACAAAGTCTATTTCGACGCGCTCAGTGAATTTCAGATCGGCCCGACCGCGTTGCCCGACATGCTGCGCGAGAATAACGTCCATGTGCCGCATAGTGTGACGCAGTTGATGCGCAAGGACAGTCTGGAACTGGACGATCGCGACCGCGCGGCGATCCGCGAGGCCGTCGTGGCGAGCGAGGCCACGCGCGTTCTGGTCACACATGGCACAGATACGATGGTCGTCACCGGCCGTATGCTCGCCGGCATTGCCGGCAAGACCATTGTGATGACGGGGGCGATGCAGCCCGCATCGGTGCGCGCCAGCGATGCCGAATTCAATGTGGGTTTTGCGCTGGCGGCGGTCCAGACGCTGCCGCCCGGTGTCTATATTGCAATGAACGGGATGATCTTTGATCCTGCAACGACCGAAAAGGACCGCGCTGCTGGCCGGTTTCGCGCGATGCCGGCTAGCGGCTAGAGGCTAGCGTCATCACCGCCCAATAATTGGGCGCAATCGTCATTTTCTTGTGCGCGTCAGCGCGGCCAAGCATCGCATGAACAGCGGGCAGGCGATAGCAGGGCACGCCCATGAACAGATGATGTTCGCTGTGATAATTGACCCAATAGGGCGCAACTGTAGCGCGTGCGATCCAACCAGCGCGGGTGGTGCGGGCGTGCGTGAAAGGGTCTTCGCTGCCCGTCGCGGTGCAGGCATGTTCGGCGATATTTCGGACCCGCAAATATAGCGGAAAGGTCGTCGCCAGCGCCGTGAACCAGATCAGAAAGGGCGTCCAGCCATAGAGGGCGAGCGACAGTGCCAGCAAAATAGCCTGCACCAACAAGAACCGGCCGACCGACTGAGCAACGATGATTGCGCCCGTCTGGTCCGTGATCGGTGCGCCAATGCCGGCGCCCGATTGCCTGTTGAAAGGGGTGCCCGCTCGCGTATCCGCCTTTTGGGTTGAGGCTTTCTCTCCCCGCATCATCGCGGCAACACCCTTGAGTGCGGTCCCCAATTGCGCGGCGCGTTGCTTGAGAAAAGTCTGCGCACTGAGATCGCGAAAAATTTTACGCGCAAGGCTGGCGCGACTGGTGGGGAATGGGGCCGACAGTGACAGGTCGGGGTCCTCATTTTGCTGGGTGAACTTATGATGTTGCAGATGATAGCTGCGATAGGCGAGCAGATCTGACCCGACGGCGGCGCCGGTCAGCCACTGACCGCAGAAATTATTGAGAGCGCGCTTGGGGTGGAGCAGTCCGTGGGCGGCGTCGTGCATCAATATGGCCAGGCCCAATTGGCGCCCGCCTACAAATATAACGGCGAGAAACCACGCCAGCGGATGCGCCGCCCATGTGGCCAGCGCAATCACCGCAAAACTGGCAAGCCAGGCATGGCTGACCAACCAAAGGCCGCGCCATGGCGATACATGCGTCACCGCTTTCCAAGCCACGCTGGAAAAAAAGGCCTTGGGCGGCAAGAGGCGGACGGCGGGCATGGGCCCGTCTTATCCCGAATTGCGCCATTTCAAAATGATACAATGCGTAGCGTTTCGCATTGGAATCATAAGGAGTTGGCAACCACCGTTTGCCAACGTGCAAATCATAAAATCATGCATCGCGAAAAGCGGCTATTTTTCAATCGATCGGCAGAGCCGAGCAAAAGCTGGCTTTCGCGCAGCCTGGGGCCTGTAGATGGCGCGATAGGTAAAGGTAACAAAAAAGAGCGGAACCGATCGCAGATCGGTCCCGCTCGATGATCTTCTGGAAAGCGAAAGGTCCTACCAGAAGAAGTCGTAAATCACGTCGACAACCTCACCATTGTGGATGTTCACGAGAAGAGCGTCGTCATAATAGCGGATCCAGCGATACGGGCCATAGGCATCGGGGAGCCGGTACTGCCACGGATCGTTGATCCAGTAACGCGAGCTGTAGTAATTCGGCCACAGGTTAAACCCGATGCTGAATCGCGTGTAATTATAGCCGCGATAGGGCGAATAATAGCGGCCTAGGCGATAATGGCTGCGGTTGTGCTGGCGATAGTCGCGCCAGTTATAGCGGTGATCATTGCGCCACCGCTTGTTCCACGACCGGCTATTGTTATTGCCACGATATTGGCGGTCCACACGACCATCGCGGTTGCGGTCATAGCGGCGGTCGACTTGGCCATTGCCGTTGCGATCGTAACGACGATCAATACGCCCATCGCGATTGCGGTCGTTGGTGCGATTGGTGCGTTGATCGCGGTCGCGAGACTGACTGCGCTGGTTATAGTTGTCGGCACGATCGCGTCGCTGGTCACGGTTGGCATAGGCGCCATTGCGCTGTTCGAGGCGAGCGCGGTTGTTGCCGCGATATTGATCTCGCGTGGCCGCAGCATTTCGTTCCGTCGGGCGCTGGGCCTGCTGTCGCGGTGTCTGCCGGCGCGCTTCGCTTTGCTCCGCGCGGGCGTCTCCGCGCCTTTGAGCGCGCCTTTCGGTACGTTGCTCGGTTTGTGCTTCGCTTCTGCGTTCTGTGCGCGCTTCGCTTCCGCGCTGGCTGCGCGCTTCGCCGCGCCGTTCGCCGCCGCTGCGCGAACGGTGTTGGCCCCGATCACCGCGTTGGGCAATCTCAAATGTCTGGGCCTTTTCCTTGGCAGCGGCAGGCTGGATCGGGGTCAGCATCGTCGCGGCGACCAGCAATCCTCCAAATAGATATTTCATGACGACGGTCTCCCATTCTTGTTCCATTGCTGGGTAGCCAGCGCGGATGATGAGAGGAGTATTACGCCTGACCAGATGAGTTGGGCCTGAACCGCAATGTTGTCTTTTGTTCAGGTTTAGCCGGTGCGCTATTTCGGCGTGAGGGCCGGCACGGACCGGGCCGCATCTGCAGGACGAATGCCGGGCGGCGGGGCGGCAGCGATGCGCTCCTCGCCGCGCAGGACTTGCCCCGCCAGCTTGATCGCGGCCTTGATGCGCGGATAGGTACCGCAACGACAGATATTGGTCATCGCGGCGTCTATTTCGGCGCTGCTCGGATTGCTGTTGGTGCGGAGCAACGTAGCTGCCGCCATAATCATCCCCGATTGGCAAAAGCCGCATTGCGGCACTTGTTCGGCCACCCACGCCTGTTGCACCGGATGGCTGCGGTCACGCGACAAGCCTTCTATCGTGGTGACAAAGCGACCTTCACATTCAGCGATCGTCACCAGACAGCTGCGGATAGCTTCGCCGTCAATATCGACCGTGCAAGCCCCGCACTCGCCCGTTCCGCAACCATATTTGGTGCCGGTGAGGTTCGACGCGTCGCGCAACGCCCATAGCAGGGGCGTTTCGGGGTCCATCCGATATTCGATGGGCCGTTCATTGACTGAAAATTTCGTCATGCTGGGCTTCTATACAAAGCGGGCAGGGAATGCAGGCGGGCTCAGTCGCGCCAGCTGCTGTCGATCTTGTCGACCTTGCGCACCATGGCATCAAATTCCGCTTTACCCGACTGACCGGGGATTTGCGCCATATAAAGGTCGCGCTGGTGAACCTTGATCACATCTTCGTCGACGAGGATCGGCTTGCCCATGCTCATCGTAGCGAGCTGGATTTCGCAGGCGCGTTGCAGCGCCCAATATTTGATGAAGGCATCGCTCAGCGATTTGCCCATCACGACGGGGCCATGATTTTTGAGCATCAAAATGCGTTTGTCGCCAAGGCTTTTGATCAGCCGCTCGCCCTCTTCCTCGCGGACTGTAATCCCCTCAAAGTCATGATAGGCCAACTGGCCCATGAAGTTGCAGGCATAAAAATTGGTCGGTTGCAGTCCGCCCTCTAGCCCGCACACCGCCATGGTCGCTGTGGTGTGGGTGTGGATGATTGCGTGGGCGTCGGGAAGGATGCGGTGAAACAGGCTGTGCTGAACAAAACCTGCCTTGTTGACGTGCCAGGGATTATCCTCATCGAGTTTGTTTCCGTCTATGTCGATCTTGATCAGACTGGATGCGGTCACCTCGCTGAAGTGCATACCATAAGGATTGATAAGGAAAGCGCCCTCTTGATCCTCTAGCTTGACGGTGATGTGGTTAAAAATCATCTCGTCCCAGCCCATCATCGCAAAAATGCGATAACAGGCGGCAAGCTCCTGCCGCGCGGTCCATTCGGCTTCGCTATATTTGCTGTTCCGCTTCAACTGGGTAGCCATGGCACCTTCTCTCCGATCTTGCGTCTTGATATACAAGCTATGCCACAGGGGCCGGCGGCAACACAATCCCAGCTTGCAATTGTTGGCGAATCCCTTTAGTGGCTGTCCATCGGGACGTCGCGGGTTCGCGGCGCTCTTTTTATTGCCCAGATATCGGCGATTTGTGGCCAACCGGATGAATTCGGCGGCTCTGGATCGTTTGACTGAAACGGAGACGACACGGCATATGCAAATTATCGTTCGCGACAATAATGTCGACCAGGCCCTTCGCGCACTTAAGAAGAAGTTGCAGCGTGAGGGCGTGTATCGCGAAATGAAGCTGCGTCGTCACTACGAGAAGCCCAGCGAAAAGCGCGCGCGTGAGCACGCCGCCGCTGTCCGCCGCGCCCGCAAGATGGAGCGCAAGCGGATGGAACGTGACGGCATTAAATAGCCGCTGATTCCGCAAGGAAATGAAAAAGGCGCTGCGAGCAATCGCGGCGCCTTTTTCATGTCCGCAATGCATATGGACGGCGGCTGAAGCTGCGCCATTCAAATTGGTGTTGACACAATAGCTCTGGACCGCCGCAAGCCGCACAGCCTATAGGCGGCCCATGCAACACCCCGGGTAACCGGACAGGGAAGGATTTGCGATCATGAGTGTAACCACGGTTCCATTGCGTCCGGTCAACAAAAGCGGACTATGGGCAATCTGGATTGGCGTGCTGGTGCTTGTAGCCGCCGCAATCTTTTTCGCTTTCTCGCAAACGCCCCGCATCGGCTTTACTGTCGTCAAGGAAGGCACCGGAGCCAGCCCGACGATGACCGATGTTGTGTTGGTCAAATATGAAGGCAAACTCGACGACGGGACCGTTTTTGACTCGAACGAACAGGCCCCGATGGCAGTAGCTCAAGTCGTGCCGGGTTTTTCAAAGGCGCTGGTCCGGATGAAAAAAGGCGGCGAATATAACATCACCATCCCGCCAAAACTGGGTTATGGTTCCAAGGAAAGTGGTCCAATTCCAGCCAACAGCACCTTGCACTTCTCTGTCACGCTGATCGATTTCCGTTCCGAAGCCGAAGTGCGCGCGATGCAGCAGATGATGCAGCAACAGCAGCAGATGCAACAGCCGGGCGCGGCGCCTGGCGGAATGCCGCCGCAGTAAAACGCGATTAGGCGGCCGTCTTGGCCGCCCCTTTTCGTTGGCTGACCGGCCGTGAGTTGCGCTCGGCCTCGCGCTCGAGAGCGACTTTGATCATCGCAACAATCGGGTCGGCTAGCGCCAGCCCCAGCAGGCCGAGCAAGGTGCCAAGCAAGATTTGCGCGCCAAGAACAAGAGCGGGGGCGAGATCCACCGTCCGCTTTGCAACCATCGGTACGATCAGATAGCCATCGACCGTCTGGACGATGAAATAGACGCAAATGGCATACAAGCCGGTATCAACCCCCGCCGAAAAGCCGACGAGGACGAGCAAAACCCCCGAGACAATTGCGCCAATGTTGGGAATGAAGGCGAGCAAGCCGGTGAGGAGCCCGAGGAGGGCCGCCATTGGCACGCCGCCGAGCGCCAGTAAAACCCAGGTGCCAACGCCTTCGACAACCATGCCGAGAAGGCGGCCCGCCATCAGGCGGCGGAGTGTCCAGCCCATTTTTTCCATCGTGCCGTAAAAATCATCGCGCGCGCTGACAGGCAGCATCCAGGCGACGCCGCGTTCGTAAAGCCGCGGCTCGATTGCAATGAAAATGCCCAGAACCATGATCATCACCAAGCTGGTGAGCCCTCCCACTACTGTCCCGACAGCGGCGGTAACGCGGCCGACCGTGCCGGCAAAATTATCCGAGATGGATTGGGCATCGAGCTTTAGCTCGCCCATTCCATGCGCGCCGGCCCAATTGGCCGCACGATTTAATTGATCGATGAGGATTTGTTGCAAGTTTGCGGCCTGGTCAGCGAGCTGCGATCCCGCGAACATGAAGGTCCAGATGATGAAGGCGACGAGCGACAGGCAGATAATTCCTAGTCGCCAGCTGCGCCCGATGGGCAGCACACGCCCCAAGAGCCGCGTCCCGCCGTCGAGCATGGAGGCCACCACAATGCCGGCAAATATCAACAGAATTGGCTGAATTAGGACGATTGCCACCCCGATAAGCAAGGCAAGTCCCAGCCAGACACTGGCCTTGAGCAATTCAGCGCGGACAAGTTGGCTGCTGATCTCGGTCGGGCCGGGGGCTTGTGGATCGTCCTTCATTATGGCCATCCTCTTGTTATATGTTCGCCGGCGAGGCTGTATGGGCTGGGCGCAGACTGGTTCCTGCGCGGCCCGGCCGCAAGGCGGTGAACCAGCTGATGGGATTATACCATTCGGCGGTTCCATCGGTTGAAAAGCTGATCATTTCGGCGCGGCCCGAAATCTCTTCGAACCGTACCGGGCCGCCCAGTCCGTTCAATGCGGTTGGAACCCGGCTATCGGCGCTGCCGTCGCGATTATCGCCCATCAGGAATAGATGATCGGTGGGAACCCTGATCGGTCCATAATTGTCATTGGGATAGCCGGGGCCAAGGTCGATCGTATCAAATGTCGCGCCGCCGGGCAGCGTTTCGCGGACAATTGGCACATCAATCACCGGCTTGCCGCTGGCATCAGGATGGACAGAAGCACTGAACAAGCTGGCCTTGTCAGGCAAATTGGCGTCGACGGGGATGGTCATCATCGACCGCGCCTCGCGTTTGATCGGCTGACCGTTGATAATGAGGGCGCCGTCTTTTACCTCGATGATGTCACCGGGTAGGCCGATAACGCGCTTGATATAATCTTGACGGGTCACGGGATGTTCGAGCACGACTATGTCGCCCCGTTCGGGCAGCTTTCCCCACAAGCGGCCGGCAAATTTGGGCGCAAGGTGAAAACTGATCGAGGCATAGGACCAGCCATAGGGATATTTGCTGACCACTAGCCGGTCGCCATTGCGAAGGACCGGCATCATCGATTCAGACGGAATATAAAAAGGCTTGGCCACAAAGCTGTGGATGCCGAGGACGAGAAGCAGGATCACGGCAATATCGCGAAACAATTTGCCCCAGCCGCCGTCGCCCTTTTGCGTGTCGCTGGCCATATTTATTTAGTCCTTCAAGGCTTCGATGATGACAAAGGCCTGCGCCCAGGGATGGTCGTCGGTCAACGTCAGATGGATATGCGGCTGATAGCCGGGAGGGATAAGTTCCGCGAGCCGCGCCGCCGCGCCATTTGTCAGCGCAAGTGTCGGCGCGCCCGACGGCGCGTTGACGACGCCGATGTCTTTCATAAACACGCCGCGCTTGAACCCTGTTCCGACTGCTTTGGAAAATGCTTCTTTGGCGGCAAAGCGTTTGGCGTAAGTTCCCGCTCGGGTGAAGGGCCGCCGTGCAGCCTTTGCGCGTTCAACTTCGGTAAAGACGCGGTTTTCAAACCGGTCGCCAAAGCGGTCCAGCGAGGCTTGAATGCGCTCTATATTACACAGGTCAGAGCCAAGGCCGACAATCATAAAGCGCCCCGCGCCTCGTCCATCAGCGCCCGCATCCGGCGGATTGCATCCTCCAGTCCCGTGAAGATCGCCTCGCCAACCAGATAATGGCCGATGTTGAGTTCGGCGAGTTGGGGGATAGCGGCGACAGGGATGACATTGTCAAAGGTCAAACCATGGCCGGCATGTGGCTCGATACCATTTTTCCACGCTAGCGCGGCGGCATCGGAAAGGCGGCGCAGTTCGGCCGCGCGCTCTTCGCCTGTGACATGGGCATAACGGCCGGTGTGAAACTCGACGACCGGCGCTTTGAGCTGCATCGCCGCTTCAATCTGGCGCGGGTCGGGTTCAATGAACAGACTGACGCGGATGCCTGCATCATTGAGCCGCGCAACGATGGGGGCAAGCTGGTTGTGCTTTCCAGCGGCGTCGAGCCCGCCTTCGGTCGTGCGCTCCTCGCGCTTTTCGGGAACAATGCATGCGGCGTGGGGCTGATGGCGAAGCGCGATCGCCAACATTTCTTCGGTCGCCGCCATTTCAAGGTTCAGTGGCAGATCGGTCGCGGCCTGGATTCGGGCCAGATCATCGTCGCGGATATGGCGGCGGTCCTCGCGCAGATGCGCCGTGATGCCGTCACCCCCCACCGCTGCGACGATTTGTGCGGCGCGCACAGGATCGGGGTGGTCGCCGCCCCGCGCGTTGCGGATCGTCGCAACATGGTCGATGTTGACGCCTAGACGTAGACGCGATGACCCCGTCAAACCGTGACACTCCGGCTGCCAGGTTTGATGGCGGAGGTTTTGGCGAGCGCAGGGGGAAGGTCGTCAGCGGCATAAGTGGGGAAGCTGATTTCGACGAGCGGGTAGAAGGGAACGCCTAGATCGACGCTGCCGCCCGACCGGTCGACAAGCGAAGCTTCGGCAATCACATCGCCGCCTTCGGCCTGCACTGCCGCGATGGCCTCGCGCGAGGACAGGCCGGTGGTCACGACATCCTCAACCATCAGGATTTTCGCGCCCGGTGCGATAGCAAAGCCGCGGCGCAGTTCAAAGACGCCCGCAGGACGCTCGACAAACATCGCGGGTTTACCAAGCGCGCGGCCCATTTCATGGCCGATAATTACGCCGCCCATCGCGGGTGACATGACAATATCGATCGACTGGCGAAGGTCACGCGGCAGTTTTGCCGCGAGCGCCGAGCCAAGCCGCCCGGCGCGCTCACTGTCCATCAGGACGCGGGCGCATTGCAAATAATATTCGCTGTGCCGACCCGACGAAAGCAGGAAATGCCCTTGCAGTAAAGCATCGGCAGCACGGAATTCAGCCAATATTTCGTCTTCAGTCATAGGGGAGTTACACTTTTGTTTTGGGCCAGCTTCTCCATGGTGAAGCGTCAGGCGGTGTTGAAATCGTCGAATTGAAAATAGTTTTAGAGATGCTTGAGGCAAGCGGCAAGCGGGTCTATAGCGCCCGCAACATTCCACCCTTGCTCGGGGAATCTGGGGACTTACCGGAACAGTGGCAAGGGCGGAGTGAAACAAAATTGAAGATCAGGCAACGGGCGGCACTATCCATATGAAAAGCTTGAAAACCATTGTAATTGCGGCGGTTTTATCGCTCGGCGTCGTGGGCGTCGGTCATGCGCAGGACGCAGCACCAGTCACAGCAACGGCCCCCGAGGCCATGCCATCGGCGACTCCGGCAGCGCCAGTCACTGATTCCGCGTCGAATGACGCGGCGCCAGCGGGTGATGCGACCTATGTCCCGATGAAACCCACGGCTGGCATCGGCCAGCCGACCGCGGGCGGAATTGATTTCCAGCCGCAGGAAACGCCGATTGGCGAGCAGGCCGAATGGTTCAACCACAAGATGCTTCTGCCGATTATCACGGTGATCTCGCTCTTTGTGCTGGGGCTCTTGTTCTGGGTCGTGTTCCGTTATCGCGCATCGGCCAACCCGGTGCCGTCGAAGACGACGCACAATACCTTTATTGAGATTATCTGGACCGCCATTCCGGTGCTGATCCTGGCGATCATTTCCGTCCCGTCGATCCGCTTGCTGGCAGCCCAATATGAGCCGCCGTCGAAGGATGCGCTGACGATCAAGGTCACTGGGTATCAATGGTATTGGGGCTATTCCTATCCCGACCAAGGTATTGGCGAATATGTATCCAACATGCTCGACGACAAAGCCGCCGCTGCCGCCGGTGAACCGCGTCATCTTGGCGTCGACAATCGCATGGTTGTTCCCGTCGGGCGCGAAGTGAAGCTTTTGATCACCGGAGCGGACGTCATTCACAGCTTTGCGGTTCCGGCTTTGTGGACCAAAATGGATGCCGTCCCTGGTCGCTCGAATGAAACGACGTTCACAGTGGACAAGCCCGGCGTTTATTACGGTCAATGTTCAGAGCTTTGCGGCGTTGGTCATGGCTTCATGCCCATCGCGGTCGAGGCGTTGCCCAAAGATAAATGGGAAGCCTGGGTCCGCTTCAAGGGTGGCAATCCTGCCGGCGTTCCCGCCGACAAGTCAGAGGCCGCAGCGGCCATCTCGGCTCCTATCCCTGCTGAAAAAACGACAACTGAAACGCCCGCAGCTGCTCCGGCCGCTGCACCGGCGGCTAGCAACTGAGGGTTTTGATCGATGACTGACATCGCTTCCACCGCTTCTGGCCATGACCATGCGCATGATGGCCATAGCGACACGCCGGGCTTTTTTGTCCGTTGGTTCATGTCTACGAACCATAAGGATATCGGCACCCTCTATCTGATTTTCGCGATTATGGCGGGTATCATTGGCGGGGGCATTTCCGGCCTGATGCGGCTTGAACTGGCCGAACCGGGCATTCAATATCTCACCGGTTGGGCGCAGATTCTCGATCCTTCCGCAGGTGTGACCCAAGGCCATCATTTGTGGAACGTGCTAATTACCGCCCATGGCTTGATCATGATCTTTTTCATGGTGATGCCAGCGATGATCGGCGGCTTTGGTAACTGGTTCGTTCCATTGATGATCGGCGCGCCCGATATGGCGTTCCCGCGCATGAACAATGTCAGTTTCTGGCTGGTCGTCGTAGCGTTCATCATGTTGATCGGTTCAGCCTTTGTCCCTGGCGGCAGCGGTCTTGGCGCCGGTACCGGGTGGACGATTTATGCGCCACTTTCGACGAGCGGCTCTCCGGGACCGGCTGTCGACATGGCTATCTTCTCGATGCATCTTGCCGGTGCGTCGTCGATTTTGGGCGCGATCAACTTTATAACCACAATCTTCAACATGCGCGCGCCGGGGATGACGCTGCACAAGATGCCGCTGTTTGTCTGGTCGATCCTCGTCACCGCTTTCCTGTTGCTCCTCGCGCTTCCTGTGCTCGCTGCAGCGATTACCATGCTGCTCACCGACCGCAATTTCGGCACGACCTTTTATGACGCGGCAGGCGGCGGAGATCCGGTGCTATATCAGCACTTGTTCTGGTTCTTCGGGCACCCCGAAGTCTACATCATGATCCTGCCGGGATTTGGCATGGTCAGCCAAGTAATCTCTACCTTCAGCAAAAAGCCGGTGTTTGGCTATTTGGGTATGGCCTATGCAATGGTGGCTATTGGCGTTGTCGGCTTTATCGTGTGGGCGCACCACATGTTCACGGTCGGGATGAACGTTAATCTGAAAATGTATTTCACGGCCGCGACGATGGTGATCGCCGTTCCGACGGGGATCAAGATCTTCAGCTGGATCGCCACGATGTGGGGCGGTTCGCTCAGCTTCAAGACTCCCATGCTGTGGGCGATCGGGTTCATCTTCATGTTCACGGTTGGCGGTGTAACGGGCGTTGTGCTCGCCAATGGCGGCATCGACACCATTTATCACGACACTTATTATGTGGTGGCTCACTTCCACTATGTGTTGTCGCTGGGTGCGGTCTTCTCGCTGTTCGCGGGTTTCTATTACTGGTTCCCGAAAATGTCGGGCCGGATGTACAATGAAGCGCTGGGACAGATCCATTTCTGGCTGTTCTTCATCGGTGTGAACATCCTGTTCTTCCCGATGCACTTCTTGGGTAATAATGGCATGCCGCGCCGTATTCCCGATTATCCGGAAGCCTTTACCTATTGGAACCATATCGCATCGACCTATGGCTATACGATCATGGGTGTTGGCACCTTGTTCTTCTTTGCCAATATTTTGTGGTCGTTGTTTGCGGGTAAGAAGGCCGCCGACAATCCTTGGGGCGAAGGCGCCACGACGCTCGAGTGGACGCTGTCCAGCCCGCCGCCGTATCACCAGTTCAATGAACTGCCCCATATTGCCTAGGTGCAGGCCTCCCCTGTCGCTGAACGGCGGGGGAGGCTGGGCTTACTGTAGGCGGGAGTTATCATGGCTAGTAGCCTGACCCATGGCCAAATGGCGTTACCCGCCGACTGGCGCGACCTGTTCGCGCTGACCAAGCCGCGCGTCATGTCGCTGGTCGTGTTCACCGCGCTATGCGGTCTTCTCGCAGCACCAGGGCATGTCCATCCGGTGCTGGGGTTTGCATCGATTCTGGCGATCGCGCTGGGGGCAGGGGCATCGGGTGCTCTCAACCAATGGTATGAAGCAGGGCTGGATTCCAAGATGAAGCGGACGGCGGGACGCCCGTTGCCGGCCGGACAACTCGATCCGCAAACCGCGTTGCAGTTTGGGGTCGGGCTTGCGGCCTTTTCGGTCTTCCTGATGCTGTTTGCGGCCAATTGGCAGGCGGCTTTGTTACTGACCGCATCGATCCTGTTTTATGTGTTCATCTACACGATCTGGCTCAAGCCGCGCACACCGCAGAACATTGTCATCGGCGGCGCTGCAGGCGCTTTTCCGCCGCTGATCGGATGGGTCGCAGCGACGGGAACCTTAGCGCCTCTGCCGCTCATGCTGTTTCTACTAATATTCCTGTGGACGCCGCCGCATTTTTGGGCGCTCGCACTATTTATGAAGTCTGATTATGCTGCCGCGGGCATCCCGATGATGCCGGTGGTTGCGGGCGAGCGGTCGACGCGGAGACAGATATTTGTCTATGCGCTGGTCATGGCGGTTGCGGCGATTGCGCCGTGGTCGCTGGGTATGACCGGCGCTATTTATGGCGTCACGGCAACGGTCATGTCGGTTTTGTTTGTGATCCTTTCGGCGCAGGTTGGCGCGCGCGCCAGCGCAACAGATGATAGGATGCGCCCGGAAAAGCGGCTGTTCGCTTTCTCCATCGTCTATTTGTTTTTGCTGTTCGGTGCAGTCGTTGTCGATAATTGGTGGCTGATATGAACGAGCCATTCGACGAAAAGGAATATCGTCGCCGCCAGCGCAGCCGTGCCAATATGATGGGGTTGATGCTCGTCGGACTATGCTTTCTCTTCTTCTTCATCACGCTCGCGCGCATGGTGCTTCCCTCATGACGCCCAATTTGAAAACCGCCTCCTCTATGGGGCTGATCGCTGCGGCCATGGTCGGGCTCGGTTTTGCATCGGTGCCGCTTTATAATATGTTCTGCAGGGTCACCGGCTTTAACGGTACCACTCAACGCTACGACCCGGTCGCTGCCGCCGCCGACCCGGTTGTCCTCGATGATTCGGTTTCGATTCGCTTTGACGCCAATGTGTCACAGGACTTGCCGTGGAAATTTCGCCCCGAGCACCCGCGCGATACGGTGAGTATTGGCGCGCGCGATATGGCGATTTTCATCGCTGAAAATAATTCGCCTCACGACGTCACCGGAACCGCGACTTACAATGTCACGCCAACCC
>CAWJNG010000013.1:0-72265 GCA_963844225.1 uncultured Alphaproteobacteria bacterium | reverse complement strand
AACCAAAGGTCGAAAGTTCATAAGCGTCGTTGTTTCTCCTGCATTGTCTGTGCCGAAGTTTCATAGCTAGCAAAGAATAGTGGCGGCCACTGCGATGGCGGAGACCGGCGGCATGATCTGTCTCAACGGATGCCGTCGCCGATTGGCGAAAAGGATGCCCAAGTGATCCGGTGGGACCAGTTTTGCAGAATATGTTGGGCGCTGGGTCGTCCACGGATATCTTTCTCCGCACTCTGGAACGCCTGGGGTCTCTTCCTGCATTTGCAAGCTAGGGGCGGTTTGCCTCACTCTTGTTTGTTTTTATGATTTTATCAAACACAGCCGGGTAGAAAGGGCGCTCGAATTGAATGCCTAATCGAACCCCGTCATGCCATTTGACCACACCTGGCCACGGTTCAACCCCTTCGATTTTGAACGTAACTAGGTCCCCTACGGTGAACAACCCCTGCCGGATTTCTAAATTGCAGCCACCTTCAGACAAATCACATAAGACGCCGACAACGCCGCCTTGGCTAGCACCTCGCACCTTGGCTTCAGCTTTAAGTTCGACACGAGCATGCTTGCGACGAGGGGGGGCCACCCGCTCCACCTCGCGTCGATCTTCCGCGACTGTGGCATTTTCGATTCCAGGAAGGTGAAGCAATGAATGCTTTGAATTGTCTAACGCTGGTATATTGAACTGTTCGTATTTCACGGCTGGTCCCCGCTTTGTTTCATGACAGTCCCTTATGACAGTGTTTGCTTTCTAACCCGTTAGCAGCCCCATAATAGCCTGTCACAGCAGAGGGCGCGGGCCGGATTGCGAGGCTCTCCTGCCTAGCTTGAGATTTCAACGAATATCTACCCAGCACAGATCATTGCCTATCTGCTCGGAACACTCGCAGGCATTTGAGGATTTGGGTCTAATCCTTATTGCTTCGACACTCCGAAGAGACCCAAATCCTCCTTAAATTACAACCCTAACTCTAGGTTGTTATGCAGATGGGAAACCCATCATCAGAAATGGTAGGCGACCCCCAGAAGTGCTTGATGTCGCTGGTAGTTGCCCTCATCGACTTTGTATTGATTGTAACGATATTCGAGCCTGGTCGAAATCTTCGGGGTCAAAGCATATTCGACACCGCCCCCGACAAGATAGCCATCAAGTGAACGTGCGTTTGTGACGCTCTGAGTGCTATCCGCTACTGTAGAGTGAGCGCGAATATTGGAATATCCGCCGCGCGCATAGACTAATGTTTTCGGCGTAACCAAATAGCCAGCACGAACCGAAAGATCGATCTGGCGCTGGGGGTCTAGCGTCACCCCCGCGGTTCCGGACGTTCCGTGCAATGTGTCATCAACCGAGAAATTGATGCCGGCTTCGGGACTGATAACAAAGTGCTGACCGATGCGGTAGTTATGGCCTGCAAAAGCGCCCAGATCGAACGAGCTTTGCTTCGCTTTACGGTCGAGCAGAGTGCCATCAAAAATGCTCGGTCCGACGACATCACGATCAAGTCCAATAGAAGCACCAACATAGGGCCCGGAGAATGGTTCGGCGTGAGCCGTCCCAAATATCGATACACATGCGACCAATGCAGACGCGGCCAATATGGATTTTTTACTCATTAGCTTAACTCCGTAATAAAACTATCAATAGATAGTTCAAATATTAGTAAAATATCCTCAACCGCGTTCTTTTTTAAGAAAGTTCGAAAATATACAATTCAACTTTTATCGAAATGATTTCATATCGATTCACTTGACTAAATTTGTTCGATCTTTCTTTTGACTTCAATGAGTAATTCGCAATTTCAGAGTGATTGGTTACAAGCCGTTTCCAAAGTTTGTCGCGGGCGTGGCGGATGCACAGCCATATGCCGTCTACGCTGTCTGGAATTGCGGGCTGCCCGGCCAATATGGAGGTAAAGCCCGCTGCGACGAAGCCTGCTTCTTTCAGACTGAAATGTGGGCGCGCCGCCGGAAAAATGTGGACTATCAGCGATGGCTAGGGCTCAGTGCGAAGTGCATTGTCGCGTCAATTTTTTTTAGCCAGCCGAAATCCTAGTTAGGGTGACGGGGCTCCAGTCCCCCCACTGCTAACATTTCCTACATTTCCAGCAATTTCGATGCAGTCTCGGCGAGCGCATCCCATTTTACGACTGCTGCCCCCGCAGGGGAAAAGCGCGGCTGGCCGCCTGGATGGAAGAGAAAATGGCGCGAGGCGAATTGCGTAAAAGCGATCCGATGCAAGCCGTCCAGCACTTCTCTGGCCTATGCCAGTCCGGAATGTACCAGTTCGCTGTTTTAAATTTGCCCGAGGCGGACTGCCGCAACCGGATGGCTCTCACGGCGGATGAGGTGGAAGCAGCCATCGACACCTTCTACCGCGCCTGGAAACCTGAAACGCAAAACTGAGCGGCCAATGCTGCGCCTCCGCAAGGCTCATGCCTGCACCGTGTCTGGATACAGATCGTGGGGGTCGTTCAGCACGAGCGCGCTATCGCGCCGGGCCAGCGCCAAAAGAGTGAGACCTGATTCGCGAGCGCGGCTGATTGCCAGACTTGACGGGGCGCTGATGGTGACGAGCATAGAGAGGCCCGCGCGGACCGTCTTTTCAACCAATTCCTGGCTGCAGCGCGCCGACAGCAGGACAAAACCATGGCGCGTGTTAATAGCTTCGCGTTGCATCGCACCGATAAGCTTGTCGAGTGCGTTATGGCGGCCAACATCCTCGCGCACGCACAAAATGCGGCCATCGCTATCGCAATAAGCAGCGGCATGGCTCGCGCCACTAGAGCGGCCCAGAGGTTGGTAGTCGTAAAGCGCTTCTAAGGCGCGGTGTACCGCGGAGGCAGAGGCTTGCGGAACGTGACGAACCTTGGGGAGCGGGGCAAGCGCGGCTGCAATGGAATCGATACCGCAAATCCCGCATCCACTTTCGGACACACGGCTGCGTGCCCGCTCCATGATTCTGGGCAGCGACGCGGGAGGCAGATTGCATCGCACCACCACCCCGCCGCCGGTATTAAACATCTGCGGTACGCTTATGTCCTGCGCGGTGGCCAATCCTTCCGATACGGTGAAGCCGATGGCAAAATCAGCTAGATCGGTGGGTGTCGCCATCATCACCGCAAATCCAATGCCATTATATTCTAACGCGACCGGACATTCGACCGGCACCGCTCGCTCTATGACGTCATTTGGCATTCCGTCGAACCATAGACGGCGGGCTGAAACGAGCCGCACTCCGAGGGGGAGCGCGTCAATTGCAGGCTTTCTACGATCAGGCACGGGCGTCTTCTTTATAGCTGTGGCGTTTTGGGAGGCGTAACAGAATGTCAGGCGTGCGAATGTTGATCAGGCTCAAGCCTGTATCGATGATGCGCCGTCGCTCGCATAGCGCAAGCCGCGACCGCATCGGTCGCAGTAGATTCGTGATATAGGTTTGCAAAACATCGCATAGGTTGCCTGTTGATGATCCGACGAGCCATTGGTTCAATAGGATTACGCCGGCATCGCCGCCGAGCAGGACATGGCCGCGCCGCAGCGTGCGAAGTTTGTCGGTTCCTAAGCCCTCGCCGTGACAGCTCGCGATCACCTTTCCCGGTATCGGATCATTGTCCTTATTGCGCAAAATGGTGCACCTCGCTCCCAGCAATGTTTGGCTATCCCAATATTGTGTCATCAGGCTAAATTCAGTGTAGAGTGAAGCTGTTGGTCGCGGCGGCATGTTATAGTAATTGATCGGGGCTGGCCATAATTTCGAGGAGCGAAGGCCATGGCTGCTGGCGGAAAAAAGCCTAAGTCCGATCAGGATATGCCGCATTCGCCGGGACCGGCGGGGGGCTGGGGTTCGCTTAAGGGTATTGCGCGTATCTTTGGCGAGACATGGGCATCGCCGGGCGCGCTCGACAGCCTGCGCCGTTTGAACAAGCCCAAAGGGGTGATGTGCGTTTCATGTGCTTGGCCAAAGCCTGCAAATTATTCGGCGTTTGAATTTTGCGAAAATGGCGCAAAGGCGACCCTGTGGGAACTCACCAGCGCCCGCTGTGAACCCAAATTTTTTGCAGGAGAGGCGCATAGCGTCACGGATCTTCGCGGTTGGTCGGATCATGCGCTGGAAAAGACAGGTCGCCTGACCCATCCGATGAAATATGACGCGGGAACTGATCGCTATCATGCCATCCCTTGGGATGTGGCCTTCGCCGAAATTGGCGAAATTTTGAGGGCTTTGCCTCGTGAGGAGGTGGTATTTTACGCCTCAGGCCATGCCGGGCTGGAGGCCGCCTATCTTTATGCTCTGCTCGCCCGCGCCTATGGCAATAATAATTTGCCGCAAAGTTCGAACATGTGTCACGAGACCACCTCGGTCGGGTTGACTAAGGTGATTGGTTCGCCGGTCGGCACCGTGACCTTTGATGATCTCGACAAGACCGACGCCTATTTCTTTTTTGGCCAAAACCCCGGCACCAACAGCCCCCGCTTTCTTCATCCCCTGAAAGAATTGAAAGAGCGCGGCGGCAAAATTGTAACATTCAATCCCGTGATTGAGCAGGGACTCGTGTCCTTCGTTGATCCGCAAAGCCCCACCGCCATGCTGACTGGCAAGGCCACGACAATTTCGGATCAATATCATCAAGTCAAGGCGGGCGGAGACATCGCGGCGATATTGGGTCTATGCAAATGTGTCGTCGAGGCGGACGATGCTGCAACACAGGCTGGCGACAAGGCAGTCATCGATCATGACTTCATCACCCAGCACACGGTGGGATTTTCTCCCTTTGTGCAATATTGCCGCGATGCCGACTGGGACGAAATTGAAACTGAGAGCGGCCTCGACGAATGCGCGCTGCGCGATGCGGCGAAAATCTATATCGAGGCGGAAAAAGTCATCGGTGTCTATGGCATGGGCTTGACGCAGCACAGCCATGGTGCGCTCAACATCGCCATGCTGGTGAATCTGCTGCTGCTGCGGGGCAATATTGGCCGTGAGGGGACCGGCTGCTGTCCGGTGCGCGGGCATAGCAATGTGCAGGGGCAGCGCACGGTAGGTATCGCAGAAAAAGCGCATCTGGTGCCACTCGACAAGTTAAAGCAATTGTTCGATTTTGATCCCCCGACCAAGGACGGAATGGCCATCGTTGATGTCGTCGAGGCTCTAATTGCGGGTCAGGTACGCGCGACCATTTGCCTCGGTGGAAATCTGCTTCGCGCGGTGCCCGACCAGCAACGCATGGAAAGGGGCTGGACCGAACAGGATCTGACCGTGGTCGTGTCGACTAAATTGAACCGAAGCCATCTGTTTCCGGGCAAGTCCGCGTATATTTTCCCTTGCCTCGGTCGCGCCGAGATTGACGAACAAGCCAGTGGCAAACAGGCGGTGACCAGCGAGGACAGTTTTTCGATGATCAGCGGATCAATCGGGCATCGCCCGCCTGCGTCCAAGCATTTGAAAAGCGAGCTCGCCATTGTCGCGGGCCTTGCCAAAGCCACACTCGGACCATCCGCTCGCCTAAAGTGGGATGACTGGACCGCTGATTACTCACTCGTGCGCGATCTTATTGAAAAAACCTATCCAGACGATTTCGTCGATTATAACCAGCGGCTGTTCCAGGCCGGTGGGTTTTATCGCGGAAATGCGGCGCGCGAGCGCATCTGGAAAACCGACAGCGGCAAAGCGGTCATTACGACTCCTGGTGCGCTAACGTCGGTAGGGTTTCAGGACGCACCGGGTCGATATCGACTCATCACAATCCGATCTAACGACCAGTTTAATACAACCGTCTATGGCTATAGTGACCGGTTCCACGGCATCGAGGGTACGCGCGATGTGCTGTTGATGAATCAGGATGATATGGCTGACATTGGACTGGTGGATGGTCAGCTGGTCAGGCTTGTGACCGATGTGGACGACGGGATCGACCGTCGACTAGGCGGGCTGAAACTCGTCGCCTATAAGCTGCCACGCGGCACCGTTGCGTCCTATTATCCCGAATGTAATGTGTTGGTGCCGGTCACCCATCATGACCAATTATCCAAGACGCCAGCGTCAAAGTCGGTGCCGGTGCGCATCGAAGCGGATAACCACGCTTGACCTGTCGGCTCTCGGCCATAGGGGCTTCATTCACGTGAAGTCACTGCAGCAGGGGAGGGTGTCGGTATCTTTGATTTTGGCGCAACGATGCTGCGGGCCGCCATGATCGGCGCGGTCGGTGTCGTCGACAGCGATTCCGAACCATCCGCGAACATCAACCCTATGGTGCGACGTAGATCAAACCCCGCCATTTTCACTCTCGCGACACCGCGTGCGGTATAACAATCGGGCATCACGGTGACCCCCAGACCGGTGGCGACCAATTGCAGCACCCGCTCGTCATTTGTCGATCGTAGAGCAAAATGCGGGCGAACGCCGCGTTCGGTAAAATGTCGACTGGTTTCCGATAAAGCCTCGCAATGACGGCGAACGATCATGACATTGTCGTTGAGTTCGTCGGCCTGAATGATCGACTGTGTTGCCCGCGGGTGGTGCGAATGAAGCGCGAGACCATAACCCTCTTCGATCAATGGCTCCTCCAGAAAACGATCGTTGCCGCGGTCTACCAGAGTGAGTGCCGCCTCTATCCGTCCACGGGTGAGGTGGGTCAAAAGCTCGCGCTCGGTTCCTTCCACAAATTCGACCAGAAGATTGGGGTTGAGGCGCAGCATTTCGGTCGAAATTTCGGCGACGGTGGTGGCCGGGATGCTGCGCAATATCCCCAGCCGCGTTAGCGGCTGGTTGGTGGCACCGATAATCGATTGCTGCGCCAGATTAAATTCGCTCTCTATGCGGCGCGCATGCGCAAGCAATCTGGTGCCCGGCTGGGTCAGTTCGACCCGCCGACTGTTGCGCAGGAACAACTTTGCGCCCAGCGCCCGTTCCAGATTGGCGATGCCGACCGACAGGGTGGGCTGGGTGACATTGCATTGGGCCGCCGCCCGCGAAAAATTCCCATGGTCGACGACAGCGAGGAAATAGCGCAACTGGTAGCGGTCAATCATAGAGACTATCTATACTATCGAGCCGAATCTTTCAATTTCTGAATAGAGGTGAATTGCGGTAGGAAGCAGGTCAAGGGAGTGCGCCAATGTATGAATTCGACTTTGCTTTGGGCGAAACGGCCCAGATGATCCGCGACACAACGGCGCGCTTTGCTGACGAACAAATTGCCCCGCTGGCCGCCAAGGCCGACCGTGACGACTGGTTTCCGCGCGAGGAGCTTTGGACCCAAATGGGCGCGCTGGGTCTGCATGGCATCACCGTCGAAGAGGAGTTCGGCGGGCTGGGCCTCGGCTATCTGGAACATGTCATTGCGGTCGAGGAGGTCAGCCGCGCCAGCGGTGCCATTGGTCTGTCCTACGGCGCGCACAGCAATTTGTGCGTCAATCAGATCCGCCGCTGGGGCAATGCCGATCAGAAGGCTAAATATCTCCCCAAGCTGATCTCAGGAGAGCATGTCGGAAGTCTGGCTATGTCAGAGGCTGGCGCGGGCAGCGATGTCGTGTCGATGAAGCTAAAAGCCGACAAGGTACAGGGCGGGTATGTTCTCAACGGCACAAAATTCTGGATTACCAATGCGACCCATGCCGACACGTTGGTCGTCTATGCCAAGACCAACCCTGAAGCAGGGTCGCGTGGCATTACTGCGTTCTTGATTGAGAAGGACATGCCGGGCTTTTCCATCGGACAGAAAATCGACAAGGTCGGGATGCGCGGCAGCCCGACCGCCGAACTGGTATTCAGCGATTGTGAAGTCAGCGACACCCAAGTCATGGGCCCCGAAAATGGCGGTGTCGGCGTGCTTATGTCGGGCCTTGATTATGAGCGCGTTGTGCTCGCGGGGCTTCAGCTTGGTATCATGCAGGCATGCCTCGATACGGTCATTCCCTATGTCCGCGAACGCAAACAGTTCGGCAAACCCATCGGTTCGTTCCAGTTGATGCAGGCCAAGGTGGCCGACATGTATGTAATGCTCCAGTCAGCGCGCTCCTATGTCTATAATGTCGCCAAGGCCTGCGATTCGGGCCAGACGACGCGCTTCGATGCGGCGGGCTGCATCCTGCTCGCATCCGAAAATGCTGTGAAGGTGGCGGGCGAAGCGATTCAGGCGCTCGGCGGTGCTGGTTATACCAAGGATTGGCCGGTCGAACGCTTTTGGCGCGATGCCAAGCTGCTCGACATCGGGGCGGGCACCAACGAGATCCGCCGCATGCTGATCGGGCGCGAGTTGATTGGCGCGGGGGCATGAGCGCGCCGGTTCTGGGAACGGCGATCAACCCCGATGGAGATGATTTTCGTGCCAATGCAGAACATAACCGGACACTGAAAGACGAGCTTTGGGCCAAAGTTGCCGCCGCCGCGACCGGTGGCACCGAGAAATCGCGCGAACGCCACACGAGCCGCGGCAAGCTGCTCCCACGTGAGCGCGTCGAGCGTTTGCTCGATCCGGGGTCACCTTTTCTGGAAGTTGGCCAGCTGGTTGCGAACGGGCTTTATGGCGACCAGGTACCGGGCGCGGGACTGATTTGTGGCATCGGTCGTGTGTCGGGACGCCAATGCATGATCGTCTGCAATGATGCGACGGTGAAGGGCGGCACCTATTATCCGCTGACTGTCAAAAAGCATCTTCGCGCGCAAGAGATTGCTGAGACCAACCATCTGCCCTGCATCTATCTGGTCGACAGCGGCGGCGCGAACCTGCCGCACCAGGACGAGGTCTTCCCCGACCGTGATCATTTTGGCCGCATCTTTTTCAATCAGGCCAACATGTCGGCCAAACAGATCCCGCAGATCGCCTGTGTGATGGGCAGCTGCACCGCTGGTGGTGCCTATGTGCCCGCCATGTCCGACGAGAGCGTGATCGTGCGAAACCAGGGCACCATTTTCCTTGCCGGCCCACCTCTCGTGAAGGCTGCGACGGGCGAAGAAATCAGTGCCGAGGATTTGGGCGGCGGCGACCTGCACGGGCGCAAATCCGGCGTCGTCGATCATGTCGCCGAGAATGACGAACATGCGCTGACCATCGTGCGCGATATTGTGTCGCACCTTGGTCTCGTTCATCGGACTGACATCGATCTCAAAAACCCGCGTCCGCCCAAATATGACGCCGAGGAGCTGTACGGTATCGTGCCCCAAGACGTGCGCGCACCCTATGACGTTCATGAGGTGATCGCGCGGATCGTCGACGGCAGCGAATTTCACGAATTCAAGGCACTCTATGGCTCAACCTTGGTGTGCGGTTTTGCCCATATCTGGGGCCAGCCGGTCGCCATCCTTGCCAACAATGGCGTGCTGTTCAGCGAATCTGCGGTCAAGGGCGCGCATTTCATCGAACTTGCCTGCCAGCGCCGCATCCCGCTGCTCTTTCTACAGAACATCAGCGGCTTTATGGTTGGCGGCAAATATGAGGCCGAGGGTATTGCCAAACATGGCGCAAAACTGGTGACAGCGGTGGCGACAGCAAGCGTGCCCAAGGTTACCGTCTTGATAGGCGGCAGCTTTGGCGCGGGCAATTATGGCATGTGCGGGCGCGCTTATAGCCCGCGCTTCCTCTTCACCTGGCCCAATGCGCGGATCAGCGTGATGGGCGGCGAGCAGGCGGCATCGGTTCTAGCTACGGTCCACCGCGACGCCGACAAATGGGACGAGCGCGAAGCCGAAGCCTTCAAAGCCCCGATCCGCCAGAAATATGAGGATGAGGGCAACCCCTATTACGCCACCGCACGTATGTGGGACGACGGCATCATCGACCCCGCTCAAACCCGCGACGTACTAGGGCTGGCCTTCGCCGCCGCGCTCAACGCGCCCGTAGAGGAGGCACCCCGTTTCGGGGTGTTCAGGATGTGAGCAAGATGATGAAATCCCTCCTCATCGCCAATCGCGGCGAAATCGCCTGTCGTATCATTCGCACCGCGCGCCAAATGGGCATCCGTACCATTGCAGTTTACTCGGATGCTGATGCCAAGGCGCTACATGTACGCTCCGCCGATGAAGCGGTGCATATCGGACCGTCTCCGGCGGCTGAATCCTATCTGGTGGGGGATAAGATCATCGCCGCCGCCAAGGCGAGCGGCGCAGAGGCTATCCACCCCGGCTATGGCTTCCTGTCCGAGAATGCCAAATTTGCGCAAGCGGTGATCGATGCAGGGCTGGTCTGGGTTGGCCCCAATCCGGCCAGCATCACGGCGATGGGGCTGAAGGATGCGGCGAAATCGCTGATGACAGCAGCGGGTGTGCCGGTCACGCCCGGCTATCTGGGCGAAAATCAGGATCCCGATTTTCTGGCCGAACAGGCGGCGGCGATTGGCTATCCCGTTCTCATCAAAGCGGTCGCGGGAGGCGGCGGCAAGGGGATGCGCAAGGTCGATGCGGCTGCGGATTTTGCCGACGCGCTGATCAGTTGCCAGCGCGAGGCGACTGCATCATTCAGCAATGCACATGTGCTCATCGAAAAATATATTCTAAGCCCACGCCATATTGAGGTGCAAATTTTCGGCGACGGCGACGGCAATGTCGTCCACTTGTTCGAGCGTGATTGCAGTCTGCAACGCCGCCACCAAAAAGTTATCGAAGAAGCTCCTGCGCCGGGCATGGACCCGGCAACGCGCGAACAGCTTTGTGCGGCGGCAGTCAAAGCGGCTAAAGCTGTGGATTATGTTGGCGCCGGCACCATCGAGTTCATTGCCGACGCCAGCGAGGGCCTGCGCGCCGACCGCATCTGGTTCATGGAAATGAACACACGGCTCCAGGTCGAGCATCCGGTGACCGAAGAGATTACCGGAGTTGATCTGGTCGAGTGGCAGTTGCGTGTGGCGAGCGGCGAGTCGCTGCCGTTGCTGCAGGATGAGCTCAGCATCGACGGCTGGGCAATGGAAGCGCGGCTCTACGCCGAGGATCCAGCGTCAGGCTTTTTGCCATCGATCGGGTCGCTCGAATTGTTCCAACTTGCCGAACATTCCGACGGGCGCGTTGATACTGGTGTCGATGAAGGCGCAGAGGTGTCACCCTATTATGATCCAATGATCGCCAAGCTGATCGCACATGGCGACAACCGTGACGATGCGCGATCATCATTATTGGATATGCTGGAGGACAGCGCCGTCTGGCCAGTGAAAACCAACGCCGCCTTTTTGATCAACGCGCTCGAACATCCGGATTTTATTGTGGGCAATGTTGATACCGGTTTGATTGGCCGCGATGGCGACGCCATGGCTGTACGGCAGCCTCCGTCAGAGCAGGCTCTGACTGAGGCCGCTATGACGATGGTTGCGCGCACCTCGCAAGCGGGCTTCCGCCTCAACTCTACCTCCATTCGCTCTGCCCACTTTCTACTCGACGGTGAACGCATCGACGTGACCTTGCCGGGTGATGGGGAAGATGAAACGCCTCTGTCCAGCATGTTGATCGCAGAGCGCGGCACTGTGTGGCAGCTTGCTCCCTGGCGCGCAGCGGGCGGTACCAGCACAAGCGCATCGTCTGGCATCATTCTCTCTCCGATGCCCGGCAAGATCATCGCGGTCGAGGTTGCGGCTGGCGACACTGTCATTAAGGGGCAGAAGCTCCTTACACTTGAGGCAATGAAGATGGAGCATAGCCTGATTGCGCCGTTCGATGGTGTGGTGGCGGAACTGAATGCGACAGCAGGCGCGCAGGTGCAGGTCGAAGCAATGCTGGTCCGGATAGAATCTGCGGAGGCGGACGCAGCCTGACTCGCCACCTTTGGCAATGCGCCGGTCAGTAAATTATAAGAAGGCTTAGGTTTCCGCACTCCGCAATGTCTTCGGCGCAGACTTGCCTGAAGGGGGTAGCAGTTCTGCGTGCAAACTTTCCTTCCAGTCCCACTGGCGCCCGCGGCGATGACTGGTTACATGGGCCGCCACCAACGAATCGATGTCCGCTGCCACTTCGTCCCCTACGAAGGCACCGCCGACCGCACCAGAAAGTGGCCCTGATGGAAATACAAACCGGTTTGACCTTCGACGATGTTTTGCTGGTGCCGGGGCCGTCCGATATGCTGCCGAGCGAGGCCAATCTGTCGACGCGGCTGACCAGCGAGATCCATCTCAACATCCCCATCCTGTCTTCGGCCATGGATACAGTGACTGAGGCCGACATGGCAATTTTGATGGCGCAAATCGGCGGCATTGGCGTTCTTCACCGCAATCTGACGATCGACGAACAGGCGGCGGCGGTGCGGCAGGTCAAACGCTTTGAAAGCGGAATGATCGTCAATCCGATTACCATCGGCCCGGATGCTTCGCTGGCAGAGGCCACAGCGTTGATGGCACAGCACAAGATTTCAGGCATTCCGGTGGTCGAAAATGGCGGCAAACTTGTCGGCATATTGACCCATCGTGACGTTCGCTTTGCCGCCAATCCGCAGCAACCCGTGCGCGAATTGATGACGGCGGATAATCTGGCGACAGTCCGTCCCGGCGTTGGGCAGGACGAGGCGCGCAAATTGCTTCACCAGCGCCGCATCGAAAAATTGCTCGTCGTCGACGATGCCTACCAATGCGTCGGCTTGATCACTGTTAAGGATATGGAAAAAGCGGTAAATTTCCCCGATGCGACCAAGGATGGGACGGGGCGGCTGCGCGTTGCGGCGGCCACCACCGCTGGCGACGCAGGCATCGCTCGAACTGAAGCCTTGTTGGAGGCCGAATGCGATCTGATCGTCGTCGATACCGCGCATGGCCACAGCAAAATGGTTGGTGCGACTGTTGAGCGGATCAAAGCGATGTCAAATCGGGTGCAGGTGCTGGCGGGCAATGTTGCCACCGGCGACGCGACCCGTGCGCTCATCGACGCAGGGGCCGACGGCATCAAGGTTGGTATCGGACCCGGATCGATCTGCACGACACGCGTTGTTGCCGGTGTCGGCGTGCCCCAACTTACAGCGATTATGGACAGTGTCGCGGTCGCCGACAAACATAAGGTGCCGGTGATCGCTGATGGTGGTCTGCGGACCTCGGGCGATATTGCCAAGGCGCTGGCAGCAGGCGCAAGCAGCGTTATGGTCGGATCTTTGCTTGCCGGAACTGCCGAAGCGCCTGGCGAGACTTTTCTTTATCAAGGCCGGACCTACAAAAGTTATCGTGGCATGGGCAGCGTAGGTGCGATGGCGCGCGGTTCGGCTGACCGCTATTTCCAGCAAGATATCAAAGACCATATGAAACTTGTCCCTGAAGGGATTGAGGGGCAGGTGCCATTCAAGGGTGCGGCCAAGGACGTCATTCATCAGCTCGTCGGCGGCGTAAAGGCGGCGATGGGCTACACCGGTTCGCGCACTCTTGCCGATTTTCGCGAACGCGCCACATTTGTGCGGATCACCAATGCGGGCCTTAGCGAAAGTCATGTTCATGATGTTGCCATTACCCGCGAGGCTCCTAATTATCCGACGCGTTAACCTCCATCTAGCTGCTTGGATCTGGGCATGACCCCTGCCGCGCGCGTCCAGACCGCAATTGAGATCCTCGACGCGATAGCAGCGGCTGCGCGTGAGGGCGGTGCCCCCGCTGATGCCATCATTGCCGAAGCTATGCGTCAGCGACGCTACGCTGGATCAAAGGATCGCCGCGCTATTCGCGGGCTGGTTTATGATGCCATTCGCAATATCCGCTCAGTGCCCGATACTGGCCGTGCCGCGATGCTCGCACTCGTTGACGAACGGACTGAACTGGCTGAGCTGTTCGACGGATCTGGCTATGGCCCTGCCGCCATCGAGCCTGACGAACCGCGCGCAGAAACCGGATTGGCGGCGCAAGCCTTGGTCGATCTGTTCGATCCGCTTGTGGGAGAGGGCGAGCGAGGCGTCATGATCGAGCGCGCGGCACTAGATTTGCGTATCAACCCGCACAAGGCTGACCGCGATGCGGTGGCAGCACTTTTTGACATAGCCGAACCGATTGCGCATTTGGCCGACGGCTTGCGCCTGCCCGCCGAAACGGCCGCCGCACAACAGCCCGCCTATGCCGCGGGTCACTATGAAATTCAGGATGCGGCCAGCCAACATGCCGCTATCGCGCTGCAGGCCGCCGCGGGGCACCGCATCGTCGATTTGTGTGCCGGTGCAGGGGGTAAGACACTCGCGATTGCCGCAGCGACAGGCGATAAGGCCGAAATTCTGGCTTGCGATACCAACCGGGCACGGCTTCAGCAATTGCCGCCGCGCGCGGCACGCGCTGATCTGTCATCAATCACGACTTTATTGCTCAATCCGGGCCGAGAACGCGCCATGCTCGAAGACTGGATAGGTCAGGCTCATCGGGTGATCGTCGATGCACCCTGTTCAGGGTCGGGAACTTGGCGGCGCAGCCCGGAACTGCGCTGGAGGCTCACACCATCGCGTCTTGACCAGCATAGGGGCGATCAGGCTATGTTGATGGAGCTTGGCGCCGAATTGGTGGCTCCAGGCGGAAAACTCCTCTATGCTGTCTGCTCGGTCATTGCAGGCGAAGGGCGAGAGCAAGTGGATCGTTTTTTGGTGGCCCATCCGGGCTGGACAGCTGAACAGGACATTTTGCCCGCTGGCGTAGGACGCGCCGCTGGCGCCGGATATTTGCTGACGCCAGGTCATGATGGCTGCGACGGCTTTTTTCTCGCCCGATTGCGCGCGCCATGATAGCCTCAGTTAAAATGAATCGATGGGAGAATGCGATGCGCGTTAGTTTCTTCGCTCTGGGCACCGGGCTGATTCTGGCCAGCCTGCCGGTGGCATCTGATGCGCAACGCGCTGACAATGACATATTGCCGAGTTCGGTTGCCTTGCTCGATGAAGGTGCAGCAGCCCAAAAGGCAGGCGACCTCAACGGTGCAGTCGACTTTTTCGAATTGGCTCTCGCCGCCGATCCGCGCAATCGGTCCGCGATTATTGCGCTGGCTCAGGTGGCGCGCGTGCAATCGCTACCGGGCAAATCTATCGCCCTTTATCGCGAGGCCTTGCTGCTTGAACCCAATGATGTTGTAGCCCTGACCGGACAGGGAGAGGCGATGGTTGATAAGGGTGCGATCGAACTGGCGCGCCAAAAGTTGGCGGCTGCGCGGCGCATATGCGTAGACAAATGCCCGCAAATCGCAGCGCTCGAACGCGCGATCAAGTCCAAGGACGAACCGCATATGGTCGCCGCTGAAGCGATCCAGCCCAAAGCTGTAGTCAGCAATTCTGGTGATAGCGCGCAAAACTGACGAGTTCGTTACGATCTATTGGCTAAGTAGACGAGCCAGCGCGATCCATTCTTCTACCGTCACCGTTTCGGCTCGACGAGTCGCCTCAATGCCCAACGAATCCAGCGCGTCGATGGCCCCAGCTACCGACTTCAGGCTTTGACGGAGCATCTTGCGGCGCTGGCCAAAGCCTTGTGCAGTTAATTGTGATAGCAGCGCGGGCTTTACCCCGATGGGCGCCTCTTTTGGAACCACATGTACAATCGCCGACATGATTTTAGGCGGCGGGGTAAAAGCCGACCGATGCACGCGCATTGCGATTTTGGGCGATGATCGCCACTGGGCCAATATGCTCAGCCTGCCATAGGCAGCGGTGTTCGGCTTGGCGACTATCCGCTCGGCAACCTCGGCCTGAAACATTAGGGTGAGCGATTGCCATTGCGGCGGCCACGCCGCGGGTTCCAGCCAGCGGGTAAAAAGGGCGGTGCCGACATTATAGGGCAGGTTGGCGACGATATGGAAAGGCTCGCCATCGGTTAGCGAGGCAATGTCGACAGTCATTGCATCGTCGGCGATGACCGTTAAATGCCCCGGAAACGCTGCTTCAAGCTCTTTCAGTAAGGGCAAGCAGCGGTCATCGCGTTCGACCGCAATTACCTGTGCGCCAGCCCGAAGCAGGGCGCGGGTTAGACCTCCCGGTCCGGGCCCGACTTCGAATATAGTCCGACCTTGGAGGTCACCGGGAAGCGCCGCGATGCGGGCTAGCAATTGCTCGTCGAACAGGAAATTTTGACCCAGCGCCTTGCTTGCGGTTAGCCCGTGGGAACGGATAACCTCCCGCAATGGCGGCAGCGCGAGGCCTTTTTCACTTGCCATTGGCGTTCACTTGCCATCTGCCGCTCGGCGAGAAACCCGCTCGGGTCGGTCGGCCAACTGGCCGGCGAGTGCGATAGCGGCTATGGTCGGGCCAGGGTTAGCCACATTCGTGCCGGCTATGGGGAAGGCCGTGCCATGATCAGGCGAGGTGCGGATGATCGGCAGGCCCAGCGTCAGATTGACGCCGTCATTGAAATGCAGCGCCTTGAACGGAGCTAGCGCCTGATCGTGATAGGCGCACAGCAGCGCATCATAACGGCTGCGTACATGCGGAGCGAACAAGCTGTCGGCGGCCAGCGGGCCTTCGATGGCGATGCCTTCTGCTTGTAATTGCGCGATGGCAGGGGCGAATATCCGCGCCTCCTCGTCGCCCATCTCTCCGCTTTCGCCAGCATGCGGATTGAGTCCCGCTATGCCCAGCAAGGGCTCCTCGATGCCAAAATCGCGCTGCAAGCCGCGCACAACGACGCGAGCCTTGCTGACAATGACGTCAACTGTCAGCGCGGCGGGGACCTGGGATATCGCAATATGAACGGTCAAGGGCACAACGCGCAGCGGTCCGGCCGCCAGCATCATCACTGCATTGTTGGCGGTGACGCCGCAGCGCTCGGCGATAAATTCCGTCTGCCCGGGATGGGTGTAACCAACCTTGTGCAATTCATGCTTGGACACCGGGCCGGTGACGAGCGCGGAGGTCGCTTGATTACGGGTGAGGCCAATCCCTGCCTCCAACGTGTGCAACGCACAGAGCGCGCCTTGCTCGGTTGGGGTGCCGGGGGTTACAGGGCCGCTGCCTTCCAGAAACCAAACCGGCAGAGCATGGTCGAACACGCGTGCAGCAGCGGCAACATCGGCAACCCGTTCTATAGGGCCGCCCCACACTTTGGCTATGGTCGCATCATCGCCGATGACAACAAAGGGCGGCAGGTCATATTCTTTACGCGCCGCCCACGCCTTTGCTGTGACTTCGGGGCCGATTCCAGCCGGGTCGCCCAGTGTCACCGCAATCGGGAGCCGCATGGGATCAAGAGACATCAGCTATATTCGATCACGGCGTCCCGTCGCAGATCGCGCAGATAGCGCTGAGCGCGTTTGTTGACTTTTTCTTCGAGGAGGCGGTTTTCGATTTGCTGAAGATCGGGAGCAGTCGCACTATTGGGCACATCGCGTCCGCAAAGGACTAAGACACTGATACCCTCATCCGCCGAGCCAAAGGGCTGGGTCGTCTGACCGATCTGCAAGCTTGAAAGAGTCGTTTGCAACGGCGCGGGCAGCGAACGCATGGCGATATTATCGCGGGCGACGACGCTGGCTCCCAGATTCTGGGCGACCTTGTCCGCCATGCCGCAGCCAGCAATATTCTTCGTTTCCTCGGCAAACTTTCCTGCAAGGTCAGATGCTTGTGCAGGGCTAGTTCCGGCAGGAAACTCCAAACTCAGTTGTTTCAAACTGAGCACCGCATCGCGCGGGTCAGCCGTTAACACTTGACGCCTGTCGATCATCAACAAGATTGACAGTCCGCCGGGAACCTCAATGGGGCCGACCAGCTGACCGGGTTGCATCTGCGCTGCGGCGACGGCCATCGACGGCGGCAGCTGCGCCGCGCGGACCCAGCCAAGATCGCCGCCAACGACTGCGGTTGACGCTTCTGAAAACTGGCGGGCATAGGCGGCAAAGGATCCGCCGCGTTGTAGCGATTCGATAATCTTGTTGGCATTATCGGCTATAGCCTGCGCATTTTCTGTATTTGCAGACATATAGATTTCGCCAAGGTGAAACTCATCGGTGCCTTTGGCATCTTCCATCCGCTTGACGACCGCTTCCACTTCTTCGGTAGACACGTTGGTCGTCGACTGGACATTGCGCGATAGCAGGCGGTCCCAAGCATATTCGCCACGTATCTGCTGCTTCACGGCTGCGGCCGACGATCCTTTGGACGCCAGATATTTGGCGAATTCCTCTGGGGTCTGCTTATATTGCACGGCTAGTCGGGCAAATTGCTGGTCGATGACATTTTCGTCAATTTTAATGTCAGCGGCCTTAGCTTCCTGAATTTGAAGCTTTTCATCGATCAGGTTGCTGAACACCTGTTGGCGCAACCGCTGCTCCTCTTCGGGAGGAAGGACGACATTATTATTGGCGACACGGATAAGAGCCAGTCGCTGTTCGATGTCGGTTGCAGTGATGATTTCGCCATTCACCTTAGCTGAAGGGCGATAGACATTGGGTTTTCCGTCCCCGAACAACTGGACATTGCCAGGGATTTTGAGACTGGTCGTCGGGACGTCATTGTCGCTGACAGTCTGTGCTACGACTGGGGCCACGGCCATGCTGGCCAAGACAAACAGGCCGATAATTTTCGAAGAATTGGTCATTATTACCCTTGTCGTGAAATTGTGGTCTGCTCCGTATCAGCGCAGGCGCCCACTGGTCCAGCGCAAACCGCTGCTTTGGCGTTTATCAACGGGAGCACTAGCGGGCAAACGCTGAACGCTAGCTGAGCGGGTTCGGTTTAAAAGCCCAGATTGCGAAACGCGATGCGGAATAAAAAGCTGTTGCCGCGTCGCGCATCACCAGTGTCGATATAGTCGCGCTTCCAAGTCAGCGCGATCGTTAGGCAGTCATCGTCATAAGCTACCCCTAGCCGATGCCGGATAGGTTCGAACCCATCGGACGTCGTTGTTGGGTCTTCGGCTTTGCTGGTCAAATCGACGATGGCGGAGCCGAAGATCGACCAATTTTTTGCCACCGCTACACGCCCGCCGATGCGACCTTCTTCGCGGTCCTGCAAATCCTCCGCAAGGCTGACAATATCGCGGTTGAGCCGCGAATAACCGATGACGGCATAAGTTGATCGACTGCCAATTGTCGCGTCGAGTTCGTTGCGGCGGATGGCCAGATTATCTTTGTCGAGCCGGAAGCGATGCGTCAGGCGCAGGAAGTCTTTGTAAGCAACTGTGGTGCGGCCCACGACATCGGATGTTCGATCGGTAAGGCCGGTCCCGTCGGGAAACAGCACCGGTTTGTTCGACAAACGATAGCTTTGTCCGACAATTGTGTCGATTTTGAAGCCTGGTTTGCTGAAGTTCCACTCCAGCCCATAGGTTATCCGTGCACCATCTTCGAACCGGTCATGGCCAGAGAATCGGTTGATCGAGAATAAATTGCTGTCTTCGAGATCAAAGGCGCGCGAATCTTCGTTGGGGATGGTCAGGTTTTTGATCGGCGGAGTGGCGACAATCTGGACTCGAGGAGTCAGTGTCTGAGTGCCGCCCATGAATTCGCCTACAAAAGGCCAGCGCATATCTGCTGCAACCGCGGCGATGCCGCGTCCTTCCCAACCGGATTTGCCACGATAGCCAGGAATGGCAGTCAGCAGATTTTCGTCGCTATGGTAAATGTCGCCGCGCACCTGTGCAGACAGGGTGACTTCCTGCCCTAACGGCGTCAGGCGTCGCCAATCCCATGTCGCGCTGGCAAAGGCGCGTTGCGTGTCCTGTCCGGCCGTGCGGCTGATTGCCAGACTGTTTAGCTGCAGTTCGAACTGGCCACCTAGCCAAGGGTCCGCCAAGCGCTGCCGATAATCGATGATTGGCAGGGCGATGGGCTGTTGTCCCTGCGAATCATTGACGCGCAGCGTCTGCGTTGCCCATCCGGCAATCGACAAATAGCTCGACCCGCCAATCCGCTCTAGCTCGAAAGTCGAACGCAGCCTGTCGTCGCGGCTGATGTCATAGCGGCGCATAAAGGTTCGGTCGGTCGCGACACGTCCTGAAAAGCTCAGGCTCCATTTCGGGCTGAACTGGAACTTGCCGGCGGTTTCCAGATAACCGCGAAAATCATCTCGCTGGTTGATTGATGTACCCGAGACAGGGACGACAGAGCTGTAAGTGGCATAACCATCGATGCGAAAGGCGCCCAGATCGGTCAATGCACGAAACTCGCCCTGAAGCATCGGCGCCGCATTCGTATAAACATGTGGTGTGAGGGTGATATCGCGGTTCGCGGACAGTCGCAGATAATAGGGCAGAGCGACTTCAAAGCCGTTGACGCGGTCGATCCGTACCTCGGGCACAAGGATGCCGCTTCCTGCCTCGCTGTTCGCCGGGTGGCTCAACCCCGGCAAGGGAATCAGTGGCAGACCGAAAATTTCAACCCGGGCGCCTTTATATCGGATCTTGTTCTTGGCCCGGTCGTACAGCACGCGTACGGCGCGGATCTGCCAGCTGGGGCTTTTGGCGCAGCCGGCATTATCTTCAACGGGACAAGGTGTGTAGGCAGCATGTTCCAGTTCGATGTTGCCATTTTCGAACCTTTTGCCGTGGTTCGCAGCTAGCCGCGCGCCATTCTCCATCACGACCAGCATATTATCGACAAGTCCGTCGCGCAAAGTGTCGGTCAGCACAATGCGGTCGCCATAGGCGGTGTCGCCTTCGGGGTTCTTTACCGCAACATTGCCTTCGGCGACTACCTCGCCCGATTTTCGATTCCACACCACCTTATCGGCGCGCAGAGAAATTGCATCGCGGTTGAGCACGACATTGCCCTCTGCGGTTACGACATCGACGTCATTGTCATAATGAACATTTTCGGCGGCAAAACCAATCTGGTCCTCAGACGCTGGAGCGGGAGCGTCTGTCGCAGACAGGTCGACATCGGGCGTCTGCAAATCGGGCGCATCTTGCGCCACCGCTGGACTCGCAATCAAAACGAACGCGCTGGCAGATATCAACCACAGAGTGCGGGGCAGAGACGGCAGGGAGAGCAAAGCACAGGTCATGCGATTCCGTATTTCCTATATTTTGACAGCGGTCACCAAAAAATGCGCCGTAATTGCTGCTTTGCTGCTTTGTTTTGCAACTCACGAGCGAAACCCCTATCGGTCCAGCACGTTCCAATCAATCACCGCTTATGAAAGACACAAGATGGACATTCATTTTGTCGCGCAAATTGACGATTCTGCCGACGTCGTTGCTTTCCCCGTTCGCAAGGGCGATCTGGCCGGATTAACCACGGCGCTGGGCTCACCACATGGAACCCTCCTGGCCGGCGTAGCTGCGCAAGCGCGCTTTGAAGGCGGCGCGGCGGCCATTGCTGAAACGGCGGCGGTTGATGGTGGCCGGGTTTTGCGGCTGATACTCATCGGCATCGGCGAGGGCACAACTCGCGATCTGGAAAAGGCCGGTGCGGCGCTCACGGCGCGACTGCAAACGAGCGGCGTTACGGCGGTGCATGTCGATTTTGCAGGCGCATCAGGGTGTTCAGAGGATGATGTGCTGGGCTTTGCAATGGGCGCGCGACTGCGTAACTGGCGGCTGGACCGTTATCGCACGCGGCTTGCAGAAACCTCCAAGCCCAGCCTCACCAGCCTGACGATTGCGTCGGGCCATTCCAATCTGGCGACTCGTTGGCCGGCTCTGTCGGCGGTTGCTGATGGCGTCGCATTGACGCAGGAGCTGGTCGCAGAGCCGGCCAATATTCTTTATCCTGAAAGCTTCGTTGAACGCTGTCAGCATCTGGCCGATCTCGGCGTCGAAATCGAAGTGTTAGACGAACGCCAGATGAAAGCGCTCGGTATGGGCGCGCTGCTGGGTGTGGCCCAGGGTTCCGTGCGCCCACCTCGGCTTTTGTCGATGCGCTGGAATGGCGGCTCTGCCGACGCAAAGCCGGTGGTTTTCGTCGGCAAGGGCGTGACCTTCGACACTGGCGGCATCAGTTTAAAGCCCGGACCGGGCATGGAAATGATGAAATGGGACATGGGCGGCGCGGGCGCGGTTGCCGGTGCCATGAAAGCGATTGCTGGACGCAAGGCCAAGGCGAATGTCGTCGGCATTTGCGGCCTTGTCGAAAACATGCCTGATGGCAATGCACAGCGTCCAGGAGATATCGTCACCACAATGTCGGGTCAGACGGTCGAGGTGCTAAATACCGACGCCGAGGGACGGTTGGTACTCTGTGATGCGCTGTGCTGGGCGCAGCAAACCTTTGAACCGGAGGTCATAATTGATCTGGCGACTCTGACCGGTGCAATGGTGATTGCGCTGGGCCATGAACATGGCGGCATGTTCAGCAATGACGACACGCTGGCCGACGGGCTCCTCGCAGCGGGCAAAGCTAGCGGCAATCCGCTGTGGCGCTTTCCGCTCTCGCCCGCCTATGACAAGCTGCTGGACAGTCCGATAGCCGATATGAAAAACATCGGCCCGCGTGAGGCTGGCTCGATTACGGCAGCGCAATTCCTGCAGCGCTATATCGAAGATGGCGTCAAATGGGCGCATCTTGATATTGCGGGTATGGCCTGGGCCGACAAGGATGGTCCCGTTTGGGCGAAGGGAGCGACCGGCTATGGCGTGCGCCTGCTCGACAGCTTCATCGCAGATAATTTCGAGCACTGAGGCGGGACGTGTCGCGTGTCGATTTCTATCGCTTGACGCGCGATCCCGTTGAACGGGTAATTCCCGCCATTGCCGGCAAGATATTGGATAGTAACGTTCAATTGCTGGTGGTGGCGGGCTCCGATGCACAGCGCCGCGCGATTGATGAAGCACTGTGGACGGTGCACACCGCGAGCTTCTTACCTCACGGCCCTGCCGACGGTCCCGATGCGGCGGGCGATCCGATTTTGATCGCAGCGTCGCTCAATACCCCGCCTGTCAATGGGGCGACTCATGTCGCGCTTGCCGATGGAGAATGGAACGACGGCGCGCTGGCATTTGACCGCGCCTTTCTCTTCTTTGATAATAGCCGCATCGACGACGCCCGCGCGATCTGGCGCAAACTGGGTGCGGTGGACGATGTCGAGATTCATTTCTGGAAGCAGGATGATCATGGTCGCTGGTCGGAGGGCCCTTGATTGAGAGGAATCGATGATGCGCAAGATTATGATCATGGCCACGTTATTGTTGGCAGCTTGTGGAACCAAATCGGCCACTGAAGTGGCGAGCGGAACTTTTACCGACCCTGAAACGGGCGAGACCGCTCCATATTCGGTCGCCACCGATGAAAACGGCACCGGCAACATTTCGATCAAGACTGAAGAGGGCGAAATGAAGTTCGACGGCGGTGCGGGTCACGGCAAGCTGCCCGACGGTATTTCTCCCTATCCCGGGTCTAGAATGACCGGGGGATTTTCCGCGTCGGGCAAGAGCGGGACCGGTGGTATGGCGAGCTTTGAGGTTAAGGCCAACGCAGCCGACGTCATCACCCATTTTCGCAAACAAGCCGAGTCCGTGGGGATGAAGGTCAATAGCGAGCTGACGTCTGGCGACATGATGATGATCGGCGCGGAAAAGGTTGGGGACAAAAAGACAGGCATGCAGGTTACAGCCACTCAGGCCGGGGATTTGGTGCGGGGCAGCGTGACCTATGGCATTGGCGGCTGACTGCGCGCCAACTTAGAAAGGTTCGGCCCTGACGCTCTTTTCTTGCAGCGCAGCAAAAGCGCCGCTAGAGGCGCGCGCATCATAAACAAACAATTTCAGGAGCAATTTTCATGGCGGGAACCCGCACTTTTTCGATCATTAAGCCCGACGCGACGCGCCGCAACCTGACCGGCGCGGTCACCAAGATGCTTGAAGACGCTGGCCTGCGCATCGTCGCGTCAAAGCGCATCCACATGAGCCGCGAACAGGCAGAAGGCTTTTACGCAGTCCACAAGGAACGCCCGTTCTTCGGGGAACTGGTTGAATTCATGACTAGCGGCCCCGTCGTCGTCCAGGTGCTCGAAGGCGAAAATGCAATGCAGCGCAACCGCGACATCATGGGCGCCACCAACCCTAAGGACGCAGCGCCGGGGACGATCCGCAAGGAACTCGCCGAAAGCATCGAGGCGAATACGGTTCACGGGAGCGACAGCGACGAAAATGCTGCGGTTGAGATCGCTTACTTCTTCAAGCCGGAAGAAATCGTCGGCTGATTCTTGCCGATATACCAAACAAAATAAGGCCGTCGGAGCGATCCGGCGGCCTTTTGCTTTAGAATTCGGCTGCCGCGCCCATCGTGCCCGCGAGCTTCTTGGGTGCGACGGCGAGCCAGCTTTTGCGCAGCCAGTCGGCGATGCTATCCCAGTCATTGTCGCCCAAATCGAGCCGGATGCTTATCCAGCTATCACCGAAATAGGCGGGGCGAAAATAGCGGTCGGAATCGCTTTCGATCAGCATTGCTTGTTCTTCTACCCCGCTGATTTTAACGAGCAAAGCGGTGCGGCCGTCACCATGGTGATCGTCGGTGAAATAGGCGAATTTCTTGCCCTTCGCGATTCCGAAGCATGGCATGCCGTGTGAGCTTACTTCATCGGCATCGGGCATAGCCATCGCCAGCTCGCGGACCCGGCCGAGCAGATAGTCGGGCGATGTTGCGCGGGTCACAAATTTAGCAAGCACGCGGGCGTAAAGCTGGTGTTCGGCAATCTGCACCCGCGCAGCCAGCGTTTCGACTGTATCCTTTGGTAGAATCGCAACCGGCGTTTGTGCCAGCACTGGCCCGTCGTCGAGCGTGGGGGTTACAACATGGACGCTGCACCCGCCAAAGGCGTCGCCTGCGTCTATTGCGCGCTGATGGGTGTCCAGACCTTTATAGAGCGGTAGTAGGCTAGGATGGATATTGACTATGCGCCCCGTCCAGTCCTTTACAAACTCATCGCTCAAAATACGCATATAGCCGGCCAATGCGACATAGTCGGCTTCCGCATGTCGCAATTGGACGTCGACTAGCGCGTCAAACGCATCGCGGTTCAGCCCCTTGTGCGACAGGCCCCATGTCGCCACCCCCTCGGCTTTGGCTAGCGCCAGACCCGGCGCGTCAGGTTCATTGCTGGCCACCAGAACAATCTGGAACGGGCAATCGGGGTCTTTAGCAGCGTAGATAAGCGCCGCCATATTGGTGCCCTGACCCGATATCAGGACCGCAACTTTGAACTTAGCCATTATGCGTCGCTTGCCAGTCACCCATTGCGCTCCACGTTTCGGCGCTTCCTGTCACTGTGCAGCCTTTCGCCCCGTTTGCGATATGACCGATCCGATAAATGGTCTCGCCAGCAGACTCCAACGCCTTGGTCACCTCGGTAACGTCGCGTTCGGCCACAACCACCGCCATGCCGATGCCGCAATTAAAGGTGCGCGCCATTTCTTCCGGCTCGATCTGGCCTTGTGCCTGAAGGAACGCCATCAGGCGTGGCTGGTTCCACGTGTCTGCATCGACATGTGCGTGAAGTTTTGCGGGCAGGATACGAGGGATATTTTCCAGCAGACCGCCACCGGTAATATGCGCAAGCGCGTGGATCTTGCCAGCTTTGACCAGTGGCAACAGGCTTTTCACATAGATACGGGTCGGCGCCATAAGTGCGTCAATCAAGAGAATATTCTGGTCGAATAGCGCTGGACGGTCGAGCTTCCAGCCTTTGTCCGTGGCGAGGCGGCGGACTAGCGAGAAACCATTGGAGTGAATGCCCGACGACGCGAGACCCAGAATTACATCGCCTGACGCGACTTTGTCGGCGGTCAGCACTTCATCGCGCTCGACCGCACCGACACAGAATCCGGCGAGATCATAATCGCCGTCACTATACATGCCTGGCATTTCCGCAGTTTCACCACCAATCAGCGCACAGCCGGCTTGTTTGCACCCCTCGGCGATGCTTGCGACAACAGCGGTAGCGACGTTCTGATCCAGCTTGGCGGTTGCATAATAGTCGAGGAAGAATAACGGTTCGGCGCCTTGTACGATCAGATCGTTGACGCACATCGCTACCAGATCGATTCCTACCCCGTCATGTTTACCCGAATCGATAGCTAGCTTCAGCTTGGTTCCGACCCCGTCATTGGCAGCGACCAGCAAAGGATCAGAAAATCCTGCAGCCTTTAGGTCAAAAAAACCGCCAAATCCGCCCAGATCAGCGTTTGCTCCGGGGCGGCGGGTGGAGCGGGCGAGCGGGGCGATAGCGCGGACCAACGCATTTCCAGCGTCAATCGACACGCCGGCTTGCGCATATGTGTATCCACCCGGTTGGTTGTGCTTGGCATCCATGGCCAGCGCGACTAACGGTTTCAGCCGATAATTGCCACGATTTCCTTGTGCGACTTTCGTGGCTTCGCCTAGCATAGGGTCATGATGCGTCTCGCTACCAATCCTTCGATCGCTTTTCGCCGCCATTGGCGACTGTTCTCCTTCCTCGGACTGGCGCTGGCGATTGCCGTCGCTTCCGTCGTTTTCGGACAGGTTGGCGCCGGCAACCGCGGCATTCAGCCAATCAACAGCGGCAGCGATCTTGTCGCCACCGATATTCATGTCGACGTGACGGCGGACAATGCCGAGGAGGCCCGGCAAAAGGGCTGGCGCGAGGCACAGCGTCTGGGCTGGATTCAACTGAACAAGAAAGTGCGCGGATCCAACGGGCCGGCTCTGTCCGATTCGGCGCTCGACGGTATTGTGACCGCAGTCGTGGTCGACCATGAACAAATTGGTCCGCGGCGCTATATCGCGACACTCGGCATTTTGTTCGACCGCGTCCGCGCCGGTCAGATTTTGGGAGTCAGCGGTCGCGTCCTGCGCTCGCCGCCAATGCTCGTTATTCCGGTCTATTCACTCGACGGGATGCAGCAGGTGTTTGAACAGCGTAACATCTGGCAGCAGGCTTGGGCCGAATATCATACCGGCGACAGCGCAATCGATTATGTCCGCACGGCGGGGACCGGCCCCGACACCTTGCTGCTCAACGCAGGTCAGATCAATCGGCGCGGCCGCATCTGGTGGCGCGCCATCCTCGACCAATATGGGGCCGCTGATGTCATCGTGCCTATTGCTCGGCTGGAATATAGCTATCCGGGTGGTCCCATTACTGGGCGCTTTACCGCGCGTTTTGGCCCAGACAATAAACTGATCGACAGCTTTACGATGACAGCACCTGGCAATGCCGCGCTGCCCGACATGATGAAAAAGGCGGTTGCGCGTATGGACGCGATTTACACCAACGCGCTCTCGGCCGGCATACTTAAAGCGGATACGTCGCTGATTCTCGAAAAGCCGGTTAAACAGGAAGAGCTGCCTGATGATGCCAATGCCGTCGACGAGAGTGGCCTTACGGCTGAAATCGACAACAGCATTGCGCATGCCGCTCCCACTGGCGCGGCGAGTTTCACCGTCCAATATAGCTCGCCCGATGTAGCCTCGGTCTCGGCTACCGAACGTGCGGTGGGCGGCGTTGCCGGTGTCCAGTCAGCCTCTACCACCAGTCTTGCGCTCGGCGGCACATCGGTAATGCGCGTCACTTTCCGCGGCGACCTTGCTGGATTGAAGGCGGCACTCGCTGCGCGCGGATATACGGTGCAAGAGGGCGGCGGGACGCTGCGCATTTCGCGCTGATGTCCGCTGCCAAGCGCGCCTCGGGTCAATTTGCCCTACCGTTGGATTGGAGCGCGGGTGGCGCCAATGCGGTTCCATTAATTGTCGGACCGAGCAATGAAGAAGCGGTTCGCTATCTTCAACATGTGTCGACATGGCCGGTACGCACCGCCGTTCTGACCGGTCCGGCGCGATCGGGGCGAAGCCTGATGGGGCGTATCTTTGCGCGTACGACGGGCGGCCGCGTCATCGATGACGACGCTAGCACTGATGAAGAGGCGATGTTTCATGCCTGGAATGAGGCACAGGCCACGGGCAAACCCCTGCTGATCATTGCCGCTACGCCGCCAACTGACTGGCATATACAGCTTCCCGATTTACAATCCCGGTTGCGCGCGGTGCCGGTTCTGCGCATTGGCGAGCCTGATGATTGTCTGGCGCGCGATCTCATCGAAACGCTGTTTGCCCAGCGCGGCATCATTATTGCGCCTGACCTTGCGGGCTATGTCGTACCGCGCATGGAACGCAGCTATGCGATGATTCACAAAATTGTCACAGCTCTCGACGAAGCATCGCTCGATCAGGGGCGACGTATCGGCATAAGGCTGGCGCGGGACCTGTTAATCGGTAAGGGCCTTATTGATCCGGATCTGGTGGAACGACAGGGGGAGAGCGAGTGACGGTGCAGGGCCGCAATCTGGCGGGCGATGATCGAAAGCCGACGGTTGCTGATGGCGATGTTGGTCATCGATTTTTCAACCGCGAAATTAGTTGGCTGGCTTTCAACCGCCGCGTGATGGAAGAGGCGCAAAATCGCGCGCATCCACTGCTCGAACGGCTTCGCTTCCTGTCGATTTCGGGCAGCAATCTCGACGAATTTTTTATGGTCCGCGTCGCCGGGCTCAAGGGGCAACAGCTTCAGGGTATTGATACGCCCTCTGCCGATGGTCGCACGCCTAGCCAGCAACTCGCAGAAATTGAGGCTGAGGTGAACCGCCTTGTCGATGAACAACAAAGCGAGTGGAAGGATCTGCGCGATCTGCTTGGCGAAAAGAGGCTGATTGTCCACGGCCCGAAGTCCGAGGCGGCCCCGATTCGAGAGGCGTTACGCCAATATTTTATCGATCAGATTTTCCCCATTCTCACCCCGCAGGTGCTCGATCCGGCGCATCCCTTTCCCTTTGTCCCTAATCGCGGACTAGGGCTGATATTTGACCTTGAACGCACAGCGACAGGAGAGAATATCCGTGAGCTGGTGCTCATTCCCTCCTCGCTGCCGCGCTTTGTACCGGTGGGTGGAGAGGCGGCGGGTTTCGTTCCGATCGAATTTCTCATCGAGTTGTTCGGAGATCTGCTCTTTCCAGGCTATCGCATTCGCGCTCGCGGCGTCTTTCGTATCATCCGCGATAGCGACATTGAAATAGAGGAAGAGGCAGAGGATCTGGTCCGGCTTTTCCGGACCGCGATTCGTCGCCGTCGCCGTGGCCGTGTCATTCTGCTCGAACTGGGTGCCGATATGCCAGCAGAGCTGGCGGCGGTCCTCAATGCCGATATCCAGGGGCATGAGGCGATTGTCGCAAAGATTGACGGTTTCGTCGGATTAGCTGCCTTGTCCGTGCTCGTTGACGTCGATCGTCCTGATCTGAAATTCCCTGCCTTTTCGGCCCGCTTTCCTGAGCGCATCCGCGAACATGGCGGCGATTGCTTTGCCGCCATTCGCAGCAAGGATATTTTGGTACACCACCCTTATGAAAGCTTTGACGTCGTTCTGTCCTTCCTGCGACAGGCTGCCGCCGACCCCGATGTCGTTGCCATCAAACAGACGCTCTATCGCGCTGGCCATCAGTCTCCGGTCATCCGCGCGCTGATCGAGGCGGCCGAGGCGGGCAAGTCAGTGACGGCCGTCGTCGAGCTTAAGGCTCGGTTCGACGAGGAGCAGAATCTGCTGTGGGCGAACCAACTTGAACGCGCAGGGGTTCAGGTCGTTTATGGCTTTATCGAATGGAAAACCCACGCCAAAATTTCGATGGTCGTGCGCCGCGAAGGGCAGGGGTATCGCACCTATTGCCACTTCGGGACCGGCAATTACCACCCCGTGACCGCGCGTATTTATACCGATCTCAGCTTTTTTACCGCTGACCCCCGCGCGGGGAGGGATGCGGCGCAATTGTTCAACTATATTACTGGTTATGTCGAACCCGAACGGCTCGACATGATCACCATGTCGCCGCTAGATATGCGCGATCATCTGTGCCGGCTGATTGACGCCGAAATTGCCAATGCCGACAAGAGGCTCCCTTCGGGTGTCTGGGCAAAGATGAATAGTCTGGTCGACCCCGAAATCATTGAAAAGCTTTATGATGCAAGCGCGGCGGGGGTTCCGGTGGAGCTCATTGTGCGCGGCATTTGCTGTTTGCGACCTGGCGTTCCGGGTCTTTCTGACACTATCCGTGTCAAATCGGTGGTAGGCCGCTTTCTTGAACATAGCCGCATATGGGCTTTCGGCAACGGCGCCGCGCTGCCAAACGGCAAGGCCAAGCTGTTTATCAGCAGCGCCGACTGGATGCCGCGTAACTTTGATCGCCGGGTCGAATATATGATTCCGATCGAGAATCCGACCGTCCATGACCAGATATTGGATCAGGTTCTTGTCGCCAATCTCATCGACAATGAACAAAGCTGGATATTGGAAGCCGATGGCACGTATAAACGAGTTGAAACGGGCGATAAGCCATTTAACTTACATCATTATTTTATGACGAACCCATCCTTGTCCGGCCGCGGAACGGCGCTCCACCAGCGCCATGATGTTCCGACACTCAATTTCCGTACGCGTGAGGATTGATAAGTTTGGGCCGCACACGTTTCCCCAAAGATTCGATCCATCGCTCCGCCGTTATCGACATCGGGTCCAACTCGGTTCGTCTGGTTGTTTACGAAGGCCCGCGCCGCGCACCTGCTGTCATCTTTAACGAAAAGGTCGCGGCGGGACTTGGCCGCGGCCTCTCGATTGATGGTCGCATTGCTGATGAAGACGCCGAGCGTGGCTTGCGCGCCCTACAACGCTATGCGCTTCTCGCCCGCCATATGGAGGTCGATGAGCTGCATTGCGTGGCTACGGCCGCGGTGCGCGATGCTAAAAACGGCCCCGATTTCGTGGCCGGAGCAGCGAAGGCCGGGCTCGAAATAACCTTGTTGTCCGGCATCGAAGAAGCGCGTGCCTCGGGCCATGGGGTGCTGGCGGCGGTCCCCGATGCACACGGAATTGCGGTTGATCTGGGAGGCGGCAGCCTGGAGCTTGCCGAGGTGTCGGGAGGAAAGGTTGGCACCACCGTCTCCTTTCCGCTGGGCGTCTTGCGGCTTCCTTCGCTCCGCGCGGACGGGCAGCAGAAATTTGAGCATCATATCCATAAAATGCTCAAGGCCGAAGGCTGGCCGGGAATGCTTAAGGGCCAGCCGCTTTACCTTGTAGGCGGATCGTGGCGCGCACTTGCGCGGTTGGATCTTGAACTGACCGGAGATCCGCTTGCAGTGCTCGATCAGCATGAAATGCAGCGCAGTGCTATCCGGCGCCTCGTGCGCGCGACCAAAAGACTGAGCTTTGAGCAGCTGAAAGCGATTCCGGGCATGGCATCGAACCGGGCTGCGACTTTGCCCGATGCAGCGGCGCTACTCGCCGCACTGGTCAATATTATCGACGTACCTGAAATGACTGTCTCGTCATCGGGCCTTCGGGAAGGATTGTTGTTTCAATCACTCGACAAGCCGACGCGACAGCAGGATCCGCTGATCGTGGCGGCCGCATTCGAAGGGCGAAGGCTCGCGCGTTTTGCCCCCCATGGCCAAGCCATCGCCGATTGGATCGCGCCGCTGTTCGACGACCAGAATATGACCGAGAATAGGGTAAGACTTGCCGCATGCTTGCTCAGCGATGTGGCTTGGTCAGCAAATCCTGATTATCGTGCCGAACGCGGCACAGAAATCGGGCTGCATGGCAATTGGCGCGGGATCGACATACCGGGCCGTATTCTGCTCGCGCGCGCTCTGCACGCGGGCTTTGGTGGCTCCGACAGTGATTTTCCGCCTATGTCGACTTTGATAGATGATGAGCGACTTGCGCGGGCGCGACAATGGGGTTTGGCGATACGACTCGCCCAGCGGCTAACGGGGGGAATCGAGGCACCACTGGATGGGGCGACCATTGGACTTTCAGACCGTCAATTGACGTTGGCGCTTAAACCCGATTGGCATGCTCTGGCCGGTGAGGGCGTTGAACGGCGATTGCGCGCGCTGGCGCAATCTTTTGACGCGAAACCGGAATTGGTGCTGCTTTAATCCGCGCCCGGCTCTGCCGTGTCGATATAACTCATCACCAGCTTGCCGCCCTTGACGGCAAAGCCCATGCGCCCATCGACCAAATCCTGTGCTTCGCGGCCAAAAATATCATAGCGCCAGCCTTGCATCATTGGAATGTCATCACGGCGGCGACCGGCGGCCAGGGCCTCCAGATCATCACTGCGAGCGAGCAAACGTGATGCGACATTAAGCTCGCGCGCGCGAATTTTGAGCAGAAGTTTGAGGAGATCAGCGACAAGCGCGCCTTCCTTGCCCAATCCCGGCCCACGGGCGCTTCGGTCAGGAATTGCGTCGCGCGCCATCGGTTGGGCTTTGTTGATCGCGTCCATCAAACGACTGCCAATATCATTAGATTTCCAAGTCGCCGAAAGCCCTCGGACGCGACCAAGACCCTCCTGGTCTTTGGGTGGATGTGCTGCCAGATCGGCGAGGGTTTCATCCTTTACGATGCGTCCGCGCGGCAAATTCTTGCTGCGCGCTTCGCGTTCGCGCCACGCAGCCAACGATTGCAACCGCCCCAAGACTTCCGGTTTGCGCGAAGGGATTTTGACCCGCTGCCACGCGTCTTCGGGATCGACGTTATAGTTGCTCGGATCGGCAAGCTTTTCCATTTCCTCGTCGAGCCAATGCCCACGGTTGGTAGATACAAGCTTGTCGAGCATCATCGGGAAAATTTGGGCCAGATGTGTCACATCACCGATCGCATAGTCGATCTGGCGTTTGTCGAGCGGCCGGCGACTCCAATCGGTAAAGCGTGCGCCCTTGTCGAGGACAAAGCCGAGCCAACTTTCGACTAGATTGGCATATCCGACCTGCTCGGCCTGTCCCATTGCCATCTGGCCGATTTGGGTGTCGAAAATCGGGTGCGGCGTCTTGCCGGTCAGATTGAAGATGATTTCGACATCTTGTCCACCGGCGTGAAATATCTTGAGCATTTCCTCATTGTTTACAATCAGCTCGAGCAGCGGAGACAGGTCCATGTCAGGGGCGAGCGGATCAATCGCCGCCGCATGGTTGCGATCGGCGATCTGGATCAGGCACAGTTCTGGCCAGAACGTATTTTCGCGCATGAATTCGGTATCGACGGCGATGAAGTCGCTGTCTTTGATAATGTCGCAAAATTCGCAGAGGGCAGCGTTGGTTTCGATTAGCGGATGGACTTTCATGTTGCGCCTATACATCCAGCATCGCGCGATGGGCAGGGAAATTTTGGCCGAACGTTCCGCACCGCTAGCGTGCGATCTTCTGCTGGACGTCCGCATGTCATTTTAATGGCCAATATGGACACGTACGTCGGAGCATCGCCGTCATCTGTCCGCCCGCATCGTCTTCGAAAGACAGATTAACAAACCATCTCAAGTGACCATTTCATGCGCTAAATGGCCCTGAAATTCGCGTCAACCCTTGACAAAAGCCGCTGCGCCCTGCCTTAGGCGCGGCCATGCGGACGGCCTTTAGCCGCGCCTTCCTCGATTGATTGAAAGACCAACAGATGCACGCCTATCGTACCCATAATTGCGGCCAGCTTCGCGCAGAGGCCGTTGGCCAGTCGGTCCGTATTTCCGGTTGGGTGCATCGCAAGCGCGATCATGGCGGGCTGCTATTCGTGGATCTGCGCGATCATTACGGACTGACCCAGATCGTTGCCGATTCGAGCGATGCGGTGTTCGCAACCCTCGATGCGCTTCGCAGCGAGAGCGTTGTGACGGTGACGGGTGATGTCGTGGCGCGCTCGCCCGAAACGGTGAACAACAGTCTGCCCACCGGTGCGATAGAAGTACGCGCGCGCGATGTAATCGTGCAATCGGTCGCTGCCGAACTACCGATGCCGGTGGCGGGAGAGCAAGAATATCCCGAGGATATTCGCCTCAAATATCGCTTTCTCGATTTGCGCCGCGAACGGCTCCACGCCAATATCATGCTGCGTTCGAACGTCATTGCCAGCCTTCGCCGCCGCATGACCGATCAGGGCTTTACTGAATATCAGACCCCGATCCTCACAGCATCTTCTCCCGAGGGCGCTCGCGACTATCTGGTGCCGAGCCGTGTCCACCCCGGCAAATTCTACGCGCTGCCGCAGGCGCCGCAAATGTTCAAACAATTGCTGATGGTCGCGGGCTTTGACCGCTATTTCCAGATTGCGCCTTGTTTCCGTGACGAAGATGCCCGCGCTGATCGCAGCCCGGGTGAATTTTACCAGCTCGACTTTGAAATGAGCTTTGTCACCCAGGAAGATGTTTTTAACGCTATCGAACCGGTGCTGGCAGGCGTGTTCGAGGAATTTGCCAATGGCAAGTCGGTGACGCCTTCGGGCCAGTTTCCGCGCATTCCATATAAAGAATCGATGCTGAAATATGGCAACGACAAGCCCGACCTTCGCAATCCGATTTTGATCAGTGACGTTTCTGAATATTTTGTAGGATCAGGCTTTGGTCGCTTTGCCGATATTGTGGAAGCTGGCGATGTTGTGCGAGCAATTCCGGCTCCCGGAACCGCTGAGAAAAGCCGCAAATTCTTTGACGATATGAATAGCTGGGCACAAGGCGAAGGCTTTGCTGGTTTGGGCTATGCAACGCGTAAGGGCGGCGAATGGGGCGGTCCGATTGCCAAAAATCATGGTCCCGATAAAATGGACGTGATGGCCGACGCCTTGGGCCTTGGTCCCGACGATGGCCTGTTCTTCGCCGCTGGGAAGGAAGCGCAAGCCGCGAAACTGGCCGGCTTGGCCCGCACCCGTGTCGCCGAACAGCTTGGCCTTATCGATACCAGTAAATTCGAACTGTGCTGGATCGTCGATTTTCCGATGTTCGAGGCCGACGAAGAAACGGGCAAGATCGACTTTTCGCACAACCCCTTTTCAATGCCTCAGGGTGAGCTTGAAGCGCTGGAAACCAAGGACCCGCTCGACATTTTGGCGTGGCAATATGATATTGTCTGCAATGGCGTTGAGTTGTCATCGGGTGCGATTAGGAACCATCGCCCCGACATCATGTACAAGGCGTTCGGTATCGCCGGCTATAGCCAAGCTGAAGTTGATGCAAACTTCAGTGGCATGATCAATGCGTTCAAATATGGCGCGCCGCCGCACGGCGGTTCGGCTCCCGGTGTTGATCGTATTGTGATGCTGCTCGCCGATGAACCCAACATCCGCGAAGTCGTCATCTTCCCGATGAACCAAAAGGCCGAAGATCTGATGATGGGAGCACCGGCTACGGTCGGCGAAAAGCAGCTGAAAGAATTGGGCATCCGCATTATCGACGGCCCGAAAAGCTAGAGTGAACAGCCCGCGCCAGCATTTTATGGCCAGCGAGAGTGGGGACATCTGCTGGTTCGAATGGGGCCAGCAGGGTGACGGGCCGACCCTGCTTTTGCTCCATGCGACCGGGTTTCATGCACGGCTTTGGGACCAAGTCGTCGCGCATCTGCCGCCCCAAACGCACGTGATTGCGCCCGATCACTTAGGACATGGGCGCAGCTTTCGCCCGGCGTCGCTCGGCGACTGGCGGGTAACTGCTGACGCGTTATTGCCGCTCGTCAGTCATTTTGCGGAGACACCGCTTGTCGGGTGCGGCCATAGCATGGGCGGATATGTGCTCTCGCGGCTCGCCGCTGCGAGGGAAACAGCCTTTAGCCATCTTGTGCTGATCGACCCGACGATATTTGACCCTGCGGCCTATACAAGGTCGAAGGACAGCGCATTTCCCGATCCTGCCGATCATCCGATCGCGCGGCGGCGCAAGATTTGGCAGGGACCGGGCGAGATGGTCACTCGTTTTGCGGACCGGCTGCCCTATTCAAAATGGCGCCCAGAGGTGCTGGCTGATTATGCCACCTTTGGTCTGCTCCCATCAACTGAAGGAGAAGGATGGGAGCTCGCCTGCCCGCCTGCGCTTGAGGCGTCGGTCTATCAGGGCGCGCTGCGAAACAGCCCGCACCTTTGGCTGGCAATGCTGTCGACTTCCGCCACGGTAATTCGTGCCAAATCCGGCGACCGCGCGGGCGCGCTGGATTTTTCGCAAAGTCCGACCTGGCCAGCGCTGGGCAAAGCCATTGGCGCGGTGTGTGACGAGCAATGGCCCGAACATAGTCACTTCATTCCGATGGAGGCGCCGCAGCGCGTAGCCGACCTGTTGGCGTCGCACCTTGGAACGGCGAATCAGGGTTAATCGCGTCGATTTGGCTGCTCTACTGTGTTAGCGCAGCCATTGGAAAACGGGGTAGAATGATGGCGATTGATCTTTCCGACTATGAATCAGGTGACAAATATGGCGGCAATTATGCCGAAGATCTGGCTGCGTTGCAAAAAAGACTAGAGCGTATTCAAGCCGCGCATATCACCCACGGGCAGCGCAGCGTCATCATGTTCGAAGGGTGGGATGCCGGCGGCAAAGGCGGCACCATAAAGCGCCTGACCGCACCGCTTGACCCACGTTATTTCGAGGTTTGGCCGATCGGCGCTCCGAGTGACGAGGCTAAAGCGCGGCATTTTCTTTGGCGTTTCTGGACGCGGCTTCCCGGCAAGCGCGAAATCGCGGTCTTTGACCGCAGCTGGTACGGGCGGGTGCTTGTTGAGCGAGTCGAAAGTTTTGCGACCGAAGCCGAATGGCGCAAGGGCTATGACGAGATCAACGAGTTTGAGGCTCAGCTGACCGGCAGCAATACTCATTTGATCAAAGTCTTTTTGCACGTCACGCAGGAAGAACAGGACAAGCGCTTTGCCGACCGCCTAAACAGTCCGTGGAAACGATGGAAAACCGGCACAGAGGATTATCGCAATCGTACCAAGCGGACCGACTATCTCGCCGCTATGGCGGAGATGTTTCAGCATACAGACACCAGATGGGCGCCGTGGAAGGTCATCGACGGGAACAACAAGAAGGCGGCACGGATCGCCGCATTGACACATATTGCAGATACATTGGAGGCAGCGGTGTCGATGATTCCGCCTGAACTGGACCCGGCTGTGGCAAAGCTTGCGAACAAGGCATTTGGATTCAAGCCGAAAGACTAACTCTCGCCATGGGTACGGCTGGTAATCAGCGGCTCGCGTCGCTACATGCACCGGGATGAAACGTGCTAAAAGATCCGATGACTGGGGTTTCCCCCGCTGGCGCAGCTATGAATCGAGCCGCGAAGCCCAAACGGTAAAGCTGTGCGATCGCCATGGCTGCACCAATCCGGGGCGCTGCCCCGCACCTAAATCGCCCAACAGCCCCGACCGCTGGCTTTTTTGTGAAGCTCATGCCGCCGAATATAATCGTGGGTGGGACTATTTCGAAGGCTTGAGCGCCGAAGAAGCTGCCGCCCGCGCTGCCGAGGAAACGCGCGGCGCCCGCAGCTATGCCAAAGCACAGCATTATGAGTGGAGCGGCCCCGGCGATGGGACACGAAGCGGTGATGAAATGCGCGCGCTCGACATCCTCGAATGCGAAGTTGATGCCGATTTTGAGACGATCAAAAAGGCATGGCGCGCGCTCGCCAAAGAAACCCATCCCGATGTAAAGCCCGGCGATGCCGATGCTGCCAAACGCTTTCAGGCAGGGCAGGCGGCGTTTGACGTGCTCAAGCAAGCTGAAGATTTGCGCAACTGGGTTCCAAAAAACGCCTGACGACTCCGGTCAGTTATAGATGCAGGCGTCTAGCCCGTCGCGTCGTACCGATCCTATGCGCGCCTTTATGGTATTACCGTAACGCCGGGTGAAACCGCTCGGGCTGATCGCCGCGCGCTTTTTTGGTCGTGGGAGGATGGCGGCGAGTTTTGCCGCCTCTGTAGGTGACAATTTTCCAGCGCCATGATGGAAATAGCGTTGCGCACCCGCTTCGATTCCATAGGTGCCGATACCGGTCTCTGCGACGTTGAGATACACTTCCATAATCCGTCGTTTGCCCCAGATCTTTTCGATTAGTAAGGTGAACCACACCTCTGGCACTTTGCGCACATAGCGCGTCCAGCCACTGCCCTGCCACAGAAAGACGTTTTTGGCGGTTTGTTGGCTGATCGTCGATCCGCCGCGAAGCTTTTTGCCCTTGGCGTTGCGCGCGATTGCCTTTTCAATTGCTTCACGATCAAACCCATCATGACTACAAAATTTGCCATCCTCAGCAGAGATTACGGCGCGCACCATATTGCGGTCGATGCCTGATAGTCCCGTCCAGTCCTTGGTGATGCCGTTGGTGTCGGCGAGCATAGTGAAGGTGACGGGCGGGGGCACAACGGCATAGACGAGCACCCACGCCGCTGAAAAAAGCATGAAGTAGATCAGCCATTTGAAGGGCCGCAGGAACCAGGGCAGTTTGCGGCGGCTGGCGCGCCGGGCAGGGGAGGGTCGCTTTTTGCGGCTGCGATCAGCTTTGTCCATGGAACCGGGATTAGCGTGCGGATCCGGTCCTGTCACGACTTGTCACTGCGTAGCAATGAGGGGGGACTCAGTCGACTGTGATGGTGCCCGTCATGCCAAAGCTGCTGTGCAGGAAGTGCGAGCAATGCACTTCATATTGGCCGCGCTTGGGCGTAAGCGAGACATCGATGCTTTCACCGCGCCCCAGCGAGACGCGACCTTTTTTGCCGACGAGTTTGCGGTTCGCGGCATCCATGCTGGCGTGCGCAAAAAACTCGCTTGCGGCAAAATCATGGCCGCCAGACCCTTCGTTGACGAAATGAATTTTGACGCGCTCACCAGCTACAAGATGCAGATTCTGGGGCGTGAAGCTGAAATTGGCAAGAACAACCGTTGTTTGGGCGACAGGGTCGGCGGCCTGAACAGGCTGCACCACCGTGACTAGCGCAGTGGCATATAGGAACAGGGATCGCATAGCCTTGTCTTCCTGCCTGAGCCGCAACGGGTATAAGTCCCCAAGAAGCGATTAGTTTGTCGCCAACAGCTTTCGGTCACCCGCTAGGTTGAGCATCGCCTTTTGCAGCTTTTCAAAAGCTCGCACTTCAATCTGGCGAACCCGTTCCCGGCTGACATTATAGACCTGACTTAAGTCCTCGAGAGTCTTTGGGTCGTCGGTCAGGCGTCGCTCGGTGAGGATATGCCGCTCGCGTTCATTGAGAGTTTCCAGCGCTTCACCGAGCAACGCGTGGCGTGTGTCACGCTCTTCGGCTTCCGCGACGCGTTCGTCCTGTAACGGGCCTTCGTCGCCGAGGAGATCCTGCCACTGGCTATCACCATCCTCGCCCATCGGGACGTTGAGCGACGTATCGCCGCCCATCGCCATCCGGCGATTCATGCTGACCACTTCAGCTTCTGTTACGCCCAGATCCGTCGCAATTTTTTTTACATTTTCGGGTGATAAATCACCATCCTCGAAGGCTTCGAGGTTATTTTTCATCCGGCGGAGATTGAAGAATAATTTTTTTTGCGCGGCGGTGGTGCCCATTTTGACAAGACTCCACGAACGCAGGATGAATTCCTGAATCGAAGCGCGGATCCACCACATTGCATAGGTGGCGAGACGGAAGCCGCGTTCGGGGTCGAATTTCTTCACGCCTTGCATCAAGCCGATATTGCCTTCGCTGATCAGCTCGCTGACCGGCAGACCATAGCCGCGGTAGCCCATAGCGATTTTGGCCACGAGCCGCAGGTGAGACGTTACAAGCTGCGCCGCAGCTTCGCTGTCGCCATGTTCCTGAAATCGCTTGGCGAGCATATATTCCTGCTCGGGCTTCAGAAGCGGAAATTTGCGAATTTCCGACAAATAGCGGTTCAAGCTGGCTTCGCTACCCAGCGCAGGCACCACGGCCGGAACATTGCTTTTATTTGCCATTGGAAGAGTGTCTTTCCTAAATCCTGTAGTGATTATGCCGCAGCGTCGTTCCGCGGTCGAGATAGATTTTCATTCGCAACTTAAACACGTAATTTGTCCAAAAGTTCCCGCATGTCTATGGGGAGTTCGCTGTCGAGCGCGATCTTGTTACCGGACACAGGATGAATAAAACCCAAATGGGCAGCATGCAAGGCTTGGCGCGCGAATGCCCGCGCTTTTAGCACATCTGACAGCGGTTTTCGCGCCCGGCTGTACACCGGATCTCCGACGAGTGGATGGCCGATATGCGCCATATGGACGCGAACCTGGTGCGTGCGACCCGTTTCGAGGCGACATTCGATCAGACTGGCGTGCTGCAATGGTTCGATTGTCCGATAATGGGTGACAGCGCGTTTGCCGCGGCCTTCGTTGACGACGGCCATTTTCTTGCGGTTGGTGTTTGACCTTCCGAGAGGCGCATCGACCGTGCCGCTTGCTGGCATCGGCCGCCCGGTAGCGAGCGCTAAATAGCGGCGGTCAATACTATGTGCGGCAAATTGCTTGGCTAGACCCTCGTGGGCAAGATCATGTTTCGCGGCAATGATTAGCCCGCTGGTGTCCTTGTCGATGCGATGAACAATTCCCGGCCGTGCGACGCCGCCTATGCCCGAAAGCTGGCCCTTGCAATGATGTAATAACGCATTGACCAGCGTTTGGTCGGCGTTACCAGCCGCAGGATGGACTACCATCCCGGCAGGTTTGTCGATGACGATTACATCAGCGTCTTCATAGGCGATCACCAGCGCCAGATCCTGTGCCACCGCTTCTGCTGGAACCGCTTGCGGGACATGGACGGCAAGGGTTTCTGCGATGGCGACTTTGGCCGAAGCGTCGTTGAACTGCGTGCCGCTGGCCGAGGTGACATAGCCGCCCTTGATCAGCGCCTTGACCCTTTCTCGCGAAAATTGAGGAAGGGCTTCGGTCAGCGCTCGATCAAGACGTACACCGATAGCCGTCGCCGGCAGCTCAATTATCAAATGATTGTCCCCCAACACCATGACTGGAAATGTGGTCCGGCGCGGGCAAAGTTCAAGGGGGTGCTCCGCTGTATCGGCTGCCCCCTTGCCCAACCGGCACACCCTGGCCTAGGTACAGCGCCAATTCGAAACCGCTAACCCTTGGGGAGCACCACCATCCATGACCGCTGACCGCGTCGATTTCGCCAGTCTTATTGCTTCGCGCCTTTGCCATGACTTGCTCAGTCCGGTTGGCGCCTTTGCCAACGGGCTTGAATTGCTAACCGACGAACAAGACCCCGCTATGCGAGAACGCTGCTTTGAATTATTGGAGCAAAGCGCACGAACCTCGGCTGCCAAGCTGAAATTTTTTCGTCTTGCCTTTGGGTCGGCGGGCGGTTTTGGCGAGATGGTGCCACCAGGTGAGGCCAAGTCGGCGATCGAGGGCATCATGGCGGATCGCCCCATCGAGCTGAACTGGATGATAAGCGATGATCCGCTGCCCAAACCGGTAGTTAAAATCATTCTCAACCTGTCTCTGATCCTTGTCGATGCGCTGGTGCGCGGCGGGCGGTTGGACATTGGCTGTGAAAAGCAGGGCGACAATATCGAGATTGCCCTCCATGCCGAGGCGGAACGTATTTTGGTCGACAAGGATGTCGAGCGCATTCTTGCCGAGGGCGAGACTGCAACTGAGATGACATCCCGCACGGCGCCCGCCGTACTGGTTCAGGCGGTGGCTGCACAGAATGATGGGACTGTCATGCTGGCGCGTGAGACGCCGACGTCCTTGTTGGTCGGTGCTGTTTTGCGCGGTTGATTTTTCGCCGCGTCGGCACGGGGTAAACGCGGCCTTAACCATTGTGCGCCATTGATGCGGCTTGACTGCAAGCCAACCGGAATGGTGCAATGGACGAACTGCTAACTGACTTTCTGGCCGAAACGGCGGAAATTCTGGCCGAGGCCGGCAGCGCCATCATTGCGTGGGAAGCCGCGCCAATGGACCGTGCGCGGCTCGACATCATTTTCCGCCATTTTCACACGATCAAGGGCAGCTCGGGATTTCTGGATTTACCGCGCGTCACCGCGCTGGCTCATGCGACCGAGGATGCGCTCGATCAGGTGCGCCGTGGCAACCGGACCGCCGATGCAGCGTTGGTTACCGCTGTGCTGGCGATTGTCGATCGTCTTTCTAAACTGTGCGCCACGCTCGGTAGCAGCGGTTCCGAACCCAAAGGCAATGATCAAGATGTCATCGCGGCCCTCGATACGAGGGAGGGAGATGGAACGGCGTTGACGACCACAGACATCGCTTTGGCCGACGATGAAGAATTGCAGACCGACAGCCAGAACTGGCATTCGATCCGTGTGCCTCTGCCGCTGCTTGACAGTGTGATGACCGGTGTCACAGATATTGTACTGGCACGCAACGAATTCGCTCAGCAACTGCGCGAATCTGGATGTGGACCCAATGTGATCGCCTCATTTGATCGTCTTTCGGATTCGATTTCTGGCATGCGGCATTCGGTCAGCCAGATGCGGATGCAACGCATCGACAAATTATTTGCGCCTTTGCCGCGCATCGTTCGCGATTTAGCACAAGGATTAAACAAGAAGGTCAAATTTACCACGCATGGTGGCGAGGTTGAGTTGGACCGGGAGATGATGGAGAATATTCGGGATCCCCTGATTCACATCATCCGCAACGCCATTGATCACGGAATTGAGACGCTCGAAGGTCGGGTAGTTGCCGGCAAGGATGTCACCGCTAGCATTTCGGTTACGGCGCGCCAGTCGGGCAACCAGATCGAGATCGAGATTAGCGATGATGGCAAAGGCTTGTCTCCCGAAAGGCTGATTGCCAAAGCGCTCGAAGCGAAAATTATCGCTAGCAAGGATGTGGCCACTCTTTCCCTTAAAGACACGCTCGACCTCATCTTTGCGGCAGGGTTTTCGACCGCGGCGAACGTTACGGCCATTTCGGGGCGCGGCGTCGGCATGGATATCGTCAGATCAAATCTTGGGAAGATTGGCGGTGTTGTTGAGATCAAGAATGACGAAGGTCGGGGACTGACCATCATTCTGCGCGTGCCGATGACGTTGACGATAATATCGGGGCTTTTGGTCACCGCAGCCGGGCAGTATTTTGCCGTTCCGCGCGGCGCTGTGCGCGAAATTTTGCTCGAAACCAATGCTATGGTTCGGGTTGAAAAGCTGGGCGGGGGCGAGGTGGCGACGGTCCGCGGAAAGCGCCTGCCGCTTTTGCGTCTGGAATCAGTGCTGGGTTGTGACCCGCTGCCAGACGAAGACCCCGAAGATCGCGCGCTGATGATCATTCGCCCTGGACAGGGTCAGGCCTATGCGCTGAGCGTTGCGGCGATCCACGATCATGAAGAATTGGTGATCAAGCCCGCCGCGCCTATGATAATGGCTACCAACTTATATGCAGGCACGACATTAACCGATAATGGCAAGCCCGTCCTGTTGCTCGACGTTAAGGGCCTGGTCGAGGTGGCCGCAATCGACATTAGCGAGACGGAAAGAAGTCGCGACGCAGAGGAGCGGCGCGAGGAGGCCAACGACCGCAACGCAGAACAGATATTGCTGTTCCGCGACCGGGATACGCGCGTGCGAGCTGTGCGTCTGTCGGTGGTTGAAAGGGTTGAGGATGTTCCGGCGTCGCTCTTATTCGAAAGCGCAGGCACGGTTCATGTAACCATAGGCGATGACATCTTCCCCGTTCATATGAACGAATTGCCTGACAGATCTGCGATGGCGGTCAAGCTGGTGCGGATGAATGATGGCGTAACCATGCTATGCTATCCGATTGAGGGTGTTATCGACATCGTCCGCATGCCCAAGAACTTGCAAGCTGCCAAAGAACCGGGATTGATAGCCGGGGTGATGCTAGTTGGCGGCGAACCGGTCGAATTGATAGATCCTTTCTGGCTGATGCAGGATTATGGCAATGGAGCCGGCCGCAGCGCAGCGATGCAGCGACAACCTTTATGCCGACTTGCCGAAGATACAGACGGTTGGGCAACCAATTTCCTCGCACCAATTCTGCGCAGTTCGGGATACCGTGTGATCACCGGATCGGACATGGCAGCCCACGCCGTCGAGGTGGAGGATGTTTTTCTTTGCATGGCAGACAGCGGATCGAAGCATGCAGCCTCGTCCGACGTACCTGTTGTGCGCCTTCGCACAACGCCGGCTGCGGCCGGACCAGAGGATGACAGCATCTATCGCTACGACCGAGCAGCGGTGCTCAGTGCACTTCGCCGCCATGTCGCAGGAGACCGGAAATGATGGAAAAATTATATCTAATCGCGCGCATTGCCGACACTCGCGTTGCGCTCCGTTCACGGGCGATCAATTCGGTGGTGACACTCGGCGATCCGCAGCCGGTACCGGGCGCTCCGCCGCACGTCGCAGGATTATTCGCGTTACGAAGCCGCATTTTCACACTGATCGACCCGCATGTCGTTGTCGGCCTGTCTGCCATTGCCGTAGCGAGGGGTCAGCGTGTTATCGTCGTAGATATCGCCGAGCATGGTTATGCGCTGTTGGCCGATGAGATTGAAGATGTCTGCTTTATCGACGCATCCGAAAGCCCGATCAGAGCCAAATTGTCGCCAGGTTGGGCCAATGTTGCCGATGCGGTGATCGAACATGACGGGGCATCGCTGTTGGTGGTCGATCCATCGCATTTCGTGACGATCCCGATGGCTCAGGCCGCTTGAAGACAAATGTGGGGCATTAACGCGGTGAATACTGTTTGCAGTTTACAAGCGACGATGAGGGTCCCGGGAGTTCCAGAATGACAAGATATTGCCTGGTCGTTGACGATAGTAAAGTGATCCGCAAGGTCGCTCGCCATATATTGGAGGGGCTGGCCTTTTCTGTCGTTGAGGCGGCTGATGGGCAGGAGGCGTTGACCTATTGTCGCACCAATCGTCCCGACGTGATTCTGCTCGACTGGAATATGCCTGTGATGAGCGGAATGGAATTCCTGACCGCCTTCAATGATCTCGATTATGGTGATGAAGAACGGCCGCGTGTCGTCTTCTGTACAACTGAAAATAGCATCGATCATATTCGTGCAGCGATCGAGGCGGGGGCCGACGAATATGTCATGAAGCCTTTTGACCGCGAAACGCTGGAAGGAAAGTTGCAGCTGGTCGGCGTCGCCTGAGCGCAGTGATGAGCCAGCATAGACCCATTCAGGAAGCAACTGACGGGCAAAGTTCGACACCGGGGCTTCGCACGGTTCGGGTTATGCTGGTCGATGACAGCCTTGTTGTTCGCAGCATTCTCGAGCGTATCATCAATTCGCGCGAGGGTCTGAAAGTCGTGGCATCGGTTGCCTCGGCTGGCGATGCACTTTCATTCTTGTCCTGCGAACCCGTCGACGTTGTCCTGCTCGACATCGAAATGCCCGGTATGAACGGGATTGTCGCGTTACCCCATATTCTGGAGCTGGCGAAAAATTCCCGCGTCCTGATCCTTTCGTCCAATTGCGAGGAAGGCGGTCCGGCGGCGATCGAAGCACTGTCGCTAGGTGCCAGCGATACGTTAGCCAAACCCGGGCGAGGCAGTTTTTCTGGACGATTTGCAGAAATTCTGATCGAGCGGGTTTTGGGCTTGGGACATCAACCGCGCATGATGCCTGGATCTCCCGCGACGCTTTTGTCGCCGAGTGCCTCCTCGGCAAAACCGACGGTCGATTTCAGCAATTCGCTTGATTGTATCGCGGTTGCGGCCTCGACCGGCGGAATCCCAGCCTTCACAAGCTTTCTCTCGCATCTCGATCCAAGAATTGCTGCGCCAATTCTTATCACCCAACATCTTCCCGACGCATTTATCGGCCACTACGCCCGTCAGATTGCGACGCTGACACAGCGTGTCGTCAAAGTTGCCGAAACTGGCATGCGGGTCGAATTGAATCATATTTATCTGGCACCCGGTGACAGCCATATGCGGATCGTGCGGAGCGGACGCCATGTAGAATTTGTCCTCGACACGCGACCAGTCGCCAATGGCTGTTGCCCATCGGCCGATCCCATGATCGCTTCGATGGCTGATTGCTTTGGTGCACATGGGGTGGCTGTGGTGCTCAGTGGAATGGGTCGCGATGGAGCTGAAGGTGCCGCCAAGTTGAAAGCTGCTGGCGGTACAATTTTTGCCCAGGCTCCCGAAAGTTGCGTAGTCTGGGGCATGCCCGGTGCTGTCAGTAAGTTGGGTATTGCTGCCGCGACGCTAAACCCTGATGCCATTGCAGTCATGCTAGGTGTTATGACCAGCAAAGCGCAGTCGGGATCATGAGCGGCCAATGTGACTCGGCTTATCGCGTGCTTATGGGGGTACTTGAATCACGGACGGGGCAAAGCTTGTCGCCCAGTCGCATCTGGCGCATCGAAATGTCGCTTAAACCCGTGATGACGCGACATGGCATTGCAGATCTTGATGGGCTGGTCGCTGCGCTGGCGTCATCGACTAGCCGCCATTTGCTCGACGATACCGTCGATGCGATGCTCAACAATGAAACTTACTTCTATCGTGAGCACAGCCTGTTCGACGATCTGGCGCAGACTGCGCTCGACCGGTTACGCGAGGTGAAAGTGCGGGATCGCAAGATAAGAATCTGGCATTGTGGCGTATCAACGGGACAAGAAGCCTATTCGTTGGCGATGGAATTTGCAGAAAGCGCTGATAAATGGAGCGGCTGGACTATCGAAATCGTCGGGACTGATGTTAGTTATCATGCGATATCTCGGGCGCGTGTCGGCCTGTTCAGCCAGTTTGAGATTCAACGCGGCCTGCCGGTCCATCGTATGGTGCGCTGGTTTGACCAGACCGATGCAGGATGGTTGGCCAAAGCCGATCTGCGTCGCCGGGTCGACTTTTCGGTGCAAAATATGCTGACAGACCGCCCGCCTCTGTCAGGTCTTGCCGACTTAATCTTTTGTCGCAATTTATTGCTCTATTTCTCACCCACGATGCGGCAGAAGGCGTTTACCCGATTACGCGCCGTTGCCGCAGAGCAAAGCTTTTTGGTGCTCGGTGCGGGCGAAACGGTGCTCGGACAAACCGACCAGTTCGTCGCCAGCCCGCGATTGCGCGGCCTTTATGAGCCTGTTGTATCCGCATCTTCGCGCGCAAATATCGTCCGCAATGCAGCCTGAACTCGCCGCTTAACTTGCATTTAGAGCGGCTTTAGCGCAGGGCGGAAGGAGCCGTGCAGACGGGGGTTAGGCGGCGTTGAACGGGTGAAAGCATGAGCGATTTTATCGAACGTTGGTCGCCGAATTTCGATGAACGCGCGCTTCCGATTTCCATGATCGTCCTACATTATACGGGAATGAAAACTGGCGCTGAAGCGCTGGATCGCCTTGCCGCTGCCGATTCCAAAGTGTCGGCGCATTATGTTGTGAGCGAGGACGGTCAGATTACCCATATGGTGCCGGAGGATAAGCGTGCCTGGCATGCGGGAAAGTCGCATTGGCGCGGACAAAGCGACATAAACTCGGCCAGCGTTGGGATCGAAATCGTAAACCCTGGTCACGAATGGGGCTATGTGCCGTTTCCAGATCCGCAGGTTGCTTCGGTCGTCCGACTCGTTCACCAAATCAAGGATCGATACGAAATCACTCGCGGCAATGTTATTGGCCATTCGGACATTGCTCCGACACGTAAGCAGGATCCAGGCGAGCTTTTTCCATGGGAGGAATTGGCGCGTCGCCGGCTCGCGCTGCCGCGTCCGACCAAAAAGCTGACCGATCCCTTATGGACCGATGCAGGTTTTCTGTTAGCGCTTGAGCGGTTCGGATATGATGTGACCGACGGCTTCGCGGCTACTGTTGCGTTTCAACGGCGATTTCGTCCCGAACTGATCGACGGCACCATTGATGGCGAAAGTCGTGCAATTTTGCTCGCGCTTTTGCTCCCGCAGCCGGAGGGTGACTATAATTAGCGGTGCCGCAGCTAGATGGGTGCGGATCCACTCGCCAAATAGAAGAATAGTCGTTATAGCGCGATTTGCCAGAGGGTCAGGTGATCGCCGCCGGTGGGGTATCCCGCCGGGGGAGGAAAGTCCGGGCTCCACGGAGACCACGGTGCCGGATAACGTCCGGCGAGGGTGACCTTAGGGAAAGTGCCACAGAGAGTAGATCGCCAAGGCTTTGGCCCGGCGAAAAGTGAAAGGGTGCGGTAAGAGCGCACCGCGCGGCTGGTAACAGGCGCGGCATGGTAAACCCCACCGGGAGCAAGGTCGAATAGGGATGACATGGGGGCAACTCCAGGACTGGTTCCGGTCCGTCGTCCGGGTTGACTGCTGGAGCCGTCGGGTAACCGCCGGCCTAGAGGAATGATCGCCCATTCCCCGCAAGGGGAGGGACAGAACCCGGCTTATAGACCCTCTGGCATTTCACATAAAAATGTTGCGGTTGCCCCGTCAGCAGGGCTTTCCCGTTTTGCCGTGCGGAAAGTTGCCTTGCATGATATGCAGGCACAGTAGGGGCGGCACATAAGGGAGCTTTTTCCATGAAAATTGTCGACGACCATGTTGAGGTGGATACTGAGGAGGCCAGCGGTGGCGTAACCGGTCATAATGTGCGCTATGTGCTGGGCGGGTCGCTGCTGTTTGCTATCATCATTTTGTCAGCCGTATGGATTGTTCCGGTATTGTTGAAATAGGCCACGGTGCAATTGGGAATGGTTGAGTTTTGACATCAAAGTCGACCACCGGTCGGGCCGGCCGGCTATTCCTCGGCATTTGCGGGATAAGTGATCGCAATAATCTCCCATTCCTTCGCTCCGGCTGGAAGTTGTACCGTTCGCAAATCGCTTACGGCAGCACCGCGTAGCGCACGGGCGAGCGGGCTGTTCCAACCGATATGACCGGTGCCTGCGTCGGCCTCGTCATCGCCGACCAGACTCACAATGCGCCGCTGATCCTCTTCATCGGCCAGTTCGACAGTGGCGCCGAACCAGATGCGACTTTTGTCCGGCTGCTCGGCCGGGTCGACGACGCGCGCCGCCTTCATCCGACGGGAGAGGAATGACAGCCGGCGGTCGATCTCGCGCAGTCGTTTGCGCCCATAGATATAGTCGCCATTTTCGCTGCGGTCGCCATTGCCGGCGGCCCAGCTGATTACTTCTACCAGCTTGGGACGTTCGTCGCCGAACAGCGCGTCATATTCGGCACGCAGCGCGGCAAAGCCTCTAGGGCTAATGATGTTGCTGCGCTCAGCGGCCACAAAGCTCAGCCAGGGGTCGTTTTGCCGAGATAAAAACTGAGCGGGTTAGCAGGCAGTGCTCGGCCCTGATCGCGCAAACTGTCGTAAACCACGGCATTTTCTAACACGCGCTGGACATAGTTGCGCGTTTCGTAAATCGGGATGGCTTCGATCCAGTCGAGAATATCGATCCCACTGGTACGAGGATCGCCGTTGGCACGCAGCCATTTGTTCACATTACCCGGGCCAGCATTGTAGGCGGCAACCGCGAGCGGATAGCTGCCATCGAAATAACGCAACATCTGTTGGAAATAGGTCGACCCCAGCGTGATATTATAGTTTGGGTCGGTGGTCAGCGCGCTACCGTCATAGGATAAACCAAGCTTGCCCGCGACTTCGCGCGCCGTGCCCGGCATCAACTGCATCAACCCGCGCGCGCCGGCATGACTGACAATGGCTTTGTCGAACTGGCTTTCCTGACGCGAAATGGCGTGGATGAACGTCCAGTTATTTTCCTGCTCCGCCGGAATGCGGACGGTAGGAAACCCCATGACTTCGACGGCATCGAGACTGTTAGCTTGAGCGCTGCGACCGATCATAACGCCGAGGTCAGGACGGCCGATGGCGGCCGACAATTGTCCTGCCAGAACATGTTCGGTGGGTGAGGAGGCCCGGTTGGCGAGGGCGCGGAGGAAAAGCGACTGCTCGCGCCATGCACCGATTTCGCCCAATGCACGAGTTGCACGAACGAGTTGGTCGTCGTCAAAAGCTACTTTCTCCTGCTCAGTTACCGGAATCGTCACATTGTTGACGGGGCGCGGTTGGGGTTGGTGAAGCCGTTCAAGCGACAGCTGCCCATAAAATTGGTCATAATATTTGGCTGCTTCGGCGAAATTCGCATTCGCGGTGGCTTTATCACCTGCTGCGAGGGCCGCCCGGCCTGCCCAATAATAACCCTTGGTGCGCGTTTGTGCCGAACGGGCCGCATCGCCATAAGCGCGGAACAGCGCAACGGCTTCGGCCGGACGGCCCAGACTATGAAGGGCAAGGTCACCAGCGAGCCAGGCCAGCGAGGTATAGTCATCGCGCACGCCTAGCTCTGTTTCGCGCACATTGGTGCCTGCTGGAAGCGCGTCATCGAGCTGACGGGCGATATTATATGCGGTGAATTTGTCTCCACCTGAATCAGCTAGTCGCGCGTTGGTCAGCAAAGTTTCGAGCCATTCCTCGGCATCAGTTGGCGCCGACTTAAGCGCGCGCGGCGCCGCCAATAGCTCTTGTGCATCACGCGTTCGGCCCGCCTTGCGAAGCCATGTCGCTTTGGCAGTAATATAGCCGGCATCGGTGCGGGTCAGGCTGGGGTCCGCGCCTTCCACGGATGCGGCTTGCAAGGCCGCGTCGACGGCATTGGTCCGCATCGCCAACCGTGCCGCGAATACATCGCGCTTGGACGATGAAGTGAAGCCAAGCTGACGACCGGCAGCTGAAGTTGCGTTCAACCACAATAGTTTGTCCATGCGCGCATCATGGTCGGCGAGGCTTAGCGCGCCGGGAAAGAGCGACAAGGCACGGCGTTCTTCGGGTTCGTCTAAAGTGCCGCTGGTCCACGCCTTGCGGACAGCTGTATTTGCTTCGTCGCGGCGACCTGTAGCGCTTAGCGCGAGCGCATAGCGAAGTTGGCCGCTGGCAGTGCGAGGCGGATAAACGTTGAAGAAGGCGAGTGTCCGCGCCGGATCAAAGCTGTCTATCGCGATCGACTTTTCCGCTCGCACACGCATTTTGGAGGCGTCGGGCCAGTCGCGATTGGTGAGCAGAAACCGCGATAATGTGTCGAATGACGCGCCGCTGTCCTGAGTCAGGCGTCGCCATTCCATTACCGCATCTCCAACCGAGTTGGACGACTGAGGAGGAGCTGCTGCGGCAGCGAGCCCCATCTGGGCGCGATACCAGGCCATTTGATCCGGTGTAAGCTCACTCGCCTGCGCTATGTTGGGCAAGATCAACGCTGCAGCGAGGGCAAGGCGGGAAATAGTGGGAAGAGATTTCATGTGAGCCATGCTAGTGGCAAACTCCTTGCGGGACGCTGAATAGGCGTCCATGGGCATGCGCGATAGCCAATTCTATCGGCTAATTCGTGGAATTGTAAAGGAGTTTGAGATGTTTTCAGGGTCAATTCCGGCCTTGGTGACACCATTTCGCGACGGGGCGTTCGACAACGCAGCCTATGCGCGGTTGGTTGATTGGCAGATTGCCGAGGGGACGAGCGCGCTTGTTCCGTGCGGTACAACGGGTGAAAGTCCGACGTTGAGCTTTGACGAGCATTATCAGGTAATTGACGCCTGTATCTCCACGGCTGACGGTCGGGTGCCGGTTATCGCAGGCTGTGGGTCGAACGATACTGCAACCGCGATCCGGCATATGCGCCACGCCCAGTCATCGGGGGCCGCCGCCGCGCTGGTCGTTGCCCCTTATTATAACCGACCAAGCCAAGACGGTCTAATTGCTCATTTTTCGGTGTTGGCCGACGCCTGCGACATTCCGATAGTCGTCTATAATGTTCCGGGTCGCACGGTCACGGATGTTCATGCCGATACGATGTGCAAGCTGGCGGAAATCCCGTCGGTGATAGCTATCAAAGATGCGAGCGGCGATCTGGCACGGGTGTCGTTACATCGCGCAGGTGCAGGCGCTGATTTTTGCCAACTGAGCGGCAATGATGATTTGTGGCTGGCCCATGCTGTGATGGGCGGCTCGGGCTGCATTTCCGTGACGGCCAATGTCGCGCCGAGCCTATGCGCAAAATTTGCTTCCGCCTGTCAAGCAGGTGATTGGGCCGCTGCGTTGCAACTGCACGACCGCCTGTTCCCCCTTCATCAAGCGATGTTCACAGATGCATCGCCTGCGCCGGCGAAATACGCCTTGTCGCGCCTGCTGGATAATTTCGACCCCGAAGTGCGGCTACCGATATTGGCCGCGTCGCCTGCATCGCGAGCGGCGGTGGATGCGGCGCTCGTCCATGCCGGGCTGTTGTAGGGCTGACCATGGCACGCCCGCAGTCCGCCGCTGAATTCGACAAGAAAAAGGTCGTCGCTGAAAACAGGCGTGCGCGCTTTGATTTTGCCATCGACCAAGTGTTCGAGGCCGGAATTGCCCTGCACGGCACAGAGGTTAAATCACTACGCTTTGGCGAAGGGACAATTGCCGAAAGCTACGCCGAGGTGAAGGGGAATGAAGTCTGGCTAATTAACGCTAACATACCAGAATTCAGCCATGGCAATCGGTTCAACCATGAACCCAAGCGCCCGCGTAAGCTTCTTCTCAACGGGCGCGAAATTAACAAGATGCACGCAGCTGTGGCACGGCAGGGTATGACGCTAGTGCCGCTGTCAGTCTATTTCAATAGCCGTGGCCGGGCCAAGGTCGAACTGGCGATTGCCAAGGGTAAAAAGGCGCATGACAAGCGCGAGTCGATTAAAGAGCGGGACTGGAAGCGTGACAAGCAACGCCTGATGAAAGAGCGCGGATGACTGAAACACCCGAAGCCCCCAAAAAGGCCGGTTTTATGAACTGGGTTCGGCGCAACTCGCCGACACGCGACGAGCTCCTCGCCAGCCGCTTTGTCCGGCCGTTTGCCCATCGCGTTGCGCATAGTCATTTGTGGCGATTCACCCGCACGTCGGTACCGCGCGGGGTCGCTTTGGGATTGTTTATTGGCATTTTCTTTCTGATCCCAGGAGTTCAGATTCTCGGCGTGGCATTGTTGGCACTGCCATTTCGCGCCAATATTCCTATTGGCGCGGCGATGACCTTTTTGTCGAACCCCGCCACGACGCCCTTCATTCTGGCGGGATCCGTCTGGCTGGGCAATCGCGCCACCGGTTTGCACGCCGATATCCAGACCTTTACGGTGCTTGCCGACAATGGAGCGAGTATCGGCGAATGGACGCGCTGGTTCGTTTCGGACGCGGCGCCTGCGATGGTTGCGGGGCTGTTTATCGTGTCGGTGATCGCATCCGTTGTCGGTTATGTTCTGGCGTCGGTCGTCTGGGACAATTGGATCCGCCTGCGCTGGCGCCGCAAGATGGCGCGTGCGCGCGCCGACAAACGACATGACTCATCGACGAGCGACCCAACCGCCGGTTGAACCGTTTGGTGAGCCCACTATAGCAAGGGCATAATCTGCCGGCTTGCATCTTGGGGGCAGAGACGGATGACGACCTAGTTTGGAGAGCAATTGATGAAAAAGTTGGTTAAGCCTTCGCGCCTGTTGGTGACGGGTACATTGGCACTTGCACTTGTGTGCCTCCCAAGTGCGGGCGTCATGGCGGCTGATGCTGGCGAGAGTGCCACCTCAGGCGACTCCGCCGTGCCACAAAAGGCTGGGCCTCAGATCGGGGATTTCGGCTTCGACAAGGATGGCATGGATAACACCGTGCTCCCCGGCGATGATTTCTATGCCTTTGCCAATGGCACCTGGGCGAAGGATACAGCAATACCAGCCGACAAATCCAACTATGGCATGTTCACGGCCCTTGCTGATCTGTCGCAGGAGCGGACCCGCGCCATATTGGAGAAGTCCAAGGATAATCCTGACAGCATGATTGGGCGTGCTTACAGCTCCTATCTCGATAGCGCGACGGTTGAAGCCAAGGGTTTGGCACCGATCCAGCCCTGGCTGGACCAGATCCGTAGCGTCGATAAGGCCGGGCTGGCAAAGCTGCTTGCCACTGCTGATCGGAATGGCGTTCGCCATTTCTTTGGGGGCTATGTGGGTCAGGATGACAAAAATCCCGACGTTTATATCTATACGATGTTCCAGGGCGGCTTGGGCATGCCTGACCGCGATTTCTATCTGAAAGAGGGCGAACGCTTCGACAAAACGCGGTCGGCCTACCTAACCCATTTGAAAAATGTTTTGACATTGGCGGGCGAGGCCAATGCAAGTGCGCGCGCGCAAGCGATCTATGATTTTGAAAAGCAGATTGCGGCCGTCCACTGGGACAAAAATGACAGCAGCGATGCGACCAAAGTTTACAACAAAATGACAGTCGCTGAATTGGCTAAAACCGCTCCCGGCTTTGACTTTGCGACATTTATACGCGGGGTTGGCGTCAAGGAAGATAGCTTGCTGGTGTCGCAGCCAAGTGCTTTCACCGGCGAGGCGACGTTGATTGCCCAAGCCCCGATTGCAGTCATTCGCGATGCGTTGCTGGTGCGCAGTCTTGATAGTTTTGCAGACGAATTGCCCGACGCGGTCAGCAAGGAATCCTTCTCCTTTTTTGGGACTGCATTGTCGGGCACGCCCGAACAGCAGGTGCGCTGGAAGCGCGCCGTCGATTTCACAACTGGCAATCTGGGTGAAGCGGTCGGGCAAGACTATGTAACGCAATATTTTCCGCCTGAAACCAAAGCAGCGATGGACCAACTGGTTAAGAATGTGCTCGCCGCATTGGATCGCCGCATCGGCAAATTGACATGGATGCAGCCCGAAACGAAGGCCAAGGCAAAATTAAAATTGGCCAATTTTACAACAAAGATTGGCTATCCCGACCGGTGGAAAGATTATAGCTCGCTAGTAATCAAGTCGGATGATTTGTTCGGCAATGCCTTGCGTTCCAACCAATTCCAACACGATGACAATATCTCGCGCCTCGGCGGGCCGATCCGCCGCTGGGAATGGGGCATGACCCCGATGACAGTGAATGCCTATGCCAATTTCGGCATGAATGAGATTGTATTCCCAGCCGCAATTCTGCAGCCGCCTTTCTTCGACCCCAAGGCTGATCCGGCTATCAATTATGGCGGCATCGGCGCCGTGATCGGCCATGAAGTTAGTCATCATTTCGACGATCAAGGGTCGAAATATGACGAGACAGGGAAATTGGCAGATTGGTGGACGCCCGCCGATGTCAAAGCGTTCGAAGATGCTGGCAAGGCGTTAGTCGCCCAATATGACGCTTATGAAGTTCTGCCCGGTGAACATCTCGACGGCACTTTCACGCTGGGTGAGAATATCGGTGACCTTGCTGGCCTGACCATCGCCTATGACGCCTATAAAGCTTCATTGAATGGCAAGGAGGCGCCGGTCATTGACGGCCTGACTGGCGATCAGCGCTTCTTTTTGGGCTGGGCGCAGGTATGGCGGCGTAACTATCGCGAGCAGAATCTGTCACAACGCATCACAACCGACCCCCATTCTCCGTCCATTCAACGGTCATGGGTGCCTCGCAATCTTGACGCATGGTACAAGGCCTATCAAGTGAAACCGGATCAGAAGCTCTATTTGAAGCCAGAAGAGCGCGTCCATATCTGGTAAGCAACCAGTCGTAAGGGATTTTCATTGACCGCGGACAGTCTGTCCTCCTCTTCTGCTCACCGAAGAATGGCGACTGGCCCGGTCGGTGATCCACTGACTGCGGCCAGCTTGTCGAGGCTCGACATGCTCGCCATTGGCGTGCTGGCGCTCGCTTCGGTCTGTCTATTGTTTTGGGCTACCCGCAATGCCGTGATGGCGGCCGGTTTTGCTGCCGGATTGGCAGTTGCGGCGGCGGGCATGATCTTGTCGCGGCGATATTTTCCTACGCAGGCAGGCAGCGAAACCGTCGTTCCTGACTGGACCATGCTGCGCCAGGCGCTGGATCATGATGATATTGCGATTGCCGTTACCGATCGCGCGGGTCGACTAGTCTGTGCGAATGATCTGTTCGCAAGCTGGTTCAACGGCTTTGCTACGCCTCCCGGTTTGCCATTGCTGGGACGCGGCAGCGAGGTTTTGAAAAATGCCGGACGTGCGGCGTGGCGCGATGGGGAGGGAAACGCCGATGATTTGGTAATGGGGACATTGCGTCTTCGCGCTCAGATTGTGCGGGCGGGACAGGCCGAAGATTATCTCGTGTGGCGCTTTGCACCAGTCGAAGGACTTGATCTGGCGGTCGAGATTATTCGCCACCTCGACGGACCGGCAGGCTTAACGCTGGGTCAAGCGGGCATCATGGCCGCATTGGTCAATAGCGAAGGCCGGTTGCGCGTCGCAAACAGTGCTTTTTTGCTCCGTGCCATGGGCGATGCAAACAGCTCCTATGCCGGCCGCGATATTGGAACCATGCTGCGTCTGGATGAAAATGGCGCACTGTTTTTCGATCGGGAGGGCGACAAGGCTCCGCCCGTCCGCCTGCTGCAAATCCCCCTCGCTCCAGCCGATCCCAATGCGCCGGTGCTCATCGCTTTGATCGACGAGGCGACCGGCGCGGTCGAGCGCGGGGCTGCCAAAAATTACGTCGAAACGTTGGTGTCCTTGCTCCCCTTTGGATTGGCGATGGTCGATCGAGATGGTCGTTTTCTATATATGAACAAGGCGTTTGCCCGTGCCGCCGGACAAACCGATGGCAAGCGGCCGCGCTATCCTGGCGATCTTGTTGTTGCCGAGGACAAGGGGCCGCTAGCAGACATGATCCGTCGCCACAGCGGGGGACAGCAAGCGGGAGGCGACCTGTCGATTCGGCTTGCTACCCAGCCCGATGACTCCATCCCTATGCGGATCGTCGGCGTGCGCGGATTGGGAGAGGCGGCTGTATTGTTGAGCCTGAAAGACAGTAGCGAGGAATCCCGGCTCAAGCGACAGGTGGCGCAAGCGTCGAAGATGCAAGCCGTGGGTCAGCTAGCCGGCGGTGTTGCGCATGACTTCAACAATATATTGACCGCCATTTTGGGCAGTTGCGACTTGATGTTGATGCGCCACACCCCGGGTGATGGTGATTATGACGATATTCAGCAAATTCGTAGCAATTCCAATCGCGCAGCTAGCCTGACGCGGCAATTGCTGGCCTTTTCTCGGCAACAAACGTTGCGGCCACAGATTTTGCAGTTGCCCGATGTGGTCTCGGAAGTTTCCCATTTGCTCAAGCGGCTGATCGGTGAGCGTATCGAATTATCGGTACGGCACGGGCGTGATCTGGGGGCGGTACGTGCCGATCCGGGGCAGCTGGAACAGGTGATCGTCAATCTGGCAGTAAATGCGCGCGATGCTATGCCAGACGGCGGAACGCTGACGTTGGAAACCTATCGGGTCCCCGCAGCCGAAGTGCGCGACATGGGCAATGAAGTCATGCCGTCTGCCGATTATTGCGCGCTCAAAATCAGCGACACAGGCACCGGCATTCCTGCGGATGTCCTACCCAAGATTTTTGAACCTTTTTTCACAACCAAAGATGTCGGCAAGGGTACAGGGCTAGGACTGTCCACTGTTTATGGTATCATTAAGCAATCGGCCGGTTATATTTTTGCAGATACCAAGGCCGGGGAAGGATCCAGCTTTACAATTTATCTGCCGGTCCATCGCGCCGAAGCGGCTCCGACCAAACCGACGAATCTTCCCCCTCCCGCAAAGCGCAAGGAATGGGGGAGTGGGACCATCTTGTTGGTGGAAGATGAAGATATTGTGCGCGCGGTGGCAGAACGCGCTCTGGTTCGCGCGGGCTATACCGTTATTACCGCGTCGCAAGGCGAAGAGGGCCTTGAGCGTTTTGCCGAGAATGACAAAATTGACCTGATTATAAGCGACGTGGTGATGCCGACGATGGACGGCCCAGCGATGGTGCGCCAAATCCGTAGCGAACGACCCGACCTGCCGGTTCTGTTCATGTCGGGCTATGCCGAGGAACAGTTGCGACAGTCGATCAACATTGACGATGTGGCATTCCTGCCTAAACCCTTTTCGGTGGTGCAATTGACCGAAGCGACTCTCGACACACTCAATCGCGTGGGCCGTCGGATGGGGGACAATGGCTGATTCTGCACAAATTCTACTTGTCGAGGATGACGCACTGATCGGCATGATGCTGGCTGACATGCTCGAAGCGCTCGGTTTTCCTGAACCGGTGCAAGCGGCAACGCTAGAGGAGGCCGAGGCAGCGATTGCGGCCGGTCAAATCGCTGCTGCCTTGGTCGACATCAATATCGGAGAGCGAAAAGTCTGGCCGTTCGCTGATGCGCTTGCGGCTCGGCAGATCCCTTTTGCCTTTACGACCGGTGGCGGCGATTCTATTCCACCGGCGCATGTCAAGCACAAGCTGGTGTCCAAACCCTTTCGCCTATCCGAGATCGATTCGGTGTTGCAGGATTTGCTGACGAGCAAAGCATAGCGTCACGACCAAATTTGGCTATCGACCAAAATCCAACGATGTTCTCCTCTTGTTCAAAAAGAACAAATGATGTACACCGGTCTGGCGTTGCGATGCTTCGGGCTTCGCTTTAGAGCAGGAAGGGTACGGTTATGGCCGGTCAATTGTCACTCGTCGAAACGGGGAAATCAGTGAATAGCATGGATAGGCAAAAGGCGCTCGACGCCGCGCTCGCGCAGATAGATCGCGCCTTTGGTAAAGGCTCGGTGATGAAATTGGGGTCGAAGGAGACGATGCAAGTCGAATCGATTTCGACCGGCTCGCTCGGACTCGATATCGCGCTGGGCGTTGGCGGGTTGCCGCGCGGCCGCGTGATCGAAATTTATGGTCCCGAAAGCTCGGGTAAAACGACGCTGGCCTTGCACGCCATTGCCGAAGCGCAAAAAACCGGCGGGACTGCCGCTTTTGTTGATGCCGAACATGCGCTTGACCCTGTCTATGCCCGTAAGCTTGGCGTCAACATCGACGAACTCATCGTGTCGCAACCGGACACCGGCGAACAGGCGCTGGAGATTGTAGATACACTGGTGCGGTCAAACGCGATCGACATATTGGTGATTGACTCGGTTGCCGCGTTGGTACCGCGCGCTGAAATCGAAGGCGAAATGGGCGACAGCCATGTCGGTCTGCAGGCGCGGTTGATGTCGCAATCTCTACGCAAGCTGACCGGTTCGATTAGCCGTTCGCGCTGCATGGTCATTTTCATCAACCAGCTGCGTATGAAAATTGGCGTTATGTACGGGAATCCCGAAACGACGACCGGCGGCAATGCGCTGAAATTCTATGCCAGCGTCCGACTCGATATTCGTCGCACCGGCCAGATCAAGAATGGCGATGATATTGTCGGCAACTCTACGCGGGTCAAAGTGGTAAAGAATAAGGTCGCACCGCCATTCAAGCAGGTCGAATTTGACATCATGTATGGACAGGGCATCTCTAAAATTGGTGAAATTCTCGATCTTGGCGTCAAGGCGGGTCTTGTCGAGAAATCGGGTGCTTGGTTTAGCTATGACTCAATCCGCATCGGTCAGGGGCGGGAAAACTCCAAGAATTTCCTTAAGGAAAATCCGGAGCTAATGGATCGACTAGAAAAGGCGATCCGGAGCCGCACCGATGAAGTGGCCGAGGAGATGATGACTGGGCCGGACGATAGCGGCGATAGCGACGACGATAAATAATAGCCTGAAGGCGCCCTCGCCATGGGCGGCGCGGAACGATATCGGGACACCTTGCGTCCTGAACGATGGCTGACACATGCCCCCTCTTGCCATAGTCTCCGACTATGGCGCTGGTGTCAGCCATCGCCTAATCTTTCTGGTCGGCGCCACGGCTTTCTCAGGGAGGCTAGGTTGGAAGGCGGCAGCCCTTGTTGTGAGGCGTCAACCCGCTACAACGGGATATGCCTTCGATCCGCCTGTTTGGTTTGCCCACCGATGTGAATAGTTCCTTTGAACGCGGCGCTGCAGGCGGTCCCGCTGCTATCCGCGCTGCGTTGTGGAGCGATCGCGGCAATTTGGCGAGCGAGAGCGGGCTCGAAATCGGGTCCGATATCGCGTTTGTCGATGATGGTGATCTGCCATTGACCGAAGATGTGGCATCCGATGATGAAACAATTGATCGCCATGTTGGCATGCTCCTTAAGGCCGGAGAGGTGCCGTTAGCATTGGGCGGCGATCATGCGGTTACTTTGCCCCTCGTTCGAGCAATTGCGGCTCAATTTGGTGCGCTCAACATATTGCACTTCGATGCGCATCCCGACCTTTATGATGATTTTGAAGGCAATCCTCGTAGCCATGCCTCCCCCTTTGCCCGCATTTGTGAAACGGGCCTGTCCGCGCGTCTGGTTCAGGTGGGAATCCGCACCCTGAATCGCCACTGTCTTGGACAAGCGGCGCGTTTTGGCGTTGAAATCATACCGATGGCGTCATTTGCGGCAACGTCCGTTCCGGTCCTTGATGGTCCGCTATACATATCGATCGACCTCGACGGTCTCGATCCTGCCGCAGCGCCGGGTGTTGCTCACCCCGAACCAGGTGGTTTGACGGTGCGGGAATTGCTGGCCGTGCTCGACCGGCAACAAGCCCCCATAGTTGGCGCAGATATTGTCGAGCATCATCCCGGACGTGACATCGGCGGCGTCACCGCGATCGTCGGTGCCAAATTGGTCCGTGAGCTTGCCGCACTTATTCATCGCAACGCCATCCGCTAGAGCCCAAGGAGAATCTTATGTCCCTTATCGTCCATCATTTGAACAACAGCCGTTCTCAGCGCATCCTTTGGCTGCTCGAGGAAATTGGCACGCCCTATGAGATTAAATATTATCAGCGTGATGCAGAGACCAACCTCGCTCCGCCCCAACTGATCGCGGTGCATCCGCTCGGCAAGTCTCCGATGCTGGAGCATGATGGACGAGTGATTATCGAATCGGGCGCAATCACCGAACATATCTGCGAACATTTGGGCGGTGACACACTGGTTCCGGCGCGCGGGACGGATGATTATATCAGTCACCTTGAGTGGCTGCATTTTGCTGAAGGGTCGGCGATGACGCCGATTTTGTTGCGGCTCTACACCAGCCGCCTAGGCGAAGCCGCCGCGCCCCTGAATCCACGCATCGACCAGCAACTTGATTCGCATTTTTCTTATATGGAACAGGAAATTGGCGACAATGGGTGCTTCATTGGCGATCAGCTGTCGGCAGCCGACATCATGCTCAGTTTCCCGGCCGAAATTGCAGTGATGCAAGGGATGGGTGATCGCTATCCCAAACTCGCCGCTTTTGTCACGTCTGCGCACGCGCGTCCGGCTTGGCAGCGCGCGCGTGAAAAGGGTGGCGCCTATTATGCCTATTAGAAGACGTTTACAGGCGGTTTTGGCTGGCGCGATTTTTCTGTCGCTGACAGGGATCGGGCAGGTTGCCGCGCAGGAACGTCCGGAACTTGGTCCCGATGTCGAGCGTTCAGTGGTGCCGCCATCGAGTAAGTTTAAGTCAAGCGATGCCGACGAGGCCAAGGCGATGGCGCGCGTTGTCGATTTTACAGAAGCGTTGGCCCGACGTGATTATGCGGCGGCCTATGCGATGCTACGGTTGTCAATGCAGGCAAGCACGCCGCGCCTTGAATGGGAAATGAGCCTGCGTAAGCGCGATGGTCTGTGGGCTGACGGTAGGATTCGAATTCTGCGTCTAACATGGTACCCCGACCCTACAGGTCAGCCACCTGGGCTGTATGCCGCTTTTGATTTTCGCGGCGACCGGTCCAATGGCGCGATGGATTGCGGTTATCTAGTCGTACATCGTGCGACACCGGAATCGGGATTTAGCTTAGTGCGGACCGACACGTCCGAGGTGCCAGCATCGATGATGGAAGAGGGAGTGCCCAAGGCCGATCTGTTGCGTAAATTGCCGTGTTATCTGGGTAAAGGCATAGCTACGGACATTTGATTTGGTCAGACAATTGCGCGAAAGGACACTTCGCGACTTGTCGCATCGCGTCAAAGCCCCTAATTCGCGGCCATGACCTCGACCAACGACATTCGCCGCGCATTCCTCGACTATTTTGCCGGGGCAGGCCACCATATCGTGCCATCGGCCCCGCTGGTGCCGCACAACGACCCAACTTTGATGTTCATCAATGCGGGCATGGTGCCGTTCAAAAACGTCTTTACCGGCCTTGAAAAACGACCGTACACGACCGCTACCTCGTCGCAGAAATGCGTTCGCGCTGGCGGCAAGCATAATGACCTAGACAATGTAGGCTTCACTGCGCGGCACCATACATTCTTTGAAATGCTAGGGAATTTCTCCTTCGGCGATTATTTCAAGGAAGAGGCTATCCTCCATGCGTGGACGTTGGTGCACAAAGTTTGGGGCATCCCCGCCGAGAGATTGACTGTCACCGTTTTTCACACCGATGACGAAGCTTTCGCGCTGTGGAAGAAGATCGCGGGTCTGCCTGACGACCGCATCATCCGCATCGCGACAAATGACAATTTCTGGTCGATGGGGGACACCGGTCCGTGCGGCCCGTGCAGCGAAATTTTCTATGATCATGGTGACCATATTCCTGGTGGTCCGCCAGGTTCGCCTGATGAAGATGGCGACCGCTTTGTCGAAATCTGGAATTTGGTGTTCATGCAATATGACCAGCGCGGTGAGGGCGACCGCGTTGACTTGCCGCACCCGAGTATTGACACCGGCATGGGCTTGGAGCGGATTGCCGCTGTCTTGCAAGGCGTTCACGACAATTATGATACCGATACGTTCAAGGCGTTGATTGCGGCGTCGATCGATCAAACTGGCATTACGGCCGAGGGCGCGAACCGTTCAAGTCATCGCGTCATTGTAGACCATTTGCGAGCGTCTAGTTTCTTGATTGCCGATGGTGTTCTGCCGTCGAATGAAGGGCGCGGTTATGTATTGCGGCGGATTATGCGCCGCGCGATGCGCCACGCTCATTTGCTGGGCACCAAGGATCCGTTGATGCACCGCCTGTTGCCGTCGCTGACCGCCGAAATGGGTGCCGCATATCCCGAACTGGTCCGCGCGCAACCGTTAATCGGCGAGACCATGGAACGGGAGGAAGTGAAATTCCGTCAGACGCTCGACAAGGGTTTGCACCTTTTGGAGGATGCGACAAGGGGAATGAGCGAAGGCGCCACGCTAGCGGGCGATGTCGCATTCAAACTCTACGACACCTTTGGCTTTCCATATGATTTGACCGAAGACGCGCTGCGTTTGCAGGGTATTTCTGTCGACCGGGCCGGATTTGACAGCGCGATGGCGCAGCAAAAGGCAGCGGCGCGTGCGGCGTGGAAGGGCAGCGGTGAAAAAGCATCCGACGAGATATGGTTCGATCTTGCCGAAACTCACGGAAGTACCGAATTCATCGGGTATGAGGCCAGCGAGGGCGAAGGCACAGTTATTGCACTCATCAAGGATGGCGCGCCGGTCGAGCAGGCCAGGGCAGGCGACAAAGTGATTGTGCTGACTAATCAGACGCCCTTTTATGGTGAGAGCGGCGGGCAGATGGGTGATAGCGGCTGTATCTGGACTTCCGCAGGATTGCACGCTGAGGTGGTGGACACCGCCAAGCCACTGGGTCGGCTACATGCGCATCAGGCCAAGCTGACTGCAGGTAGCCTCAAGGTAGGCGATGCAGTTCATATGAAGGTGGATGAGGGGCGGCGGAATCGCATTCGTGCCAATCACAGTGCAACCCACTTGTTGCACGCAGCGCTGCGTGAGCGGCTGGGCGGGCATGTCACCCAAAAGGGTAGCCTAGTTGCCGCTGACCGTTTCCGCTTTGACTATTCGCACCCTAAAGCGTTGACGCCGGACGAGATTGCGACGGTCGAGGCCGATGTCAACGCTCATATCCGGTGTAATGATGCGGTGACAACGCGGCTGATGACCCCCGATGACGCGATCGAGGCGGGCGCGATGGCGCTGTTTGGCGAGAAATATGGCGACGAAGTGCGCGTTCTGAGCATGGGGCAGGGGAGCGAACACGCCTATTCAGTCGAGCTGTGTGGTGGCACCCATGTAAGGGCGTTAGGTGATATTGCGTTATTCAAGATTGTTAGCGAAAGCGCCGTGTCGTCGGGCGTAAGACGGATTGAAGCTCTGACGGGAGAAGCCGCACGGATATGGCTTACCACGCGTGAAGAGGCGCTGAAGTCGGCAGCAATGATACTCAAAACGGCGCCGGACGATGTGCCGGCGCGTGTTGCGTCACTGAGCGATGCATTGAAGAAGGCAGAGCGCGAGCTGGCCGAGGCGAAGAAATCGCTGGCAATGGGCGGCGGAGCTGGCGCGGCAAGCGAACCTGCGATCGAAAATGTTGGCGGCACCGGCTTTATAGCGCAGGTCGTCGAAGGGCTCGATCCAAAAGGGCTGCGCGCCGCAGTTGATGACATGAAGAAGCAGATCGGTTCGGGCGTCACTATGCTGGTTGCTGTGAATGATGGCCGCGCGTCAGTTGCCATCGGCGTGTCCGAAGATGTGACCAACACGCATAGTGCTATCGAATTGGTCAAGCTGGCGGTGGCAAGGTTGGGCGGCCAAGGCGGCGGTGGCCGCCCTGACATGGCACAAGGAGGCGGCCCCGATGGCGGCGCGGCCGAGGCTGCCGTCGCGGTGGTACGCGAGGCACTCGGTTGAGATCATTCGCCTTGCGCAAGGCGATGGCCTCCACCCGCAGTGACTAAGCAGCGCTGCTAACAAATCCCGCTGCCCGCCTTTAAGGGAGCAGGGCGATACTTTGTTTTCGAGCCCTCTTGCCTTTCAGCGCGTACGCGCGGCCATATCGCGCCGATAAAGGGAGCGGAAGAATGCGTAGTGGGACGCAGGGAGGAATGCGTAGTGCGCAGCAGGAACGACGTGAAATAGGTGCTCATGCCCGGCGGGATGCCCTGCGCCGTTTCAGGGACGGACGGCAGTGACCAGGCCCGCCGAATTGGCCGGCAGCAATAGCGTATAGGTCACGAAGAAAATTCTGGCGCGGGGTGGCTGGTCAGGCGGCGACGCTGTTGGCGTTAGCGACAGTCGCCGAAATTTACCCCTATCTCTTGACTGCGCTGCCATCTGAGCGGGTCAGCTTGGTACGTTTGCGCGCTTCGGGGACGGGATTGATCTTGTCGATCGGTTTGGCAATCGGGCTGATTAATTCGGCGATGCTACGTGTGCGGCCGCTGAACACCTTATTGTCACCCACGTCGGTGCTCTGAACTGCCGGGCAGGCTCGAGATTCTTCCAAGGTTCCGCCCTTGTGGTTCCGTCAAGTGATCATCCGCGGGAATAGTCCCGTCCGACCATCATTTGAGGAATCTTATGCGCCAGACCCTGCTAGCGTCCACTTGTCTGATTGCGTTCATCGCTACCGCTGCTGCTGCTGAAACAAACATTGATACCGCAACGACTAACCCGATCCGCACGGCGACGGTTAAATCGGGGGCTCCTGACAATGTTAAAATTACTACAAAGGGTTCGGTGAAGCCGACGGGCGGAACAGCAGTGATCATCGACAGCAATAATCAGGTGGTGAACGAAGGCACCATCGAAATTGGTAATGCCAACAATGCAACAGGAATATTCGCTCAGGCTGGCATAACGGGGATGATTACCAACGCAGCGGGCGGTAAAATCATCATCGATGAACCCTATACCCCAACCGATATCGACAATGACGGCGACCTTGATGGAGTTTTCGCTATCGGATCCGGTCGCGCCGGCATCTCCACTGGAGGAGCGTTTACCGGCAATATCATCAACAGCGGCACGATCACGATCGAAGGCAATGATTCGGCGGGGATCCGGCTAGGCGGAGCACTCACCGGAAAATTAACCCATGACGGGATGACCACGGTGCTGGGCGATCGCGCCTTGGGAGTCGGGTTGCGGGACGTGACGGGCAATGTTCGATTGGCCGGCACGATTAGCGCAACCGGCCTCGATGCCGTGGCCGCACAGTTGACGGGAACAATCGCCGGCGCATTGGAGGTGCAGGGCAATCTGACCGCAACGGGCTATCGTTCGACGACGTCGCCCGCAGATCCGTCAAAACTAGACGCTGACGATCTGCTTCTCGGCGGTCCCGCCTTGTCGATTGAGGGCGATGTCACTGGCGGCGTTATATTGGCCGTCCCGCCAAAAGATAATAGTACGACCGACGCCGACGAGGACGATGACGGTATTGATGATGCAAAGGAAGGATCGGCAGTCGTTCGTTCCTATGGATCCGCCCCTGCGATGCGGATTGGTGCGGTGGACCATTCCGTGACCATTGGTCCGGTTTCGGGCACTGGCACGGGCTTTGGATTGGTGATCAACGGATCGGTAATCGGCAGCGGCGTATATGCAGGTAAGAATGCATCCGCGCTCGATATCGGTGGCCGCGGCGGGGCAGTAAATATTGCAGGCGGCATCGGAATTGGTATCGGCGGCAATGTTCAGGCCGCTTCCAATGGAGCATCTGCAACTGCCATTCGTATCGGAGCGGGGGCGACCACGCCGGAGATTCGCAATGCGGGTAAGGTAGAGGCGACGGGCGGAAATGCCGCCACTGCCATCGCGAGCGCAATTCAGATTGATGCGGGCGGCAATGTTGCCACTATCCGAAATAGCGGTGCTATCATCGCCAAAGCGTCTGGAGACGCCGGAACAGCGGTCGCAATCATTGATAAATCGGGGAGCGTCTCCCTGATCGAAAATAGCGGTTCCATCAGCGCTACAGGGGCGCTTGCAGCCTCTGGCCGGAACATTGCCCTCGATCTGTCGGTGAACGTCGGCGGGGTGATGCTAAAACAGACGGCGGTAGCATCGGGGATCACCGCTCCGACCATCATTGGCGATGTCCGTATGGGCGGCGGAGATGACATTTTCGATATCGCTGACGGATCTGTTAAGGGCAATACTAGCTTTGGCGCTGGCGCTAACCAGCTCAAGCTTTCAGGCGACGCCATCTACAATGGGAACGCAATTTTCGGGGCAGCTAACGACAGTCTGGCGCTAGCAGGAACGTCCATATTCAATGGCATGGCAGACTTTGGTGGTGGTGCGGATATGCTGACCATCGGTGGTTCGTCGCTGTTTACCGGGACGTTGGCCAATTCCCAAGGTCTGGCAGTGACGGTTGATGGTGGCACTTTTGACGTCAGCGGCGCGGCGACGATCTCGTCACTGGCCGTGACAGGCAAAGGCGTGCTGGGTGTCACTCTGGATGCAGGCAGTTCGGGAACCGCGCTCTCGGTCACCGGCAATGCTAGTTTTGCAGATCAGTCGAAATTGGCACTGAAGTTGTCGAGCGTCGAAGATGCCGAAGGAAGCCATGTCGTCTTGCAAGCGGGATCTCTTTCAGGTGCAGATAAGCTGACAACGACGACGACGCTTCTTCCCTTTCTTTACAAGGGGGTGCTGACGTCCAATGCGACGCAATTGATCATCGATGTATCGCGTAAGAGCGCCACGGAGCTGGCGCTCAATCGGTCTGAAACCAGCGCCTTTGGTGCCATTTATTCGGCATTGACCGCGGATGCGGATGTCGAGGCGGCCTTCCTTGATATTGCCGACGGCGATCGGTTCCGACAGCAGGTCGGGCAGATGCTGCCCGAGCATGAGGGCGGTGTATTCGAAGTGGTGACATCGGGATCGCGCGCCTTGTCGCGGCATCTGGCCGATCCGACCTCACCTTTCAAAGATGAAGGGAAATGGGGGTATTGGATCAGTCAAGCAGCCTGGGGATCCTCGAAGGGGCTAGGCAATACTGCCAGTTATGACGTGACCGGTTGGGGTATTAGCGGCGGCGGCGAAATTGAAACTGGTCTTGGTAACTTTGGCCTGTCGGCGGGATTTCTGAGTGGGAAGGACGGCAATGGCAGCAATGCAAACGAGGTGAATAGCAGTCAGTGGGAAGGCGCCGCCTATTGGCGCTTGCACAGTGGCGACTGGATGGCGAACGCGCGGTTTTCCGGCGCGCCCATCAGCCTGAAGGGAACGCGATTGTTCCATGCGGACAATGGCGCGACCTCCATCGACAAAGTTGCGAACGGCAGTTGGGACGCTACCTTATGGTCGGCATCGGCGTCGGTGAGTCACGACAGTCGATTTGGACTATTGTCATTCCGTCCGTCGCTCGCGGTCGATTATTACAAGCTGAAAGAAGATGGTTACACGGAGGTCGGCGGCGGCGATGCGTTCAACCTGATTGTGGCCGATCGCAGCAGCGACGAGACGACTGTGTCGGGGCTTGTGGCGCTGGGCCTCGATTTGGGGGGGCTTGACGAATATGATGGCTGGATCCGATTTGAGCTAGAAGGAGGGCGGCGCGAAATCGTCGGCGGATCGTTGGGAAATACCGTTGCTCAATACAAAGATGGCACGCCGTTCACATTGGTTCCCGAGAAACGGACCAGCGGCTGGGTAGGGCGAGTGCGCGGTATTGCCGGCAATCCGACCTTTCAGGTTGCCGGTGAATTCTCTGCTGAAGAGCAGCAAAGCCATGTAGCGCTGGCGTTCCGCGCCAGCCTACGAATCGGCCTCTAATCCCGACCTGGGGCCGATTATGCCCGCAAGAGGAAAGCGCCTCTCCTCCCCCCCTTTTGAGGCGTTTTCCTCTTGCCTTGCCACTCAACTTGAAAGGATGACAATTTCTGACTTGGCCGCCTTGTTGCAACCCCCAATAGGCTTGCCATTTCCCCGCGGGCGCATTTCAGTGATGTTGCGTGTGCCCCGCTTGCCTTTATATATCCGCAGCACCGGGGGGATGCGCGCCGCGAGATTCATAAACGTCCAGAACAAGCAGATGACGGTCCGGAATGATTCATCCATGAAAGAGGCCAAAAGACGAAGCGACTCTAACCAGGGTGTCGAAGCGGTGTTGCTCGCCCAAAAGAATCGTATCGTCAGTTTTCTAGCGGCGCGTGGGGCTAGCGAAGGAGCCGAGGATTTATTTCATGATCTGTGGATGCGGTTGTCGCAGCGACAAGATGGACCCATTGCCAACCCATTGTCCTACATTATGCGCGCCGCCAATAATTTGATGCTCGACCGATATCGGTCGCGGCGTCAGGAGCAGTTGCGCGAGCAGGCATGGGGGGAAGAAGCCATAACGTACAAAGCGTCGACCGAAGCCGTACTGATTTCGCGCGAGCAGCTGGAGCAGGTCAATCAAGCAATTGATAAAATGGGCGAGCGGGCAGCGCGAATTTTTCGTCGGTTCCGCGTTGATGGCATCAGCCAGCGCGACATTGCCGTCGAGCTCGGCGTTAGTTTGAGCACTGTCGAGGCTGATCTGCGTAAAACCTACGCAGCGCTCGCGGCTCTCAAGAGGCAATTCGATGCACCCTGACATAAACCCTGCAGTCGAGGCCCAGGCCATTGATTGGGTCATACGTCAACGCGACGCTGATTTTGCCGATTGGGATGCCTTTGCGGCATGGCTTGTCGAGGATTCGGCACACGCGGCTGTCTATGATGCTGTAGCGAGCCTCGATGTCGACCTCGCGTCCCTGCCACGGCCTGCGCCACTTGCGTTCGTTCAAGACCGACCGCGCGGCCAGATGCTACCGCGGCGGGCGTGGTTTGGCGGAGCGGTTGCCGCGGCCCTTGTGGGCGCGATTAGCTTGTCGATATTCCGTCCCGATGGGGCAGTCACGCGTGTCGAAACGGCAGCAGGCGAACACCGCACTTTGACGCTAGCTGACGGGTCACGAATTGAAGTGAATGGCGCATCGGTCGTGAAGCTCGACAAGAATCGTCCGCGTTTTGCTCAACTTGATGCGGGCGAGGCCATGTTCCACATCATCCACCAAGAAGGCAATCCGTTCATTGTCGAGGCCGGCGATAGCAAATTGCAAGATATGGGTACGGCCTTTAACGTCGTTCGCCGCGAGCAAAGCATGTCGGTCGCGGTTTCCGAAGGCGTGATCGTCTTTAATCCCGGTCGCCAGAATATCAGGGTTGCGGCAGGTAAAGCGATCGATACGAGCAACGGGGTCATGCACGATATTGATGTCGCTAGTGTGGGAGGCTGGCGGACCGGGCAATTGGTCTATGACGGCGCTTCGCTGACCGAGGTGGCGCAGGATCTGAATCGCACGGCTGGTATGCGGGTGACTATCGCACCTGATGTGGCGCGCATTTCGTTTCGCGGGGTTTTGAATGTTGGAAAAGATCCGGATCGCACCATTGCGGATTTAACGGCGCTGGCCGGAGTGCGAGTCGAAAAACAACCCCAGGGATGGCTGCTGACACAATAAAATGCTGAGCCGCCTGCTCTTCTTGCTAGCAATGCTGCTGCTAGCGCTGCCGACCGCAGTGTCTGCGGCGGACGAGCATATAATTGATGTGCCCCGGACCACTCTGGCGCGGGCGTTGCCGGTTCTGAGTCGTCAGACAGGGGTTAGCATTAGCGTTGCCGATGGCAACTTATGGCAAAGCCCGGTGCACCGAGTGCATGGGCGGATGACTGTCTCAGAGGCAATAACGCGCCTATTAGCCGGATCAAACGCGCGTGCAGTGCAGGTGAGCGCGACAAGCTGGCGCATCGAGACGCGACCGTCTGCTCGAACCGCTTCCCGGCGTGCACTAAGGACACCGGTGCAGCCGCGCGCACCGGCCCCCCCGCCTGCTGTTGCGACGCCACCGCCGCAGGAGATTGTCGTTACCGCGAGTAAAACCGATTTGCCACTATCGCAATATGCCGGCATCGCCACCCTGCTGGATGGCGATGATTTGACATTTGGCGGTGAGCGCGGGACCGAATCGATTTTGTCGCGCATGGCGAGCATTTCATCCACTTACCTCGGATCGGGTCGCAATAAGCTGTTCATTCGGGGGATTGCCGATTCCAGCTTTACCGGGCCGACGCAGGCCACGGTAGGACAATATCTGGGCGATATCCGGCTAAGCTATAATGCTCCCGATCCCGATCTTCGCCTTTATGATGTTCAGAGTGTTGAGGTGTTGGAAGGGCCCCAGGGAACGCTGTATGGGGCCGGTTCGCTGGGAGGTATTATTCGTATTACACCCAAGGCTCCTGATCCGCGTCAGTTTGATCTGCAAGCCATCGCCGGTGTGTCGTTGACCCAGCATGGCGCGCCTGGCGGGGATATTGCTGCCATCGCCAATCTGCCGTTGGGCGACAGCGGTCATGCGCTGCGGCTGGTTGGTTATTCGCTGACCGATGGCGGCTATATCAATAATCCCATGCTTGGCCAGAAAGACGTCAATCGTATATTTGTCCGTGGCGGACGCGGGACCTTGCGTCTCGTTTCCGGAGACGGTTGGTCCATTGATCTCGGTGGAATTTATCAGGCTATCACGTCTGATGATGCCCAATATGCTGATAGGAATGCGCCGCCGCTCACGCGGAACAGCCTTGTCGAACAGGGTTCAATGGTCCGCTATGCATCCGCGCAACTGGTCGTAATGAAGGACTGGGACGATCTGCATTTTCAAACTTCGCAGGCCTATATCCATCACGACCTGTCGGAGATTTTTGACGCAAGTCAAACCGGGGCGCCGCCTCAAATCCTCGAACAGCATAATGGAACGCGCCTTTTTACAAGTGAGACGCGGCTATCGCGACTCTTTCACGATGGGTTGGGATGGGTGATCGGAGCCAGCTTTATCGATAACCGAATACAGCAACGACGCGAATTCGGCGGCATTGCCCTACGTTCGCCGGTAACGGGTGTAACTAACCAGATCACCGAATTCACAGCCTATGGCGAGGCGCATGTTGAAGTCATCCCTCACGTGGTGGCGTCCGGCGGGCTGCGTTTTACCCATGCCCGGCTTGGCGGCATGGGCGAAGACATTCCTTATGCTATCGCATTGGCGGGTGCACAAATAACCGCCCATCGCACGGAACAGGACGCATTGCCTTCCGCCTCGCTCTTGGTCAGGCCCCTACCCGACCTCAGCCTTTATGCGCGTTATCAAGAGGGGTTTCGCCCCGGCGGCTTGGCAATTGACAGCGGTTTTGTAACCCGCTTTCGTAACGATCATGTCGCGACCTATGAAGTGGGCGCCCGGTTCGACCACAAGGGACGCATACCTTTCGACGCCAAGCTTTCTGTGTCGCACAGCAAGTGGCAGGATATTCAGGCCGATTTTATCGACGGGAACGGGTTTCCGACGACTGCCAATATTGGTGATGGACGGATTACAAGCGTGTCGGCGTCATTCGCCGTCCGGCCCACGCCCGAGATGTCGTTGGAATTTGGGGGCGTCTATAACGACAGCCGAGTTGATAGATTGTCGCCGCAATTAGCCTTTGTATCATTGGCGCGATTGGGTCAGATTCCCAATGTTGCGAGCCATGCTTTTCGCGGAGCCTTCAATTATATTGTCCCGTTTGACGACCGCGAGTTTCGCATCAATGGCTGGGCGAATTACATCGGCCCCTCGCGGCTCGGCATCGGGCCGGTGTTGGGCGAAGGGCAGGGGGATTATATCGATACTGGACTGGCCATGCGGCTGGGAGACGAACGGCGCGGCTTGTCGCTAACGCTGACCAATTTGTTCGACTCCCGCGGCAACCGCTTCTCGCTTGGCACTCCGTTTGTCGAAGGCCGTGACGGTTATTTGACACCCCTACGTCCGCGCACGATCCGGCTGGCATTTGACATTGCCTATTGAATCGCTCGAAAATGGTGTCGGCAAATGAACGCCTGCCTCGTCGACTTCCGAAAATCTGCGATCCGGTGACGGGCGACCAATTCACATACTAGAATTGTAATGGCTTTGAATGAGTCGGCTTGAAAACGGCCAAATTGAAATGGCGGCGGCCCTGCGAGAGGATGTAAGCCCTTTAGGCGACAGTAAGAAAA
>CAWJNG010000012.1:0-471586 GCA_963844225.1 uncultured Alphaproteobacteria bacterium | reverse complement strand
ACGAATAAGCGCCGGGCCGCTTATAGTCGAAATGTTCCATGGCACCGAGCGATAGCATATGGATCTTGCCGCCTGCATCGGTGCGGTCAAAGCGCTTTGTCATGAAATGACTGCGGCCACCTTCCTCGAGCAGCCGGCATTCATTCATCGTTATGCCCGCGGCCTTCGCCATCAGATAATAAGCATATTCGATGCGCCCGATTCGCGTGATCCTCAAGCTCCTTGTCCTTGTTTCCCGAGACGCCATCGAACTTCAAAAGCCAATATGTAAAGCCCGGGCCGGCGCTCACTTGTCCGGATCGCACTTCGTCTGTTTCGCTATTCCATGCGATGATGGCTTTGGCGCGCGCGCCGCCGGCAGAGGTGCCGACCCGAAGGATATCGCGAAGCGTGTCCTCCCGGTCATCGGGCAAAAATGAACCTTCCAGCGCATTACGCTTGGTCAATATCTCGCTGGCAAGTTCGACAAGCGCGGCGACATCGACGTCGACAGACTGGTCATCGACCGGACCAATTGTCGGCAGATATTCAAGAGCCCCCATGCCCCTGATCCCGGTGTAGCAGAGCCGTTCGACTGGATTGAAAGAAGCGGGTGACCGGCCCTGCCGGGCAAGCCATGCATTGATCAGGGCATTTCCGAAATCATCGGGCAAAGAGTTCGGCGAGCAGGCCTGGAAGTCCATGATAGGTTTCGCGTGGCGAAGCGGGAAAGGAATAGATGCGCTCGGAAAGGGGCATAGTGATTGGCGCGATTTCGATCTTGCTGCTGCGAAATGCGGGGTCATATTCGAAATTGGCAAGTGCTGATGTCTCGTTCCAGCTAACCGCTCCAATATCTCTTCCCCAGAGCCTGACTATGGCTGTGGTCATTCCTCATCTCCCCAAGACCAGGGTTCCGGGTCGGATGGCTTGCTGGAAGGCGTTGAGGCCCTTTGCCGCCGTTTGCCATGTAATTTGGCTTGTTGGATCGGACTGGCGGGTGGGGCAGGGACCAGGGCATCGAGGTTGCCAAGCAAGTTTTGCGCGCGAAGGACGCGAATAAGATTATCGATCGAAACAGACTGGCCGCCTTCGATCCGGATAAGCGTGCGCTTGGATACGCCGGCTTCTTTGGCGAGCAGGTCTTGGGTGAGGTTGCGGTTCAGACGGTACCGGGAAAGCCGGTCGCCCAACTCTTTCAGAATAGCCCCATCCGAGTCATTTTGTGATATCATCGTTACATGCCAATATTGTCATTTAAAACATAAATCCTAGTTTTGTATGCCATATATGGCTCAAAATATCAAGAGTGAATATTTATCTTAAAATGACAAAACTGGCATTTAATAGCACTTATCTTTGATAAAATGCCATATTCGGCTTCTTTTAGAAGTTTCCTATGAAGCATGAGAATTGCCTGAGAGGCTAATGACGATGGTCCTCCCGCGAAGCATCGTCATAAAGCGGATCACTGTCCGATAGGCAGCTTAGTGCCCAAGCCAAGCCATTTTCCGAAAACAGGAACGCTCACCAAAACCAGACATTCGACTATCATGGCGCAAAAAGAAATTTGCCGAGCGATACTCTACAATCTGACCACAGCGATACGACTCGAAATCCACGCCTTAATTCTGATAGGATGGCATGAATATACGATACATTTGTTTTTATTATTGTAATATCTTATATAATATTGAGATTAATCTCACGTAAAATTCGACTATATTGAAAATATTTCGACAATATAGCTGTGATATGCCATATGGAACTGATCACATATATTTGACCAAGCCATTTGTGACTGAGGGACTAGCCGCGCCCCCGGCTCGATGCAGGAGCGCACTAAATGTGCCTCAATCAAATCTTAAAAGAGGAACAGCTCACCCTCATGCGGCATGACGCAGCAACCGGATCGGGCAACATCCGCAAACATCGGCGCAAGCTGTCGCTATTCGTCCAGATTCTGGATGACCATCCTTATCCCCACCGTCAATTTTCGCCATTGAACGCACGCCCAGGCCAATCGATTGCAAAAGCGGCATGCGCGCCGCACTCACTCCCAGGTGTCGCAACCTGGGAGAATGAAGGTGGCCGCGTTGAAAACGCCCGTTCGGCAAATTAGAGATATTCCAAGGAGTGCAAGTCGACGGTCGTGGCGTCCTCACACTCTGCACGATAGGCTTCTTGCAGCATAATAAGCAAAAATCGATATTCCTCATGACACAGATTCTCGTCATGCGACATAAACAAGAAAGCGCCGCCACGGCTCTACAGGGAACGGAACGGGGCCGCGACGAGTTCTAGTGGCTCGGGTAGCAGGCGCTCAATCATTGAGCAGACAGATTTTTACCGGTCGGATGAAGGCAAATTTGCCGCCGATATGCTCGAGAGAGATGTGCAGAGTGCCCGTCGATTCATTGAATGTCGGCGCTGCCCCAAGATTTTAGAGGAGTTATGGAAACATTATCATGGGGAGGTCGAAAATCGCCTCAACGGAGAAGTTTCCAAGGATGTCGCAAGACGCCCAACTGATAAGATTTTTGGCAGCCATCGCGTCAAACTGACCCGCTTTGTGCCAAATATTCCCCCTTCAAGTACGAGAGGAAATTTCAATGAAAATACAAGTGAATACGGATCATACAATCGAGGGTTCCGAGCTTCTAATCCAGAAAATGGAGAAGTTTGTAAGGGAACGCCTATCCCGGTTTTCTGACCGGATTACCCGAGTTGAACTTCATTTGTCTGATCTGAACGAGAAGAGTGCCGACGGCAGCAAACGCTGCGTCCTCGAAATTCGGCCGAACGGACTGGATCCTGTTGTGACGACTGACGAGTCCGATACGATCGACAAAGCAGTAAACTCCGCCATTCACAAAATGACTTCCTTGCTCGACAGTGCATTCGGCAAACTTTCGTCTCGCAAGGGTCATTGATGAGCCGACAACTGTCGGTATGCCTCTTGGAATGCCAGCACCGGCAATTAGATACGACATCCAGATCGCGACCGCGCAATTCGTGTACCAGCCAGGTCGTCATTGGGCCCGTTTCGATCCCAATCCGGGCACCGGCGGTGGCATGCTGGCGAACGATCGCCTCAATCTGTTCTGGTGTTGAATGACATTGTCCGCGCCAAAGGCGGGCACCTATCGCGTTGACAATACACACCGCAGTAGTCTTTTGTGAAACATCCAATCCGATAAAATGCATCATGGTGGCCTCCAATGGTCAGAGCACACCGGACTCAACGCCCGGAACGCGACACTACAGCAACTCACCGCTCGCCGCGATTACCGGATGTCCACACATGGGTGGTTAGTTAAACCGGTCATTGCAGCCTGATCGGCAGCGAACGTCTGGAATGGGGTGGTCTGCAGAATGGCCGCTTTTGAATTAGTTCCGATAGAAAGCGGACATGACTAAATTTGTCGTCCTTCTCTTCGATCATCGCCCGCATGGGTTCAAGTTGAAAATTAGGTGCAGAAAATGGGTGGGTTGCTAGACGTCTAACATGGTCGAAATTGTTCCTATCCTCGATGCCGATTGGCCGGGTGCGTGGCGCATCATTCAGGATGTTTCGCGGCAAAGCCATAGCTTCACCTACCCCAAAGACGTCAGTGAAACTCTTGCCAGGCAAATATGGGTTCAACCCGCCCCGTCGCACTGCGTCGTAGCGCGAGATAGCAACGGCGGCGTGCTAGGCACCGCAAAGATGGGGCCAAATCAGATGGGCCCGGGCAATCATGTTGCGACGGCGAGTTTCATGGTGGCAAACGATGCACGGGGTCAGGGGGTAGGACGAGCACTGGGTATTTATGCAATTGACTGGGCTGTTCAAGCTGGGTTTAGATCAATGCAGTTCAACGCGGTGGTCGAAACGAATGAAAGCGCCATCGCCCTGTGGAAATCCTTGGGGTTTGAGATTGTCGGGACTGTACCCAAGGCATTCAATCATCCTGAGCGCGGATATGTTGGCCTCTATGTCATGCATCTTTTCTTGCCCGCAGACCGACTTTAGACAGGTTTAAGCCGACATATTCTATATGGAGCCGTTCCGCGCTAGACCCTTCCTGTCCGCAACGCACGCGCCCAATCCTTCCGATTATTTGCCTCTGCGTCGATCGCTGCCCGCTCCCAATCATAAGCAATAAGGTGAAAACTCACTTCCCACGCACCTTTTTCATCCGAAATGGTTGCGTAACGGGCATGCGGTGTTTCGTTTTCAATGACGTGAGGATATGGATGCAAGTCATCGTAGGCAGGCAGGCCCACGCTTCCGGGGTTGACGATCAAGCGTCCATCTTCAAGGCGAACGGCCCGCGGAACATGGGTGTGACCACATAAGATGACGGCAGCCTTGCACTGTCCGGCCCGCTCGGTCACTTCGTCAATGGTGGCGGGTCGCAGGCCATGTTCGGTCACGGTGTCGAGGAAATATACAAGGTCGCTATCGGGCGTGCCATGCACGAGCACAACGTCGTCTGACATCTGAAGTGTGGCGGGCAAGCTAGCTAGCCAAGCCAATTGGTCATTGCGAAGGGTCGCGGCGGCATGCCTGTCAGAAAGGCTCATACGATCGATTTGACCCTCTAATACCTGACGCTCGTGATTTCCCCGTATTGTCGGCAACCCGAGTGCCATTAATCGGTCGGCCGTCTCCTTTGGCCAGAGCGCGCCCGAACAAATGTCGCCAAGATTGACCATATGTTCGACTGCCATGCTCGCAGCATGCGCAAGCACTGCATCTAGAGCGGCGATGTTGCCATGAATATCGGAGAGCACTGCAATTTTCACTTAAGTCAAATACACAATGTCAGTCTAAAGCATAACCCCCACCTAGTCCGCTTTCCGGCCTTGTCGAGCAATCGCCTAATGCCCATAGTGGGGGTGGGTTGCGGTCATTGCGCCTTCCCGAAGAAGGGAATAGAAAGCGGGCATGCGAGCCCGCCCAATTCAAAAGCATACGTTCTACGGAACGCTTCTCCTTTTGCTGTTCCTAGGAACGCTCAGTGCAGTATTTCGAACCGACTTCGAGGGAAAAGTCGTCACTGTGGTTTGCGCCGCGATCCTTTTTGTGATCGCTGTAAACTACTACGTTTCGTGCCACAGATCATTGCCATAATGAATATCCGCCTTTGGATCGCTAGCTGCCATTCCCGAGTGTTCGACCGGGAACGGCGGCTATCACGCCTTCGGTTTCTGAAAGCTGCAAGGCCGCAATCGGCCGATATTCTGCTGGTCTGATTAGCGCCCAAAATTCGGACCTTCGGCCTTGGCAGGCATTCCGAATGCCTTTCCGATTTCCTATCCTTGCCCGTTGTGTCGCCCGACGTTAGCGGGGTGGCCAATCGTCACATGTTAGACCGAAGCGCGTCATTGCTTCTTTGTAGATGCCAAATCGGTACAGAAATGGGCAGTCCAGGCCTGCACATTGTCATCGCGTATCGTCCCGATCATCGCCTGGTAGCGCACTTTGCGCTCGGCAAGCGACATATCGAGCGCAACGTGAATGGCATGGCTCAAGTCGTCCGGGCTATGCGGATTCACGAGCACCGCGCCATCGAAATCCGTCCCCAACTGAAGTGCTGCGCCGGCAAAGCGCGACAGGATCAGCACGCCGGGGTCTTCCGGGTCCTGTGCCGCGACATATTCCTTCGCGACGAGGTTCATTCCGTCCCTCAGCGGCGTCACAAGACCAATTTTGCACGCGCGGAAAAAGCCGTAGAGCTCGGCATGCGAATAGCCGCGGTTAACATAGCGAATTGGAACCAGGTCGACGTCGCTTCGCGCGCCATTGATCTGACCGGCCTTCTGTTCCAGCAGCGCCCTGATTTGCTGATAGCCTTCCACGTCCTCGCGACTGGGCGGAGCGATCTGTATGAAGACGAGATCGCGCACCCGATCAAGATGCTGGTCGAAAAAGCGGCTAATACCGTCGATCCGCTCGGGCAGACCTTTCGAATAATCCAGGCGATCGACGCCGATCATGGCAGTGCGCTCGCGGGTCGATGCGACGAGACGCTGCTCGGCCGTCCGCGCTTCTTTGGTCCTGCCTTGCGCCTGGAAGTGATCCCAGTCGATGCCAATCGGATAGGTGCGGGCGATAGTAGTCCGTCCATCGTGGCTTATCGCGCCCGAGGCCTCATCGACTTGGGCGCCAAGTTCCTTGCAGCAGTAATGGAGGAAGCTCTCGCGCCACTCGTTCGTCTGGAATCCGATCAGGTCGTATTCCAGCATGGTGCGTACCAACCGCTCGTGGAACGGCAGCGAAACGAAAAGTCGCGTCGGTGGCCATGGAATGTGCAGGAAGAAACCAATCCGGTTCTTCAGGCCCCGCGCGCGGAGGCGCTCACCCAGCGGCAAGAGATGGTAGTCGTGCACCCAGACCAGATCGTCTTCCTCGATCAATGGCGTGACGCATTCGGCAAATCGCTCGTTTACCCGCTCATACCCTATGCCCGTCTCACGCTCATATTCGGTCAGGTCGAGCCGATAATGGAAAAGCGGCCACAAGGTCGAATTGGCATAGCCGTTGTAATATTCGTCGATGTCCCGGCTCGAGAGGTCGATCGTCGCGATGGTCACATCGTCGACGCGCTGTAAATTGATGTTACCGGTTTGGTCTTCGCTTTCCTGGCCCGACCAACCGAACCAGATTCCACCATAATCCTTGAGCGCCGAGTTCAGGGCACTTGCGAGCCCGCCTTGGGCGCCGGCGGCGCCGCGCGCCTTCGGGACGGCGACGCGGTTAGAGATGACGATAAGACGTGCTATCGGATTTCGCTCCATGGTTTGGACAGCAGCCCGGCGCAGTTGATGACACCCACCAACGAATAGGTCTGGGGAAAGTTACCCCAAAGCTCGCCGGTTTCATAATCAAGGTCTTCGCTGCAGTAGTCCCGAGTTTGTGGTGTGGCTGAGCATGGTTTCAAAAAGCGTGCGCGCTTCCTCGCCGCGCCCGGCAAGATAGAGCGCTTCGATCAGCCAGAATGTGCAGACGTTGAAGGCGGTTTCCGGCGCGCCGAAATCGTCATCAGTGACATAGCGCAGCATGAAATCGCCGCGCCTAAGGTAGCGTTCAACCGCCGCGAAGGTGGACTGGAATCGCTCGCTATCGGGCGAGAGAAAGCGCAACTCGACCATCTGCAAGAGGCTGGCGTCGAGATAATCGCTTTCAAAACTGGCGCCATAGTGGCCACCTTCTTCGCCGTTTTCGACCCAGGCTTTCTGCTCGATCTTTGCCCGTATCGCGCCCGCACGCTCGCGCCAAAATCTAGCCCGGTCTTCCTTGCCAAGCCAATCAGCAGCCATCGCCAGCCTATCGCAAGCAGCCCAGCTCATGACGGCGGAATATGTGTGCACTTCCTGTCTGGTGCGGAATTCCCACAAGCCGGCGTCGGGCTGATCGTGCATCGCCCAAGCCATCTCACCGACCTGTTCGAGACTTTCAAAGTCTCGTTCGTCGGCCATCCTCAATAGACGGCGGTCGATAAAGCCCTGCACTGTCGGCAGCACGATCTGACCATAGCAATCGTGCTGAATTTGTTTGTAAGCGGCATTGCCCCTGCGCACCGGCCCCATTCCGCGATAGCCTGCGAGATAGGCGGCCGTAGTCTCGTCGAGCTCGCCTTCACCCATAACCGAATAGAGCGGCTGGATTTGTCCGCCCTGTGCTGCATCGACAATATTGCGCAGATAGCCGAGATATTTTTCCAGCACGTCCAGAGCCCCAAGTCGGTTGAGTGCCTGCACGGTGTAATAGGAATCGCGTATCCAGCAGTAGCGGTAATCCCAATTGCGCTCGGAATGCGGCGCTTCGGGGATTGAGGTCGTTAGCGCGGCAACGATCGCGCCGGTTTCCTCATGCTGGCACAGCTTGAGCGTGATGGCGCAGCGGATCACCTCGTCCTGCCATTCGAACGGGGTCGCAAGGCCTCTAACCCATTGTTGCCAATATTTGCGTGTTGCCTGCTCCAGTTGGCGGACTTCTTCGCGAAGATTGCCTTGAAACGGTTCGTCGGGCCCGAGGAAGAAATGGATATCGTCCTCGATCCTGAAGGTGCGCTGTTCGGTTATATAGCCGACCGGAGCATCTGTGCTGAGCCGCAATGCCTGCTGACCGACCAAGTAGCGGATGTGATTGGTACCATTGGTGGTTTCGGCTATCTGTGCGCCATAATTTTTCATCGGGCGCAGCACAATTCGGATGCGCGGACTTCCTGCAATTGGTCGGACGATACGGCTTATCGCTACCGGCCGATACATCCTCCCTTTGCCTTCGAAACGTGGGCAGAAATCCAGAATTTCAGCGGCGCTGCCGTCCTTTGCCTCGAGCCGCGTCACCAAAATGGGCGTATTGCGTATATACTCCTGCCTCGCGCTGACCTGTCCCTCAAGTTCGAAGCGCCAGACACCGGCGTCGCGATTTTCGCCGTTGAGGAGCGAACAGAAGACAGGATCGCCATCGACGCGCGGGATGCAGCCCCAGACAAGCGCGCCCTGATCGTCGATCAGAGCGCTAATCTGGCAATTGCCGATCGGCCAAAGTTCAAGATCCGGCTTCAAAGGTTCAGCCATGCGTGTACTTCCCCCACGTTTGCCAAGCGATAGCGCGCGGCGGTGACATCGCGGTCCCCGACCATAATGGCGAATCCCCCCAATCGGTTGCAGGCCTCGAACCCGTCTTCATCGGTAACATCATCGCCGACAAAAATCGGGATAGTTCTAGCGAACGGCGCTTGTACGCAGAGCAGCTCTACCGCGCCACCCTTGTCGACACCGGGCCTGAGGATTTCGGTCACGCATTTGCCGATCTTGACTACGAGCCCATGCTCTTCCGCCAGCGCCTCTACGAAGGTTTGAGCATGGCGAGCCAGCTCGGGCTTGGCGCGAAAGTGCAACGCCGCACCATGTGCCTTACGCTCATAAAGAAGGCCGTTCTTGCGTGAGAAACGGTCAAGCGCCTCGGTCACATGGCCAGGAAGGGCTTGGGCCTCGCGAAGGACATCGCCATTCGGTGCGAGCACTTGCCCGCCATGAGAGCCGGCAAGATATATTGCGACCGGGCCGAGAAATTTCCCAAGACTGTCGATGCTTCGACCGCTGACCACCGCCAGCGCCCCGTCTAGGCGCACTTCGAGATTCTCGAGCATTTTTCCAAGCTGTTCAGGAACCGAGATTGCATCGGGACCACTGGCGATTTCGACCAGAGTGCCGTCAAAATCCAGAAAAAGGGCGATGGGACTCCCCGCGAGCAAGCCCTGAAGCGGTGGAGGAGCGGGAAGTCCGTTCTGCGCTTTCATCTGCCTAGCAATAGGGCCTAGAAAGCCTGCGTCAAATTTCTCTTCGCAGATGCAGCAATTTGTGGGGCGAGACGAAAGGCAACTACTCGATCGTGAAATTGCCGACCTAATCGATCACGACGCTCATGAAGTGGCGGCTGGAGCCTGGTGTGGAGTATTCAAACGGTGAGAGCGCTATCCGGCGCGACCGGCGCAAGGACATCTACCGAGGCGAGTATTGTCGGAAGTGAGCTGTGCCTAATTTCGCTGCTTCTTACTGAGCATCGACGACCGCTGCGTATTTGCTGATATCACGCAATATCTCGGCGAGTTTAGGGTTAGGCAGCAGTATTTCGTGTCCAACACCCGGGACCACTTTAAACAAAAGTTTGTTGCCCGATGCTTTCAGCTTCTGCGCCATTGCAACCGATTGTGCGATCGGAACCAGATCGTCCTGATCCCCGTGAATTAGGAAAAATGGTGGCGCAGCACGCAAAGGTTGGTTGATCGGGGACGCTGCCGCCGATGTCGTTCCTTGCAGATAATCAGCAATATCCGATTTCAATTGCACATGAGGAGTTGAGCGCGCGAGGTCAGCTAGATTACTTACACCTGCAGCACTGATTACAGCCGCGACTTCGCTTTTGTTCTTCAACCCTGCCATCATTGCCAACGTACCGCCTGCCGAATAGCCAACGAGAATTACCTTATCTACCTTCAGCCCGCGCCCTCCTCCGCCTCCTTTTATCCAGCGCACCGCCGCTGTAACATCATTCATTGCTGCCGGTGCAGGTGACGCTGGAGCAAGATGATAGTTGATCGTCGCGGTGACGAACCCGCCATCGGAAAACAACTTCGCATGACCCAACAAATCCTTTTTGTCGCCTTGGGTAAATCCGCCGCCGTGAACAAAGATCATGGCAGTGCGGCGGATATTCGTTCTTGGGATAAACAGATCAAGCTGCTGGCCATTGGCATAGACGATATTGTTCGCTGACGTTACTGTTGGACTGGTCCGCGTAGCAGGGGTCGACGTCACGGCACCGTCCGAGCCGCCGCAGGATCCAAGAAAGAACAGTGCCAAAGCAGCGGAAAGGTGCTTCAAAATCATCATAAATTATTGCTACTCGCTGATTTCCGAAGACGCAAAGTAAACTCCAGAGGGCACAAGACCATGCTATGACTGCAATTGGGTGGGGGGAAGCGGAATGTCGCAAACTGGTCGGAAGCCGACATTAACGCACAAATAGATAGCCCCGCCAGATTGCTCGGGCGGGGCTTTGGGGCAAACCTGTTCTGACGCGCTTAAGCGTAGCTGACTTTCGTGGTTGCTTTGCGCTGACGGCGCATCGCACCGCCAATGGCGCCAAAGCCAAAGATCATGAATGCCCACGTCGCGGGTTCTGGAACTGCTCCCGCACTTGAACCAAATGCAACATTGTCAATGACGGCATAGCCATCCGTTTGGGCTAGTTCGATTCGATCGAAAAGATCGGTTGAGGTCACACCGAAGAATGACCCACCATCTGACGCGACGTCAAAGTTGATCGTGTCGAGAAGCGATGCGCCATTGAACAGTGAGAACATGAAGGGTGCATTCGCTCCACTTTGAGAACCGCCCCCGAAATTCTGGAAAAAATCTGCTCCGAATGCGCCAGTGGGATTATCGAGGAAAATACTCATGACACCACCGAGAGGCAAATCGGTACCTAATGCTATCGTTGGATTACTGGACTGCAAGGCAGAAGCGATATAAAAATTTCCGCCACTTTCTGGTGTAAAGGTTATACCGGTGGCTACGCCCGAACATGGACCACTGCTGCTCGAAACTGACTGGTTATTTGGTAACCCAGCACCACCAGGGCACCCTTGAAAATCGACGGTGGTTGTCGCGCCAGCAGCACCGTTGAACGATGTCCTGTCATTGAAAATAGTGGTTGTACCAAATGCAGCTGAACTGGAGAAAAGTGCGCCAGTTGCGACGAATGCTAAGACTGAAAATTTCATAAATACGCTCCCGATGGCTTCCTTTCGGAATTGAGCGCTTCATTTGAAGCGACTCAAAATCGTGCGATCCCTAACGAGATGTTAACCGATGCCGTAGCTACAAGCAATCGAGTTTCCTAAATTAGGCTCAGGATGCATTAAATTGCTTGCGTAGCGTGCTGGTGGCTGATTCTATGGCTTTTCGTTTGAGGAGCTGTTGATGAGTGATTTGCCGATGTTGTGCGCGGCGCAGATGCGCCGGATAGAGCCATATTTCCCGTTATCGCATGGAGTGCCCAGGGTCGATGACTGCCGTGTCTTGAGCGGTATCATCTATGTCATCAAGAACGGTCTTCGTTGGTGCGATGCGCCTGCAGGCTATGGGCCACACAAGACCCTCTACAGCCGCTTTGTCCGATGGAGTAGGCTGGGCGTCTTCAGCCGGATATTTGCGGCGCTGGTCAAGCAGGCGGGCGAGCCCGATATACTGATGATCGACGCAACGCACCTCAAGGCGCACAGGACCGCTTCCAGCCTGTTCAAAAAGGGGCTCTACCCAGATGTATTGGGCGCACCAAAGGGGGCCTGAACTCCAAACTGCACGCAGTCTGCGATGGTAAGGGCAGGCCTGTCGCGCTGTGTCTGACCGAAGGCCAGATGAGCGATCACAAGGGGGCAAAGCTTCTCTATCCCGCGTTGCCTGAACGCGGCTGTGTGATGATCGGCGATAAAGGCTATGACAGCGATGAATATCGCGCCGCTCTCAAAGCCAAAGGCATAACGCCATGCATACCACCGCGAAAAGGGCGCAAATTGCCTGCCTCTTTCGACAAACGGCTCTACCGCCAGCGACACAAGATCGAAAACCTCTTCGCCCGGCTTAAAGACTGGAGGCGTATCCACACTCGCTATGATCGAAGGGCAGATACCTTCATGGCTGCCATCACCATTGCTGCAATCTGCGCCTTCTGGATCAATTAATAAATCCTGAGCCTAGCTTCGAAAGTTCGCCTTCCTCCAGGGTCCGATGCCCATAGCTGAGGACCCGTGTCAGCTTCCAGTCACCATTATCATTCTCCCAGATCATGGTAAATTTGGCGGCGCCCTCGCATTGGCCGGACTTTACCTGGCAAAAGATATGCTCGCCCTCTTCGATGGCCCCATATCCCTTGATCGGATAGACTTTGAAAGTGGAGGGAAGAAGCTCGCGGCGAACTTTGCCGCAGATATATTTTTTCGTATTCTCAACCACAGTCGCCCGATCGAATGTAGCGCCGCCTTGGTCATGATAAAATTCGACAGTGGGGGTAAAATAACTCTTAAAGGCTTCCAGATCGCAGCGATTATAAGCATCGAAAACCTTTGCATCCAAATCTTTGATATTATGGGTAAGCGCATCATCTGCTGTACCCGTCTCGGCCGTTGCAGGCGTAACAACGAAGATTATTGCCAAAAGCCCAATGGCAATCTTGGCATGTGCTGCGCGTAAGAGTTCAAACATAATCGACTATTCTCTCCTGGGTCAGGTCCGCTTGATCGCTATTTTCAAATTTTAACTGATTTGCCCGCGCAGAAACGTCAGGAATGCGGGTCTGCTATCCATGCGCTCCAAGAGGGGCAGGATGATTTTATAGCCATTATCGCTATTGGTAAGGATGACGGCACCTTCGCGGCGTTCTCGGTCGATATAGGCGAATGTGAAAACGCCATCGTCCTTGCCGGTGTGCATCATGATGGGAGCGCCGCCGTCAAATAAGAGAAGTTGCCAACCCAATCCGAACCCAACATCATTTGGGCAGCTTTCCGCCTTTGCCCCGGCACAGACAATTTCCATCATGCTGATTTGATTTTGGCTGCGCTGATGTCCGATTTCCGGGGTAAGCTTCTCGTCTTTAAGTACGGCCACCATGAACAACGCGTAGTCGTAAGCTGTGGAATATACGAGATCCGCCGCATTATAGTTCGTCGCAATTACGGGTTCGAGAGCTTCGCCATTTACATCATTTGGTGTAGCAATTCGTCCTGCGAACCAAGATTGTCCGGTATAGGATGTTGAAGCCATATTTGCTGGTCCGAACAACGCGTCCGTCGCCAGTTTTTCAAACGGTTCATTTAGCTTCGCAGCAGCAAATTTGGCCAAATATTGATAGCCTTCGCCCGAATACCCCCACTCCGTTCCAGGATCCCGGTCAAAGGCCAAGCCGGTTTGAGGATTCCGCCAGTTTGGAAACCCGGTCTGATGGGAAAGGGCCATCCGTGGTGTCAGCCGTTTGCGACGTAGGTCATCCTTCAGATCGGGGTCACTCCAATAGGGATCCATTGCCTCATCAAGCGATAATTTGCTTTTGGTAGCAAGCCGAAGCACGATTTCGGCCGTGAGCGGTTTGGTAAGCGACGCAATATTGTAGAGCGTGTCGGTCGTGGCAGGCACATTATGCCGCTGCTCACCATAGGCACCGACCCAATCCATCTGTCCGTTTTTGATCGTTGCAATCGATACGCTCGCGACATGATTTACAGTCAGCAAGTGTGACACATCACCGCTAAGCTCTGTTTGATTGCTAGGTGAAATAATATTGGAATGCTCGACGATGTTTGAACAGGCCGAAATAAGGCTTGCGGCCGCAACAACTGTGCAAGCCCTAACATAATTACCGAATTTCATCTTTAATTTCACCCCGTTATAAAGGGGGTGTATCACTGAATTAATGCGGTCTGTCTAGCTAGGGAGCAGTATGAATGCTCACGAACTGTTGCACGCGCAGAGCTGCGGTTCCAACCATGGGGATTTTCCGTTCAGCTCCCCTCGAAATCCGCGCATTAGATTTTGCTTCTTGGCGGCGTTTCACTGATTTTTGTGAATGGGGCACAGAGAGCGAGCTTCCAAATCCAAAAAATGCTCGATCGGTGCATTGCATCCCGACGCTATTGTGCGTGCGTAACCAAACCTGTCTTTCCGGAATAGCGAGCCGTGCTTTTTTCATCGACCTCTTCTGCTGTCACGCCGGGCGCAAGCTCGATCAGCTTGAACGGGCTGCTATGATCGGGGCGCTTGAACACGGCCAGATCGGTGATGATCATGTCGACGACATTCTTGCCCGTTAGCGGCAGCGTGCATGCCGGAATGAATTTGGGGTCGCCATGTTTGGATGTGTGTTCCATCACGACGATGATTTTTTTAACCCCGGCGACCAGATCCATCGCGCCGCCCATGCCCTTGATCATCTTGCCGGGGATCATCCAGTTGGCAATGTCACCATTTTCGGCAACTTCCATCGCACCCAGAACGGTGAGATCGATATGGCCGCCACGGATCATCGCAAAGCTGTCCGATGAGCTGAAATAGGCCGATTGAGGCAGTTCGCTGATCGTCTGCTTGCCCGCATTGATCAGATCGGGGTCTTCTTCGCCCGCAAAGGGGAAGGGGCCGATACCGAGCATGCCATTTTCGGACTGGAGGGTGACCTCCATACCGTCAGGGATATGGTTCGCCACCAGCGTCGGGATACCGATCCCCAGATTGACATAATATCCATCTTGCAGTTCTTGCGCGGCGCGAGCCGCCATTTGATCGCGGGTCCAGCTCATTGGGCTTCCTCCCGTTCGCGTACCATCCTGAACTCGATTCGCTTGTCATAGGGCGAGCCGACGATCAGCCTTTTGACGTAAATGCCGGGCAGGTGGATGCAATCGGGGTCGAGGCTGCCGACGGGGACGATTTCTTCGACCTCGGCGACACAGATTTTGGCGGCGGTTGCCATCGGCTGGTTGAAATTGCGCGCGGTCTTGCGGAAAATGAGATTGCCGCTTTCATCGGCTTTCCAGCCCTTGATGATCGCCAGATCGGCAAAGATGCCGCGTTCGAGAATATAATCCTGTCCGTCGAAATTCTTGACCTCCTTGCCTTCGGCAACAGCGGTGCCGACGCCGGTCTTGGTGTAAAACCCCGGGATGCCCGCGCCGCCTGCACGACAGCGTTCGGCGAGTGTGCCCTGCGGGCAGAATTCGACTTCGAGCTCGCCCGCAAGATATTGGCGCTCGAACTCCTTATTTTCCCCGACATAGCTGCTGATCATCTTTTTGACCTGGCGGGTGCGGAGCAGTTTGCCGAGGCCTTCACCATCGATGCCGGCATTGTTACTGGCAATAGTGAGGTCTTTGGTGCCTGCATCGCGGATCGCGTCAATCAGTCGTTCGGGGATGCCGCACAGGCCAAAGCCGCCCGCGCAAATATGCATGCCGTCGAACAACAAACCGTCGAGCGCAGAGGCGGAATCGGGGAAAATCTTCTTCATCAGACCGCCACCACCTTTTGTTCGATGCTTCCAAATATTGAACGTCCGCTCTTATCGAGCATCTGGATTTTGACCACATCACCCGCGGCCATGAAGGGCGTTGTGGGGGCGCCGCCAGAAATTGTTTCAATCATCCGGATTTCCGCAATGCAGCTATAACCCAGCCCCCCTTCGGAGACCTGTTTGCCGGGATCGCCGTTTGGCCCCTGATTTGATACCGTGCCGGAGCCGATAACAGTTCCAGCTCCCAGTGGCCGGGTTTTGGCGGCATGCGCCACCAGCTGCGCCAGCGAGAATGTCGCGTCGAGACCCGCCTGAGCACGACCGAAGGGCGCACCATTATAATCGACTTGTAAAGGTAGGTGGATAACCGAGCCTTGCCACGCCTCGCCCAGCTCATCGGGGGTTACGCAAACCGGGGAGAAAGCGCTGGGTGGCTTTGATTGTAAAAAGCCGAACCCTTTGGCCAATTCTCCCGGGATCAAGCCGCGTAAGGAAACATCATTGCACAGCATGACCAATTTTATGTGACTGGCAGCATCTTCAACACTTACTCCCATCCTAACATCATCAGTAATGATCGCGACCTCGCCCTCCATGTCGCAGCCCCAGGCGGGGTCACCAAGCGGGATATCGTCGCGGGGGCCCAGAAAGGCATCGGAACCGCCCTGGTACATCAGGGGATCACTGTAAAAGCGCTCGGGAACTTCGGAGTTACGCGCCTTTCGCACCAATTCGACATGATTGATATAGGCACTGCCGTCCACCCACTGGTAGGCACGGGGCAGGGGCGAACGCGCATCATTTTCATGAAAGCGTTCGCACGGCACAGACTGATGCTCAACGTCCCGGTAGAGGGCTTCGAGCTTGGGAGCGCAACGATCCCAATCGTCCAATGCGGCTTGAAGGGTTGGCGCGATATTGTCTGCGGCGCAGCAGCGAGTGAGATCTTTCGAGACAACAACCAAACGGCCATCGCGGCTATGATTATTAAGCGTGGCGAGTTTCATTGTTGATCTTTCAATGGCTGCAAAATCTTGAGGCGCAGAAGTTCCGGCATAATATGCTGGCGAAATCCGGGCAGGCTGCTTTCGATCGTTTGAATGAAGGTGGCGCGGGTGAGCTGATTATTTTGCGTGTCACGAAATACATGTTGGAGACCGGAGAGTCTTTCCCAAGCTTTGCCCAAATCAAGTCCCAACACTCCCCAAAGATAGAGACGGTCTTTTAGCGGAAGAAGTACGCGCGATCCGGCCACCGGCGATGCAAATGGTCTGGCATGCTCGGACCCGATATCTTCGATCAATATCATCCGATTGAGCGCGGACGCCATCTCGACATCGCCACCGCTAGCGAATGAAGCGGGAGAGCCGGGAGCAACAGACAATATCCGAGCGGCGAGAAAATGGCGTGCCAACGCCGTCGACGCCTCGGCCGCCATACCGAGTAGGGACAAGCGATCAAACAATGCGCCAAATGTGCCGCCTTTGGTGGCGGCTTCAGCAAAAGCCGAAGCTTCATTGCTGCAGAAATCAAAATTTGGCAGTGATTTTGCCAGCGAGCGTCGATGCTCAATGCTGAGCGCATCCGGCATAGAATAATAAGGCGTTTCTCCAAGCGCAGCTGCAAGATCAAAATCGCTGCTTTGGACGCAATTGCGGATGTAGATATCGCGGCGCTGATGCACATTCCACTGCACGTCGAAATGCATTTGCTGCAGGTCGACGGGCCAGTCCTTTTGGCGTTCGCTGGCTTCAGGGCTAGAGGATAGCGACGGCAAGTTGTGATGGAGGCCGGCATTGGCAAGAAAAATGCTGCCGCATTCGGCCATGTCCTGGATCACATCTGCGCTCCAGAATCCATTTTCCTGCAGGTTGAGAACTTCATGCGCCTCATCTTCGGGCGGATTTTCCATGATCGCCTGCAAGCGGGCGGAGGCGAGGGGGTTGGCAGCGAAGAAGCGGGCGCCATCCTGACGCATCCGGTCGGCTTGTTTCGTGGCTGAAGTGAGCCGTTCTGCGCTGGATCCGCCCGACGATTTCGCCAACTCTCGCAGCAGTCGATAAAGCGGTGCTGTTTGCGCCATGCCTGGCTGCGAGCTGTAATCGAGATAGATCAGCCCTCCCGCTTTGGTCATTTGCGCGATGATCTCGCGCGTTCGGGCACGTCTATCCCTGTCAAGCCAGGAATAGACGCCGCTGACCGCGCAATAGTCAAACACGCCGAAATCTTCAGGATCCAGATCGGCTATATCGCCTTCAACGAACCGAAGGTTGCTGAGATGCGCGGCATTGGCGCGAGTGGTCGCGCGAGCGATGTGATCCGGATTAATATCTATCCCGACAAATTCGCCATGCGGATAGGCATCAGCCATCAAGGCCAAAGTAAGCCCGTTGCCACAAGCCAGATCCAAATAACGAAAGGCTTCAGTCAAAGGAGGGGGCGTCGCACCGCAAATCACGGCCGCCGTGAACATGTGAACCGGGGTTTGAAGTGCATCGAACCCCGAGTTGAACTCAACGTCCTGTGTATATGTTGATGCCACACTCACTCCCCATGTTCAGTCAGTATCAATCGACTAGTCGCGTACTGCGGATTCGGCCCAAGGCTCTCGGGTTTCGGGCATTCTGATATCATAGATGAAGTTTCCGTCGTCATCACGAAACTGCGATTCAGGCGTCGGTCCTTTCGCGCCTTTGGATTCATTCTTCGGCAGAGCATCGAGCAATTGGCCCAGTCGCGAGACCAAAGTCGAATTGCTGGTCGCGATATCGTCGGTTTCATTGGGGTCCTTGATCACATTGAACAATTGATCCCCGTGTCCCCTAGTTTCACGCACCAATTTAAAGGGCCAGGAATAGACAGCCTTTGATCGCGCCGTTCCAATGATGACTGGCGCTGAAGAAGCGGTCGTCTTTGTGGATGATAATTCGGTCCAGCGGCTGACCCCTTCGAGTGATGCTTTGTCATGTCCCACATTTGCGGCATCAAGCAATGTTGGCAGCCAATCCTGCACAAAGATCGGCGACTCCATCGTTCTGGACCCGTTCAATTTTCCAGGCCAGGAAATAATAGCAGGCACGCGAACGCCGCCCTCATGCGCACTACCTTTGCCGTCTCGCAACGCACCATTGCTTGCTCCGGCCTCCAAAAGCCCTCCATTGTCGCTCATGAAGACGATGATGGTATTGTCTGCAATGCCGAGCGTGCGAACGCGCGTCAGGACCTGACCAATAGAATCGTCCACATGCGTCAGCATTTGCGCATAGACACGGCGATCCATGTTTTTGATGTTGTCATAGCTGTTAGCCGCTCCGGGCGGGTACTGCAAAGGCGTGTGCGGGGCATTGAGTGCTAGATATAGAAAGAAGGGCTTATCGCCTTTATCTTGGTCGAGGAGACGCAGCGCCTCTTTCGTCAGCAAATCGGTCGAATATCCGGCTTCTCGCAGCGATTTTCCGTTCCGCTGCCAATCGAGGCCGCCAAAATAAACATGGGTATAATAGTCGATAAAGCCGCCGAGAAATCCATAAAATGAATCAAATCCGCGCGATTGCGGCATCGCAGACACCCGCCCCATACCGAGATGCCATTTGCCCACCATCCAGGTTTGGTAGCCGGCCTCACGAAGATATTCTGGCATCAACTTGATCTGCTGAGGCAGCATCGCGTCATTTTCCATCGGCCCGTCGATGCCATATTGGAGTGGATTGCGGCCGGTCAACAGCGCGGCACGGGTCGGACTGCATACGGGGAAAGCATAAGCATGGTCGATAATCACGCCATTTGCCGCAAGCGCATCTATGTTGGGCGTCGCGATCTCGGATCCATGATAGCCGACATCGCCCCAGCCCATATCATCCACCAAAATGAAGATGACATTGGGTCCTTGAGATTGCTGTGCCGCCTTATGGGCAACCGGACCAGAACCGGCAACTGGCTCAACTGAAGCGCAACTTGCCGTTGCGAACAGAACCAGGGCACCAAGCAACAATTGAAATCCTGCGCGCATGGCCAATCCTTTTCTGGTCCGGGTGCAACGGCAGACCCATTTCCGCCGTTGCTCGCATATCAGTCAGTCTATATCTGGATCCTAGAAATCATATCCCAGACTGATCCCGAATTGCCGCGGACGGCGAAGCTGGAACGAGGTATTGAAGGTCATGCCGGCAAGCCGCGGATCGAAAAAGCGCACCGCACCGCTCGGTGTGTCGTCGTTGAGCAAATTGGTCGCAAAAGCCTCGATCGAGAGACTGTCCGTCTTTACCCCGATACGCAAGTTGACCGTATGATAAGCGTTTAAATAGTCGAGGTTCGTCTGTTCGGTATAACGCTTCGAGCGCCACGAATGATCCGCGCGGATAAACCCGTCGAGCGTGCTGGTCAGCGGCATGGTATAGGATGCAACGAACGATGTCGTGATTTTGGAGACCAGCGGCGGCTGCGATCCGCCGATGCTGGCGCATTTGAACGGGCTGGTCTGGATTGCCGGCACACCATAATCGACAGGAATGGGAGAGCAACTGTCGCTAGAGAAATTGGCACCATTATAGGCGAATGCACCGCTGAACTCCAGACCGGTCGTCGGGCTCCATGCCCCTTCAAATTCGACCCCCATGCCATTCAGATTGCCGGTATTTACAAACATGCGTGAGAAATAGTCATTTCCGGTCGTGCCGGGAAGCAGCACGCCATTTGCAGGCGTCCAGTTCAACGTAACCGGCTGCACATAGCCTTTGAGGTCAATATAATATACGGCTGCCGAATAACGCACAGTGCCGCCGTTTAGCGAACCTTTGACGCCTGCCTCATAGTTCCACATGGTTTCCTCGTTATAGGAGGTGAAGGTGGACAGATCGAGGCCCTGGCTTGCAGCTGTGGAGTTGAGAACAGGATCAAGCGCATTCACGTTGAAGCCGGCCGGATTGGTACCGCGGGCGACCTGAATGTAAAAATTGTTGCGATCGGCAAATTCATAAGAGAGTGCGACACGCGGCTGAAACGAATTGGTCCTTTGCGTCCCGGAAATATCAGTCGGCGCACCGCGTGCTGCATTGGCAGGGTAAACGCCCGATATCTTGTCCGATTGATAGCGGCCTTCAGCGGAAAGAGTGAGCCGGTCTGTCAAGTCGAAGCCAAGGTTGAAGAAGGCGCCAATATTGGTGGCCTTTTCGGCGAAGAAATCCATCACAGCGCCCGTACTAAAGTTCGCGAATACCGTATTGGTATAATCATAATCATATATCGACGCGCCGACCAACCAGTTGAACCGGTCGTTTCCAGGAGAAGATACGCGCAATTCGCCATAGGATTCGGTCACTTCAGGCGTGGCTACAACATGGATGGTGTACAGCCCGCCGGAAGCGGGGCTAAAAGTGTCGCGGTCGGTTTGGTCTTCGCCTTTTTCCTTCGAATGACTACCAATCGCTTCGATCGAGTAGCCACCGGCAAACTCGGTGGAAATCGATCCCTGAATGCGATCGCGCTTGATCCGTGTACCCGGGTAGGGAACAGGATTGCCGGCATTGTCAAAATCATAGTTAAATACGCGGGGAACAGCGTCGCTATCAATTGCGCCCAAAATGACGCAAGATGCAGCAGGATTGCCGTTGATTGCGCAAGTTCCGGAAGGGTTATCTGGGTGTGCTACAAGCTGATTTGTATTTGCGAACAATATGGGTGTAGCACCATCATTAATTTCTTGATGCATGTACATGACTTCTGCACGGAAATCTTTGCTGTTCCCGAATACCAATTTAAGAGAAGCCATCTTGCTGTCTTCTGCGCCCAATTGAATGCCGCTAGTGGTTTTCCAGCTACCGTCGCCGCCATAATGCTGGGTTTCCAGCGTAGCTTGCGCTTTTACGAAATCCCCGATGATCGGGCCAGAGACCAGCGCGCTCGCATTATAACCCTTATCCGTCGCGACCCCCAAGCGGATCTTCATTGCGAGTGAATTGCCAGGATCAGCGGTCACATAGTTGATAGCGCCGCCAAAGGTGGAACGACCGAAGGCCGCACTTTGCGGACCTCGCAGCACCTCAACCTGAGAAAGACCTGCAAACGAGCCGATACCCTGCGCGCCGATCAGCGGAACGCCGTCGATAAAGCTAGTGACCTTGGCGCGGATTGAGGAGTTTTCGGTTGTGCCGACGCCTCTAATGGTTGGCTTGGAAGCAATCCGGCTGCCATCAGAGTTGTTTTCCACGCCCGGCATGGTCGCGAATAATTCCGTGAGATTGGTAATCCCCGCCGCGTCCAATTGTGCGCTGCTGACCGCGCTGATCGACACAGGAACATCGGTCAATGCTTCTTCGCGCTTACGCGCCGTCACCACGATGGCGGTATCGTCGATAGGGGCAGATGCATCCGGCTCGTCGCTAGTCTGGGCGAATGCTGCGGGAGCGAATGCTAGTGGCGTAACGGCCAAAGCAGACATCGCAATTCCTGCAAGCAGAGATGAACGTACGGAAACTCGAGTGGCGCGACGCATCATAATACTCTCCCATTAATATTGGTCCCCATTGATGATCGGCGAGACGGCATTTGCCAGACGATCTTTGAGGGATCCGTTTCTTGATTTTTAAACTTCATCTTGTTTTTGCAGGCCGCGACCGGAAAACTAAAATGCCCGTTGCGCCGAAACCCATAACTTTCAAGAATGTACCGCAATGACCGCCGGTCAGGCGTCAGGGATCGCGGTCGACCGGGCGCGACCTCGTCGACCTAGAGCATGCGAGCCCGCGGCGGGCTACCGCCCCTGGCCGCCCTTTTCATCGCCATAACCAATATATTCGAAATCATGTTCGGAATTGGACAGATTGAACGAGTACATTTCCGAGATGACATGGATGCGGAAATCGCGCTCGACGACTGCCTTCCAGGGCCGGACGCACAGATAATGCGTCATCCGGCGACAAGACCGGCTTTTCTTCATAATGTCGCGTGCAAGGTCCCATGCCCGCTCAACAATCCGGTTGCGTTCGACGACCTCGTTGACGGCGCCCAGTTCAAGACACTGCTGCGCGTCGAACGACTGGCATGTCAGCATGGCATAGTTGCCGCGTTTGAGCCCTAGAATTTCCTGCAGACACAGCCCCATCCCGTCGCCGGGAACATGACCGCTATCCATACCGAAATGGTCATCCTGGAGGATGAAATCCGGGGTGCACAGGGTGATGTCGCTCATCATGCACATTTCCCAGTGGATGCCTTTGCCGTTAATTGCGGCAATGGTGGGAATCTCGATGTCATTGACGAAATTTTCGACGATTTTCAGCGTGTCGTAAATCTGGACATCATAGCGCTTGTCATTGTCGGGTGATTGTTCAACTTCCTTGAAGGATTCCACGTCCCATTCGTTGATCCATTTGTCGCCGCTGCTCGTCAGGATGAGGACTTCGTTTTCCTTGTCATGCCCGACAACTGTCCAGAGCTCCGCCAGTGCGTGGTGCATCTGGTAGCTCCATTTTACGGGGCCACCCTTGGTATGCATCTTGACTTCCAAAATGCCATTTTCACGCTTGAATTGGAAGAATTCCTTGAAATGCTCGGCATAGTCTTCGAGCTTGGGAACGGCATAATATTGATTGATAGCCATGAGGGTCTCCTAGTTATTGAGGTTGTGGCTCGATGTTCAGACGGCAACCGGCGTCTTGATCACCCGCGGCGCAGTTTCATGCAGGAAGCTCGCGAGCAGCAGCATCGCGGCGATGAAGCCAATTTGCAGCCATAATGTGCCGCCTAAACTATAGGCATCCGCCACAACGCCGCCGAGTAACGGGCCCGACAGACCGGCAAAAATCTCCGCAAAGCCGATGACCAGGCCCACCACGGCAGCGACGCGCGTGCTGGGAATGGTTTCAGCTGGTATGGTGGCCATGAGTAGCGGGGTAGCGCCAGTCGCGGAAAACCCGACCAAAAGGCAAGGAACCATCAGAAGGAGCGAGGTACCCGCGGCCATGATACCAAATGGAACCAGCAAGGCCATGGCTGTCACCACCAAGATGACCGGTTTGCGGCCATAACGGTCGCTTAGCCAAGGCACGATCATGCTCGAGATTAGCGCCGAGACTCCAAGCAGGCTCATCAGGACGCTCATCTTGGCCGGAGTAAAGCCGACGACATTGGTGAAATAGAGCGGCAGAAAAACAAAATTCAGTATAGCCCATCCGATCGATAGCCCGGAAAGGATCATGCATAAAATGACATTGCGATAGCGCAAGGCGTCAACAATTGGAAAAGGCGTGTCCTTGACTTTCTCCAGTGCATTGTCAGCGATTTTGTTGGTGTCGGGATCACGCACAAACTGCCAGACAAGAAAGGCGCAGATCAGGCCTGGAATACCGGCGATAAAGAAGGCGTCGCGCCAACCAAACGATGTCGCTAGCGCCACGAGCACCAAAGGGGCGAGAAACGTCCCGAAGATATTGCTGCCAAATTGTTGCATGACGCCCATGTTGAAGCCGCGCCGTTCAGGCGTTGATTCCAGCGCTACGATGACTTGAGAAATCGGCAGCACCGGTCCTTCTGCCAGACCCATCAGCAAGCGTGCTCCCAGCAACATTACAAAACTTGAAGCAAGGCCGGACAAAACCGAGGCCAGCGAAAAAATAACGATGGAAGTGATGAGAACCAATCGCTGACGGCCGATCCGATCACATAATCTGCCGAAAACCACCCCTGACAAAGCCCAAGTAAGAGCAAGCCCGGTGGCGAGAATTCCTACCTCGGTGTTTGTGAGGCCAAGATCTGCCTGAACGAACGGAGCGAGGAAGTTCATGGCCTGCCGGTCAAAGAACACTACGCCGAAGGTGAGCGACAGGACGCCGATCATCCTGTTTTCATATGTATTGAGAGGCTTTTTAGCGGTGCTCATAGCGATATTGCCCTGTTAAACAGTGATGCCAATGACGCGATTAGCCTGCGGAGAATCCGCCATCGACATACATGATCTGCCCAGTGCAGAAATCCGAAGCCGGGGAAAGGAGATAAAGTGCCATTCCTACGAGATCTTCTGGCTCACCCAGTCTGCCCAGCGGAATGCGCGACAATGACCGTGCCTTGGTCGCCTGGCCCAGCTCGTTTTCGTCGTCGTACATCCATCCTGTCAGTTTTGACCGAAAGACAGTAGGCGCAATCGCATTGACGGTCGTGCCATATTGTCCCCATTCGGTGGCAAGAACCTTGGTCAGCATATCGGTGGCACCTTTGGAGGTGCAATAGGCGGTATATCCGGAAACATTGCCGTGCCGCCCTCGAACCGACGAAACCAGCAAGACCTTGCCGCGCATTTTATTCTCGATCCAGTAAGCGCCGGCCGCCTTGGCCATCAGCCACGCGCCGCGCACATTGGCATCCATGACCATCTCCCAGTCCTCGACGCTCTGATTCTGGATGAAATCGGGCTTGTTGGTGCCCGATGCGACGAACAATTGGTCAAGCGAGCCATAGGCGGTGACGGCCGCCTCCACCATCGCCTGGGCATCGTTCAGGCTATCCGGCCGCAGGTAGAGTAACTGAACGTCAGCCCCGACTTCGCGGCACTCTTCACCGACTGCGTCAAGGTCTGCCTTATTGCCGCCAACCAGCGTCAACTTGGCGCCCAGCGCGCCAAGGGCGATCGCGACGGCGCGACCAAATGCGCCGGATGCACCGGTAATCAACGCCGATTTGCCCGACACATCGAACATCGAGAGCGGGTTCTTCAATTTTTCATTGATCATGGATTCCGGCCTTTCCCAAAGCGAACCTTCAATCGGTTCCGTCTGCTATGGCGCAACAAAAGCAGCTTCGAGGGAGAACGGACAATTCCACTTCAGCCGCGAGCCATAACTCTGATGCATGCCAATTCTATGAAATGCTTTGGACTCAATCGACCGCGACGCGATACAGTTTGATAAGCAATGATTCGGCAGCAAATCCTGTTTTTCGAGAACGCTAGGTGACCCATTGACCTTTAAATCTGCCATCCCGCTACTTTTCGTGACCACGGCGCTGCTTTCCGGCTGCAACGGAGCGGACCAGATGGGAAAATCAGGTTCGTCAAAGGCGGTTTGCCGGTCACTGCCTGCCGACCAGATTAAGTCAATCGCAGGCGGGACCTTTACCATGGGTGAAGATCCCCAATATCCCGAAGAGGGCCCGCCAAAAGAGATCAAGGTCGCGGGTTTCCGAATGGATGCGCATGAAGTGACCAATGCCCAATTTGCCGCTTTTGTTGCCGCAACGGGATATGTCACCGAGGCAGAGCGACCGCCCGCCCAGGCTGCAGACCTGCCGCCCGAATTGCGCTCACCTGGCGCCGCGGTCTTTTTTGAACCCGACCAGAATAATCCACGCTGGTGGCGTTGGACACCAGGCGCGAATTGGCGCCATCCACGTGGGCCGTCTTCGGATATTAAAGGACTGGAGGAGCATCCGGTGGTAAATGTCAGTCTGGCTGACGCCCAGGCCTATGCAGTGTGGAAGGGGGGCGCGCTTCCGACAGAACAGCAATGGGAATATTCCGCACGCGGCGGCTCGCGGCTGCCGGCCGTCCCGATCGACAAGCATGGCAAGATGACCGCCAACTATTATCAGGGTGTCTTTCCTGTTCGCGATCTGGGCAGCGATGGCTTTACTGGAAGCGCTCCTGCTGGATGTTTTCCGGCAAATGGTTTCGGTCTGTTCGACATGATTGGCAATGTCTGGGAATGGACAAAGCCGGGCGTTGGAGACGTATCAGGAAAAGCTACCATCAAAGGCGGCTCATTCCTTTGCGCCGCCAATTACTGTGCACGCTATCGTCCGTCTGCGCGTCAGTTTCAGGAACGCGATCTTGGAACAAACCATGTGGGCTTCCGACTGGTCTACAAATAATCGCCGAAGCTGAGGCCGAACATCATTTACCCGTGGCGAAGCGGAACTTCTGGTCCGGATCGACCATCGCAACAACCCGAATGACACAGCCGTCACCCTCTGGCCAATGCCATGGAAACGCCATAAAAGTGCAACGCTTGCCTGTCACTTCGTCCAACTGTCCGCCGACATTTTCGATCCCCGGAATACCTGCGCCGGTAATCGCTTTGTGGCAAGGTTCCCAATGCGGAAAATCTTCCATCAACTCGCGCCCGGTTTCCGTTCGATATTCATCATATAGATGCGGGTGAGTTGGTCCGGGACCGTGACCAACAAGCTTTGTGCCAAGCGGATGGTCGAGAGCCTGGACATCTATGCCAACCAGTTTCACCCCGCGTTCGACGAGCCATTCCCCCGCTTCCTTATAGAGGCCCGGCGAATACTGGTAATAATCGTCATTATCACCCAGATTATGATGGCTTCCGGTGTTTATCATCACGATGTCCCCGGGACGGATCGTCGGCGTGGCATTCTCCAGATCTTCGGCCGTGATGACTCCCCATTTTCCTTTGGGGATCGACACAGCGACGCCGGTGCCGAAATATGTCGACATCGGATGATCCTTGAGCGTTCTTCCATTCTCGGTCACATGAATTTCAACATCCATATGCGTCGTGCGGTGCATGATGCCTTCCCATGCTTTCACCAACATTCCGTCTTTGGCGTGAAATTTCAGAGTTTTTGTAGCGAGGTTGACACTTGACGGCCACTCTGGGACTCCATGCCCCCAGGGATTTGACAGATCATACATTTTCACACCCGATTTCTTGAGCCGGGCCATTTCGAGGGCTGCACCCGCGGCAGATTTCTGCATCATGTTCATGCCGCAATTCCTTGTTCGATCCGATATGCGCTGGAGGGGTCCGTAATCGCCACTAGGTTGATTACACAGGCCTCTCCATCCCACCATTTCCATGGCATGGCGTGATAGGTCCCGCGTTTGCCGCTGATCAGATCGACATCGCCGCCCACATTGCTGATTGTGGGGATGCCAGCCTCCAGCAATTTTTTGTGCGCGGGGTGCCATTTCGGAAAGTCGACCTGCGGGTCGCGACCTGTCTCACGTTCGTAGTCGCCGGGAAGGTAGCGCATTTTTGGGCCGCCGCGATGCATGCCCAAATTGGTGGCCAGCGGATGATCAATAGACGCAGTGTCGGACCCGACCAGTTTTACCTTTTTTTCAATCAACCAATCTGCCGCATCTTCCGACAGGCCTGGCGCGTTTCCGAAATATTCAAGACTATCGGAATATTTTCGGTGCCAGCCCGTGTTGATAAGGACAATGTCATCCTCTTCCACCAGCGATCCATTGGCTTCGAGATCCGCTGCGGTGACATATTCCCACTTGCCCTTGGGAATATCGAGCACAACGCCTGAACCGAAAAAGCGGTCAATGGGCAACTGCGACACAAAGGCCCCGCCCTGAACGAGATGAATTGGTGCGGTCATATGCGTCGAGCAATGCATGTTCATTGAAAGCTTCTGACTAAGGACGCCGTCGCGCGCGTGATAGACCGAACGCCAAATCAACACATCGTCATCGCCGGGCCATACGGGCACGCCATGACCAAAGGGATGGCTGAGTTCGCAAAACTCCAGCCCGCTTGCTGCTTCTGTCTCGATCGCCAATGCACATTCTCCCATTTGTTGTGCATTTTTTACGCCAAGGTTTATCTGCTTGACCAAGTCGCATTCGGCCAACGTCGATAAATCCAATTCATACCCCTCGACTGGGTCGATCGTTGCGGCGGCAGTTCAGGCATTCGCTTTTGCCATTTGGCAGTGCCATGAATCGAAGTTATGCAGCTTATATGCTTGGCCGACATGCTGCCTGTCGCGATTGAATGTCGCTAGGCGAGAAGGAAATAACCATGATACCATTGGTTAAAGTCGACAAAAAGACGTCTGGAAGCAGGCTCTTGTCAGGGCCGAATGAATGACCGAGGCACAAGTCGATCCCAAAAAAACGCATTGGATGGTGACTCGCGAGCTTGAACCAAGGCTCATCAGTCACTTTTTGGCAGTCGTTGACAATAATACGATTTCCCGAGCCGCAGAGGTGCTCAATCTCACACAACCAGCGCTCTCCAAGAGTATTAAGCAACTGGAAGATCGACTGGGTGTCGTCCTGTTCGAACGCTGGCCGACCGGCGTCAGAATGACGCCCTATGGTGAAGTCCTCGCTCGACGCGGCAGACTCATACAACGCGAGTTGAGCCATGCTGTCACCGAATTGCATTCCATGAAAGGCGGAGCGAGCGGCGTCATTCGGATTGGTTCTGGACTGGTCTGGAGCCAGAACTATCTGCCGCCCATTATTGCCAAATTTCTGGAAGCGCGTCCGGGGATGCAGGTGGAAATGCAAACCGGTGTAATCGACACACTAGTCCCGCAGCTGGTTTCTGCAGACCTCGACCTGATCTGCACGACTCTGGATTTCCCCGATTCCAGTGATATTGTGAAAGAACCTTTGGTGCAGGTGGTGCACGGGATTTTTGCCCGCGCCGATCATCCCCTGGTTCTGCAGGGTGTCGTGAAGCCTAAAGAGCTGGCGCAATGGGGATGGGTCACGTTCAAGAATGATTATGTCGGACATAACCGGCTTGGCGCCTTTTTCGTGGCGAACCGGCTGGAGCCGCCCATCGTAAGATTGGAACTCGCGGCAGACCTGAGCATATTGAGCATGATCGCGCAGTCAGACCATCTATGCAGCCTGCCGCTGGCGTTTAGCGAGCTGGCCGCCAAACAAGGTGTCATGCCCGTCGATGTGCAAGATTCCCAGCTGTGGTCATCCACAGCCGGGATCGCCTATCGCCGGACCGATTATCCCGCACCGGCGGTCAATACGCTCCTCAACATGCTGCGGGATCGATTCGCTGGTCAGGACTAACGGCCACCGCTGACAGGTATGCGTGAAACTTATGGCAATGAGCCGGATAGATATTCAACAAGGTGAGTGCGGCAGGGCTATCAGCTGAGCCTTATCGAAAAGGGTGCGATAGGTGCCCGTCGACAAGGGAGACCAGCAAATGTCCAGCGCGCAAATCGGTCCACTGAAGATTGGCATCGTCGGCGGCGGTCGTATGGGTAGCGGCATTGCCTATATGCTTGCGCAGGCAGGGCATTCGGTTGGTATTTTTGATACGCAGTCAGCGTCGCTCGCAGGATTGCAGCAGCGCTTTACTGAAATTGCCCAACTGTTGGGCCATGATCCAGCGGCTCTGAATGATGTTCGGGCCAGCGCCACCCTCGCAGACATAGTCGCCGGCACGGATTTGATCATCGAAGCGGCGCCGGAAAAGCTAGAAATCAAGCAATCTCTCTTCGAGAAATTTGATGCGCTAGCTCCGGCTCATGCAATTTTCGCTAGCAACACATCGGCTATTCCAATTGCGAGTATCGCCGAGGTCGTATCCGACAAGAGCCGGGTTATCGGCACGCATTTCTGGAATCCTCCGCATCTGGTCCGGCTGGTAGAAGTCGTCCAAAGTCATCCGGATAGCGGACCTACGGTTTCCCGCGCGATGGACATTCTGGGCGATGCCGGCTGGACGCCGGTTCATCTCAAGAAAGATATTCCAGGTTTCGTCGGCAACCGTATGCAGCACGCGCTGAAACGCGAGGCGATTGCGCTGGTTGCTGCAGGCGTATGCGATGCGGAAACGGTCGATACAGTCGTCAAAATGGGATTTGGCGGACGGCTGGCTGTGATCGGACCGCTCGAGCAATCTGATATGGTCGGGCTCGAGCTGACCAAGAATATCCATGATGTTCTGCTGCCTGATCTGGATGTATCCCCGCACACTCAGGATTATTTGAACAACCTTATTGCAGACGGCAACCTCGGCATGAAAACCGGCAAGGGGTTCCGTGAATGGACTACTGAAAGTGCAGATAAGGTGCGCAATCGGCTCGACGCGTTCCTATCGCAGCAAGCCCGCCAAATGGCCGATAAAAAGTCCTGAACCAAGGGAGATCTAGCATGAAAATAACCCGCAGAGTCGATGCCCAGCAATATCCCGCGCGCAACCATAATGATATGTGCGCCTTTCGCTTGCAGGGAGGGGATGTCAGTCCCGCTGAAAATTTCTGGGTCGGTTATTCGATCTTCCTGCCGGGCGGCGGCGCCGACAAAGGTGCCGCGCCCACAGAAAAAGTCTATGTTGTGCTGGAAGGAGAAATCACCATCACATTCGGCACCGAGGAAGTGACTCTGGGCGCGCTTGATTCGATCCTTATCGAACCGAACGAGGAAAGGTCTGTCGAAAACCGCACCAATGATGTGTGCAAGATGCTGGTGGTGTCTCCCAATTGAGCGCGATCATTGAAAAAGGCGAAAACACTGCAGGGGCTTGGGCGCAGAGCGTGCATTCCATTGCGGTGATCGGCGCGGGCACGATGGGGGAGGGCATTGCGCAAAATTTTGCCGAGGCCGGCATCCATGTACGTTTGCTGGATGTCGACAAGGCTTCGCTCGACCGGTGTATGGCGCAAGTTTCGGCAAATGTTGACCTGGCACGAGAATATGGGCTTACAACCGACGCAGCCGCCGAGATTCTCATGCGGATCGAACCAATTCTCGCCGCTGAGCCAGCAAGCGATGTCGGCGATGTGCAAGCAGTCATCGAGACTGTTCCGGAAATAGCCGGACTGAAACAGTCGATTTTTGCCAAGTTGGATGGGCTGCCCGAGCCTGTTTTGCTGTGCAGCAACACCAGCAGCATGACGATGTCGATGATTACAAAAAATATGGCGACCGCGCACCGGACGGTTGGCCTTCATTATTTTAATCCGGCGCATATCATTCCGGCAGTTGAAGTGCATCGCGGGACCGAAACATCCGACGATGCGATAGAGCGCGCCTGTGCATTGCTTCGCCGGATTGACAAGGTTCCGCTGAAAATCGGCAAGGAAATCCCCGGTTTCGCGATCAATCGATTGACCGGCGCACTAAGCCGGGAGATTGCGAACTTGCTCGACGAAGGCGTCGTCACGGCAGAAGCGCTCGACGAAGCGGTCAAGGCCAGTCTGGGCTTCCGGCTTGCCTGGGTCGGGCCAATGGAAGGTGCCGACTATATCGGCCTCGATACCGATGCGCGAGTATCCGGCGCTGTCTTTGGCGGTCTGTCCAATCGAACCGATCCGCCACGCGAACTGCTGGCGAAAGTCGCAGCCGGCGATTTGGGCGTCAAAACCGGCAAGGGCTGGTACGATTATGGTGATAAGTCGCGGGAAGTCATGCTCGAACAGCGCAACCGCAAATTGTTACGCCAGCTGGCTGCGTGGCGAGAGGGGAAGAAGGCATGAAGCTTGTCACATTCGACGATGCGAAGCGGCGCGGGCCGCGGCGTATAGGAGCCGTCGTGGGAGATCGAGTGATCGATCTGGCCGCTGCCATGGCTACCCAGTTGGCGAAGATTTCGACACCGGAACGCGCCATGCAGCTTGCGAACGCCACAATCTCTACGGACATGGTGCAATTTTTGTCCGGAGGCTCATACAGCATGGATCATGCCCGCTGCGCGGAGGAATTCGGCGCATCCGCAAGCGAGGGTCCCGACGGTCTCCCCATTGCTTGGGCACTCAGCGAAACCGCCCTTCTTGCACCGGTGCCGCGCCCGGCTTCAATCCGTGATACGATCAGTTTTGAAGGTCATATGCGGGCCTTTGAGAGGCGCACGGGCAAGGTCACCCCTGATCTGTGGTACCAGCGGCCCATCTATTACAAAGGAAACCCCGCTTCGGTTGTTGGCCCCGAGGCAGAAATCCGCTGGCCTGCCTATGCCGAAAAGCTCGATTATGAACTTGAATTTGGAATCATCATTGGCCAATCTGGGTGTGATATTGCCGAGGGCGATGCCCATCGCCACATTGCGGGTTATCTGATTTTCAACGATTTTTCAGCTCGCGACATCATTCCCGGCGAAGTTTCGGTTAACCTAGGCCCGTCCAAGGGCAAGGATTTCGACACGGGCAATGCAATGGGCCCTTGGCTAGTGACGCCAGACGATGTGAATGCCGCCAATTTGAAAATGGTCGCCCGGATCAACGGTGAAATCTGGTCGGAAGGAAACAGCTCAGACATGTTTTGGTCATTTGAACAAATGATTGCTTTCATGTCGCAGAGCGAGACTCTCCACCCCGGCGACTTTATCGGCTCCGGAACCACTGAAAATGGCTGCGGTGACGAAATGGACAAATGGTTGAGCCCCGGCGACCTGGTCGAGCTGGAGGTCGAGGGCCTTGGAATTTTACGCAACAGGATCGTCGGCAAATAGCCCGACAGGAGACATGATATGAAGACTTCCACCGCCAAATTGTTCGACCTCTCAGGTAAGAATGCGCTCATAACGGGTGCAACCGGTTCGCTTGGCGCGGCTGCGGCAAGGGCACTGGGCGGGGCTGGCGCGCATGTCACGATCGTCGGCGGCAATGCCGAAGCCTTGGCAACGCTTGAGGCGGAGCTGCTTGCGGCGGGCGTCTCGGTGAAGTCGGTTGCGGGGCGGCCGAATAGCGAAGAGGAATGTTCTAGGATCGTTACGGAGGCTCGCACAGACGGGCGTAGTTTGGATATCCTCATTTCTGCGTCGGGAACGGCAAAGGTCAAGCCCGCGCTCGACATGGAGCCAGCGGAATGGGATCTCGTCATGGATGCCAATGTCCGTCAAAGCTGGCTGATTACGCGCGCCGTAGGAAAGGCTATGGTCGAGCAGGGCAACGGTGGAAGCGTGGTATTGATTTCTTCGGTCCGCGCACGGTTCGCCACTCCTGCGGGTACTACTGCCTATGCACCGTCAAAAGCGGCGGTCGATATGCTTACCAAGAGCTTCGCCACGGAATGGGGGAAATATGGGATCAACGTTAATGCAATTGCTCCGACGGTATTCCGTTCCGAACTGACTGCATGGCTATTTGAAGATGCAGCGTCAGAACAACGTAAGAATGTTCTCGCACGAATTCCGCTCGGACGTCTCGCAGAACCCGATGATTTCGCCGGCGCATTGATTTTTCTATCGTCAAAGAGCGGTAGCTATGTAACCGGCGAAATATTGAACGTGGATGGCGGATTTAGTGCAAATTAATTAGCAGTCCGAGGACGCCTGCTCGAAGTTCATTGCGATGTGTCCCACCCAACTATCAGAGCTATCATTCAGCGACCTGACCTCATGTCCGCATTTGCGAACTTCCCTCAACAGATACCGCCCGCAGACGGCCGACTTCGTGCCCAGGTGAACAGAAGTTTCGCCGAATGATTTTCTGCGCTAGTTCGCGGGCGTCACTTTAAGCGGTTTTGCGAACGGTTTGATGCCGATCGTCGAGTAGACATCGTCAGGGAAATAGACCGCGCCGTCCTTGACCACCATCGAGATCGATTTGATGGCTTTGATGTCCTTTACCGGATCGCCCGCGACGAGTAGAAAATCAGCGAATTTGCCGCGTTCGATTGAACCAAGCGACTGGTCTTGACCGAGATATTTGGCCATTTCGAGGGTGTCGCGCGCCAGCACATCGGCGTTGCTCATGCCCAGCTTGGTGAACAGCTCGAGTTCGCGGTGTAATGTAAAGGCGCCGCCGGTATCGGTACCGGGGATGAGCAATATGCCACGCTTGTTCATCGCAGTGAGGGTTGCCAAGATTTTCGCATAAGCGGCGACATAGCGCGCGCGCTCCGCCGGATCGTCGGCACCGAACAGAGCCTGCTTCAGCGACCGCTGTTCAGCAGGGGGCATGTGGTCGAAATAGTCCAGTGTACCCGGATTGGGTTTGCCATCGATCGCGGTGAGGCCAAGCTCATGGATCCCGATCGTGGGTTCGTGCGCTACGCCGCGCGCCACCATCGCATCGAGCGTCTTCGTCACCTTTGCCGAATTGAGATCAATTTCAGGGAAGCGTTGCATTGCCTTGAAGCGGAATAATGTACGCGTATCCTCGCCGGGTTTCAGAACCCAGCCCAGCATCAACTGATTGACGTGCGTAACCTCGTCGAACCCGGCCGCGATCATGGCATCGGCATCAGAAAAAGCCGGAATGTGCCCGGCCACCCTAAGGCCAAGCCGGTGGGCCTCTTTGACAACCGCAGGTGCCCATTCGGGCTTCATCGAGTTGTAGAGCTTAGCCTGCCAATATCCGCGTGCAGCGTACCAGCGGACATGCTCGATTGCTTCCTGCTCGTTATGCGCAAGACGCCCCGTGGCGGAGCTGAAATCGCTGGCGCCCTCGATGAAGCCGCTGCGTGTGACGCGTGGTCCGGCGACTTCACCAGCTTCAATGCGTTTGATGAGTTGGTCGAGTACGGCATTGTCATTGCCCATGTCGCGGACCGATGTGACCCCGGCGAGCACGTTCATCAGCGCGTCTTCCGGGCCGAGATGAGCGTGCATTTCATAAAGTCCGGGGATCAGGGATCCGCCTGCGCCGTCGATCTGCGTCTCGCCTGGTGTCGCAACGCTACCTGCCGGGACGATTTCGGTAATCCTGTTGCCCGAAAATACGACGTCGCGCGGTTCGCTCATAGCCTTGGCGACGGGTTCAAATATGCGCACATTGCGTATGCGCACCGGACCCTCGAAGCGATGCGCCGCTTCGGTCTGCAATCGGGCCAGGCGCTGCGAGGCAAGCTGCTCGGACAAATCCTGCAGAATTTTCGACGCGTCCTCGCCCAGCCCTTTGCGCAAAATGATGAAGCCAGGTGACGGTAAGGCCAAAAGCTCGCCCGCCGCATCTAGCGTGATATAGGTTGGCGTCGTCGAGAGACCCGAAAGTTCATAAGTTATCGCCTCGAGCGAACTGCTTCCGGCAGGGACTGTGCGGCGGTCGCGCTCCGCGAGCGTGGCGGTGCCCGCGGGGGCAACGGCCATCGCATGGTCAGGGTCAGCCAGAAGCGCCTTTGCGAGAATCGCGACATCGAACGGTGAGCCATTTTGAGTGACATAATAGGCAGGCAAATCCTTGCCCTTTAGCTTTCCTGGTCCAGCAAGGTCGACCCATTGCAGCTCGCCCGTTTTGCGCGTGAAATTTTCCTGAACGATATTGCCAAAGGTGGTGCGACCGGAAATATTCCACCCGATTGGGGCGCCCTTGGCATCGAGTGTTACGACCTCCTTGATCGTCGGACCGCGACCATTTTGCTTATAGTCATAGTCTATATTCGCCTTATCTTTGTCGCGATCGATAGTCAGATGCCCGATGTCGCGGTTTTGCATGTAGACACGAAATTCAGCCGTTTGCGCATGAGATGTTGCGACCAAAAAGGGCGCCGAAATGACCAACAAGGAAGTCGCGCCGCAAACTCTGGTAAATCTCATGTCTCAATATCCCCCGTTAAATTCGAGCCGCATCTTTAATGACTCGCACTGAAACCGAAAGAAGAATGTCGATTATATGCCCCCAGCTTTCGAGCCAGAGGCACAAGCGCTTATGGCGCTGGTATCGACCACATAGCATGAGGCCCCTTTGGTCTTTCCATGCCTGGCTGGCGGACGCCTGCCGTTCGGCGAATAAACTATGGTGCACGGGCAGGCCTCCGGCCACCTCCTTAGCGCTTTGTGCTATGGGCTAATGTAAGGGAGCCATAGCGTTAAGGACATCACCGTCAGGAAAATAGATTCATACAATATGGATGGTCAGCGAAGCAGTCTGGAAAAACTTGTTGCGTCAGACTCGGTCGATTCTTTATCGAGCGAATTGGAACCAGCAGTCCTCGACGTGATTGAAATTCACAAATCCTTCGGCAAGAGGGCTGTTCTGAACGGCCTTTCGCTGACGGCCTGCCAAAATGAAATCGTCGGCCTGTTCGGCCGAGATGGCGCAGGCAAGAGCGTCAGCTTTTATTGTATACTCGGGCTGCTCAAGCCAGATTCAGGTCGGGTCTTGTTGAACGGGAACGACATATCGCGTCTACGCTTCCAGCGCCGTGCGGTTCTCGGGCTCGGCTATTTGCCCGAGCAACCGTCTATCTTTCGCGGACTGACGGTCGCGCAAAATGTCCTGGCGATGTTGGAAATAAGCGAGCCTGATCCGCAAATCCGCCAATTGCGTCTCGACGACCTGCTAGAAAGTCTCGGCCTCACCCATTTGCGTAATAAACGGGCGACATCATTGTCTGGCGGTGAACGCAGGCGCTGTGAGGTGGCTCGCGCCCTGGCTCTTGATCCAGCGATTATCCTGCTGGATGAGCCATTCGCGGGCATAGACCCCCTGACCATCACCAGCATCAAAGAGTTGATACGCGAAATGAAACGCCGCAACATTGGCATATTGCTGACCGATCAGAACGTGCCGGAAATGATGGAATTGATCGATAGGGCCTATGTCATCGCTGAAGGCAAAATTGTATTTAGCGGGACACCGGACGAGATGCTCCACGATCCGTCAGTCATCAAAAGCTATCTCGGCGTCCATAGGTGATACGAGGACATTGCTAACGTCTTTCATTGCCATCCGCCACCTAGCGATTTGTACAAGGCTGTGGCAGCGCGACCTTGCTGCGAGAGTGCGCCATTAAAGGCACTTTCAGCCGCTATCAGCGATAGACGGGCCCGCTCCAGCGCTAGACGATCATTTTCGCCCGCGGCTACCCTTTGCTCGGTCAAAGCAAAGGCAGCCATTTCCTGGTCAAGCGCCGCCTTGGTTGCGCTAGCGGCTGCTTTGGCGTTGGTGAAACGATTGATGGCAGTTTCACTGTCGGACAGCGCGCCGTTGACGGCTTTCTCATAGGCAGCAACCGCGGCGTCGCTTCGGGCATCGGCAGCACGGATTTGTGCGCGGATACGGCCTGCCGAAAATATCGGCCAGGAAAAGTTCGGACCGATGGAAAAGCGGGTGCTATTTGTAGAATCGAGATCAGCGACGTTGCGGGCCTGCAGGCCGAACGAACCAAAGAGCGAAAATCGTGGGAAAAGATCGGCTGTAGCCACGCCAATATCAGCGCTGGCAGCGGCCATATCGCGTTCGGCTTTCCGAACATCGGGCCGGCGTTCGAGCAGATCGGTGCGTACGCCAACGAGTATCGCATCGGGACTTGCTGGTATTGGCTGGGGGTTGCGCAATTCGGCAATGATCGTTTCCGGTTGCACACCCATCAACGCGGCAATGCGGTAGGCGGCTGCAGTGGACGAGGCCTCGGCATTGCTCAGCGCTGCAGCGCTTTGCTCGCGAGCAGCTTTGGCTTTTTCTAGCGCGATGCGATCTGCTTCCCCGGCTTTGAACCGCAAGGATATAAGTTGCGACAATGCCTCATCGCTCGCAAGACGCTGGCCGGCACTCGCGGCATTAGCCTGAGCCTCACGCAGATCGAAATAGCTTCGCGCTATCTCTCCCGCCAAAGCAATATGGACATTTCGTTTGGCCTCCAATGCAGCATCGGTGCGTGCGTTAGCGCCTTCCAGACTGCGACGGTTGCGACCCCATAGATCGAGTTCCCAGCTAGCGTCAAAACCCAGATCAAACAGGCTGTAATTGCGCGAGAGGCCAGGGATATAATCCACCGGCAACAGGCCGTTCTTGCTGAGCATATTCTCGCTCGCGGTACCGCTTACATTGGCATTGGGCAGCTGCCGTCCGGCCACTGCATCGCGATTGGCCCGCGCTTCGGCAAGCCGCGCTTCGGCGATGCGAATGTCGGGGCTGGTTGCTATGCTCTGTTCAACAAGCCGGCTGAGCAAAGGGTCATGGAATTGCTGCCACCACTGCAAATCTACCGTACCGATGGCTGCGGGCTCGATCCAGGCCGAAGCCATGGATGCGTCAGCTTTTGGCGGTCGATAGTCGGGCCCCACTGTCGTACAGGACGTCGTCCCGATGGCCAGTATGAAGGCGAAAGCAAGGGTTTGATAGGGTGACATTCTTCACTCCATACGAGCACGAAAGAGCCAGGCAGATGCCGAAAGCGTAGCAAGTGCAATGACACAAAGTGGCCATAACTGGCCGAGCACCATGCCAAGCGGCATGGCTTTTAGAAAAAGTCCCTGTACGAGGACGATGAAATAGCGGGCCGGATTGACCAGCGTTATGGTTTGAAGCCAGTCAGGCATATTTTCGATCGGGCTAGCATAGCCGGAGAGCAAGATGATCGGGACCATGGCTAGAAATGATCCCAGAAACGCCTGTTGCTGGGTTGCGGATGCTGCTGAAACAAACATGCCAACCCCGATGAGCGCCATCATGTAAACGGCGAGCGACAGGTAAAAGAGGATGAGTGATCCGGTGAAGGGAACGTGAAAAATAACTGTCGCAACAATAAGAAAAATTGTGCCGTTCAGCATTCCGAGTAGCCACGGCGGAATCATTTTGCCGATAAGGATCTCATGGACCCGGAGTGGACTAACCATCAACTGATCAAAGGTGCCAAGCTCGCGCTCTCGCGCCACGCTTTGCGCGGTGACCGAAAGGCCCGCAACCGCCGACACGATCGCAATTAGTGACGGTAGCGTGAACCAGATATAGTTGAGACTGGGATTATACCAGTTGGTAGCAATAACGCGTGCGCCGCCATTCTTGGCGACCATCTGCACTTCGGGACCGGCCCTTGCGACTATCCGGCTTATATAGCCCGCGACGATCTGGGCTGCGTTGGATCGGCGGCCATCAAGCACAATACCGATGGTTGCGGTTTTGCCTTTAGTCAGGTCACGATCAAACCCGGGTTCGAAAATGATCGCAGCGATTATGTCCCGATTATCAATCGCGCGCGCCAGATCTTCATGCGAGGCAAGTCGTCGGACTTGGGCAAAATTGGCACTGGATGAAATCTGTTGCACCAGCTCGATACTGTGTCCGCCGCCGGACTGGTCCAATACACCGACCCTGGCGTCATTCACGTCAAGCGTCGTTGCAAAGGTGAAAACAAGCAGCTGCAACAATGGCGGCGCGAATAATATGACCCGCCCTTTGGGGTCCCGCAGAAGGGCCCAAATCTCTTTGAGGATGATCGCTTTGAGGCGTTCCACTATCCGGCTGTTCCCATCAATCGAGACTTCTGTGCGTGGTGCGGAAGGACAGGAGAAAGAAACCAACGCCAAATGCGAGCATGATCAGGATATTCGGCAGGAACAGCGACCAGAAATCCCCGGCCAAAAAAACGGTTTGCAAGGAAGGAATGAGGTAGCGGGCGGGAACCGCATAAGTGATGAACTGGATCGGCAAGGGCATCGACGAGATTTCGAACAGAAAGCCTGAAAGCAGGAAGCTTGGCAAAAAAGAGCTGAGCAGGGCAATCTGGCTTGCCACAAACTGGTTCTTTGTGACCGCCGAAATGAACAATCCCATACCGAGCGCGGGCATCAGATAGGCCGCTGACAAAATGAAGAGCGCAAAAATCGAACCCCGAAAGGGCACGCTGAACACAAAGACGGCGGTCAGGCTACAGATTGCCATGGAACCCAGGCCGAGCAGGAAATAGGGGATGACCTTGCTGGCGATAAATTCGCTCATATGCATCGGCGTCGCCATCAAGGATTCCATTGTTCCGCGTTCCCATTCGCGCGCGACAACCAAAGCTGTCAGCAAGGTGCCAATCATGGCCATGACAATCGCAATGGAGCCGGGGATCAGGAAGAAACGGCTTTTGAGCGCCGGATTATACCAATAGCGGCTCGAGATCTGCAGCGGCTGACCTGCCCTTTGAGCGGGCGCTGCTTCCAATTGCCGGGCAGCAGACCAATTGTTCAGAACGCCTTCGCTATAGGCGGCGACAAAATTTGCCGTGTTGGGCTGCGAGCCGTCGGTGATGATCTGGATCGGTGGTGTTTGCCCCTTTTTGAGTTTCTGCCCAAATCCTTGGGGAATGACGAGGATCGCGCGCGCTTCGCCATCGATCATCATGCCGCGAACGGGCTCGACCGCCCGCGCCATTGCGACATCGAAATAGGGGGAATTTTGATATGCCATCGCGAGACTGAGGGCAGCTTGGCTATTGTCTTCCAGCACGACCGCGACGCGAGTGCGCGACGCATCGAGCGACACAGCATAGCCAAATAGAAACAACAGAAGAAGCGGCAGGACAAGAACGATCAATAGGGTTGAAGGATCACGGACAACCTGGGTGAACTCCTTCACTGCCAAAGCTCGAAGCCTGCGCCGATTAAAGGAAATCGGCCCGCTCACGCCGCGATCTTTTCGCTGGCGTGATTTTCCGAGTCTTCGATGAGCGCAATGAAGGCATCTTCCATCGTCGGGTCATCACGCTTCGTCAGTTGCGCTGCCCTTAGTTTGAGATCGTCCGGCGTGCCGCTCGCAATTTGCTGCGCCCGGTAAATCAGCGTCACCTCATCACAATATTCAGCTTCATCCATGAAATGGGTCGTGACGAGCACCGTGACGCCCTTTTCGACGAGGCCATTAATGTGCATCCAGAATTCGCGTCGGGTGACGGGGTCAACGCCCGAAGTCGGTTCATCAAGGAACAAGACGGGAGGTTGATGCATAACCGCGCAGGCAAGGGCGAGGCGCTGTTTGAAACCCAGAGGTAATGTTCCGGCATTGGATTTTAACTTGTCGCCAAGATCGAACAATTCGGTCATTTGTGCGATGCCCTCGCGGGCAGCCGCCCCGCCAAGATTATAAGCTCCTGCAAAAAAGGCGAGATTTTGTGCGACGCTCAAGTCACCATAGAGCGAAAATTTCTGCGCCATATAGCCCAAAGAGGTTCGCGCATTGGCTGAAGCATGTCTGATATCGCTGCCTGCCACCGCGCCGGTGCCCGAGGTTGGAGTGAGCAGACCGCATAACATTTTAAACGTCGTCGATTTGCCTGCTCCATTAGGCCCCAAGAGACCGAATATCTGGCCGCGCCCGACTTCGAAGCTCATATTTTGCGCGGCTGTAAAGTCACCGAATGTCTTCGTTAGGCCTTGCGCTGAAATGGCGGGCACATCGCTTTGGGGGATGACGCGATAGTTTTTTGCAAGCTGGCTGGTACCCTTCGGGCCGCCCCCCAATATTTCGATAAAGCCATCTTCAAAATGCGCGCGGGCATCCGCAATATGTGTTTTGCTACCCTCGTTCAGAGCCTCACAATCGGGCTTTTTGCTGCCCGATTTTACCAGTAACCGGATCGAACGGCCCTTTAATGTCCCGTCAATTATGTCGCTGCGGTCGAGCGCCCGGGTTAGCACATGGCGTCGATTGCCATCAAAACCCGTAACTTTGATGACGCGGTCCTCGATCTTGTCTGTCAGCTTGGCGGGCGGTCCGTCGAACAACAGCTCACCGTCATTGAGCAAATAGACATAATCGCATTTTTCTGCCTCATCGAGATAAGCGGTTGACCATAAAACGCCGATACCTTCATCGGCTAGATTGCTGACCATAGACCAAAGTTCGCGCCGCGAGATCGGGTCAACACCCACGCCTGGTTCGTCGAGCAATAGCAATTTTGGGGTACGGACCAGAGCGCAGGCCAATCCGAGCTTCTGTTTCATTCCGCCTGACAATTTTCCGGCGGGCCGGGCTTGAAAGCGCTTCAGATCGGTGAATTCAAGCAAGCGATTAAATGTCGCGTCATGATCGTCTTCGGGGAGCGCGCGCAATTGTGCATATAAATTGAGATTTTCTAGGACGCTCAAATCTTCATAAAGGCCAAAGCGCTGCGGCATATAACCAATATCTTCCAGCGCCAGACCGGGAGGTCCGTCAAATATCCGCACGGTGCCGGACGTCGGCTGCATCAGACCCGCCAAAATGCGGATCAAGGTTGTTTTCCCCGCGCCATCGGGGCCGACGAGTCCCGTCATCGCCCCGGCCTTGATTGCGATATTCACATCATTGAGGGCGGGGATGGCACTGCCAAATATTTTGCTTAGTCCGCTCGCCAAGGCAATTTGATGTTGCTCGCGCATCACCGCGCCTTGCGTGCACGAGCGGCTGGAATTTTTATCGTAACAGGCTGCCCTTGCCGCAACGCATTGTCAGCGTTGGGAATGTTTATTCGCAGACGGTAGACGAGATCGGTTCGCAAATCCTGCGTTTCCACAGACTTGGGCGTGAATTCGGCCTGAGGAGAAATATAGCCGATTATGCCCTTGTAGGTACGCGGATTGCCGTCAACGAGCACCTCGACCGCCATGCCGGGGCTAATCCGGGTGAGATCAGGTTCACCGATATAGGCGCGAACGCGCATGGGTTTGTCTATGGATAGCGTCAGGATCGTGGCACCTGGTTGTACAATCGCGCCGGGTTCTTGCGCCCGCGTAACCACCGTTCCATCCGTCCGGGCGATTAGTCGCGTATCGGCCAAATCGACCTGCGAGCCTTGCTGCTGCGCTGTTGCCGCCTCGACTTTGGCTGCGGCAGCCGCAATATCTTCGCCTCGTGCGCCTGTCTCGAGAAGCGATAGTGCAGCGCGTGCCTCTTGTGCCTGCGCTCTCGCGCTGTCACGCGTGGCAACAGTGCGGTCCCACGCATCACGGCTGATTGCGCCCGGCTCAACCAAGGGTGCGCGGCGGCGATAATCTTTTTCTGCCGCCGATGCACTAATCTGTGCTGCGGCAAACCTCGCCCGTGCCTGAGCAATGTCCTGCATACGATTGCCGTTGCGCAATTTTGTCAGATTTGCTTGTGCCATCGCGACTTCGGCGTTGGCCTGACGCTTTCGGCTTTCGATGCTGGCATTGTCGAGTGTCGCCAGTAAGTCACCGGCTTTGACTCTGGCCCCTTCTTCAACATCAATCGTGTTGATCCGCCCGCCAACTCTAAACCCCAAATCAACTTCGCGGATATCCACATTACCGTAAAGCGTTAGGCGTGCGTCATCCTCATTTGCGAACAGCCCGAAACCGCGGGTGGCGATGGCTGCAACCAGCAGGGCGAGCACTGCTGCAATAATGATAACGCGTTTCTGTTTCACTGGGCGTTCTCCAAATTGAATGCGTTCACAAGCGTGCGCAGCACTATATGATCAGGCAGCCGCTGCGGGGCAGGGCCGCGATCAGCGGCAGGGATTGGGGGATGAAAGCTGCGGAAATTTTCATGAGCGGGCTCCTATCCCGCACAGATATATCTCGAAAATGCGGCGGGACATGTCGCGCATGGCGCCAAAATCGCCTGTCGTCATGGTCTGCATCACCAGGCCCTGGATGATACCAAGAAAGAGGATTGCTGCAGCGGGTATATCGGCGTCACTTGCAACAAGTCCCGCCGATTTCGCCTCTGTGAGTCTTGCAGTTAGCCGGGCACCATATCCCGCCATGAGTTCCTGCAATCGCGCCTTGGCCGGCGTTTCGCCGCTGCGCTGTAATTCGCCCAAGAAAATTGGCGGAATTCCCGGATGAGCGATGATAAATTCAACATGGGCGGTGAACATGGCCTTCAGGCCATCGATCGGATTGTCGGATTCAGTCCGATCAAATTGTTCAAATAAATGTGTAGCCGTCCAGTCCATCACCGCAGTCCATATATCCTGCTTGGTCGCAAAGTGACGGAATAGCGCCCCCTGCGTAACACCCATATGGGCACCGATTTGTGCCGTTGTGAGGTCAGCGGGGTTCGACGACGCCGAGAGCGCAATCACAGCTTCAACAGTAGCAACGCGGCGTTGATCGGATGTCAGATTCTTGCGGTTCATAATTGTGAGTTACATGAAAGTGAGTAATCAGTCACTATCTTTTTAATTTAACGACTGGCGCGCATACCGGCCCCCTTCCTGAGGAGAAGTGCGGCGCACGAGGGGCAACTGACTTTGTTTGAACCAATTTTCCCGAGACGCGTTTAGGACGTCAATCATGAGCAAAACCGCAGGGAAGTTAAATGACCAGTGCCACCGCTTCAGAATTTGAAACTTTCATAAATGCCAAAAATTTCCCTTGTGTGGGCGCCAAATCGGCCGTCGCGCGCGGCACCCTTCAGATATTGGAAGCCCGCGATCTGACCAGCGGCTGGAACGATGTCGAAATCCATCGCGCGCTTCTGACATGGGCCCAAAGCTACCGGAACCAGCCTGAAGGCTTACGCAGCCTTGCCGTGCTGTTTGAGGGGCCGTTGACCTTGGACGAGGAGGATTTCGAAAAAGCCATGTGGGATCGGATCCAGTCCTTTGCCGACAAGGACGCCTGGCTCGGCCAGCCCTATGATGATGCGGTTAGCGCCGATCTTGATGATCCACATTTTTCATTGAGCTTTGGCGGCGAAGCCTTTTTTGTTGTCGGCCTTCATCCTCACGCATCGCGACCAGCACGTCGTTTTTCGCGGCCAACGCTTGTCTTTAACCTGCACGATCAATTTGAACGGCTGCGCGCCGAAGGCGTTTATGAAAAGATGCGCGATCGCATCGTCGAACGGGATGTGAGGCTTGCTGGCCATCCCAATCCTATGCTCGCGCGTCATGGCGAAGCGAGCGAAGCGAAGCAATATAGCGGTCGCCAGGTTGGCCCCGACTGGTCCTGCGCATTTCAAGATCCTCGCAGCTGATGACAAAGCCGATCGAAATCGCCCCGCGCAGCGGGGTCGCCTTTACCATGGCCGCAGACGAACGCCTCACCGTGTGGGATCCGTTGGGCGGCCAAGTGTCGGACATGGTCGCTTATAGCCGCGATGACATCGGGGAATGCCTTTCGAACGGGCGCACATTCGATTATGAAGAGACCATTCGGCTGACCCGAGGCAATGGCTTATGGTCAAACCGTTCGCGCATCATGTTCGAGATCGAAGAGGATAGTGTGGGGACGCATGATTTTCTTCTCACGCCATGCAGCAAGGCCACATTCCGACATTTTTACCCCGACAAACCTGTGCACCGTGGCTGCCTCGGCAATTTGGCGGAGGCGCTGACTCCCTATGGCATCGCCGACGATGCGATCCCTGTGGCGTTCAACATATTCATGAACGTGCCGATTGATCCGGGCACGGGTCGTCTAGAAGTGCTCCCGCCAACAAGCGGTCCCGGTGATTTTATTCGTTTGCGCGCCAAAATGGACTGTATCGTGGGGTTAACGGCTTGCTCCGCCTATGCTTCAAATGGTGGCAGTTTCAAACCGATCCACTATGCCGTCAGCTGATACAACGGCGCTGCCACTTGCCGCCGTTCTGGGCAATGACACCGCCGCATCGGTGTCCCGGCTTGCCCAACTTCGCATAGCGGCCACCTATAGTTGGCGGCACAAGCGTTTGCCCGATCTCGACACGCCGCGCCGATTTACCGAACTCGTACAGCTGCGTAAACTTTTCGACCGGTCCGAATATCACAACATTTTGATGGATAAGGTAGCGGCAAAGCGTGTCGCTGAAGCGGCACTTGGGTCCCGGTGGGTCGTCCCGACGTTGTGGCAAGGAACCCTATTGCCAGCAGAAATGCCTTTCGCGGCACCCGCAATTCTGAAAGCGCGTCATGGCTGTAATCAATATGCAGTTCTTTGCACCGAACCTCATGCACTCGCCTGGCAGAGACTGCGATGGCGGGGACGTCGCTGGCAGCGCAAGCCCTATGGGCAATGGCTTGACGAATGGGCTTATCGCGACGTTCCTCGCGGCCTGCTTGCCGAGCCATTATTGGGCGGGCGTCTGCCGCTTCCGATCGACTATAAGATTTATGTTTTCGGGGGCAGGGCGACACATGTGCAGGTTCACCTTGACCGGATGGGACAGCATCGCTGGGTTTTGCACGACCGCCAATGGACACCGCTGGTCGACAGCGATGACCGGCTTCCACCGCCACGCGCCTTGAAGGCGATGCTTGAAGCGGCCGAAACACTCGCGCGCGGTCAGTCCTTTGTGCGTGTGGATTTTTATGAGGTGGACGGCCGACCCTATTTTGGAGAATTTTGCCTCTATCCGGGGTCTGGCCTTGATCGGTTTGCAGAAGACTGGATCGATCATGAACTGGGCGGGCTGTGGCTGGCAGCATCGACCTGAACGAGGTCATCGGTATGTCTTTCAGAAAGGCTCATGTGCCCGACTTCGGCATGCGACGGATGGTTTTCAAATGCGACGAATTGAGGAACCAAGGCGCGGAGCGGACGTTTTCTTTTTACCAACAAAGAAAGGAGCTTACACCATGAACAATGACACCATCAAAGGAAATTGGGAACAGGTCAAAGGCCATGTTCAGAAGAAGTGGGGCGACATCACCAATGATGAGCTCGACGAGATCAATGGCAGCCGTAAAATCCTTGCCGGAAAGGTTCAGGAAAAATATGGCCGCGCCCAGGATGAAGCCGAACGCGAAATAGACGAGTTCGAACGCAGCTACTAAATCCATTGCAAAGAGAGCCCGCGCAGCATTGCTGTCGCGGGCTCTTTTTTGTTCAGAATATTTAGAAAAGTCTCGCCGGGCCTTGTTACCACGGGCTTCGGTTGAAGGGGCTAGATGACTTCAGTTTGTGTAGACAGATTGGCTGATAAAGCTTTGAGAATTTTGTATATTGTAACAGACGAAAGGCGCCGGCGGCTAATAGAGCCGCCGGCGCGAAAAAAGAGATAATTCTTGACGTTAGGGGATGGTCGTACGGCCGCCTCTGCCAAACAGAAGAGCTACGACGAAAAGTACGGCGGCAACGACGAGAAGTATTTTGGCAAATTCAGCTGAAAGACCTGCGATTCCGCCAAAACCGAGAAGCGCCGCGACAAGCGCGACGACAGCAAAGATAATAGCCCATCTGAACATTTTCATTCTCCCATTTCAATCCATTCCGCTTTGCATGTCGAAACTCGTGCCTAGTCAAAACATGGCCTTCGACTTCAGCCGGTCTGGATGCATTTCTAACGCGGCTTCGAGGCAATCGTTCCCTGCACAGCTTGGCGGAAGTTGATCAGCTTTTTGCCGCCAGTCTGACTGGCTCGCCATCGGTGGACGATCGCAAATTGAAACAGGGCAACCGGCCAATTTATTTGAATATCGCCAACGGGCAATCGGGCAGGAAAGGCGTTCAATCTTAGGTCGCGGACCCGAATATGACTTAGCCTTCGCCTGACAAGGCGCCGCGCAAGCAGCGTTCGAAAATATCCAGCCCATCCTCGACAAGCGCGTCCGAAATCGTCAGCGCTGGCAAAAAGCGGAACACATTGCCGCGAACGCCACAGGTCAAGGCGATCAACCCTTGCTGATAAGCCTTGGTGGCGATGGCCTTGGTCAGTGCGATATCGGGGCGCGACGGATTGCCATCTTCGACCAGTTCAAGCGCAATCATGGCGCCATGGTCACAGCGTATGTCGCCAATATGGTTCGGAAATTCGGATTTGAGGGCGTGCAAGCGATCGCTGAATATCTTGGCGATATGGTTGGCGGCATCTACAAGCCTTTCGTCCTCGATAATATCGAGGACGGCGAGCGCGGCGGCGCATCCGATGGGCGAGCCGGCATAAGTGCCGCCCAGACCGCCGGGTTCGGGCGCATCCATCACCGCCGCCTTGCCGACGACCGCAGCGAGGGGAAACCCACCCGCCAGCCCTTTGGCGATCGTCATCATGTCGGCTTCGACCCCCGAATGTTCGGCCGCGAACATCTTGCCTGTGCGAGCAAATCCCGTCTGAATTTCGTCGAGTATCAACAGGATGCCATGCGTATCGCAAATCTTGCGAAGGGCTTGTAGAAATTCCGGAGGAGCCTGTAGACATGTAGGGACTCGCGAGACACCTTTTGATAATTCCAGTGATGGAAGGAGGTGTTTCGATGAGCAATCAAGATCAGCGCGAGGTGCAGCGCAAACTTAAGGTGCTGCTGCATGCTGAGCGAACTGGCCACGTAGCGAAGACCTGCCGCTATTTTGGCATTGGCCGGGCCAGCTTCTACAGATGGAAGTCAGCGTATGAGCGCGACGGTGAAGATGGACTGGTCAATGCCAAAACCATTCCTAAAAATCCGCCTAACCAGACCCCGTCGGAGGTGGCCGATAAAGTGCTTCACCTGCGGCGCAAATACCATCTCGGGCCCGAGCGGATCATGTGGTATCTGGCGCGCTATCACGGCATCAAAATATCCGATGCCACAATATACCGGATACTCAAACGCAATGGGGTGAACCGGTTACCGCGCGGCACTCGCCTGCGCAAAGTCCACACCAAACGTTACAACAAGCAGGTCCCGGGCCACCATATCCAGATGGACGTTAAATTCCTGACTTTCATTGGAAAGAAGGGCGAGAAGGTTCGCCGGTTCCAATATACCGCGATCGACGATGCGACGCGTGTGCGCGCGCTCAAGGTCTACAACAAACATACCCAAGCCAACGCGATCGACTTCGTCGATCACATCATCGACAAGTTCCCATTCCGGATACGAGAAATCAGGACCGATAATGGCCATGAGTTCCAAGCCAAGTTCCATTGGCATGTCGAAGACCTTGGGATCCGCCACGCTTATATCAAGCCAGGCACGCCCCAACTCAATGGCAAGGTCGAACGATCACACCGGTCCGACGGCCAAGAATTTTACCAGCTACTGAGCTACAAAGGCGACGTCGATCTGGTGGCCAAACTCGATCAATGGGAGCAGTTTTACAACTTCCACAGACCACACGGAGCCTTCAAAGGAAAAACACCTTATGAGGCGCTTCGAGAACGGCTATAATACCCAAAGACAATGTCTCGCCAGTCACTCGATGCTACAGTTAACAAGGTCAGCGATCAAGTCAATTGGTTTGTAGAATGGATAACAATGCCGGCCCTGATCTCACGTAGCAAACCAACGAGAAAGCCCCGCCGGATCGCTCGGGCAGGGCTTTGCGATAGACTTGCGGCTTGAGTTAAGCGTAGCTGACTTTCACATTCGCCTTGCGTTGCCGACGCATCGCACCGCCGATGGCGCCAAAACCGAAGATCATGAACGCCCAAGTTGCTGGTTCAGGAACGGCGCTCCCGATAGCGTCATCAAGCACAACATTGTCGAGCACAAAGCCGCCACCGCCGCCAAAACCATCGAACACCAAGCGATCAACATTTCCCAAGGCGCCGCCTAGAACATTTTGGAACTGCCCCAGGCTTGCGATACTGATCAGACCGGTTGAGCTATTGTTGAGAAAGCCTTCGATTGTCAGGCTATCAGCGGGGTTGTTGTTAAATGCCGTTGCCAAATCAATCGACGTCAAAGAAAAAATTCCGTTGCTCACGGCATTTATGAATATTCGGCTGTCGCGGTCATTCAGCAAAACACCGGTGCCATTGTTGGGCAAACCGAAGCCGTTGCTGTCAATTTCGTGGAAATGTTGAATATCTCCATCGACGTTTCCGATGACAAATCCCGAGCGGGTGATTGGTGAGCTGTAAGTGATATTGCTGAAGCCTTCAAAGGTCAGCACCGTTCCCGCCGATGCTGGAACGGAGACGGCAGCGAGTGAAACGAAGGCCGATAGGATTGCAAATTTGTGCATAATTTCCTCCAAAATGGAATTTACATGCAGAAGGAAACAACAATATTGCAACCCTCATCACATGTTTAACAATTGCGACCCTGGGTAGAGGGTTAGCATAATTTAGATGGGATTGTCGAGTTAGCTCAATTTCACCGACGATATTGTTGTTTCAATTTATCTCTCAAACGGACACTGAAATTGGGGCGAAAGCTTGTTAACTGGTTTGCATCACGACCAAACTGTGCCCGTGCAAAATGGCTTAATGGCGATCTCCAGCGATGCCGCGCCGGCTAGGCGTAACGATCGTCCATTGCCCGTTCGCAAAATCAGCTCGCCTGTGCCAAGGGTGCGCGGCCATTCACGCAGGCTCCGCTTCAATAGCCGCGATTCGAACTGGTCAACGAGGGGGCGGTGAATGCTGCAGAAAATGCGCGGGTGGATTGAAGGACACCGAATATGGTCCATCGTGATTGCGCTGGCAGTGGTTGCCATTCTTTACAAAATTCTGTCGCCGACCCCGCATGATTATGAATATGTCGTCGAAACGGTCGCGCGCGGCGATGTAAATCGTGTGGTGTCGGCAAGCGGCAAGGTGCGCGCGCTCAACACGATCAATGTCGGTGCCGAAGTGTCGGGTCAGGTCACCCAAGTGACGGTCGATTATAACTCGCCGGTGCGAAAGGGACAGTTGTTGGCGGTCATCGATCCCACCCGCGTCCAGGCACGGGTGACGCAGGGGCAGGCGCAATTGGCGCTAGCGCGGGCGGGCCTGCAACAAGCAGAGGCCAATGTGGCCAAGGCGCGCAACGACCTGGTCATTCAGCAGCGTAATTACGACCGGCGCAAATCCCTCGCCGGAAGTGGCTTTGTGTCCAAATCCGATCTCGACGCCGCCGATACGCAGCTCAATGCAGCGCGGACCGCAGTCAACGTCAATGTGGCGCAAATGTCGAGCGCGCGCGCACAAATCAGCCAGGCGAGCGCCGAACTGTCTTCGGCGCAGCTCGATCTTTCGCGCACGCGGATCATCGCCCCGTCAAGCGGCGTGATCATTAACAAGCTTGTTGAACCAGGTTCGACCGTCACGGCAGGCTTTCAGACCCCCAATTTGTTCGAAATCGCTACCGACTTGACGCAGATGCAGATCGAAGCCTCGGTTGACGAAGCCGACATCGGGCAGGTTAAAGTCGGCCAGTCGGTCAATTTCACCGTCGACAGCTATCCTGACACGATTTTCCGTGCCGCAGTCCGGCAGGTGCGACAGGCCGCCGTCGAAAATCAGAATGTCGTCAGCTATTTGGTGATCGCCGACGTGCCTAACCTCAACGGCAAGCTGTTGCCCGGCATGACGGCCAATGTCGACATCATCACCGGGTCTAAACCCAAGGTCGTCCGCGTCCCGACCAGCGCGCTGCGCTTTCGTCCGCGCACCGCTGATCTTCCCGATGCGGCCAAGGACGGCAAGGACAAGCCGGCTGATAAAAAGGGCAAGACCGCGCGGATCGTCTTTGTTGCGACCGATGATCCTTATCGCCCCGCGATGCGAAACATCGTCGTGGGTGTCGAGGGCGACGAATTCACCGAGATTGTCAGCGGGCTGAAGCCCGGCGAAAAAATCCTCGTTCGCAGCAAATCGCTAAAGCCCAAAAAAGATCAGGACGGGACCGGGGATGAGGACAGCGGCGATGACACCGCTTCTTGAGACGCACGCACTGGTCAAGGACTATGTCATCGGCGGCGAGATACTCCATGCGGTGAACGGCGTGTCACTGGCAATTCAGCGCGGCGAGTTTGTCGCGATTATGGGAGCGAGCGGCAGCGGCAAATCGACCTTTATGAATATGATCGGTTGCCTCGATGTGCCAACATCGGGAACGTTGCAGCTCGACGGGGTCGATACCAAAAGCCTGTCGAGCGACGAGCTCGCCGAAATTCGTAACAGCAAGATCGGTTTCGTCTTCCAGCAGTTCAACCTGCTGCCGCGCACCAGCGCGCTCGACAATGTCGCGGTCCCGCTGATCTATGCGCGGCTCGACCGCGCCGAGCGTCTGCGCCGCGCCAAAGCCAAGCTTGAGGCCATGGGGCTTGGCGACCGTCTCGAGAACAGTCCGGCCAAGCTGTCGGGTGGTCAGCAGCAGCGCGTCGCGATCGCGCGCGCCTTGGTAACCGAACCTTTGATGCTGCTTGCCGACGAGCCGACGGGCGCATTGGACACGCAGACATCGAGCGACATCATGGGCATTTTCCAGGCGCTCAACGAGCAAGGCATCACAATCGTGCTGGTGACGCACGAGCCCGATATTGCGGATTATGCGCAGCGCCGCATTCTGTTTCGCGATGGCAAGGTCATCGCGGACGCGCCGGTAGTCAACCGGCGGAGCGCTGCATCATGATCCATCAGTTCTGGAAAAATCTGGCAGGGTGGGGGATTAATGTCGCGATCGCGCTGACGGCGCTTCGCGTCAATCTGATGCGCTCGATCCTGACCACTCTTGGGGTCATGATCGGCGTGTTTTCGGTCATTCTGGCGGTTGCCATCGGCGCTGGCGCGCAAGTCTCGGTGACCGAATCGATCGGCGCCCTCGGCTCGAACATGGCGATCGTCGTGCCGCAACCCGACAGCGACGGCCCGCGCCAGACCACCGATCGCGGTCGTTTGACCGAGCGCGACATCAGGGCCATCGCCAAGCAGGTGCCGGGCATCGTGGCCACCGCGCCGCAATTGCGCACAACGGCGCAGTTGATTGCGAGCGGACGAAACGCCACCACTCAAGTGCTTGGCGTGACCCCCGACTATGCTGTGGTCAGCAATGTTAACACCGACGAAGGTCGCTTTATTGAGCAGGGCGACCTCAATGCGTCGTCGCGCGTGGTGGTGATCGGCCAAACGGTCGCGACCAAATTGTTCGGAACTTATGATCCGGTAGGAGAAACGGTACGGATCAACCGCGTCCCGTTCAAAATTATCGGTCTTCTCGAAAGCAAGGGAAGCAGCTTTGGAAACGATAATGACGATATAGTCATTGTCCCGCTTGGCACGCTGCGCCAGCGCCTGCTCGACACGCCGGCGCAGGGGCCAGATGATATCCATGTCGCCTTCATTGGCTTCGACGACGAACCATCGCTGATCGCGGGGCAAAAGGAGATCAAGAAGCTCCTTCGCGACCGCTACCGTGTCGCCAAAGGCAAGATCAATCCGTTCACCGTGCGCACCACCACCGAAATCGCACAGGTAACCGGACAGGCGACGAAGATTTTCCAGGCGTTGCTGGTCGCCATCGCGTCGATCTCGCTGCTTGTCGGCGGGATCGGCATCATGAACATCATGCTGGTCAGCGTGACCGAGAGGACGCGCGAGATCGGTCTGCGCATGGCGCTGGGCGCCAAGCGTGCCGATATCCGCAACCAGTTTCTGGTCGAGGCGGCGGTGCTGTGCGTCATCGGCGGCGGCATCGGGCTATTGCTCGCCAAGGTCGCCGCGATGGCTTTTGTCGCTTATGCCGATTTTCCAGCGCCGATCGGGGTCGGTGTCGCAATCGGCGCTATTCTTTTTTCCGCGGTGATAGGTCTCGCCTTTGGCGGCTATCCGGCAATCCGAGCCTCGCGCCTGTCGCCGATCGAGGCGCTGCGCAGCGAGTGAAGCATTTGCCTTCGCGGGTTAGCCCATCCGGACCCGGCGTCGCGTCCGGTTTGGCATTCGACGCGAGAAGTATCTGCCTGCATCAGACATGAAATTTCTCACATCCGGCACTTCAACATACGGGCATGGCCAATGGTGAGCAGCCTCAATTCGCTTGTCGCCTATCATCGAATCCCATAGACTTCCTGCCATGAAGGCCGGGATTTTTTAATCAACGCCGGTTTTTATAAATGTGGGGGCAAATGGACAGCAGGACTTCCGATGTGGTCGATGATGGTCAGCCGACAGATTTTTCGGTCTTCTTAAGCTATTCACGCGGCGATCAAAAACAGGCTCTGGTCATTCTCCATGCCCTTGAGCAGGCGGGTTATTCGGTTTGGTGGGACGGCTTGCTCGAAGGTGGCGAGCAGTTTCACAATGTTACCGAGACGGCACTCGAAAATGCCAAGGCAGTAGTCGTCCTGTGGTCAAAGACCTCGAGCCATTCGCATTGGGTGCATGACGAAGCGACGCGCGCGCGCGATACTGGCCGATTGGTTCCAATGTCGATTGACGGCGTTGCGCCTCCACTCGGATTCGGCCAGTTTCAGTGCATCGATGCGTCGGCGCATGGACTAATGCCCGGCAGCGAAGCCATCCAAAAACTGCTCCATGCAGTCAGCGTTCTGTGCCATTCGGAGCCCTTGCCAGTTGCGCAACATAAGCCAGAAAAATTGACCATTTCGCGCCGCATGTTGATATCTGCAGCCGCAGTGACTGTTATGGGCGGAGGAGGACTGGCATATTGGAAAACTGGCCTTTTTGACAGTAGCTCGAACAATAACAGCATTGCCGTTTTGTCTTTTGTCAATTTGAGCGGAGATCCAGCGCAGCAATATTTTTCGGATGGCCTCGCGTCGGAAATCAGGACCGAATTATCGCATAATCCGCTACTGCAAATTATCGGGCAGACCTCCTCTGCCAATGTCAGCAGGAAAAATGGCGATGGCAAACAGATCGCAGAGCAACTGGGTGTTGCGTTTCTCTTAGGTGGCAATGTCCAGCGGGACAGGGACAGGGTGAAAATTGCGCTGGACCTAAACGAAGGCAAGACGGGGGTGAGCAGATGGGCGCAAATATTCGAGCGGCCAATCGCTGATATTTTTGCCGTGCAAAGCGAGATTGCAACAGCCGTTGCCGCCGCGCTTTCGGTTGCCATCGATGCGAGTAATCCGAATCGGAGAGCTCCACAAATTGGTGGGACGCAAAGCGTTGCAGCGTTTGATAGCTTTTTGCGCGGCAAGGAAATTTTTGAACTTCACATTGATGAGAACAGCGAGCGCCAGGCGCTTGCCAAATTTGATGATGCGATCGCTATCGATCCTGAATATGCCGCAGCGCGCGCTGCCAAGGCGCATTCTCTGGCAGTCATTGCAAACCAATATGTCGACGGGGCGGGTCGTATCAAACTTTATGATCAAGCCATTCGCGAGGCAACGCGCGCTACCGAAATCGAGCCCGCATTTGCGGGTGGCTATAACGCTCTAGGCTATGGTCTATTTTACGGTCGACTTGAAGTTGCCGGCGCTCGCGAGCCTTATGACCGCGCCTATAGGCTCGACAAGAATGACGTAGATGTACTGAACCGTTTTGCCATTTATTGCGCAAGGACGGGCCGACAGGCAGAGGCAGCTGCAGCGATTTCCAGAGCATTGATTTTGGACCCGCTTAATTCGTCCGTTTTCAAATCCGCCGGGTCAATCAACTATGCCGCTGGACGCTATGACGAAGCAATCAAACTAGGCCATCGCGCGATTGCGCTTAGTCCCGAACGCAGCACGCTACATGGCGGCATTGGCGATGCATATTTGATGCTGGGCAATCTGGGTCTAGCTGCAAAAGAATATGCGGCGGAAAGCAGCAATCTCAGCCGATTGCCGGGACAGGCCGTCATAGCGGACAGGGCCGGAAACAAGGCGGGAGCCGCAAAGGCGCTGGCCGATCTAGTGTCTGAGTTTGGTGATAACTCGCTCTATCAACAAGCACAGATTCATGCGCAACTGGGCGATAAGGACAGGGCTTTTGCTACGTTGAAACGGGCGAAGGAGAGCTATGATTCAGGTTTGGTCTATTTGTTGAAAGACCCGTTTTTAGAGCCATTGCGCGATGACACAAGATATAGGGATTTGCTTTCGGCGCTCACATTTACCTAGTGCTAGAGTTCAATAAAGAGAGAGGAAGTATATTATGAAGAAGCTAGCGATTGCAGCATCCATCACGATGTTGCTTGGCGGACTTTCGGCCTGCACCAAGCCCGCTGAGCCCACCCCCGCCGAAACGGTTGATGCAGTTGATCAAGGTGCGACCGATCAGGGGGCCACGGATCAAGGCTCGACCGATCAGGGGTCTACGGACCAAGGGTCAACGGACCAGGGCTCCACCGACCAAGGCTCCACCGACCAAGGCTCCACCGATCAAGGTTCCACCGATCAGTGATCAACTAAGCAAGGCGCACAAAATGAACAGGTCCAATCCGATCGATTGGCACTAAAGTCTTTAGGCTAAAACAAGCCTCATTGCGTGACCGATTTGCCCGATATAAATTTGGTTTTTGCGATATTTATCCAGCTTCTATAGCGATAAATATACGCAGAAACCGAAGGGTTGTCGTTTGCGCCGCAGCCCACCGCCCATGAAATGATTCCCACCTGAACGGTGCGCCCATTTTCCTTCGCAACGACCGGGCCGCCGCTGTCGCCTAAGCAGGTAAATATTCGCCGCCCTTGCTGCGCGGCAACAGAATCGGGCGGCGTTATGGCACAGAGCATAAAGCCCGTTACCTTGGAGCCATAGCCCTGGCGCTTTTTGCAATCGGCGCGATCAAGAATTTCCATTTGTCCCGTTCGCAGATCGACAGGGTTGCGCTGGGCAAGTCCGTCGCTTGTTATCCGGGTATTCGAACCTGCAACCTCTTCGGTAACACCCCAGCCGTACCAGCTGACATCTGTCCGGTCTTTAATGGGCGTCGAGGCGAGGGCGATCGGTTTTGCGCGCGCGGCGTTGCGGGCGATGGTGCCGCTGTCGGGTTTGAGGCGAATAAGCGCAATATCGTTCAGATGGCCGCCGGGTTTATAGTCACGGTGCACAACGACAGAATCAATGGCAAAGGTCGTGCCGCCCATTTTCAGATTCTGCGTTCCCAACTTTATTCTTCGGTATTTGAATATACTCTGACGCTTTTCTCCCAACGTATCAAAAGGCTTATTCGCGACGCAATGAGCCGCGGTCAGCACAATATCGACCGCAATGAGCGTCCCTCCGCACCGATGAATTTTTTCATAGGCTTGCCAGTCTACGCGCTTCAAAATGGCATTTTCGCGTAGCGACTGAGGTGTAGAGCCTTCGGTTGAATAAAGCTCGACCTGCCAAGGTGCAGATAAGGCCGCAGCCGTTACACCGCCGCCGCCATAGGTAGAGGTCGGGGTGCGGCCTTTAACGATGTCTATCGTCCATGGCGCTGTTTGCGATTTTTCAAAAGCTGACGGTTCAAGCAGCAGCTCGCGATCAATGAGATTGTCCGACGCAATGGTCACATAGAAATATTGCTCACCATAATATTCGATCAGATCCGGCCCGCTGCGCGAGGTAGAGGCACCCGGTTCGATTCTCACATCTGTTGCTCCGGCCTCAGGCAAGAGCAATCTGACATTATTCGAAGCGTCGGTCTGGAGGACATAAACAAATTTGGGGGTGGCGCCGCTATTTTCGGTCGTCAGCCGGAACGCGGTAAAGCATCGACCATCCTCATAGGCGGGTGGACATTGCGGCTCTTCTACATAGTCGATGCGGATTGAAACGGAGGGAGTTTCATTCTTGTGCCCTAAGGCCAGTAGCCTCCTTATATGCAGGATTTTGGCCAATATTGGAGAAAGATCGTCCGCAATCGCGCCTGAATCCAGACTTCCGATTACAATCGGATAGCTTCTGGGGTTCTGCGATTGAAATTTGACATTTTGATCAAAAATATGGGCAATTGCGAGACTGGTGACACCTTCGTCATAGCGATAGCGTATGGACGGGAAATGATATTTCCGGTCGATCAGAACAAGCGTGTCCGGGAAGTCGGGATGGCGGGCGACAATATACTCGGCGGCTATGAGGGACGGACTTATTCTGACATGCTGGTCGGCGCGCAACATGGCTTCGATTGCGTTCCTTTTATCACCCAGCGAGTCTGCAATCGCGATCGTTACAAAATCTTGGGACTCCGACGGTTCCGCAATTTGATCGGGTGAACAAGTTTCGCCAATGATGCAGCCTTCAACAGGAGCTTGTGCCGCGACTGACGACGAAAAATACAATAAAAAGGAAGCAAGAATGCACCGTAGGGCAGGCCGATCGGGCTTCTTGATCGTGGCAGGTGAAAACACGTCGCCCCCTTACATCCCGGATGGGATAAACCAGCGAAATAGACGCCACCATTTTTCGCAAACTACCAAAAAGCATTCATATGTAAAAGCATGCATGGCCGACGATATTTAGAACCCTTAACTGCTATTCGCGGCGAACTTGGAGCGCGGCAATCGTCGCCTAAGCTAGATGCCGGTCCCGCGATGATGGAAAGGCTTGCGCCGCCATTCTAGCCGCATCCGATGCTCATGGGTTCTAAAGGCCTCGTCGGGGCGGGCCGCGCCGCGCTGCTCTGCGGCAGATGATCCGCAATTTCTCCGTTCCGATTGTCTTGCGGAACGAGTCTGCATTTCGATCATTTTGTTCCCAGAACAGAAAGGAATTTTGATGGCTGCACGTGCCTATTGGAAGGGACAAATTCGGCTCGCGCTGGTCTCGATCCCGGTTGAGATTTTTCCTGCATCAAAATCTGGTGCATCGATCAGCTTTCGCCAGATTCACGAACCGAGCGGCAAGCCGGTGAAATATGAAAAAATGGTGCCGGGTATCGGCGCGATCGACCATGACGACATCGTCAAGGGCTTCGAAATGTCGAAAGGCAACTATGTCTTGCTCGACGATGAGGAGATAGAGGCCGTCAAGCTCGAGAGCAAACGGACCCTCGAGCTTGTGCAATTCGTCGATACCGACGCCATCGACATCCTCTATTATACCAAACCCTATTATGTCGTGCCTGCCGACGATTTGGCTGAAGAAGCCTATGTTGTGCTGCGCGAGGCACTCAAAGGCAGCAAGAAGGTCGGACTGGGCCAATTGTCGGTTCGCGGTCAAGAGAAACTGGTAGCGCTTCGCCCCTGCGGACGCGGGCTCATCCTCGAAATTCTCCGCTATGCCGACGAGGTGAACAAGGCGGCCAATTATTTCCGCGACGTCGGCAATGCCAAGCCCGATGCCGAATTGCTCGACCTTGCCGAAACGCTGATCGAAAAGAAATCGGGCGAGTTCGATGCCGCCGATTATCAAAATCATTATGTGGAAGCGCTGAAACGCGTGATCGAGAAAAAGGCCAAGGCAAAAGGCAAACGCGTTCTTGAGGATGTCGAGGACGCTGTCGACACCGGTCGCGGCTCGAATGTCATCGACCTGATGGCGGCGCTCAAGGCTTCGGTCGACGGGAAGAAAAAGACACCAGCCAAGGGTGAAGCGTCTGCCAAAAAGACACCAGCCAAGAAGCGCGCCTGATGGAATTGAACGACGCCCTGTGGCTCGAAACGATCGACGTTCAGGTGGTAGTGCGGCTGGGGGTCGCGACGCTTGCCGGGCTCATCCTTGGTCTTGATCGCGAGCTTAAGGGATATGATGCGGGCCTGCGCACCCATGCCCTGGTGTCGCTCAGCGCGTCACTGACGACGGTGGTGGCGATCGCGCTCTATTTTCAACTTGGCGGGCCGCAGTCGCGGCTTGATCCTCTGCGTGTTATCGAGGGCATGGCCGCTGCCATCGGGATTATCGCTGCAGGGTTGATCATCGTTCGCGGCGGCGAGGTGCGCAACCTCACCACTGCGGCGCATATCTGGCTGACCGCAGCGATCGGAATAGCGAGCGGCGCGGGCTATTTTGCCGTTGTCGCGATCGCGGCGGGGCTCGCGCTAATGCTGCTCGTCGGGCTTCGTCTGGTCGAGCGGCACCTTCCCCCCGAAGACCAAAGTGGCGAAAATGGCCAAGCCTGATCTGCTCGACCAGTATAATGCGAAGCGCGACTTTGCCCTGACCCCCGAGCCTGAGGGCAAAATCGCCAAGGGCGCCGGAAACCGCTTCATCGTTCAAAAGCATGATGCGACACGGCTCCATTATGATTTTCGGCTCGAGGTCGATGGCGTGCTCAAAAGTTGGGCAGTGACCAAGGGCCCGAGCGCCGATCCGGCCGACAAAAGGCTCGCAGTGCGGACCGAAGACCACCCGATGAGCTACGCCGATTTCGAAGGCTCCATCCCCAAGGGCGAATATGGCGGTGGCACGGTGATGCTTTGGGATCGCGGCACATGGTCGCCGGTTGAGGGCAAGAGCGCAAAGGATCTCGATCAAGGACATCTCCATTTCACCCTCGACGGCACGCGGATGAAGGGCGAATGGTTGCTCGTCCGCATGAAGCCGCGCCCCGGCGAAAAGCGCGAGAACTGGCTTCTTCGTAAGATTGACAACTCCTATGCCGGGGGAAGTGACGATCTTGTTGGACGACATCTAACGAGCATCCTAACCGAAAGGACGATGGCCGATATTGCTGGCGACCCCGGCAGCACCCAATCGCTTGCCGGTGCCAGTGACACCATATTTACCAAAAAAATGAAGGCCGCCGCGGCGCACTATAGCAAGGCTTCCAGACCTACGGCAAAAAAACGGACAGCCAAGCCGCCCAAATTTCGTCCGCTGCAACTGGCCACGCTCGTCGAGGCGGTGCCATCGGGCAATGGCTGGTGCCATGAGATCAAGTTCGACGGCTATCGCGCCGCAATCGCTGCGTCGGGATCGTCGGTCCATATCTATACCCGCAACGGTCATGACTGGACGGAAAAATTCGCGCCGCTCGTGCGTCACATTGCTGCGCTCGATCTGCCGCCTTGCCTGATAGATGGCGAGATCGTCGCCTATGGGAGCCATGGCAATCCGGACTTCTCTGCGCTGCAAGCGGTGCTCAAGCGCGGCCATGGCGTCCAAGACGAGGCCACCGAACTTCGCCTTTTCGCTTTTGACCTGCTTGAACTGGGCGGCAAGTCGCTCGCCAAGCACACAAATCTCGAACGCAAGGAACGGCTCGAGGCGCTTCTACGCAACGCTGCGGCGCCGATCGCGGTCGCCGATCATGTCATCGGCGCGGGAGAAAAGCTTTATAACGCGATGTGCAAAGCCGGCCAGGAAGGTATCATTTCCAAGCGCGCCGACGCACCCTACACCGGACGCCGTTCGAAAAACTGGGTGAAAGTGAAATGCACGAGGCGGCAGGAATTCATCATCGTGGGCTGGAAAGCTTCGAGCGCAAAGGCGCGCCCCTTCGCCTCGCTGCTCGTTGCCCAGCGCGAGGGAGACCGGCTGGTTTACAAGGGCAAGGTCGGCACCGGTTTTGACTCAGACACTATGGCCGAGCTTTCCAAAAGCTTCGCCAAGCTCGAGCGAAAAACTCCAGCGGTCGAGGTCGATAAAGCATCGGCGCGCAGCGTGCACTGGCTAAAACCTCAATTGGTCGCCGAAATCGCCTTTGCCGAATTTACGGCAGGAGGATCGGTGCGCCATGCAAGTTTCCTTGGCCTGCGCGAAGACAAGGAAGCAAAGGATGTGACTTTGGAGGCGAGACAGCCTACACCCGGGCCGGCAAATGATGTAGCAATCAGCAGCCGGGACCGCATTCTTTTCCCCGAGGCCAAAGTGACCAAGGGCGACCTTGCCGACTATTACGCAGCGCTCGCCGCAATCATGCTTGCGCACAGCGCTCGCCGCCCGATCAGTCTTGTCCGTTGTCCGCAGGGCCGCGCCAAAAAATGCTTTTTCCAGAAACATGATTCGGGATCATTCGGAGACCATGTCCATCATGTTGCCATCCGCGAAAAGGACGGCGGCCATGAGGATTATCTTTATATCGACGATGCATCCGGCCTGCTCGCCTGCGTCCAGATGGGGACGATCGAGTTTCATGGCTGGGGCAGCCGCGTCGGCGCGCTTGAAAAGCCCGACCGTATGATATTCGATCTTGATCCCGACGAAGGGCTGAACTTTTCCGATGTCAAGAAAGCCGCTGTCGACATCCGCCGCCATCTCGCCGATATCGGCCTGATAAGCTTCGCGATGTTGTCGGGGGGGAAGGGGGTGCATGTCGTCGTGCCGCTCGATCCCGGACACAGCTGGGCCGCGCACAAGGATTTTTCAAAGCGCTTCGCCGAAGCGCTCAGTCTCGCTGAACCCCACCGCTTTGTTGCCACAATGAGCAAGGCTAAGCGCAAGGGCAAGATTTTCATCGACTGGCTGCGCAATCAGCGCGGCAGTACCGCCATTCTCCCTTATTCCGTGCGTGCCCGCGAAGGCGCTCCCGTCGCCGCTCCGATCAGCTGGGACGCCCTTGCCAAGGTCTCCAGCGCGAGCGCATGGACGATTGGCGACACCCAAAATCTCCTTGACCGCGCGGCTACGCCCGATCTCAAGGGCTGGGGTTTCGCCAGCCAGAAACTGCCTACACACTGACAAATCGCGGGTCGGTTCAGCACCGTCCTATAAAATGCAGAGGCAAAAATATGTCGCGAGCCAGACCTGAGTTTGGATGCAAGCCGTGATGAATTTGAACGCCGCGCGATCAAAGGGAGTGTCCTGCCTCTTGGATCGGTTGGGCCGGCATTTAGCATAGCCTTTACCCGCGCCAGCAGGGAACGTCGGACCGTCGGAGGCGTTTTGCGTCTTAAAGCCCAACCGAGGATATTGCTATGAAACCTCCTATCGACAGTTCGAAGCGCATCCCGATCTCGACCGATGCGCCAGCCGCGGGCGTTCGCCGTCAAGAGGGTGGTGCACGCTTGGAGAAGCTGGATTGGCTTCCTTTACCGCGCGACGTTATCGAAGGCTTGATGATATGATCTTCCGGCAATTGTTCGAATCTGAAAGTTCGACCTACACTTATCTTGTCGGATGCCGTCAGTCGGGTGAGGCAGTGCTCATCGACCCCGTGATCGAAACTATCGATCGTGATCTCGACTTGATTAAAACGCTTGGTCTTAGTCTGAAATATTCACTCGATACCCATGTTCACGCCGACCATATCACCGCTGCCTGCCGGTTGCGCAGCCTTGTCGGGAGCCAAGTTGCCTATCCCGCGAACGAGAATCTACCCTGCGCGGATGTTCAAGTGTCAGAAGATCAATCACTCGATGTCGGATCCATTACCATTCAGCCCATCTTTACACCGGGCCATACAGACACTCACCATGCCTACCACATCGATGCCGAAGGCCAGCCCCGGCTTTTCACCGGAGATGCACTCCTGATTGATGGATGCGGCCGAACAGACTTTCAAAATGGTGACGCAGCGAGGCTATATCGTTCGGTGAGGGAAAAGCTTTTCACGCGCTCGCCTGATACCCTTGTTTATCCTGGGCATGATTATGCGTTCCGACATGTCTCGACGATTGCCCAGGAACGTGAACGAAATCCCCGATTGGGCGGCGATATCACGCTTGACGAGTTTAAGGTCATCATGGCCGAACTTGATCTGCCCTATCCAAAGAAGATCGACGTCGCGGTCCCCGCGAACCTCAAATGCGGCGACTGCGGTGACAATCTAGAAGAGCGGATGCACGAAATAGGAGGACTATCGCCTCAAGGTTAAAAGGATCTGCTTGAAATGGGGTGCGTGTCTTGTGCAGACAGACTAAAGTTAAGAATCGTCGCATGCCCCGGCGGGCCCCCTTGTAATGCGGGGAACAAATTGGATTTCAGCTTGTTCCCAGAGTAAGGAAGTGACGGACCTAACAGGATCTCGGGCATGATATTTTCGTCGGTAATCACTGCGTTCTACCACCCCGCACTGTGCGAAACGCCAGCCTTAGCGATCGAGGCAGGAGCAGAGTCTTTTCGACATGGTGCAGAGTCTTTTCGACATGGTGCAGGAGCGCATGAATGTCGCTGACCATCGGCCTTTTGCTTGGTCTGAGTTTTGTGGCTTCCTTGTTTGCCCTGGCGTTCCTGATCTGGGCAGTGAACAATCATCAGCTGAAAATCGAGCAACGGCACGCCTACACAATTTTTACCGAAGGCGAGCCTGGCCAACCCGACGATGCCACTACCGAAGGGGTGCAGGACAAAGGTGGCGCGACGACAGCGCATCATTTCGATACCAAGCGTGCGGGTATCGACCTGATCTCGCGTCCTGCGGTGGTCACGCTGATCACCAGTGGCATAGTGTGGCTGGTGATCGGGTCGATCTTCGGGCTTATCGCTTCGCTCAAGCTACACTGGCCCGATTGGCTGGTGGGAGAAGCGCCGTTGACATTCGGGCGGGTTCGCACCCTGCATCTCAACATGGTCATTTATGGCTGGTTGTCGATGTCGGGGATCGGCGTGGCATTATGGATCGCGCCTCGCATATTCCACACCGCGTTGCGATACCCCAGACTGCCGGTATTCGGCGCCATCTTGTGGAATATAGGCGTTGCCGCGGGCGCAGTGGCAATCGCGGCGGGTTGGACCGACGGCGAAGAATGGCTCGAAATCCCCTGGCAGATAGACATAGTGATTGCCATCGCCGGTAGCTTCTTTGTGCTGCCCCTGCTTGCGACCGCGGCGCGCCGCAATGTCACGCATATCTACGTGACCGGATGGTATTTTATTGCAGCTTTATGCTGGTTCCCCGTCCTGTTCGTCATCGCCAACATCCCGTACATCCACAGCGGTGTGCAGGAAGCCACGGTCAACTGGTGGTTCGCGCATAATGTGCTGGGCCTGTGGCTGACGCCGCTCGGCGTCGGGGCGGCCTATTATTTTATCCCGAAAATCATCGGCAAGCCGATTTATTCGTACAGCCTGTCACTGCTGGGCTTTTGGGCGTTGGCCCTTTTCTATAGCCAGGTTGGCATCCACCATTTGATCGGAGGTCCGGTTCCCACATGGGTGGTGACGCTTTCAATCGTCCATTCGATGATGATGTTCGTGCCGGTGATCGCGGTCGCGATCAATCATCACGTCACCGTTGCGCGCAATCTATGGGCGCTCAAGGCTTCGGTGCCGCTGCGCTTCATTTCGCTCGGCGCCGTCCTGTATACGCTGGCGTCTTTCCAAGGATCGATCGAGGCGTTGCGATCGGTCAATAGCGTCACGCACTTTACCCAGTATACAGTCGCCCACGCGCATCTCGGCGCCTATGGTTTTGTATCGTTCGTCATGTTCGGTGCTGTTTATCACATGTTGCCGCGCATCACCGGGCGGTCATGGCCGTGGCCATCGGCGATCCTGGCCCATTTCTGGCTCGTCGTTGCCGGGTTCGCCATTTATTTTATCGGACTGACGATCGGCGGATTGCTCCAAGGTTTCGCCATGCTCGACGTCACCCGTCCTTTCTCCGACTCTGTGCAGGTGGTGTTGCCCTACCTCAAAATCCGTTCGGTCGGCGGCGCGCTGATGGTGGTTGGGCATCTAATTTTTGCAGCGCACTTCCTCGCGGCCTTATTGCAGCGCAATGCGCAAGCGCCCGCTGCCCCGCCGCATGACACGCGACCGGCGGTGTCGGCATGAATCGCTTGGTACCGCTTGCCATTCTGGCTCTTGCGATTCTTGCCTTCGCAACGCTGCTGCTTGTCATTGCCCCCGCAATCCAGGTTCGTGGCGAAGAACCGACGCCTGGTCTAAAGCCTTATACCGCTCAGCAGTTGCGCGGGCGCGCGCAATATGTGGCTCAAGGCTGCGTCTACTGCCACAGCCAGCAGCCGCGCTCGATCGATCAGGCCCCCGATGCCGAGCGGGGCTGGGGTCGTGCCTCGGTGGCATCGGATTATGTGTATGATCGGCCGCACTTGCTAGGCACGATGCGCACCGGGCCCGACCTGTTCAATGTCGGTGCGCGCCTCCCTAGCCGTGACTGGCATCTCACGCATCTCTACCAGCCGCGCGCAATTTTCGACTGGAGCATTATGCCCGCTTATCCCTATTTGTTCGAACGCAAGGATCGCGCGGAGCCGGGCGACGTCGTAGTCATCCTGCCGGCGGACCGTGCGCCCGAAAAGGGCGTTATTGTCGCCAAAAGTCAGGCGCTCGACCTTGTAGCATATCTCCAGGCGCTCGATCGGACATTTCCCGCGCCAGCCCGTGCGATACGAGATGACGGTTACTCCGAAAAAGGGGAACCGCGTTGACGTCCCCACCCGCCAAATCTCCCGATCTGCCCAAGGAAAGTTTTGAGCCCTATGAGGAGTTCAAGCCCATCCCGCTGACGCTATTGATAATCGCTGTAGCGCTCGCCTTATGGGGAGTGTTCATGTTGCTCGACAATAGCAAGGCGGTGACAACCGGACAGGCGGAACGCTCGGACCAGATCGCCGACCAGCCGCGCACCAACCGACAGGATGGCGCCGGGTTGTTCTTATCACGCTGTGCTACCTGTCATCAGACCAACGGAAGCGGGGTCTATGGCGCGATTCCACCGCTTGCCAATTCGCCATTCCTTAAAGCGTCCCCTGATGTCGCGATGCACATCCTGCTCAACGGTATCGATGGTCCGATCCGGGTCGGTGATGCAAGCTTTGACGGCCATATGCCCGATTTCGCCAGTATATTGTCCGACGCCGAGATTGTGCGTCTCATAACCTACATTCGCGGCACCTTTGCGGACCGCCACGACCTCCTCGTCGAGCGTGACGTCGCCACCGCGCGCCTCCTCGCGGGTCGTCGAGGGGCATGGCAGGGCGGGGAGGAAATTGCGGCGCGCCTCGACGCATCTCTTGGACCACAACCACCAATGAAATCGGCCACCAGGGAGGTGGTCGATCCAATGGTCGAGAAGCTTGTTTCACAAGGTGATGGCCAGACCTGGCCCTGCGCATCTTGCCATGGAAGGCGCGGTCAAGGATCCGCGACAGTGCCCCGCCTGGCCGGGCTTCCTGCCGCATATATTGCAAAGCAGCTTAGCGGTTATGCCACCGGTAAACGTCGCAACGCGACGATGGAGATCGTGGCGCATTCGTTAACGCTCCAGGAGATGCGGCGGATTGGCGATCATTACGCGGTGATGCGCGCTCCGTCGAATGCGAGAGCATCGCTCGGCGGCGACCTAGAGCGCGGCGAGCGGCTGGTCCTGGAAGGAGACTGGGAACGCGGCGTGCCATCCTGTGTATCTTGTCATGGACCGTCAACCTTCGGGGTCGCCCCTCACTTTCCGGCGTTGGCTGCTCAACATCCCGAATATACCGTAGCCCAGCTGACCGCTTGGGTATCGGGAGCCCGCAACAATTCGACCGGCCAGTTGATGAACGGTATCGCCCGCCAGCTTAACGATGCCGATCGCCGCGCGGTGGCAGATTATCTCGCCACGCTTCCTCCCGTTCCATCTTCAGCTTCGAAGGATAAATCCTATGGTAAATCAAGAACGCCGGCGGGTTGAGGGCGGCGAAGATCCGTCGCGCCGCTTATTGGGCCGCGGGGCCCGCACGGCCATTATCGCCGTCGGCGGCGGCGCTGCGCTATTTGCTGTTGCAACCATCGTCTTCGACTGGGGTTTACTGCGCGATCGGGGAGAACCCCCGGCGCGCCCGGAGGCAACCCAAGCCCGGCTATTTCAGCCGCCTTCCGAAAGCTCGATACCCAATGGTCCCGCTGGGGACGCAATACGGCGCGGACAGGCCATTTTTGTCAATACCGCGTCGAACGCCGGCGATTTCGTGGGCAACGGTCTGGCTTGCGCAAACTGTCATATCGATCGTGGCCGCCGTGCAGATTCGGCGCCGATGTGGGCGGCTTGGGTGGCCTATCCCAAATATCGTTCGAAGAATAAGCAGATCAACACAATGGAAGACCGGATCAAAGGTTGCTTCACCTATTCTATGAATGCCCAGGCATCGAAAACGGGTGGCCCGCCGCCGCCCGGCCACGCAGTGTACAAGGATCTCCAAACATATATGCATTGGCTCGCGACCGGCGCTCCGACGGCGACCGACATGCCGGGGGCCGGCTATCCCAAGCTCGAAAAGACATCCATGGGTTATGATCCGGCCCGGGGGCAGAAGATCTTTCAGGCGCGGTGCGCTACCTGTCACGGCGCTGATGGTGCCGGTCAGACCGATATCAACGGCCGACCAGTTTTTCCCCCTTTGTGGGGTGGCGAAAGCTATAATTGGGGGGCGGGGATGGCACGGGTTAATACCGCTGCCGGTTTCATCAAAGCCAATATGCCGCTTGGACAGGGAAATAGCCTGACCGTCCAGCAGGCGTGGGACGTTGCGGCATATATTGACAGCCAAGAGCGACCCAAGGATCCCCGGCAAACCGGCAGTATCGAACAGAATGCCAAAGCCAACCATGGCGGTGATAGCTATTATGGAAAGCGTGTTGGAGGCCGGCTGGCGGGCGTGGGCACGCCGTGACACTCCCTACAGAATTGAGGAGACAACTCTTCGGCGTCGAGGGACTGTGGTGTGGGGGATGCGCCCAGGGACTCGAGCGCCGGATTAGCGCCATTGCTGGCGTAAAACACGCTGCTGTGCATTTTCTGACTCGGTCGGCGTTTGTCGAATGGGATGGCGTCAAGGTTTCAGCCGAGACAATAACGGCAAAGGTAGCGGCAACCGGCTTCGGCCTCGTCGGACCGCGTGATCCTGACGCGCTTCGCGAAACGCTTGACGCTGTGCGGCGCAAGCTGCTCATTCGGCTGGTGATCGCCCTCTTCTTTGGCATGTGGTCGATGTTGCCAGCAGCCGTCCTCTATATCGATCCTCCTGCATCGATGGAAACGCGCTGGTGGCTTGCTGTCGTTTCCGGCGTCGCGGCCATTCCCGTCCTGACCTATGCAGCCTCGGACATCGTCGCGATGGCGTGGCGCTCTGTCCGCCTCCGCACGGCGGGGATGGACCTGCTGGTCACTATCGGAGTTGCCGCGTCAACGCTCTTGTCGATCCGTTCGCTGGCCAGTGGCGGCGCACATGTCTATTTCGACGCTGCCGTCATGCTCGTCACTATTCTTCTGATCTCGCGGTTGATGGATTTGCGATTGAGGGCAGCGGCGATCGATGCGGTAGCCGCGCTCGAAAATAATGAGGATGAACGTGCGTGGCGGCTCGACGAACGCCGATGGGTGCCAATTGCGCAGGTCCCGGTGGGCACAGGTCTTCTTGTCAAGGCCGGAGCGGCAATACCAATCGACGGAATTGTAGCTAAAGGCGCCAGCAGCGTTGATTCCGCGCTACTGACTGGCGAAACCGAGCCGCGCACAATATCAGCCGGCGATCGGGTTTCGGCAGGCATGGTTAACCTCAATCGGGCAATCGAGATCACAACCGATCGAGCGGCGGGTGACCGCGATATTGATCGCGTTGGCGGACGCGTAGCGATCGAACTTGCGGCGCGTCGCGGTCCTCCCGATCCGACGCAGCGTCTGGCCGGCCAGCTGACATTGGCCATTCCGGTCCTTGGCTTGTGGATCATCATCGGATCCTTGATACTGGCAGTCCCAGTCGATGAGGCGTTAGCACGCGGATTGGCGAGCATGATCGTGCTGTGCCCATGCGCACTCGCGCTGGTGCGACCACTTACCCAACTCAGCGCCATAACCGTAGCTGCACGAGCCGGCATCCGGATTGCGGACCCTGTAGCGATTGATCAGATCGCGGCCGCGAGGACAATTATATTCGATAAAACAGGGACCCTGACCGCAGGGGCGCTGCGCGTCGAGACGGTCGATTGCGCGCACGGATGGAGCAGCGACGAAATCCTTGAAGCGGCAAGGGCGGCCGAGGCGGGAATTGATCACCCCATTTCGCGCGCTATCTGCGCCGGGCAAGAGTCGGCGGCGCCGGTCAAAGCAGAGCGCTTAGCTCGCGGCGCGCGGACCATCTGGCGGGGGCGAACAGTCATCTTGTCGAGCGCCCCCGAACAAATTCGAAGCACGGCGACCGCGATTGCGGTGCAAATCGATGGACAGCGTGCTGGCACGATTTTGCTGCGTGATGAGTTGGACCCGACAGCACAAGATACTATGGTAAATCTGCGTTCGCAGGGCATCGAGACCATCATCGCAAGCGGTGATGCGGCCGGCGCCGTTGGCGCTATCGCCGAAAAAATTGGTATTGCTCCGCATGAATGGCACGCAGCCATGACACCCGAGCAAAAGGCGGACCTGGTACACTCCCTTGTGTCGCCAACGATTTTTGTGGGTGATGGAGTCAATGACGGGCCCGCTCTCGCGGCGGCAGATGTTGGCATCGCGGTTCGACGCGCGCATTCGGCCGCCCGAAGTACGGCGGGTATCATTCTCAACGGCGGCATAGCGGATATTTTGCTGTTGCGGCAAATCAGCGCAGGGTCGCGGCACAAGGTGAAAACCCTTCTTGTGGCCACTATCACCTATAATATTGCCGCCGGGGTGTTGGCTGCTGCCGGCATGATCACGCCCGGACTGGCAGCGTTGATGATGGCTGCGTCATCCATCGCCACGACGGGATACGGTCTCAAAACGATAAACCCGCTATGCCAACTTCCTCGGCTCGACAGCCGGCCTGACAAGCGATCAAAGGAAGGGCGATCTTTCATAGCGGGCCAAGCAAAAATGCGCCGGTAAGTCCGATATACGCCTCAGGGCCCGAGTTTTGAGCGGTGAGAGGAGCGAGCGTGAACCTGTGGGTGAAATCGCAAAAAATTCCTGTTTATATCCAAGTTCCTGGGCGCCAATATTGGAAAGAATGTTAGGTCCGGCGACCCTGTGACAGCAAGTAAAATTGAACCTTTTTCTGCCGTCGCCGTTGAGTTGTGGTAGCTGAGAATCGAACGAGACAGCGCTTATCACAGGGAGTGGCAATGCAAGGCGCTTCGGTTATCGGACATCTCAAGGCGAATATCGTCCTTTACGGGGCTCTTGTCGCGAACCTGGGTATCGCGGTTGCAAAGTTCGTCGCGGCCAGCATCAGCGGCTCGTCCGCGATGCTGACCGAAGGCGTGCACTCGCTCGTCGACAGCGGCAACCAGCTTCTTCTCCTTTACGGTCAGTCGCGTGCCAAGCGACCGCCGGACGCCGAGCATCCCTTCGGATACGGGCGCGAGCTCTATTTTTGGGCGTTCGTGGTTGCGATTCTCATCTTTGCAATCGGCGCCGGGATTTCCATTTTTGAAGGATGGAACCATTTCCTCAATCCCGAGCCATTACGCGATCCAACGATCAACTATATTGTCCTTGTTATTGCTTTTCTGCTCGAAGGCGCCTCGTGGACCATTGCCGTTCGCGCCTTCAATGCCGGGCGTGGAACGATTGGCTGGTGGCAGGCGGTTCGGCGTTCGAAGGATCCCGCGGGGTTCATCGTATTGTTCGAGGACAGCGCGGCGCTGCTGGGGCTGCTCATTGCTGCCGCCGGAGTGTGGGCAAGTCATGCGACCGGCGACCCGCGTCTCGACGGCCTGGCCTCGATCGCCATCGGCCTCGTGCTCGCTGCAGTCGCCATTTTACTCGCGCGCGAAGCCAAAGGGTTGATCATCGGCGAAAGCGCCGATTCAGAACTGGTTGCTGACATCTGGCGGTTGCTGGAGCGCTCCTCCTCGATCACGGCCGTCAATCATGTTCGCACGATCCACAGCGCGCCTGACGCGATATTTGTCGCTGTCAGCGCGGACTTCGAGGATTCGCTATCGATGGGTGATGCCGAGACAGCCATTGAAGCAATGGAGGAAGCGCTTAAAGCCGCCGACAGCCGGATAAGCTCCATTTACATTCGTCCCGAAAAAACGGTGAACGCAGTTCGTTATCCGCCCCCTAAGCCCTGACATATCTCACCGCAATATTGCGGTATGGGTTGGAAAAATCGCCGATGCATTCGCTGCGACGCTTCCAAGGTGACGACACCGACGACGGGAGCAAATTGCCCTTTGCCGAATATGCTCTCGCGAGCCGATGAGCCCATAGCGCGCGACCTTTTTGCAGTGTGCATGTTGCCAATCAGCTGGCTCCCGCGATTACATTAATTGTGAGCGCAAGGATGCCAAGGTTGAACGCAAAGGCGAACAGGCCGTGAAATGTTACTACACGTCTGATTGCAGTGGCAGAAATATTGATATCGGCGGTCTGACAAGTCATGCCTATGACGAAAGAAAAATTTACAAAATCGGCAAAAACCGGTTGCGCATCGCCCGGAAAATCGAGCCCTTTGCAATCTTCGCCGGTTGGATCCAAATCATAATACATATGCGCGTAATGAATGGCAAAGACGAGGTTCGCGAAAGTCCAACTTGAAAATAAGGTTCCGACCAGAAGCGCAATATGCCAGATGTCGAGGGTGTTTTTGTCGAAAATTAGTCGCGCCAATGTGACCACCACTATGATTGTGATCGTCGCAGAGATGAGTAACCGCAAGATTCGGCCGCCGTCATCGCTCGCTGCATGCAATCTTATCGTTGCCGGCGAGCTATGCTGCCAAAGCCCCAAAAGGGAAAATAGAAATAGGAAGGCGGCAAGATCAAAGGCGTAGATCATGGCCTCATCGATCGGAGCGAGCCCGGCAAACATCCAGAGCGACAGGGAGAAGACGAGAAAGAACAGCAAATATCTGCGGTGTGATATATTTGAGTCTCGAAATTTCGAACCGACCATGTTTTCAGGCCCCCATTTTCCAAATACCAAAAGCATAATAAGCTGCCTTAGTCTGCACGCTCATCATCGGAGGATACGCCATGTCCAGAAGAAGGACGCTATAAAGAATGCACATTTCCGGGCGCAGACTTCTCTTGTGGGGCTCTCGAAATCGAGAATTGATTGCGGCACTAGCCGGCGTGTTGATACTCGGCCTAGCCTTTGCTGCCTTGTCTGACATTCTCAAAGAAATTCGCGCTGGCGATGTTCACAAAGCGGTGAGCGCAATATCTTTGCAGGGCTGGCTTCTTGCACTGGTCTTCACTGGCATCAGCTTTGGCTGTCTGACATTGTACGACTATTGCGCTTTGAAAGTAATCGGATCCCAGATTCCGTACCGGGTGGCAGCGCGCGCTGCTGCAACGAGCTATGCGATCTCCAACATGCTGGGACTTTCGTTGCTCACAGGTGGCTCGGTCCGATTGCGCATCTATACTCGCGCCGGGCTTGCTGAAGCCGATGTGGCGAGAGTTGTCGCGCTGGCGGCGGCGACATTCTGGTCGGGTATATTCATCCTGTTCGGCCTGTCGCTCCTATTGGAGCCGGCAGGCATCAAAATGGGCAATTTTGTGCTGCCCGGGATAATCCGATGGGGCACACCCATTGCCGCGATTGTCGCTTTGATAAGCTTTCTTCTCTGGTCCGCACGAGCGAAGCGGACGCTGCGTGCCTTCGGTGGTGAGCTAGCGTTACCTCGCCCACCTCTTGCGATTGCGCAGTTGGTTGTTGCCGCAGTAGATTTGGCAGCATCGGCAGCAGTTGTTTTTGTGCTGGTGCCGGGCGAGGCAATCAATATTTATCCTCAGCTTCTTGCCGCCTATGTTCTGGCGCTAGGGGTTGCTGTGTTGACGCATTCGCCTGGTGGGCTTGGCGTCTTCGAAGCAATGCTATTTCTGTTGCTGCCACAAATAGGCAAAAGCGATCTGGCTGCCGCATTGATCGGCTATCGGCTGATCTACTACCTTATTCCGTTCGCTATTGCACTTTTGACCCTGGCCATCAGTGAAGGTGAAGCCTTGCACCGTCGCACGGGCCCGATCATGCGGGCTGGCCAGACAGTGGCTGTTTCGCTTGCGCCGCTGGCTATGGCCGGGCTGGTTTTCGGGGCAGGCGCATTATTGATCCTGACCGGCGCGCTCCCGGCACTGCCCGACCGCGTCGCGCTAGTTCTCAATATATTGCCACCACTGTTGTTGGACTTGTCACATTTCGCAGCCAGCATTTTTGGCACGATTCTCATGTTCGTCGCTTACGGACTTTACCGGCGGCTCGATATTGCTTGGTTATCTGCTACTTTTTTGTTGGGGATGGGGTCACTTTCGGCGCTGTTGCGCGGATTTGATTTTGTGGAAGCCGGCACCTTAGCCGTCGTTTTTGCGGCGCTTGTTTGGACAAGGCCTGCGTTCTACCGCAATAGCTCATTGTTGGCGGAACGACCGGGACCGGAATGGTTCTTGGCCATCGCATCGGTGATCGCCGCAAGCATCTTCATCGGCTTTTTTGCATATAAGCACGTCGAATATCGCAATGACTTGTGGTGGCAGGTCCATCCCTTGGGCGATACGCAGCGCTTCCTGCGTGCGTCGCTTGGCGTTGCGGTGCTGGCAATCCTACTTGCATTCTATCAATTGCTTAGACCTCGACGAGAAGCGCAACAAACCACCTTGCCGCTAGCCGTTTGGCAAGCTGCTATCGCTGAAACGAAAGTCACCGAAGCCCATCTCGCGCGAACAGGTGACAAAAGCTTCCTTGTCGCCCAAACCGATGATGCCTTTTTGATGTACCGTGTGCGGGGACGCAGTTTCATCGTAATGGGTGATCCGGTCGGTCCTCAATCGCGATGGGCCGAGCTCGTTTGGCGGCTGCGTGAAATGGCGGACCGCCAGGGTGGGCGGATTGTATTCTACGAATGCGGACCCGAATTCCTGCCGTTTGCAGTCGACCTCGGCCTCGGGATTATGAAGCTGGGCGAGGAAGCAATTGTGCCTCTGCCAGATTTTACGTTGGAGGGGAAAGCGGGCGCGAAACTCCGTCATGCGATCAACCGTATGGAGCGAGAAGATGTGACATTCCGGATTGTGGATGGCGAAGAGCTTGCCGCGCTTATGCCGGAGATGGAGCAAGTTTCGGACGAGTGGCTAATCGACAAAGGGCAGCGTGAAAAGCAGTTCAGTCTTGGTCGCTTTGAAAGCGACTATATTCTCGGAGCCCCTGTTGCATTGGTGGAACGGCGCGGACACATCTTGGCTTTCGCTAATCTTTGGCCGTTACCCGGACATCAGGAGCTTTCCTTCGACCTTATGCGCTACCGGGCCGATGCACCGCCTGGAACGATGGACTTTCTCTTTTCCCAACTCATTCTATGGGGCCAGGACCAAGGATATGAGAAATTGTCACTCGGCGTGGCTCCCTTGTCCGGGATTGATGGCCGTCGCTTAGCCCCGCTTTGGGCGCGCATCGCCGGGATTATGTTCCGCCACGGCGAACGGCTGTACGGTTATGCCGGACTGCGCCAGTATAAGGAGAAATTTCGTCCGGAATGGCGCGGACGCTATTTTGCGGCGCCGCGGGGCTTGTCGATGGCGCTAGCCCTTATCGATGTTATATTATTGGTATCGGCGCCTTCGGTCAGAAGGGCTGTCCGGCCAGCTTTCGCAAAGGATCCCGTCTTTCCCTTTATTGCAACAGGATCATCTTGTGCTGCAGGTGAAAGGCCGGCCGAACTTTAATCGCATCCCCGCCATTTCCCGTTCCGGGTAAAGATTGATTTCATCGTAATGCATTGCCGCCATGCGGTCCATTTTCTTGGCGGTCCGGACCGATCATGATGATTGGAACAGGAATCGCTTCAAATATCGGTAGTAAGAGGTTGAGTGACGCGAATGGATACGCAAAAGCCCCCATCATAACGTCGATGCAAAGTTGACCCCCTGACAATTCATATGGGACCGAGCACCATGAATGACATAGCCCTAGCTTTTATAATGACGGCAACGGCCCTGATAATCACAACGGCGTTACACTATGAAGTATTGACTTTCATTTCACAAAAAGCAGCGAAAAAAGCAGCAAATAGGCGCTCTCTTCCTGCAATGGTAATTATAATTATTTCAGCTCATTTGATAGAAATTGGCATTTATTCTGTTATTTATTATATTTCAGATATAATATTTGACTTAGGTGCATTTAATATTGGTGAAACACCAAGCGCATTCGAATATTATTACTTCGCTGCGGAAACCTATTCATCACTCGGATATGGCGACATATTCCCTACTGGAGCGATGCGTTTGATCGCGGCAATAGAACCCCTAAATGGCATTTTGTTGCTCACTTGGTCAGGCGCATTTCTGTTCATGTTGGTTCAAAAGAGTGCACAGGAGTGAATGCGGCTAGACGTCTTGCAGTTCGTACGCTTGTGATTGTGGCGCTGGCAATTACCGCGCTCGCCATGTGGCTGGTTTATTTAGGGTATTTTTCTAGCGATCCGGTAAAGATTGTCCCGCCCGCCGGGACAAGTCGGGCGGAGTATAGCTTGATTTTTTTGTCCGGCGATATGGGGTTCAATGCCGGAATGGGCCCTAAAATTGTCAGACAATTCACAGACGATGGTGTGCCGGTAATCGCCTTTAATTCGCTGACATTTTTCAGGACCAAGCGAACCAGGCTCGAGGTCGCGGACATGGTTCGCGGTCTTATGCAGAGAGCGCGCAAAGAATTTGGCCATGAGACGCTTGTACTTGTAGGCCAGTCTTTCGGTGCGGATGCCTTGCAGCTCGGACTGGCTGATCTGACGCCTGACGAACAGACCGATATCAAATTCGTTGCGCTCACGGTGCCCACCGACACAATCTATCTTCAGGCATCCCCCAATGAACTATTCAACCTAGTTCCAGCGGATATCAGCGCTTTGCCGACAGCCAAAAAGCTGGATTGGGTTCCCGTCCTTTGCATATTTGGCAGGGACGAAACGGGTTCTTTATGTCCGGAATTGAAGTTGAAAAACGTTAAAATCGTTGCACTTCCTGGCGGTCATTTTCTGAAGGATGATGTTAATCTGGTTTACCGGACTTTGGCGAACGCCATAAAGCAGAATGCCAGTAAAGCCGATTCTGACTGAAAGGGGGAGGGGGCGGGATGACACGACGTTCGATCTTATTTTCGGCTATCGCGGTCCTTTGTTTGGCATTCGTTGCTGCGTGGTGGGCATATTATCCGCACAGCGATCCAACGTTGCGCTACTCCTATATGGGCGCGACGATGATAGCTCAACGTCCGGCGGCACAGCCCGCCACACTGGCCTTGCTGGTAGGCGCAGAAGAAAATGATCCGCAAATAGCCAATCTTTCCGCACGATTGCTCAATGAGGGCGTGGCCACTGTCATTCTTTCACTTTCCGACTTGGCACTGGCAGAAACGGCACGCGGTGCGAAATGCGTCGACTTCGGGCGCATTTTCCATGCGATCGCCAAAGACGCCGAACATAGAATGGGCTTCCTTGACTACCGCGTCCCTCTTTTGGCTGGCACCGGCGACGGGGCTCTGGCGGCCTATGCCGGTTATCGTCAGAGCGGTGCTGGCATGTGGAACGGCGTGCTCACTATTGGTCGGACGCAAGAGTTGCAGTTACCGGTGCCGCCCTGTTTCCATTGGGGCAAACCGGGGAGCCACCCGAGTAGCTATGGGATTGATACCGCACATCGCCAAGGCGAGACCTGGGTCGACATGCCCAGCCTTACCGATAGGCGTTTCGACGAACTTGTGGGTCCATTACTCGTCGCAGCCGGGACGACAGACGGGACAGACAAACTGCCGCTCACTTTGGTGAAACCAGTTGTCGCCAATGCCAATTTACCGCTGGTGATCCTCTATTCCGGAGATGGCGGGTGGGCTGGTTTCGACCGCAAAATGGCAGCGGAATTCGCCAGTCGTGGATATGAAACCGCGGGCATCAGCAGTCTGGAGTATTTCTGGCGCGAACGAGAGCCGTCCGAAGCAGCAAAAGATCTTTCCTCGATTATCGACAAATATGCGGGGAAACGCGACGTCCTGCTCGTCGGCTTTTCCTTCGGCGCGGATGTTCTGCCTTTCGTCTATGATGCCTTATCGGATCAAGCCAAGAAGCGCGTGGTAGGATTCGGTCTTTTGGGCCTCTCGAGCACCGCCGACTTCGAATTTCACCTGACAAGCTGGGCCGATATGCCCAGCGACGAGGCACGGCAGACCATTCCCTTCATCGACAAACTGGAAGGCATCGAAATCCGCTGCATCCGGGGGAAGGAAGAAACAGGGTCTGCCTGCCCGGCCATTTCAAACCCTGCGGTCCAGATGATTGCATTGCCTGGAGATCATCATTTCAATGATGATGCAAAGGCGGTAGTCGATGCGTTAGTGGCCTTGTTGCGGTGACGAGATGTCTAAACCAAAAGATTGATCTACGATGGCCTTCATGGCGCATATTGCGCGCCTGTATTTGATATCAGTTAGCGTTTTTCCAAGGACATGCCTGCCCGTTCCAGTTTGCCCCAGCCAATTTTTGGTCCGCGAATGGCACTAAGCAAGGCGCGGATGACGACGCTGTACATCAGCTGCCGATAGACAAACCTCTGCGCGACCAGAAGGAGCGGCGTGTATCGTTCATGGCGCTCTTCAAACCGATAGGCTGCCCATCCGCACAATATGTCAATGCTCGTGAACGCTATCCAATAGGCAGCCATCCGCAGAACGTCGCTTTGGGTTTGATCCCAGCCATGCTGTTGCACGTTGATAGCTGTTGAAATTATGCTGACGATGAGGGCCAGATCTATCAGCGGCGAAATGACGGCAAAGCCGATTTGAAACAGCCATGCTTGGGGTATGCCGATCAAGGCAAGTCCGCGTGGCTCGCGCTTCTTCAGGATTGGTTTGTGTTTCCACAGGCATTGCAGCGTCCCGAACGCCCAGCGGAAACGTTGTTTTGAAAGCGCGCGAAAACTCGCTGGCGCCTCGGTCCAGGCAATCGCGTTTGCATCAAAGCCGATGCGCCATCCTTTGCGCTGAATTGCAATTGTCAGGTCCTGGTCTTCGGCCAAGGTGTCAGTCGGGTATCCACCTACATCGTCCAGAGCTGATCTGCGCCAAGCGCCCACAGCGCCGGGCACCACCATTATCGCATCAAAATGTGATAGCGCGCGGCGTTCGAGATTCTGCGCCGTAATATATTCAACCGCTTGCCACCGCGTCACGAGGTTTATCCGGTTGCCGACTTTGGCGTTTCCAGCGACGGCGCCGATCCGGGGATCGACAAACCAGCGCGTCAGTTTTGCAATGGTTTCAGGCTCAAAATGCGTATCCGCATCAAGTGCAATGATGACGTCGCCCTTCGCGATCCTCATTCCCTTGTTAAGGGCCGATGCCTTGCCGCCATTTTCTAGTGTGAGCAAGTTGACGCGTGGATCATTGCCAAACGCTTTTACAACGATGTCACTGGTGCCGTCAGTGGACCCGTCGTCGATGACGATCACTTCCAGGCTTACCTGCGTGCTAAGGAGTACCCGCCGGATCGAATCTTCGATAACCGATGCTTCATTAAATGCAGGAATAAGCACCGATACAAACTGGTCAGGATCAATAGGCGGTATTGGTTGAGCCCCACGTTCTACGTTATTCCGCCATGCCAACCAGGTCAGTAGGAGAGCCCGCCCAATGCCAAGTGCTATTACGGCAAAAAAGAGCCATTTTAGAGCGTAACCAAGCATACCGAAAAATAGGAATATGCCAACATCGGCGCGCACGGACAGCAGATCATTTCCCTTTACAGGCGGCATGACCCCATCACGCGTTAGGCCTGCCAATCGTGACACAGGGACAAGCTGATAACCTTCCTTACGTAGGCCATCGATTATCCTTGGCAATGCTGCGACCGTTTGAGACCGGTCTCCGCCGCCATCATGGAGCAGGATAATCTGGCTCGACGTTTCCGGATTGTCTGTGGTCACCTGTTTCAGCGTGGAAGAGACAATTTGATCGACACCGGGCCTTTTCCAGTCATTCGGATCCACATGCAAACCGACATTGGAATAGCCAATCTCTTGTGCAACCAGTGCTGGTAGCAATTCATTTGTCGTTGTCGGCTCAGCATCGCCGAAATAGGGCGCGCGAAACAATCGGATCGATCTTCCTGTATAAGCCTCGACCAATCGCTGGGTGCCATTGATTTCCAGCTTTATATTTTCGTTCGAAATTCTTCCCATGTTCGGGTGCGTGAAACTGTGATTTCCGATCTCGCTGCCCTGATCAACAATTCTGTTCAGCAAAAATGGATGTGGCATTGCATTCTCGCCAATAACAAAAAATGTCGCCGGGGCATTTTTTGCCTTCAATATATCCAGAATTTGCGGCGTCCATTCCGGGTCAGGTCCGTCATCGAAAGTGAGCGCCACCAAACCGGGCCGATAGCCTACACGGCGGACCAAATAGGGGGTTGGTAAAGACTTAAACTCCTGATCGACGATGAAACCGTTTTTATCCTGGGTGATCAGGCGGGTTCCGACAGTAGGCTTTTCATCAATACTCAAAATTTCGCCGCTGCCTTCAACGTCGACATTTCCCAAGGTCCGCGGGTGAGCCAAGTCAGGCAGCTTACCCGATTCAAACGAAGCAAGAACTGGCCAAAACCCTGTATCCTCCGTGCCAAGCCGCCATAAGGCGACGCCGGCAACGCCTTCCATATTGGCGACGCGAAGCTGGTTCCATGCGCTGGCCGCATCGGTCATCCAAACCATATGTTTGATGCCACCATCTTCATAAGAAAAGGTCGTGTTTCCGCTGGCTGGTTCAAACTGTGGAACAGCGCCGCTATCAAGCGCAGCTTGCCAGGCGTCTTCTACTGATCCGGTCTCGCCTTGTCCGTCGCCAGTCCAGTCATAGGAATAATTGCCGATACCGACGATCGCCTTGTTTTTCGGAACGACACGCAGCGCTTGTTGCAAATGCGAAACAAACCAGGCCTGGCTAGCAATTGGACCCGCTTCGGCATCGGTTGTATGTTCGTCATAATCCATCAGAACCAACCGGTCGGCAACCTTGGCATAGGCACCCAAATTCCAGTCAGGATTGTCCACCGGCACTGCAAGCATGATCATCCAGTGATGCGCTGCATATCGGGCTTTGGCTTCAACCAGAAACTTCAGATAATCGTGGTGAGACGTTTTAGGAAGATCCTCGAAATCGAACATGACGCCAATGGCATTTTTTGCCTGAAGATATGGCTCCAGACGATTCAGTAACGTCGCCCTCGACGCCGGGTTGTGCAGCAGCGCTGCCATGCCCGCTCCATCCCATTGCGCATCTAATACATTTTGTACCATTGGAATGATGGCGGGCGGCTTTGCGCTTGATGCGATTATCGCATCCATCCGATGATCCGGGAAAAATGTCATCTTGTGATCAGCCCCGGTAACCGAGATTTGTCCGGGCACTAACCAGTCGAGATCTTCTACATGGGCAAGTAGTGACGCGCGGCTGGCGTCATCCCATGGCACGTAGAATCCCACTTTGATTTGCTTTACATTCTTGATTGGACCTGAGTTATGACTTGGCAACCATTTGGCCATGTTTGATTTTAGTCGCGCAAACTGTTGCGCCAGCGGACGCGGGTGAGGCCTTTCCATCGATGCAACCAGGGGTCGAGGTATCGGGACGTTGACGACCGTTGTGGCAAAAACACCTGCCGTTATGATCAACAGGACAAGCGAGCCCAAAATTACACGCATAGACCAGCGATCACGCTTTCCCGATGCATCATAGAAAACTGGTTTTTCGGTCACATCATTCCCTTAGCCGCGACAGTCTTCCTGGTTGGCCGCGCAGCTTTGACAGGAAACGCTGCAGAATTGCTATTCCCGCATCGCGCATCGCGCATTGCAAAATATTGGGACTGACTCAAAGTTCATTCTCAAGCGGTGTCGAGATCATTTGCATTGAGCATGAGTGACACAGCAGTCAAATTTGCGTCGGTCTTCCTTCCCGGCAAGCGAAGCGCGCCGTGGACTATGTGCGATGCCAAATCTGGCTTTTGCATATCCATCCCCCTAATATGCAGCCGCTAATTTTGATATTGTTCGAATCTATTGGCCTGATCGTCGAATAAAAGCTGCTGCCCCGGTCGGGAAGGAAAACTCGGCCTTGCCATTCTGTCGGCGAGACTTGTCGATAGTTTTCCAGCAACTTGGTGCCTATCAGTTTTGCGGTTCCGCCGTCGCGGGCGTCCTGAATCGATTCAGGAGAGGCCCAAATGACCCATCCGCATAATTGCTCACCGCAGATTTGCGTTTCGACTTTAACGGTCTTGCGGGGGTTTTCCCACGCCCCCAATATACTGGGCAATGTTTGCGAATTTTGCGCGACAGCAACAACTGGCTTTGCTGTGATCATAAGCGCAGCAAGTGCCAGCAGCGCTTGGCATTTGTGCCCGGGCATAACTCCCTCCTCTCCTTTGCTATTCGATACTTAACGACGCGCAGATGGCGCGAGGATGGCCGGCGCCTGAATCTTTGGTAACCTTCCGATCGCCTTCCAAATCCACGCGACGGTGAAGATGCCGCGCATAGCCGTCAGCACTGTTCTCGGCACATTCCCGCTCTGATTTTGGCGTGGCATGAGGCGAATAGTGAAGTAGCGCGATCCTACAGGTTAATTTCGTAAGACTTCGAGGTGGTCAGACGCGGATCGTGCTGCAGAGCGATCTTTCCCATCGTGCAGCGCAGATGCGATCTTCCCCATTGCCAGAAGGCGTAGAACAATAATTCTAATGCCTAATCGCGCGTCTAATCTAGTGGAATGACAGGGGCGGTTAGGTGAGCAAGCAATGGCGGGGTATAACGAATGACTATGAAGGTCGGCATTTTCTAGTCTGAAGCTACAAGCTCCCGGACCGTAATAGGGCCGTTCGGGACTGTTCTTGTCGCGGCCAATTATAGCCGTCAGGTTGCACAGGCGAATGCCGCGAAAGCGGTTGAAGGTTTCAGCTTCAGAGCCGACAATAGGCAATGCCGCGTTATTTGGACCAATTAGGGAAAGTCAGACCATGAAGCGGATATTTTGTGCCATTACGCTAATTTGGGGACTAGCCGGTTCGCCGCTTTCCGCACAAATCCTGCCAGCCTCGGCTGATAGTTCCGACAGTGCCCGCCGTATCCGCAAGCAATTCCAGCAATGATATAGCCTCAATTTCTACCGCTCAAACGGCGGAGAAAGACCGCGCTATCGCAGAAAGATTGCGCGGTATTTACAGCGAACTGGAGGGATTGGAGCCTACGCAGGTCACGGTTGATTTAGGGGTGGTCACCTTATCCGGCTCAATCGCCAGGGCAGGGGATAGCGATCGCGCCCGGCAGATCGCGCTGCGCGTCGATGGCGTGGTGGCAGTACAGAATAATCTGAAGCGCGAAGGCAATGTATCGCAAAACCTGGCCCCCGTGATGGGGCGCCTCAATCAACGCATGCAGCAGGTCGTCCAGATCCTGCCCCTATTGGCAATCGCATTGGCTATCATTGCATTGTTCGCGTTTCTCGCAAGCGCACTGGCGCGCAAGAGATCATTGTGGACGCGGATATCTCCCAACAACTTCATGGCCGATCTCATCGCGACCACCGTGCGGCTGCTGGTAACCCTGATCGGCATTGTCATTGCCCTCGACCTGCTCGGGGCGTCGACTTTGCTTGGAGCGATACTGGGATCGGCGGGAGTCGTCGGCCTTGCTATTGGCTTTGCGGTCAAAGACACGGTCGATAATTATGTTAGTTCGCTCATGCTGTCGATCCGGCAGCCTTTTCGCGCGAATGACCATGTCATCATCGGCGACCGCGAGGGGCTGATAATCCGCCTCACGAGCCGCGCCACCATCTTGATGACGCTCGACGGCAATCATTTGCGCATACCCAATAGTACCGTCTTCAAAGCAGAAATTCTGAACTACACCCGCAATCCCGAGCGGCGCTTTGACTTTATACTGGGCGTCGATGCCGATGACGATCCAGGTGAGGCGATGAAAGTGGGGACCGACTGTCTTCGTGAATTGCCTTTCGTGCTGCGCGATCCGGCGCCGGGAGGGCGACTAGAGGAGGTCGGCGATAGCAATATCATGCTGCGGTTCGTCGGCTGGATCAACCAGAGTGAAACAGATTGGTTCAAGGCCCGCAGCGCTGCCATCCGCGCGGTGAAGATGGCGCTGGAGGAACAGGGGTTCGGTCTGCCCGAACCCATCTACCGTCTGCGCTTCGACAGTGGCAGTCCTCTCGAGATCGCACGCGGCGAGCACATGGCCGCTCCCGTCAAGAGCAACAACAAGGCCCGATCTCTTCCTGCCCACAATGAAGATGTTTCTGCTTCAAATGATATCCAGACTAAGGTTCAAGAGGAGCGCGAGGGAAGCGAGCAAATGGATATGCTCGATCATAAGCGCCCCATTGAATGACGTGGTCGCGCTGAATAGATAATGGTGCGGCGAATGCCTAGCTATGCGGGCAGGGTTCACGCTCCTTTTCAGAAATTTGAAGCCCTCGGGACCGTCCTTGCTCACGAATTGAAAAGGCAGATGCGATGCGGTGCAATGTGGCGGCACCGACTTGGCAGCGTCTAAGCCTTTTACGCAAGAGGAAGTCACATGCCACTCGTCTCATTTGTGCTCGCATTAGCCGCAGCAACGGCAGCTTTGCCAATAGATACCGAGAAAATGACAGATGCTCGGGCTGCCATGATCCAGCTAATCCGCAAGGAGATCAAAACGCCGACCAAAAAGTCAGCCGAGCGACTCGAAAAGATACTGAGCGTCATGAACAACGTTCCCAGACAGCTGTTCGTACCCCGCGAGCAAATGGCAAATGCTTATACACTCAACGCGTTACCGATCGGCTACAATCAAACGATCTCAAACGCCTATATCGTGGCAAGAATGACGGCTGAACTCGATTTGAAGCCCACAGATCGGGTACTCGAAATCGGCACCGGTTCAGGCTATCAAGCGGCCATTCTCTCACGCCTTGCCCGATCGGTATATACGATCGAAATTGTCCCCGAACTCGCGGAGCGGGCAGCGGCAGTTCTGGCGGAGCAAAGTTATGACAATGTGACAGTTTGTGCAGGCGACGGATATTTTGGGCTGCCGCAGCAGGCTCCTTTTGATGCGATCATCGTCACAGCCGGCGCATCCTCAATTCCGCCCCGCCTTTTGGCACAGTTGAAGCGAGGCGGCAGGCTAATAATGCCGGTTGGAAATGTCTGGGCCAGAGAATATCTGACGCTGGTAAAAAAAGATATCCACGGCAATCTAAGACAAAAGAAACTTGAATGGACCCTATTCGTCCCGCTCACCGGTCGCGGACAAACTGATTTTACGAATATAGGCGCGCGGCAAAATTCCAATTCTGAAGCTCCTGCCCATTTGGCCAAACCTTCAGACACAGAGCCCGCGCATTGCCCGCCGGGTCCTGATATGGCGTTTTGATTTTTCGAGGAAGGCGCTCTTCGGCGATACCTTGTGAAATGAACAATAAAACGCTCGCCTAAAGGCATGATCCCCAATCCGGGCTTGTCATTAACACTGCAAGGTCAAATCATTAATGTACCGGTCCGGCGTTGAACATAAATTGTGATCCACTCTCTGGCCTAGAATGAGGACTCCACAATTTCATGAGTCAAAGGCCAATTGTAACGAGAGCACCAAGTCTGACATGGTCTGATGATCAATCTCGCGGCGCCAGCATGCGAAAGCTGGGTAATCGAATGATGGAATGTCTTCGACCACTTTGAGTAGTCCTCTGGCAATATCCTCGTGCACCAGCCGTTCGGGCATGAACCCGGCCATTTTCTGATCAATGAGCCAGCGTGACGAACGCGCGCCAAGATCGAGCGCCAGGCCCGCAACAGGGGAGATGTCGAGACGTGATGCGATTTCATGGCTGATCAATTCGCCCCAGTCGATTTGTACATAGTCATCGCGCCAGCCGCCCCCGGGATTTCCGGTTACGAGGATCAGCCGATCTTCGAACAACTTCTCCGACCCGACATCGCGGCGGAAAACCGGATCATACATAACGGCAAAATCAAGAAAGCCGTCGGCGAGGTCGCGACTAAGCCGCGCCGACGCCCCGGTTGTTACTCGAAATGCTGTGTCCGGCATCGTCCGGCGTACATCAGCAAGCCAGTTGATCAGCCCGCCTTCCCACAGCGCATATTGGCCGCCAAAGGCCAAGCTTTGGTTGAAATGCTCGGGCAAAGAAACATCGTACCGGGCAATTTCCCAAGCGCGCACCGCTTGTTGCGCAGGCCCCATAAATTTTTGCCCTGCCGCCGTCAGACTGCATCCACGCTTGCTCCGTTCAAAAAGCCGCGCACTAAGCCTGTGCTCCAATTGCTTGATGCGCTCGGTAACGCTCGAAGGGCTGGCATTCACGCGCTGGGCAGCGCCGGCAAAGCTGCCTGTCGCGGCAGCTGCTAAAAAAGTGCGGAAATTTTCAATATCCATTCAATTCGTATATACCGAATTTAAACTTCGTACAATCCCGTTATGCGAAATTAGGAACTGACTCTATAAAGGTTGCAACTAATCTGAATGGAGCCACTTTATGAGAATATTTCTGATCCCCGCCGCAGCTTTGCTGCTGGCGACGACCGCCGCACCCGCAATGTTGATGGCGCAAGATGCCGGGGCGACAAGCGAGATTATCGTCACCGGCAAATATCAAAAAATGTGGGATAAGGGCAGCAAGCTCGAGGCTGAAAGCCTGCGATCGCTAGCCAAGGCTAAAGACAAGCTCATCAAGCATAGCAGTGGTGTTGTGAGCGAGCAGAATAGCCGCGATACCGCGCGCCAACAGAGCGAGCGGGCAGCCGCGGACTTTCGCAATCTGACAACCGCTATGCCCTATTTCGCGGATGCCAATGACGCGTCGAGCTGGGCCGAAAAAGTCGCCGCGGCAGCCAAGGACTGGGCAAAGTATGACGAGCGCGAAATGGAAAGCCGCGCCGAATTAAGTAAGAATTCCAAGCGTCAGGCCGCCGCGCAAAAAGATGTCGATCGCGCCCAGGCCAATGTCGACAAGGCTCGCATGATGAAAGCCGAGGCGATGCGCTTGAGCCGACTGGCGGCAATCCAATGATCGGGGGCGCTGGCCAAAAAAAGGGAGCGGACATGCCCGTATGCCAGCTGGAAGATGCTTGAAACAGCATCCGACCGGCAAAGGCTCTAAAGTCAGCGTCAAACACCATCCGGGAATGCTCCACAAACACGCGGAATTCACCCGCAATTACATCGCGCTCGATCACGAAGGAAATGACAATGTCGGATAGTCTCTTTTCAATTCAGGGATCGGCCCCACTTGTCGACATCAATGGCGTGGCGTACAAGACCGGCATGAGCCCGGAGCAGACGCGCGCTGCCGGCCAGGCTCTGTTTCTCCAATTGTCCGGCGATGACCTCAACCTGACTCGGGCCTTGGTTCATGCCTCTACGGTCAGTGGCGCCAACCCCCGGCAAATCCTCGATATGGCCGCGGTGCTTGCAGACGAGTTTGCCAAGCCCGTCCCCTGTCATGCCGCAGGCCTCGCAGGAAGCCTGGAGCAAACCGGTAATGCCGCGGGCGACAAGCTCGAGCAGTTATCCGACAACGCGCACGAACGATCATCAAGAACGATTTTGTAGACGCTAGGGACAAAGGCAATCGACGCCGGCTACGAGACGCTCGGCAAAACCTTCAAACGTCCCCCGCGACAAACTCACAGGGAATTAAGGGGATTTTTTGCAGATGTTTAACCTTCTACGCAGCGTCGGCGGCGCAGCCGCTGAATCAAGGAACTTAACGACGGGGCTAGGGCGTCGTCGGGTATTCCCGTCCCAGCGCGCGGATGTTGCGATCATTGCTGCGGCACTCGCAATGCAGGTAACGCCCGCTCACGCCAAACAGGGTGAGCGCCAGCGGTCGGTGGCCGGCAGCGCCGTCGATTCCGCAACCCAGCCGCTCGCCGACCTGAACATCAAAAGCCGGAAGATTCCCGAGATATTGCTCGATGCCCAGGCCGCACCCTATGACATGACCGGCCTCGATACTTGCACCACTATTCTAGGCGAGATTGGCGCCTATGATGATGTGCTCGGTCCTGACGCTGACACCGAAGCGGAGGACCGCGGGCTCGTGCGCGGCGCGCTTGCAACCGGCGGCGATCTACTCGGCGGCTTCATCCCGTTTCGTGGCATCGTGCGCACTGTGTCGGGTGCAAAAAAGAAACGCGCTCAGATGGAGGAAGCCATCTACGCCGGAGTTGCCCGCCGTAGTTATATGAAGAGATTCGCGGCAGCAAAAGGTTGCCCGACGCGGGAACAGGCAGCGCTTCAGGCCGCCGAGGCTGTTCTAGGGCTTTAGGCCACCCTTCTCCGGTCAATCGATGTATGCTGCGAATTGACGCTGAGCGGCAAGCGGCGAGTAATGGCCGCGTCGCGCTTCCAATGATCAGCGCTGCTTCTTGGCTGTGGTTGCCGTGAAATCGGGGTCTTTTTTCGCCACCCAGTCGACAAATTTGCGCACGCTTGGGTCAGCGAGCAGAGCAGCTCGAAATGAGCCATGAGGAGGCAGCTTTTGTGTTGGCAATGCCGCTCGGTACGGTGAAATCGCATGCCAAGCGCGGCAAGACCAAGCTGCAGGCGCTGCTGGCGGACTGGCAACAAGCATCCCAGAAAGAAGGTGATACATGAACGACCCGGTAGAAGTTGATATCGACGCATTGCTGCGTGAACAGTTTGAAGGGCCAGTGCCAGCCAACGGCTTTTGCGAACGCGTGATGGATCAGCTGCCCGCCAGACGGCGTCGCTATAGATGGCCACTAGCTGCCGGGATCATCGCCGGTGTGGCGATGTGCTGGTTCAGCCTTTGGTCTGCCCAAATCACGTATACAGGTTGGCGGGACTGGCTGTCCGGAGAGCTATCCGGACCAGCCATTACGCTGTTCCTCTCCATGATGTGCTTGGCCATTTTGGCATTGGCGTGGTCAATCGCCGAAGCCGATGATCAATATGGCGCACCGCCACTGCGGTTCACACGATGAAACCGAGCTGTAAGAAGACAGTAGGAACAGCATCGATTTCGATCACCATTGGCTTGTTCATATGACTCGCAGTTGTGCTGAGTGTTTCGGCTATCACGCCTCCGGTGAGGTCTCCCGATCAAGGGCGAAGTAGACGCTATCGCACCATTGTTCGCCAACGCGCCATGTTCGCTCCTCTCTTCCGGTTTCAACAAAACCATAACGTGTGAGAAGCCCGATACAAGCTGTATTTCGGGGATCTACATCCGCCGTCAAGCGAGGGAGACCGTGAACGGAAAAGGCTCGCTCGATAACGACAGAGAGCGCCTCGCGCGCAAAGCCGCGCTTCCAATAATCGGGGTGAAAGATAAATCCGATTTCGGGAAACCGGAAGAAACCCGCTTTGCCAATGACCTTGCCGTTATACTCGACAACAAAATCCTCGCCTTGATCTGGGCGCGTTTCAATCATGGATGACAACCAAGCTTCGCTTTGCGCTAGGTCATGATGCGGCGGCGTTGACCAAAACGTCATGGCCTCGGGAGTGCTGAGAATTTCATAAAACTCTTGCAGATCTTCTGCTGTGGCGGGACGCAGTCGCAACCGCTCGGTTTGCAAAATCGTCATTATACCTTCCTCCTGGAAGCTAGGCGCACTCGCTCGTGACCTGGCTGGTCATCGCCTATCTGCCAATCGGCATGGGCTTGCAATATAGTGATATGAACCGGCAGGCACGGTCCCCGATATAATTTGCATGCCACCCGCGAATCGCGCCACAGGCTCGTTAAAAGGTAGTGAGCTGGGTTCAGCGCGCTTTGGGAAATTGGTATAAACAGTCGCATGATTGGGGCGGCGGTTTGGGTGTTTGAACCCTCTCGCAACACCTGCGAAATGACAAAATTGTTACCTAGAATGATACCTAGAGCCGCTAATTTGCCAATTTTTCCGTTGCGGTGAACCGTAACCCATTGAAAAATGGTGAGCCCTGCTGGGTTCGAACCAGCGACCTACTGATTAAAAGTCAGTTGCTCTACCGACTGAGCTAAGGGCCCATCGCGGCGTTCGGTGCCGTTCGCGATTGCGGGGTCGCCCTAGAGCGAGTGGCGGCGGCGGTCAACCGGCTTCGGACGTGAGAGCTGAGCGGCGAGCTGGCGGGTGGTGCGCGTGAGGAGCGGATGGCGCCATTCAGGCACGATAACGGACATGGGGCCGAGTACAAATGCGCGCTCCGCAAGCGCAGGATGCGGGATGGTGAGCGCCGTATCACTCCAAACGCCGCCGGACCACAGCAGGATGTCAAGGTCGAGGGTGCGGGCGCTCCAGCGCTGCCCGTTTCGGCGCCCGAAACCCGATTCGATCTGTTGCAAGCGGTCGAGCATCCCAGCTGGGCTGAGCGGCGAGGCGACGAGCGCAACAGCGTTGGCATATAGTCGACGCGATGGCCCGATGGGGGGGCTGGTTATGATCGGGCTGGCGTCGACAGCCTCGATGTCATCTGATTCCAACGCCTCCAGCGCTGCCATCAACACCCGGCGCGGATCGCCATAGCGGACATGACGGCGGTTTGACCCGAGGCCGATCACATAGAGGGGAACGGGCGTTGCATTGGCCATGGCGCCTCGCCTATCGCAGGGACGTGGAGATAGCCAGCCCGCTTTCTGGAACAGAGCCGCCGCGCGATTGTGCGCTGTGTCCGCGGCTTGTTGCCTATCGCCAACATTGCAGAGTTGAACATCCCGACTGGTGGAACGCGCCGGTGCCGGTTTTTGGCGATACAAAGGCGTGGTTGGCAATTATCGGGTTGGCTCCCGGCATGCGGGGCGCCAATCGCACCGGACGGCCATTTACCGGTGATCAGGCGGGAGACCTACTTTTTGCCACTCTAGCGGAGTTTGGACTTAGCAGAGGTCGCTATGACGGCCGGCTAGACGACGGGTTGCAGCTAAACGGAACAATGATCTTTAATAGCGTGAAATGTCTGCCGCCACAGAATAAGCCATCGCCGTCCGAGATTGCCGCTTGCAATCCGTTTCTGGAGCGGCAACTGGCTAATTTGCCTAACCTGAGGGTGATCATTGCGCTTGGGAAGATAGCTCATGACGCCCTAGTGCGTAGTTTTGGCGGGCGTCTTGCGTCCTATCGCTTTGGGCATGGGGGCGTGCACGAGTTGCCCAATGGGCGCCATATCGTCGATAGCTATCATTGTTCGCGCTACAATACGAACACCGGGCGATTGACGTCGGCGATGTTTAGCGAGGTGTTTGCGACGGCTACAAAGCTGCGAGATCAGATAAACGGGCGGAATTCTTCGACCACGGCCCGATAGAGAGTGCGCTTGAACGGCACGATTAGAGTTTCAAGCTCATCAAGATCAGCCCAGCGCCACGATCGAAATTCCTGATGCTTGGTGGTGATATCAACGTTACTATCGTCTCCCAAAAAGCGCATCAGGAACCAATGTTGGCGCTGGCCGCGATATTTGCCGCCCCACATTTTTTTTACCAGATGGTCGGGGAGGTCATAGAAATGCTCGGTCTTGCTGCGCGCAACTATATCGACCAGTTTTGCGGGGACACCAGTTTCTTCGTGCAATTCGCGAAGCGCGGCGGCCTCGAAATCTTCGCCGGGGTCAACGCCGCCTTGTGGCATCTGCCAAGCCTCGTTCGTTGTATCGAGACGTTGGCCGACAAATACGCGACCATCCCTGTTTGCGAGCATGACGCCAGCGCAGGGGCGATAGGGAAGGCTGTCGTCACTCATCCGGCGCGGGCCGTGTCAGCAAGCAAGGTTTTGAGCGCGGCAAATCCGGCGGCGATATCATTGCTAGACGAGGGGATGCCCTTGCGCAGGCAAATATAGCCGTGAATATTGCCCACTGCTTCTCGATAGGTGACCGGGACCCCCACTGCGGCGAGTTTGCCGACATAAGCGCGTCCTTGATCACGAAGCGGATCGAGGCTGGCGGTCACGACAACAGCGGGCGGCATGCCAGCGAGATCATGATCGAGCATGTCGCAGCGCGGATCGCCCGTCACCCAGCGATAGTGCTCGCCAAAATAGTCCATTGCATCCTGCGTCAGCAAATAGCCGTCGGCGAAGTCCCGGGAGCTTTGCCAATCACTGCTCGATGTGACCGCAGGATAGATCGCATATTGAGCGATAACGGGCTTGCTAGCCGGTTTGTCACGCAACGTCAGTGCGGTTGCCACCGCAAGGCTGCCGCCTGCGCTGTCACCAGATAGAATCAGGCCAGTGCATGGCATATTATCTGCAGCCCAACGCGCTGCCGCATCGCAGTCTTTGGGCGCAGCAGGGAAGGGATGTTCGGGAGCAAGGCGATAGTCGACCGACACTACGGGCATGTCGAGCACGCGTGCAGCCTCTGCGCAATAGGCGTCGTGGGTATCAAGGTCACCAATTACAAAGCCGCCGCCATGATAAAAGAGCATGATCGGGCCCGCTAAACGACCAGGACGGTTTTCATAGATACGGACAGGGATATCGCCGGCGGGACCAGGGATGGAGAGGTCCTCCACCTTCGCAATTTCGCCGCGTTCGGCGTCGGCAAGCTTGCCCATCGTGAGCATCATTTCGCGCGCCGCCGCAGGCGGTATCTCGTTCATTTTTGGTCCCTCCTGTGCATTCAGAAATGCAAGGAACGCCGCAGTATCGGGGCGTACAAAAGGCGTGCTTCGGTCGGTCATGCTATCCATCCCTTTTTATGTTCGTTGGCTATTCTATTCGGCATTGCTACCGATAATTCAATGGCGAATGGCAACCTTTCAGCTTAGAGTGCATGGCCAGATCGGGCGTGGTGGAAGTTTGCGGCGCACAATGTTTTCTGAATTGCGGCGCGGGTTGGAACGACCTAGGCGGCAGAACATAGGTTGGCAAATATGAGGCAGAATAGATAATGGCGACAGCGGTAGTGGACGAGACCGGACAGCGGCCGGCCCCTCTTTCCGAAGCGGTGGTGGTGCGATTTGCCGGTGATAGTGGTGACGGTATGCAACTCACCGGCGGGCAATTTACCCTGTCGACCGCACTTGCAGGCAATGATTTGGCGACCTTCCCCGACTTTCCGGCCGAGATACGCGCACCGCAAGGCACGTTGTTTGGAGTGTCTGCGTTCCAGATCAACTTCGGGTCAAGTCAGATTGATACTGCGGGCGACGCGCCCGACGTGCTGGTGGCGATGAATCCTGCTGCTTTGAAGACCAATATCGGTGCGCTAAAGGTCGGTGGGCTCATTATTGCCGATGAGGGGGAGTTTAACGACCGCAACCTTGCCAAAGCGAAATATGAAAGCAATCCGCTCGAAGACGGCAGTCTCGCCAAATGGCAGCTGCTGAAGCTGAACATCAGTCAAGCTACGTTAGATGCGGTCAAGCCCTTTGGACTGGGCAATAAGGAAGCGCTGCGTTGCAAGAATATGTGGACGCTTGGTCTTTCCCTGTGGATGTTCGATCGCGATCGCGCGCCGCTAATCGAATGGCTCAAGAATAAATTTGCCAAATTGCCCGACATTGCCGACGCCAATGTTGCGGCGCTGAATGCTGGCCATGCTTATGGTGAGACGGCAGAGCTTTCGGGCCCGCTGAAACAGCATCATGTCGAACCATCTGAATCTGCGCCTGGATTATATCGCATTTTGACCGGTGCTGAGGCGATCGCGCTTGGCCTTGTGGCGGGAACGCAGTTGGCCAAACTACCGATGTTCTTCGGCGGCTATCCGATCACGCCAGCGTCGGCGATTTTGCACCATCTCTCGCGGCTCAAGGAATATGGCATCACGACTTTTCAGGCCGAGGATGAAATCGCGGCGATTTGTGCGTCGATTGGTGCAAGCTATGGCGGATCGCTGGGCGTCACTTCTTCATCGGGGCCCGGCATCGCTCTAAAGGGCGAAGCTATGGGTCTGGCGATCATGACCGAGCTGCCGCTGATCATCGTCAACAGCCAGCGTGGCGGTCCTTCGACCGGCCTACCTACCAAGACTGAACAATCGGACCTGTATCAGGCAGTCTATGGCCGCAATGGTGATGCGCCTTTACCCGTCATTGCCGCGCGGTCACCGGGCGATGCTTTTGAATGCGCTATCGAAGCGGTGCGGATTGCCACGCGTTATATGACACCGGTGATGTTACTCACCGATGGTTATATTGCCAATGCTGCCGAGCCTTGGGCGGTTCCCAATCTGTCGGACTATGAGCCCTTTCCGGTTCAATTCATGCAAGAAGCGCCCGAAGGTGGCTTCTTGCCCTATGGTCGTGACAACAAATTAGCGCGTCCCTGGGTCAAGCCCGGCACGCCGGGACTCATGCACCGGATCGGCGGAATCGAAAAAGAAATCGACACTGGCCACATCAACTATAATCCGGAAAACCATCAAGCGATGACCGATCTGCGCAAAGCCAAGATTGACGGGATTGCTGATGACATCCCCGACCAGATCGTCGAGCTCGGCGCAAAAGGGGGCAAGCTGGCGGTCGTGGGCTGGGGTTCGACTTTCGGCCCCATTCATCAGGCGGTGCGCCGCAAGCGTGCCGAGGGCGCCGACGTCAGCCATATCCACATCCGCTATATTTGGCCGTTGCCCAAAAATCTGGGAGAATTGCTCAAAAGCTTTGACCGGGTGATTATTCCTGAGATGAACACCGGTCAGTTGAAGACCGTGCTGCGCGATCAGTTTCTGGTCGACGCGCGGCCTGTGAACAAAGTATCTGGCCAACCTTTCCAAATCGCGGAGATTGAAGCGGCGATTGAGGAGCATTTGCAATGAATGACATGACGCCTGTCGCGAAGACCACGCTGAAGGATTGGGAAACCGACCAAGAAGTCCGCTGGTGCCCGGGTTGCGGTGACTATGCGATCCTGAAGGCAATTCAGCGCACCATGCCCGAAATTGGCACCGCGCCTGAAAACACGGTTTTCATCAGCGGAATCGGCTGCTCGTCGCGTTTTCCCTATTATATGGAAACTTATGGCTTTCACACCATCCATGGTCGTGCACCGGCGCTAGCGACCGGCTTGAAGCTGGCCAACCCTAAGCTCGACGTGTGGATAGTAACCGGAGACGGCGATGGCCTGTCGATTGGCGGTAATCACACGATGCACTTGATCCGCCGCAATCTTGATTGCCAGATCATGCTGTTCAACAATGAAATTTACGGTCTGACTAAGGGACAATATTCGCCCACCAGTCGCGTCGGCACAACGACACCGTCGACCCCTTATGGCTCAGTTGACCGTCCGGCCCAACCCTGCGCCTTTGCTTTGGGATCCGGTGCACGTTTTGTCGCGCGCGGGTTCGACGTTTCAAAGGAATTGCCCAAGGTGTTGAAAGCCGCCCATGCTCATAAGGGAGCGGCGTTCATAGAAATTTTTCAAAATTGCATCGTCTACAACAAGGATGTGTTTGCCGATTTCACCGAAAAGGCGAATGCGGCGACGGGCCAACTTTGGCTAACCGAAGGCGAACCGATGCTTTTTGAGAAAGGTACCAAGGGAATCGCGCTCGACGTTAAAGCGCTGATGCTGAAAGTCGTTGATGTGGTTGATGGCGATTGGGAGGCGGCGGGCGTGATCGTGCATGACGTCACCAACCGCAGCGTCGCACATATGCTGGTTGAAATGTCCTTTGGCGAATTTCCGATGGCGCTCGGCGTCCTGTATGACGACCCGCGCCCGACTTTCGAAGCCGATGTCTGGCGCCAAAATGAAGCGGCTGCAGCGGGCAAGACGCCGGACCTTCAAGCGCTGGTGAGCAAAGGGCAGACTTGGACAGTTACCGGGGAAGGTCCTGAACTTTGACTGCTGCGCGGAGTTATGGATAATCTAACACACAGCCTTGTTGGTGCAGTGCTTGGCCAGATGGGGTTGAAAACCAAGACTGGGCTGGCGATGCCGACGCTGATCCTCGCCGCAAATTTGCCCGATATTGATGCAGCCTGTGTGATCTATGGTCGGGCCGCGTTATCGATGCGACGGGGGCTTACGCATGGGCCGATTGCACTATTGGTCCTGCCCGTCTTGCTCTGCGCGTTGATGCTGGGATTTGATCGCTGGCAGGCGCGGCGAGGGACGCGACCACCGGGACGACTTCCAATTGACAAGGGCTGGTTGCTCGTACTTGCCTATATTGGGTGCCTCAGTCATCCGGCGCTCGACTGGCTCAACAATTATGGCGTTCGGCTGCTCGCGCCTTTCCGTCACCGCTGGTATTATGGCGACACGCTGTTTATCATCGATGTTTGGATATGGTTAGCGCTGGGGCTAACTGTGTGGCTGTCACTGCGCCGCGAGAAACGCGCGATCTCAGACTGGACGCGGCCAGCTTGGGTTGGTTTTACGGCTGTTTGCGCCTACATTGCCGCCAATGGGCTGTTTACCGGCGTGGCTGAGGCTCGAATTGCTGATATGATGGCCGACAATGGTCGCGGAAAGTTGCTGGTGGTGGCTAGCCCGCCACCAATCGCATTTTGGCGGCGCGATGTATTCTGGCGTCGCGGAATTGTTTATGGCGCGACAAATATCAGCCTATTCGGCGCAAACGATCTTGAGTTCAAGGTCCATGCAACGGGTATGGACGACCCTCGTATCGCACAATTAGTCGCAAAAAGCGCAACAGCTCGTGCCTTTCTGTTCTGGGCGCGTATGCCGATCGCGACATTTGACTCGCGAGGCGTCATGACACTGGCTGATCAGCGGTACGATAACCCGCTCAGCCGCAACCAATTCACAGTGAGTGTGGCACCTGAGGAAACGTTCGCCGGTCCGCTTGCCCCAAGCCAACGATAGCGTGAATTGGCGCCGTCTATGGCCAGCAAGATTGGCGCCATGAAATCACGCGACAATTGATTGTAACGCGCTGTGCTTTGAGGCAAAGTCGACATATGAACACGCATGTCAGCCCGAAGCGCGGGCGGAAATTATTGAATGCTGATCGCACCTTCCGTGCAGGAGGGCTGATCGCGCGGCTGATGGCATGGGCCCCGGCGGGCTATTTCCATCGTCAGCTCGACAAAATAGACGCCGGCCTCGATTTTGGTACAATTGAAGGGCATTTGCCCGGCGGACAGGTGCGTATCCTCGGCGGTCGTGGAGAAGGCCCGACGGCGGTTGTGCACCTGCACCATTGGGGTGCGCTTGTGCGGCTGGCACTGTCCGGGTCGGTAGGTTGGTATCGTGCTTGGGACAAAGGTGAGTGGTCCTCTGTCGATCCGGTCCCGTTATTTGACCTGTTTATGCGCAATGGTGTGTCGCTTGGGAAGGCTGCGCGCGCACGCGGTCCATGGCGCTGGCTCTATCGCATGATCCATCATTTTAATCGTAATGACCGACGCGGCGCGCGTCGGAACATCCATGCCCACTATGATTTAGGTAATGATTTCTATCGATTATGGCTCGATGCGGGCATGAATTATTCAAGCGCGATGTTTGTAATGGAAGGACAGACGCTCGAAGAAGCCCAAACGACCAAGCTCGAGGCCATTTTGGACCGGCTTGATTTGCGATCAGGCAGCCGATTGCTGGAAATAGGTTGCGGCTGGGGCGGAATGGCCGAGCGGGCCGTTGAGCGACATGATGTGCTGTACACCGGCATCACCTTGTCGCCCGCACAGGCCGAAGTGGCGGCGGCGCGGCTTCGCGAGGTGGATCTGACCTTTCGCTCCAAGGTCGAGCTTTGCGACTACCGCGATGTTGAAGGCCCTTATGATGCTATTGCCAGCGTCGAAATGGTCGAAGCGGTAGGTCAGGCCTATTGGCCCGCCTATCTCGATAGTGTGGCGGGGTTGCTTCGCCCCGGCGGCAAGGCGGCTATTCAGTTTATCCTGATCGATGATTCCTTGTTCGAACGCTATGCCGAGAGCACCGACTTCATTCAGGCCTATGTCTTTCCTGGCGGATGTCTGATGTCGGAAAGTCGCTTTCGTACATTGGCCGAGGCGCGCGGTTTGGTGTGGCGTGATTTGCAGTGCTTTGGTGATGATTATGCCGAAACCCTGCGCCAGTGGCGCGAGCGGTTCGACTCAGTCGCACAAGCAGGAAAATTACCAGCTGGATTTGACGATCGTTTCGTCCGCCTGTGGCGCTACTATTTGCAATATTGCGAGGGCGGGTTTCGCGGCGGTGGCATAAACGTTGCGCAGGTCACGCTTGAAAAGAAAGTATAAAACAATGGCGGAGAAGGACCGGAGACATTTATGGGCGGCGGCGCTGCTATGCGCGAGCCTGACGGGAGGCAGCGCCTCGGCATTTAGTGATACCAACAATATTCCGAAGGATCAGAATGTGCTGTTTTGGAGCCAAGACCAACGTGACGCTGCTTTCCGCCAGATGGAACGGGTTCCTAAGGTCGTTGTGCACCAGATCAAGGCAGGGAGCGCTGTTTATCCTTTGGTTGAGAGTCAGCCGCTGGCCATGAGCGTGGATGTAGATGCCTATATGGAGCGTCAGCGCAACGCCGGGCTAATTATTTTGCAGGATGGCAACATCCGATATGAAAAATATGCGCTGGGCTATGGTCCAAAAGGGCGGTGGACGAGCTTTTCAGTGGCTAAAAGCTTTACCTCGTCGCTTGTCGGGGCGGCGTTAAAGGACGGCTATATCAAAAGCCTAGACGACAAGGTGACGGTGTATATCCCTGGATTGCGCGGATCGGCCTATGACGATGTCTCGGTGAAGCAGTTGCTGACGATGACATCGGGCGTCAAATGGAATGAGGATTATACCGATCCCAAATCAGATGTGGCGCTGTTCAACCTGCAAAAGCCCATCAAGGGTGAAGACATTACCGTCAGCTATATGAAGACATTACCGCGCGAATCTCCGGCGGGATCAAAGTGGCTATACAAGACCGGTGAGACCAATTTGATTGGCGTATTGGTGTCGAGCGCCACGGGAAAGACGTTGTCAGAATATCTATCCGAAAAGATTTGGAAGCCCTTTGGCATGGAACAGGACGCAGTGTGGATGCTCGGCGCGACCGGGCATGAAATCAGCGGCTGCTGCATCTCGGCTAGCCTGCGAGATTATGCACGGTTTGGGCAATTCATTTTGGACGGTGGTGTTGCTGGGGGCGAGAAGGTTTTCCCTGACGACTGGATGCCCGCAGCAACGACTAAACAGACCGGTATTGACCAGCCGGGGCGTGGTTATGGCTATCAATGGTGGACCAATGATGACGGCAGCTTCGCTGCACAAGGCATTTTTGGACAAGGGATTTTTATAGATCCCTCGCGCAAGCTGGTAATAGCATCCAACGGGGATTGGCCGACCGCGACAGATCATGACGGAGTCGGCGCCGAGCGCGAACTTTTCTATAAGGCCGTGCAGGTCGCTGTGGATAAGGAGTCGGAAAAATAGAGTAGTGTTGCCGCCGTCAAGAGCCCTTCAGGCGACCGTCGCGGTAGTGGTTACACGTTGAGCAGCCCAAGCGGCCGCGAGCGGAATGATCAGACCGAACGCCATAATCCACCAAGCATCAGCAAGCGTGATAGCGCGGTAAAGTGCGGCACCAACCACCGCGCCGGCGACCATCCAACCAGCCCAAGGGCTTTGCGAAATGCGCATCGATAGCCAGCCGCCAGCGAAGGTTCCCAGAAACCAACCTAGCAGGAGCGCTATCGTCGAACCTAACGGAATGAGCACTTCGCCCGTATCGGGATCATAGACGTCGGGCGACAGGTTGCTGCCTGCATATTGAAACAGATAGATCAGGCCAAAGGCGATGATGATGCCAATCGCTGACGCAAGGGCCCATCGCAATAAGTCTTTCGTCATCATGCTTCCTTCGCCGTCTTTACTACGTCCGAGGACTTAGCTGACGAAAGCAAATTTGGCGTTAAAGCGCCGGCATCACTTTGGGCAAGGCATGAAAGGCGGTGCTGTCAAATCCTTCCACCATGATTTCGGCGATAAATTCCCCGACCATCGCAGGATCCTTTATGCTCTCCGGGTCTTCACCGGGATAGGCGCGGGCGCGCATCTGGGTGCGGGTGCCGCCGGGGTCGACGATGGCAGTGCGTACGGTGGAAATATTCTGCATTTCTGCCCCGTAACTGGTGACAAGGGTTTCGAAAGCCGCCTTTGATGCGGCATAGGCACCCCAATAAGGGCTAGTCTTGCGCGCGACGCTGCTCGAAAGCGCGACCAGTCGCCCCGCATCTGATCTACGCAAAAGTGGGTCAAAATTCGCAATCAATGCTTGTTGTGCAATGAGGTTGAGGGTCAGAACGCGATTGAACTCCTTGCCGTCGATGGCGGCAACCGGGGTCAGCGTCCCCAACATAGCTGCGTTGAGCACCAGCATGTCGAGTTTTTTCCAGCGTTCGGCCATGGCACTGGCCAATCGCGCAATGCTGTCGCCATCGGTAAGGTCCAACGGCGCTATTGTCGCACTACCGCCCGCACTATGGATTTTATCTTCGAGTTCTTCGAGCCCGCCAGCGGTTCGTGCAGTGATAACAACATGCGCGCCGCGCGATGCTAGTGAAAAGGCTATGGCCTCGCCAATTCCCCGACTGGCGCCGGTGACGAGCGCAACCTGATCGGCAAGCGTCTTCACTTCTTCGTTCATGGGATCAAACCACTCGTTCAGCCAGCAGCGACAATTGGTCGTCGGGCGCTGTTTCGTCAAAATCGGTTAGGGTCGTGGGATAATCGCCTGTGAAGCAGGCATCGCAATATTGCGGGCTATCATAGGTGCGGTTGGCTTCCCCAAGCGCGCGATAGAGACCGTCAATGGTGATGAAGGACAGGCTGTCGGCGTTGATGAAATTGGCCATTTGACCCACCGTCATCTGCGCGGCGAGCAGCTTCGATCGTTCGGGGGTGTCGACGCCATAGAAACAGCTGTGCGCTGTAGGAGGACTGGCTATCCGCATATGGACTTCTGTCGCGCCTGCTTCGCGCATCATCTGAACAATTTTCAGGCTGGTGGTGCCGCGTACGATTGAATCATCGATCAAGATAACGCGCTTTCCTGCAATCAGGGCGCGGTTGGCGTTATGCTTGAGTTTGACGCCCAGATGACGAACCTTGTCGCTCGGCTGGATAAAGGTGCGACCCACATAATGTGAACGAATGATCCCGAGTTCAAAAGGAATGCCCGATTCCTGTGCATAACCGAGCGCCGCAGGCGTCCCTGAATCTGGAACCGGGATGATGAGGTCGGCATCAACCGGATTTTCGCGCGCCAGTTCCGCTCCAATTTCTTTACGGACCGAATAAACACTGGTGCCGTCGACTATCGAATCGGGGCGCGAGAAATAAACATACTCAAAGATGCACGGGCGCGCCTTGTGGTCGGCAAATGGTCGATGAGATGTCAGTTCGCCATCGCGTATTATGACCAGCTCACCGGGATCAACCGAGCGAACAAATTCCGCTCCGACGACGTCAAGTGCCACCGTTTCGGATGCGAGGATATAGGTCCCGTTCAACCGACCAATTACCAGCGGACGTATCCCAAGTGGATCGCGGCACCCAATCATGCCTTCAGCCGCCAGACACACTAGCGAATAAGCACCTTCAACCTGCTTAAGTGCATCGATGAAGCGATCAAGCAATGTCCGGAACGTCGAAGTCGCAAGCAGATGGATGATGACCTCTGTATCGCTGGTCGATTGAAAAATCGAGCCGCGCCGCACGAGTTTTTTTCGCAAAGCGGCGGAATTCGAAATGTTGCCGTTGTGCGCGATGGCAAAGCCGCCATTGGCGAGATCCGCATACAGCGGTTGTACGTTGCGCAATGCGGTTTCGCCCGTGGTCGAATAGCGGACATGGCCGATGGCCGATTCGCCCTGCATTTGACGCATAATGTCGTCGCGGTCGAAATTGCCAGCTACATGGCCCATAGCGCGGTGGGTATGGAAATCCTTGCCGTCAAAAGCTGTAATGCCGGCGGCTTCCTGCCCACGATGTTGGAGCGCATGGAGGCCCAGCGCTACTACAGCGGCGGCACTCTCGGCGCCATGGATGCCAAAAACTCCGCATTCTTCGCGAAGTTTGTCATCGTCAAATGGGTGGGTGGTCAGCATTTCGGTCCAGCAGCTAGGGCAGTGACTGCGGCGCATATAGGGACGATGCACCCGATTGTCGCCCCCCTAAATATGGGCAGAGTGGTATAAGGAGGCGTTGCAAGGGTGACAGCGGCTTATAGCTTGCTCTAAAGCCGAGGTTATGAGCGATCCGCGTGACACAGCCACCCACTTTGATCCGCGTTTTGACGCCAAGGGTCTTTTGACCGCCATTGTCGTCGATGCAGCAAGCGGAGCGATCCTGATGGTGGCGCATATGAATGCAGAGGCTCTCGCGCTAACGCGAACGACAGGGCAGGTGCATTTCTATTCGCGCTCGCGTCAGGCACTTTGGCGGAAGGGGGAGACTTCGGGCAATGGACTGACACTGGTCGAACTGCGCGTCGATTGTGATCAGGATAGTGTGCTGGTCGTCGCCACACCTGCGGGTGCGGCTTGTCATACCGGTCGCCCGTCCTGCTTTTATCGCCGAGTCGAAGGCGACGATGTGCTGACCTTTTTGGCAGGCGATGAATAAAGTGAAGTGGCTAATATTCATCGCGACTATGGTGGCGCTTTCCAGTTGCGGGCGTTCGTCGACCGAAAATGGTGCAGATCAGACGGATTTGAACAATCCGCTTGAAATGGCTGCGCGCGAGCGCGGGATCATACGCGAACAGGCCAGTGAGCTGACTGGCGTATTCGAGCGCCGTCATGATCTGGGTCGTGATGCACTTTGTGTCGTTCCTGCTGGGGAAGATAAGTGGCGCTTCGCTTTGACGGCTTCCTTTGGTCCGGGGCTTTCGTGCAATGGGCGCGGACAGATCACACGCATCGGCGACCGTTGGAGGTTGAGTTTTACGGGTGCCGACGGATGCGATGTGGTGCTTCGCGAGCAAGAGGATGAGCTGCGCTTTCCGGGTAATTTGCCACAACAATGCAGTAAATTATGTCCCAGCCGCGCCTCGCTTGCGGGTTTGCGACTACCGCGAGCCAGTTGGACGGTGACGGATGCGCGGCGCTTGCAGATGAAAAGCCGATCCGGTAATACAGTACAGCCTTGTGCTAGTTGATGCCATCTACATTGTAACTCCCATCAGCCTTGACGTTCACGTCAACGTAAATTAATCCTGCGTCGTATGACAGACGATTACGGCCATTCCCATATCGATACACCCGATCATCTGGGGCGCGAACAATTTACGATCACGGACCTGTCGTCCGAATTTGGCGTTACGGCACGTGCCTTGCGCTTTTACGAAGACGAAGGGTTGATCAGTCCGTCGCGCAAAGGCTTGTCGCGCATCTATTCCAAACGGGACAGGGCGCGACTGGCGTGGATATTGCGTGCCAAGAGGACCGGATTCAGCTTAGCCGATATTCGCGAAATGATTGATCTGTATGATGTCGGCGATGGGCGTAAGCTCCAACGCCAGGTCACGATCGAGAAATGCGAAGAGCGCGTAAAGTTGCTGCGCAGGCAGCGGGAAGATATCGACAGCGCAGTCGATGAGCTGTCGCGATTTATTGATATGGTGAAAGAGGTCGACGCCCGCGAGTCGGCTGATTGACCACTCCTCCGGCAAGCCTAGATTGCCCACTTCAGATATTCAGAAAGGGACTCCATGCCCATCTATCGCGCGCCCGTAAAAGACACATTGTTCTTGATGAACGAGGTTCTCGACCTTCATCGCTATGCCGCTTTGCCGGGATTTGAAAATGCGACCCCCGATATGATTGAAGCGGTGCTGGGTGAAGCCGCCAAATTCTGTGAGGAAGTGCTGTTCCCAATCAACCAGTCAGGCGATCTGGAAGGCTGTACACGCCACGAGGACGGCAGCGTGACCACTCCGAAGGGTTTCAAAGAAGCCTATCAGGCTTATTGCGAAGCTGGCTGGCCCTTGATGACCCAGCCGGAGGAATTTGGCGGACAGGATCTTCCGCATGTGCTGGGTTTCCCCATCGAGGAATTTCGCATGGCGGCCAATCAGGCATTTGCCATGTATCCCGGCCTGACGCAGGCCGCCGTATCGGCCATATTGGTCAAAGGATCCGACGAACAAAAGCTTAAGTATGTTCCCAAGATGGTGTCGGGTGAATGGGGCGGGACGATGAACCTAACCGAACCGCATTGTGGGACCGATCTGGGCCTGATCCGCACCCGTGCAGTCCCTAACGCAGATGGCAGCTATGCAATCACCGGCACCAAGATTTTCATCTCGTCGGGTGAACATGACTTGACCGACAACATCATCCATCTGGTGCTGGCGAAAACGCCCGATGCGCCCGATAGTGTTAAAGGCATTTCGTTGTTCATCGTGCCCAAATTCCTCGTCAATGACGATAGCACGCTGGGTAGCCGCAATGGCGTCACATGCGGGTCTATCGAACATAAGATGGGTATTCACGCTAATTCAACCTGTGTGATGAATTATGAAGAAGCAACCGGCTGGCTGGTTGGTGAGGAGAATAAGGGCCTAGCGGCCATGTTCGTGATGATGAACGCGGCGCGGTTGGGCGTCGGGATTCAAGGCCTGTCACAGGGCGAAATCGCGTATCAAAATGCCGTTGCCTATGCGCAGGACCGTCGTCAGGGCCGCGCGCTGACCGGACCGCAGGACCCGGAGGAAAAGGCTGACCCGTTGTTCGTCCACCCCGATGTGCGACGTATGCTAATGGATGCCAAAGCGACCACCGAAGGCTTGCGCGCGCTGTGTGTATGGGGAGCTTTGCAAGTTGATCTGGCACATAAGGCCGCAACCGAGGAAGAGCGACAGAGTGCCGACGACCTCGTCAGCCTACTCACTCCAGTGATCAAAGGCTATGGCACCGACAAAGGCTACGACGTGGCGACTAATGCTCAGCAAGTGTTTGGCGGCCATGGTTATATCGAGGAAACGGGCATGTCGCAGTATGTCCGCGACGCCCGTATCACGATGATTTACGAAGGCGCCAACGGGGTTCAGGCGATGGATCTGGTCGGGCGCAAGCTCGCAAAAAATGGTGGGCGTGCAGTCCAGGCGCTGTTCGTTCTAGTTGATCAGGAATGTGCGGCGGCTAAGGAAAAGCCTTCGTTGACCGATATTGCGACCCAGCTGGAAAAGGCAAATGGCGAACTAAAGGCTGCGACGATGTGGTTTATGCAAAACGGTATGACCAATCCCAATAATGTCGGCGCGGGCGCCCATCATTATATGCATTTGATGGGCATCGTGGCGTTGGGTTCGATGTGGCTGATGATGGCCGACGCCGCGCAGAAATCGCTCGACGAAGGCCGCGGGGACAAATCCTTTCTGGAAGCCAAGCTGGTCACTGCTCGCTATTTCGCCGAACGCTTTGTCCCCGACGCGGGCGCACTTCGTCGCAAGATCGAGGCCGGCAGCGAAGCAATGATGGCATTGGCGCCGGAACAATTCCACGCCGCCTAACGTAATTTGGGCATCTGCACGCATTCCGCGCGCAACCTTCATGCGCGCTGCGCGTGATAGCAATGATGGCCGACCAAGAGATTTCGCCGATTGTTGTCGCCGGCCGTAACTGCTGGCGGATTGAGCGCGCCGACAGAGCGCGCATGATCGTCGATGCGGCAGACTATTATGCATTGCTGGCGAAACTGATGGCAGGGGCAAAAGAGCGCATCCTGCTAATCGGATGGGATTTTGATCCGCGGATAACGCTGACCCCTGACAAGACCGGGCAGGGCGAGTCATTGGGCGACTTCTTGTTGCGGCTGGCAAAGAAGTGTCCAGCGCGCGACATTGATATCTTGCGCTGGAATTTCGGTGGTCTTCGCCAAATGGTCATCCCGCGCATCCTCGCTTATGTGCTGCGCTGGAAACTGACCCGTTCAATCAGTTTCCGGCTCGATGGACATCATCCGTTAGGATGCAGCCATCATCAAAAAGTCGCCGTGTTCGATGACCATCTGGCAGTTTGCGGCGGCATTGATGTGGGCGCGTCGCGTTGGGACACTCGCGAGCATCGAGACGGCGATGCACGGAGACAATTGCCGAGTGGCAGACCTTATTGTCCGTGGCATGATTCAACGATGCTCCTGTCTGGACCAGTGGGCACTGCGCTCGCGGAGCTGGGTAATGAACGCTGGCAGCGGGCCACGAAAAAGGAATTGCGCAAGGTCAAAGGCGGAGGAGAAAATTGGCCCGACAATTTGGAACCAGATTTTAACGACGTTGATGTCGCCATTTCGCGGACGCGTGCAGAATATGATGATTGCAGCGAGGTGCGTGAGATCGAGCAGCTCTATTTGGACTGCATCATGGCTGCGCGACGATTTGTGTATATCGAGAATCAATATTTCACTTCGGCAAAGCTTGCAGCCGCCATCGCGGCGCGATTGGACGAAGAGGATCCGCCCGAATTTATATTGGTGATGCCCAAAACCGCCGATGGCTGGCTTGAACAAATGGCAATGGACGGCGCGCGGGTGCAACTGGTGCGAATGATTGCCAAGGCGCGCCATGGCCAGCGCCTACAGATTTTTTTTCCGCGCACATCGGGCGGCGAGCCGATTTATGTGCACGCCAAGACACTGGTTGTGGACGATCGACTGATCCGTATCGGGTCTTCCAATATGAACAATCGTTCGATGGGACTCGACAGCGAATGTGACGTTACCATTGATGCGGGGCTTACTGCCAATGACACTGTTGGCCCAGTCATCAAACGTCTGCGTGAGGATTTGATGGCGGAACATCTGGGGGTCGAGCGCACAGACATCTCACGTGAATTCAACCGAACCGGGTCTCTGATTGAGGTGATCAAGGCGCTGCAAGGCGACGGGCGATCACTCGAGCGGCTGGATCTCATCAGTCCCGGCCCACTTGATGAATTTATCGCCGAGAATGAGCTGCTCGATCCGACGAGTCCCGATGCCATGTTCGAGGATATCCAACAGCGCGGTTTGCGTAAAAATTGGGAACGCGGCCGCGACTGGATTCATCGTCATCGTCCCCGACGGCGCCAAGCATAGCGCGTGCTGGCTGTCTTTGTGCCATGCAGTTCGTCGAATGAGGATAGCTGAACGGCGATTCTGGTTGGCATTGAAACTATTTTTCCTGACTTCTATTCAACGCAATAATTTCCTCAGCAAAGTGAGTCCAATCGACATGAAAACGCGCATTCTTGCCATCCTGCTTACAAGCGCTGCCGTCACGGCCGGTCCTGTCGCCTGCACCAGTAGCAACACTGATGCCAGCTATGTTGTCGGTACCGACCTTGGAATCAGCAAAGCTGCGATGGACACCAGCGCCAAGCCCGGTGATGATTTCTATACCTATGCCAATGGAAGCTGGCAAAAGACGACCGAGATCCCTGCGGATCGACCGAACATCGGTTCTTTCTTTACGGCGTTTCAGACTACCGAGCAAAATAATCGGGATCTGGTCGATGCCATTGTTAAAGCCGATAACAAAGCCGGCAGCAACGAAGCGCGCATCGCGTCCTTCTATAAGGCCTATACCGATACGGCCGCCATCGACGCCGCCGGCATGAAGCCGATGGCCGCCGATTTTGCGCGCTTTGGTGCGATCAGCGACAAACAACAATTGTCCAAAGTATTGGGTGAACAGACCCGCGTCGATGTAGACCCTCTCAACGCCACCGACTTTTTCACCGAAAATCTGTTCGGCATTTTCGTGACACAGGGATTGTCGACCCCCGGCGAAGTGCTCCCTTATGTTTTGCAAGGTGGGCTGGGACTGCCGGAGCGCGAATATTATCTGTCGTCCGACCCCAAGATGACCGAAATCCGCGCGGCTTATAAGTCCTATATCGCCAAGCTGCTGACTACCGCCGGTATTGCCGATGCGGATGCGAAGGCAAAAAGAATCTATGACTTGGAGGTCAAGATTGCAAAGGCCAGCGCGACACGCGAAGAGAGCGAGGATTTTGTCAAATCGGCCGATGTTTGGGCCAAGGATGATTTTGCCAAAAAGGCACCCGGAATGGATTGGTCGGCCTTCTTTGATGCAGCGCATCTGGATAACGCATCCAAGTTCGCGGCCTATCATCCCGGAGCGATCACTGGTTTGTCGGCGCTTGTGGCGTCAGAACCGCTTGATTCATGGAAGGACTGGCTGACATTCCACCAGATTAATAGTCACGCCGACGTGCTCCCCACTGCCATCGACAAAGCGCATTTTGCTTTTTATGGCACCAAATTGTCGGGCACCCCTGAAATGCGCAGCCGGGACAAGCGGGCGCTAGCGGCGCTGAACGACTATTTGGGCGATGCGGTTGGCAAAGCCTATGTCGATAAATATTTCCCTGCCACGGCGAAGGCCGAAGTCGGTGACATGGTGTCGAACATCAAGGCCGCCTTTGCCAAAAGGGTCCAGACCATCGACTGGATGGCGCCCGAAACCAAGAAGGAAGCGATCAAGAAGGTCGAAACGATTGTTGTTGGCGTCGGTTATCCAGACCAATGGCGAGACTATAGCAGCTTTACGGTTGGAGACAGCGCTTATGCTAACGAGATTGCGGGCCAGAAAGTCGAAACCGCGCATCAGCTCGCGAAGATCGGCAAGCCGATGGATAAGGGCGAATGGTGGATGACCCCGCAAACGGTGAATGCGGTCAATTTGCCGGTGCAAAATGCGCTCAATTTCCCCGCCGCCATCCTTCAACCGCCCTTCTTCAATGCCAAAGCCGACCCAGCCTATAATTACGGGGCGATTGGCGCTGTTATCGGTCATGAAATCAGCCACAGTTTTGACAACAATGGGGCGGCTTTTGATTCCACCGGAGCGCTGCGGAACTGGTGGACCAAGGAAGACTTGGCGAAGTTCGATGCAGCGGGCAAGGCGCTGGCCGACCAGTTCGACACCTACAAACCGTTCCCTGACTTGCACGTCAACGGGAAGCTGACGCTGGGTGAGAATATCGCCGATGTCGCCGGATTACAGGCTGCCTATGACGCCTATCATGCCTCGCTGAAAGGTAAGGAAGCTCCAGTCATTGATGGTTTCACTGGTGATCAGCGCTTCTTCATCGCCTATGCTCAGACCTGGGCGACCAAAATGCGCGATGAGGCGCTACGCCAACGGGTCGCAACTGACGGCCATGCGCCGGGAATGTATCGCGCGCTTACCGTTCGCAATCTGGACGCGTGGTACAAAGCGTTTAACGTCAAGGAAGGCGACAAGCTATACCTCGCACCTGACAAACGTGTTCGCGTTTGGGGTTAGGTCGAAAGCGACGATGGGGTGGTCAATCCGTCGCGTCGTCGCTTACCGGTTGCCCGGGTTTTTCCTTCAGGATCAGATAACGATACACGCCAATCACGTTGATGATTAAAAGCGCGATATTCTGCCAGCCGATGCCTTCGCTGTCCTGTTGCAGGAAGCCCCAAGTGATCAGCGCCAGGCTGCTCGTTACAAAGATGACGAACGCCCAACCCGTCCAAAGTCGCCCGAGGTTGAGCGAAACGATCAGCGCCGCAAGCGTCGCTGCCCCTGCGCCATAATATTGAAAAACTGTGAGAAGACCGTCGCTCATATGCATTCTGACCTGTGCTTATCAGGACGGAATGCAAAGTTGAAGGGGTGAAAAGTCGAGATATTGAATGGGTCATCGCTAATTGCTTGCTGTTTGCCATCCGGGCGAGCACATTCAACCAAATTCTGTCAGGCCGTTACGGTCGGAGCGATCCGCATAAGCGGTTGAGCAGTCTGGATTTTCAACTTCTTCGGGGGCGAAATTATGTTGCTGTTCCGAGGGCAAGAAGCCCATAGCCGGTCTTTGTCGAAGGCGATTAGCTGGCGAATTTTGGGCAGTATTGACACCTTCATTCTGAGCTGGATTTTTACATCGGACGTCAAGGCGGCTGGAGCAATTGCGAGCACCGAAGTGTTGACTAAGATGTTACTCTATTATCTCCATGAGCGGGCTTGGGCGCGCATTGGCTGGGGTATGGATAAGCACGTAAAGCCCGACAGCGCAGACACGCCAACTCCGCATGTTTGAGAGACCCTAGGCTGACCGACAGCATTGCCAGTCGGGACATTTGCGTCTAGCCAGTTGCATAGCGAAACTGACATTCCTGACTTTGGAGACACGCAATGACCGACTTGCCGGCGACGAACCTGACCATGCACACGCTCATCAAACCAGAAGGCGAGCTGGAGGTTTCGCTGGTCCGTCTCCCGACGCCCGATCCCGCACCGCATGAAGTGTTGGTGAAAGTTCAGGCCACGCCGATCAACCCGTCGGATCTCGGGTTGTTATTTGGTGCCGCTGATATGTCAACGGCGCGATCGAGCGAGCGCGACGGCTTGCCAGTCGTTACGGCTGATGTACCGGCACCGGGAATGCGCGCGATGACTGGCCGCATAGGCGAAGCGCTTGCGATTGGGAATGAGGGCTGCGGCGTTGTTGTTAAAGCCGGCACTTCTCCCGAAGCGCAAGCTTTATTGGGCAAAACCGTTGCGATGATCGGCGGCGATATATATGCTGAGTATCGCTGCCTGCCGGCGCAAATGTGTTTGGTCTTACCCGATGGAACCGCTCCTGAAGATGGTGCGTCCTGTTTCGTGAATCCACTCACGTCTCTCGCCTTTGCCGAAACGATGAAGATGGAAGGGCACAGCGCGCTCGTTCATGCCGCTGCCGCCTCCAACCTTGGTCAGATGCTGGTCAAAATTTGCGCAAAGGATGGCATCCCGCTCGTCAATATTGTGCGCAGCGATGCGCAAGTAGCAATTTTGAAATCGATCGGCGCAACGCATATCGTGAACAGCAGCGACGATGATTTCCTCGACAAGCTTACAGAGGCCCTCATCGCAACGGGCGCGACTATCGGTTTTGATCCAATTGGCGGCGGCAAGCTGGCGGGTCAGATTTTGGGTTGCATGGAAGTGGCGGCGATAAAGCGCATGAAGACTTACAGCCGCTATGGTTCGGACACGTTCAAGCAGGTATATATATACGGCGCGCTTGACCTTGGTCCGACGATCCTCAACCGCAGCTTTGGCTTGACCTGGGCGCTGTCGGGGTTCCTGCTCACTCCCTTCCTGCAAAAAGCCGGAATGGAAGTGAATATGCGACTGCGCAAACGAGTCATTGATGAATTGACCACGACGTTCAAGAGCCATTACAGCCATACTATCTCGCTGACAGAGGCGCTCTCGCTCGACGTGATTGAGGCCTATAATGCTAAGCGTACGGGAGAGAAATATCTGATCAAACCAGCAGGCTGATCAGCGGGCTGGCATTGTAAGGGTGAGGGGTCAGCGTTTCATGCACTGATGTTTATCGTCGCGCATATATTCGCTGCAATTCCACAAGGCCTTTTCAAAGCCCGCCTTTTCATCGCGCAAATAAGAAAAGCTCATGCCTGCGCGTGCGGTATCACTCATCGTGTCGCCCTGAGGTTTGAGAACAGGATTGGTCCAGCCCATAAACTTGCAATAATCGCGCGTGCCGCAGAGGCGGAGCGCAAGCGTAACAAAGGATTCCGCCGGTGCGCGGCGGTCGAGTAGAATATAGATTGTATCACGTCCGACAGTTTCCCCCTTGCCGGGGATTAGGCGCGGCGTCTCGGTGGCAGCATTTGTGTCAGCGATAAGTTGCGCGGGAGCGTGGGCGAGCGAAATCGCGGCAAGTTCGGCAACCGGCGGATCACTGCCATGAACCGCGCTACGAAACGCACCCGGCGTGCCCCAATATCCTGGCCAGCGAAAGAAGAGATGGGTTTTAACGACAGCAATTTTCTCGAGGCTGTCGCTCCAATAGGGCAGGACCCAGTCGGTATGATAATGGGTCGCGAGGCCGACTTGCTTGTCGACGCTGCCCGACAAGATTTTTGCGGCCGTGTCTTGCGCCCGCTTCCAAGCCGCGTCCGAATAGCGCCGGTTCAATGCGCCGTCGCAAGTAAATGTGAATTGGCATCCGGTGCGGCGCTCTGATCCTTGAAAGACCACGGCGCAAATCGACTTGGGAAAGGCGGGATGCCGCACGCGGTTGATGATGACCTGACCTACCGCGCGCTGGTCTTTGCCGTCGTCGCCCGCTTCATAAAGCATCGCAGCGGCCAGACAATCGCGGGCGCGGGAGCGGTTTTCTGTATCTCCAGGATAGATAAATGGTCGCGCGGCAACAAAGCCCGATGTCACGAGCGGAACTAGGTCGTTCGCCGCCTTGGCGTCTTCGCTGGCTATGGGCGCCAATTCCATTGGCAACACGTCCGGGATGACCTCTGCAGGCGGTGCTGGCCGCGCAGCGGTGCTATGCCTGATCATTACCGCGGGACCTAAACTGCTGAGGTGCAAAACCACCCCAATCGTCACTACCGTAAGCAACAGGAACAGCCAAGCCGGCCAGTCGTGCCGCAATGGCAACGTAGGCTGATCCGTTTCGCTCGTCATAGCTTTAGTCAGATCTCCGGTAGGAAATCAGGCACAGATAAATAGCGCTCGCCAGTGTCATAATTGAAACCGAGGATCCGACTTCCTTCAGGTAGGTCGGGGAGTTTTTTGGCGATGGCTGCCAAGGTTGCCCCCGATGAAATGCCGACCAGCATCCCTTCATCCGTTGCGGCGCGCAGCGCCATGGCTTTGGATTCATCAGCTTCAACTTGGATCACGCCGTCGAGCAAGTCGGTATGCAAGTTGCGCGGAATAAATCCGGCGCCGATACCCTGAATTGGGTGCGGTCCCGGCTGTCCGCCAGAAATGACCGGCGAGGAAACGGGTTCGACAGCATAAACTTTCAGGTTAGGCCAATGCTGTTTCAGAAACTGAGCACAGCCGGTGATATGCCCGCCGGTGCCAACTCCGGTAATCAAAACATCGATTGGATCTTCCTTAAAATCAGCCAATATTTCTGGGCCGGTCGTCCGAATGTGGACGTCAACATTGGCTTCATTCTCAAACTGCTGCGGCATCCAGGCGCCATCGGTAGTTTCAACAATTTCGATGGCACGCTCGATAGCACCTTTCATGCCCTTTTCACGGGGCGTGAGGTCAAAGGTTGCGCCATACGCTAACATCAATCGCCGCCGTTCGATCGACATGCTTTCCGGCATGACTAACACAAGCTTGTAGCCTTTGACTGCTGCCGCCATGGCAAGACCGATCCCGGTGTTGCCCGATGTGGGTTCGACTATCGTGCCACCGGGTTTCAGGCTGCCGTCCGCCTCTGCTGCCTCGATCATTGCAAGCCCAATACGATCCTTGACCGATCCGCCGGGATTGCTGCGCTCCGATTTTATCCACACTTCCGCATTGGGGAACAGACGTTCCATCCGGATGTGCGGGGTGTTGCCGATGGTGTCGAGAATGGAACGAGCTTTCATGGCGGTCCTACCTTAAACTGAGGTGCAAATGTTCGCGCACGGCGAAGTTCTGGAAACAGTCTAGACCATAGCGCGGTGATGGCTATCGCACCAGCGCCGCCAAATATAACCGCGCCGACGGGCCCCAGAAGCGCGGCGGCGACACCCGATTGCATTTCGCCCAATTCATTCGAGGCGGAGATAGCGAGTCCCGAAACCGCGCTAACTCGCCCGCGCATATTATCGGGCGTGTTGAGCTGGATTAATGTGCTTCGGATAAAGACCGAGAACATGTCCGCCGCGCCCAAAATGCTGAGCAATCCGAGAGAAAGGAGGAAATTTTTGGATATGCCGAACATTATCGTCGCGAGTCCGAAGACGACGACAGCCCACAGCATTTTTACGCCGACATTGCGCTCGATCGGTTTGAAGGCCAGCGCCAACGCAACAGTCGCAGCGCCCAGCGCTGGCGCTGCGCGCAGTTGGCCCAATCCTTCGGGCCCGACATGCAATATATCGCGCGCATAAACTGGCAGCAGCGCGGTTGCGCCTGCGAGCAGAACCGCGAACAGATCAAGGGTAATAGTGCCAAGGAGGAATCGCTCGTTCCAAGTGAACTTCAACCCGTCGGCCATTTCGCGCAGCGGGTGACGTCGGACCGCTTCGGGTGGCGGGTAAACCGGCCGCACCTTGCTGATGGACAAAATCGAAAGCGCCAGCATGGAGACGGCGAAAACATAGGGTGCGGTTGGATTGACACCATAAAGCAAACCACCAACGGCTGGCCCGACAACCGATGCCGATTGCCATGCGATCGAACTCATCGCGATGGCGCGAGGCAAGACGGCGGGCGGAACAATGTTGGGCGCAATGGCGCTCAATGATGGTCCGATAAATACGCGCCCGACACCGTGCATCGCCGCCAGGGAAAATAGCAACGGTAGTGTCAGGCTGTCATTCCAGGTGAACCATCCCAATGCCAGCGCCACGGTCATATCAACGGCATTTGAAAAGCGCGCCACCAGCCGTCGTTCGACGCGATCGGCAATCCACCCGGCCAAGGGGGTGAGCAATGCGAGCGGAATGAACTGAAACAGGCCAACCAGTCCGAGCTGGAAGGCGGCATCGCGTGGCGACATGCCATAATCGGTCCGAGCAACATCGTAAACCTGCCATCCGATCACAACGGCCATCGCCAAGGTGGCCATGACAGCAGTGAAGCGGGCGAGCCAAAAATAGCGGAAATCAGCAATGGAAAGCGGGGAGGGCGGTTTGCCGACGGGGTCGGACTGCGCTGGCGGTATTGTCGTGGCCATGGCAGGCCCTGTAATCAGGAACCGCCCAATGCACCAGATAGCTAATCTATGTTATTCGTCGATTTTTTGATGCGGGCTTCTTAAAGGAGTGCCAGAGAAGCCTTCTGGACTTTCAGGGAGATTATTTGGTGTTCAAAGGCGGAAATCGGATCGGAAGCGCAGTGTTGGCTGCTTTGATGATAACCACGGCAGGCTGCAACAGCGCGCCCAACAGCGGAGCATCGACCAGCGCGGAGGCAGTTTCGGCTTCGGGCTGGAGTCAGTTTCGTGATGATTTTCTGGCAGGCTATTTCCCGCTCAATCCAACGTTTGCTGTCTATCAGGGCAAGCATGACTTCGACGGAAAGCTTCCTGACTGGTCGCCCGCAGGTTTAGAAGCCCAAGCTGCATTTCTGGAAAAGACTATCGCTGATGCAAAGGCGATGGACGGCGATTTGACCGACGCCGAAAAATTTGAGCGTGATTATCTGATTCATGTCGCACAGGGGCAGCTGTTCTTTTTGCGCGATGCTGATTTCCCGCACAAGAATCCGGCCTTTTATGTCGGCGCACTTGACCCCAATGTGTATATCTCGCGCCCCTATGCTGACTCTACGACGCGGATGAAGGCGTTCATTGCCTACGCCCAAAACGTCCCCACCGCGGCCGCCCAGATTAAGGCGAATTTAAAGCTTCCGATGCCAGCCACCTTTGTGAAATTTGGGTCGGCAGGATTTGGCGGCTTTGCCGAATATTACACTGGCGATGCCAAAGTGGCCTTTGCCGACGTAAAAGACGAAGCGCTGCAAAAACAGTTTGATGACGCAGCATCCAAGGCATCTGCTGCAATGAAGGATCTGGCCGCTTATGTCAGTTCCAAGCCAGGGACGACCGATGGATATGCGTTGGGCGCGGATAATTTCGCCAAGATGATCCTGACCAACGAAGCGGTCGACACTCCACTCGACGAACTGGAAAAGATTGGCGAAGCTGACCTTAAGCGCAATCAGGACGCGCTAAAGGCGGCGTGCGACAGCTTCGCACCAGGCGCTTCGCTCGCCACTTGCATGGCGAAAATGGGAGCGGACAAGCCGAACGACGGACCCGTGGCAGAGGCGCGGCGGCAACTGCCCCAACTGCGCGACTTCCTGGTCAAAAAGGACCTTGTTTCTATTCCTGGCACCGAACAGGCACAGGTGGAAGAATCACCGCCCTATAACCGCCAAAACAGCGCTTATATCGATATCCCTGGACCTTATGAGACAGGATTGCCGTCGGTTTATTATATTTCGCCGCCGGACCCGAGCTGGGATGCCAAGACACAGGCCGATTTCGTACCGGGCAAAAAGGATCTTTTGTTCACATCGGTTCATGAAGTCTGGCCTGGCCATTTCCTGAATTTCCTTCATTCGAACCGCTCCGACAGCATCTTTGGCAAATTGTTTGTCGGCTATGCATTTGCTGAGGGTTGGGCACATTATACCGAGGAAATGATGTGGGATGCCGGATTGAATGACGGCGATCCCGAAACGCATATCGGTCAGTTGTCAAATGCGTTGCTGCGCGACTGCCGCTATTTGTCGGCGATCCGCTTGCATACAAAGGGCATGACAGTCGCGCAGAGTGAAAAGCTGTTCAAGGATCAATGTTATCAGGACGCAGGCAATGCCAAGCAACAGGCGGCGCGTGGAACCTATGATCCGCTTTACCTCAACTACACCATGGGCAAGTTGATGATTCGCAAGTTGCGCGAAGACTGGACCAAGGGCGATCACGCCAAGTGGAAGGCGTTCCATGATCAGTTTCTGTCCTATGGCGGGCCGCCAGTTCCGATGGTGCGCGCCGCGATGATGAAAGAAGCGACGCCCAAGGCTGTCTTTTAAGAGTGAGATAAGGGGAGGGTTTCAAAAAAAGACTGGAAATCCTCCCTCGTTTCGTGCCAGCTTCACCCAGTCTTGGGAGGGATTGGAATATGAAGCATTGGGTACCACGCACAGGTATTGCGACTGTTGTGGCAATGGCGATGATGACGCTTGGCGGATGTAATGATCCGGCCAGTGAACCCGGTGCGTCGCGCAAGGCCGATGCCACAGTCGCCCAAGCTAAATTCCCCGACCGCGTTTATTGGGGCGATACCCACCTTCACACCAGCAATTCTGTCGATGCGTTCGGCTTTGGCGTCCGGCTAGGGCCCGAAGATGCACTACGGTTCGCAAGCGGCGAAGAGGTGACAGCCTCACACGGACTCAAAGCCAAGCTGGCGCGCCCGCTCGATTTTTTAGTCGTTGCTGACCATGCCGAAGGCCTTGGGGCGACACGGCGACTTTATGAAGCACCGCGCGCGTTGATCCGCGACCCTGATTTGCGGCGCTGGTATGATATGATGCATGAAAGCGATGCCGGTGCGTTAAAAGTGACGGCCGAGTTGATCACGCGCGCCGCCAACGGCACCTTGCCTAAGGCATTGAGCGATCCGGTCGCAAATGAGAAAAGCACGCGAACGATCTGGGCCGATAATAATGATATTGCCGAACGGTATAATAAGCCCGGCAAGTTCACGGCCTTTATTGGATTTGAATATTCACTGATGCCTGACGGCAATAATTTGCATCGGGTGGTCATGTTTCGTGATGGCAAAGCCGAGGCGGACCAAGTGCTGCCCTTCTCGTCGCTTTTACCTGGCGCCAGCCCCAGCAAGCTTTGGGACTATATGGATGCCTATCAGAAAAAGACCGGCGGACGGGTGCTGGCCATCCCGCACAACTCCAACTTATCAAACGGGTTGATGTTCGAAACAGAGGGGCCTGATGGTAAGCCCATGACCGCAGAATATGCGCGGCGCCGTGCCGCCCATGAGCCCGTCGTTGAAATCACACAGATCAAGGGTGATAGCGAAACGCACCCGTTCCTTTCTCCCAATGATGAATTCGCAAGCTTTGGTGATGCGGGATGGGAGCTGGGTAATCTGCCGCTGACGCATGATGCTACGCCGGATATGTATGGCGGCAATTATGTGCGCGAGGCTTTGAAGCGCGGCCTGGCTATTGAGGCGCGAACCGGCGTCAATCCTTATCAATTGGGCTTCATCGGCTCGACCGACAGCCATACGGCGCTTTCGACGGCTGACGAGAATAATTTCTTTGGCAAACACAGCGGTAACGAGCCGAACAAAGACCGAGCATCTGAAAGTCAGAATCTCGGCACACGTGAGGGCCGCTTTGGTTGGCAATATCTGGCGGGAGGCTATGCCGGAGTCTGGGCAACGTCCAACACTCGCGCCGCCATTTTCGACGCGCTGGCGCGGCGCGAGGTCTATGCGACCACTGGACCACGGATGACGGTGCGTTTTTTCGGTGGATGGGACTTCGCAGATGCAGACCTAAAGGGCGATTTTGTCAAGGCAGGCTATGCCCGCGGCGTCCCGATGGGCGCAGTGCTGTCGCCTGGCAAGGGTGCGCCACGGTTCCTAGTTTCGGCGCTGAAAGACCCTGATGGTGGTAATCTTGATCGTGTTCAGATCGTCAAGGGCTGGGTCGACCGCAGCGGAGCGCTTCAGGAAAAAGTCTTTGATGTTGCCTGGAGCGATCCTGCCAAACGGCTGAGAGGGGCAAATGGAAAGGTTCCGGCGGTTGGAAATACTGTCGATATTGCAAAAGCGACCTATGAAAACAACATTGGCGCGCCCGAGCTGGCGACGGTGTGGGTAGACCCCGATTTTGACGCTAAAGAACGCGCCTTTTATTATGTGCGCGTGCTTGAGATTCCGACACCGCGCTGGGTGTTGTTCGATGCGTTAAGATATGGCGCGAAATTGCTGCCTGGAACAGAATTGACGTCACAGGAACGCGCGTATACGTCGCCCATCTGGTACAGTCCCACCAGTTGATCTTGCGTCGGCCTATTCCGGCCAGAAAGTCCGGTCCCTAATGAGCGATTTGCGGCTCAGCGTTGTCATGCCGATGTATAATGCTGCCCGCTATGTCGAGGACGCGATAGATAGTGTTCTGTCGCAAACAATGCCCGATTTCACTTTTTACATCGTCGATGATGGATCGACCGACGAATCCGGTGATATAGCAGAGCGTAAGGCCGCCCAAGACCCACGCATTCACCTGATCCGTCAGAATAATCAGGGAATTGTGGCGAGCTTGAACCGCATGTTGGAATTGGTCGATACGCCTTTTGTGGCACGCATGGACGCCGACGATATCTCACTGCCTGAACGATTTGCGCGGCAGTTGGAACGCATCGAAATTGATCGCAACCTGGGTGCACTTGGCACGCAATTTGTCGAGATTGACAATGGCGGGCGGGCTCGCAATCTGCATTTTCAGCAGCCCGTTGGTCGCGCAGAGGTCCGTGCACAACTCGAAATTCGTCAATCCGTCGCTAACCCGACCGTCATGTTTAGGACCCAGATATTGCGCGATGTCGGCCTTTATCGACAGGCGTTTCGTTACTGCGAAGATTATGATCTGTTTCTCCGATTATCTGAAATTGCAGACATCGATAATTTGTCGGACATTTTGCTCCATTACCGCCGCTCACCGGGCCAGATGAGTGTGCTCAACAACGGTCTCCAGACCCGTCAAGCAGCCTATGCCCGGCTTGCCCACGCAGAACGGGGGCAGGGCCGGCGTGACCCGTTTGACGGCATGGATAACTTGCCGGCTTTGGACGAACTTGACGCAATTCTTGGCCGACATGGCGTGGCAAGAGCTGTGCAGACCGATGTGCTTGCTGACTTGCGCTACGCCGTCGCGAGCATGAACGACGCGGAATTTGCCGATTTCATACGCACCGTTCGGCGGGGCGTCCCCCTGACAGAAGGGTGGCGAACCGTCATTCGTTGCTTGGTCAACCGGCGTGCAAAGCGCGCAGCGCAGCTATCCCTAGCTCTTGTTCGCGGGAGCGCGCAGAATAAAAGGTTGAAATATTCTAGCGTCGCTAGCTAGGCCGACGGTGCCTTCAATCGCGCGATAAAAAATCCGTCCAATCCACCGGAATCAGCAAGCATCCCCGGCAGTATCCGCACCTGCCCTTTTGCATCAGGTGCGACACCAACCGGAAGTTCCTCTTGCACCACCGCGTCAATCGTCCACCCAGGATGTTCATCAAGGAAACGATCGATTTGCTTTTCGCCTTCGACTTGTTCGAGCGAGCAGGTGGAATAAACGAGCATTCCCGAAGCTTTAACCCACGAGGCGGCGCGGCCCAGCAACTGGTGTTGCAGGTCGGAGAGTTGCCAAATGTCGGTGGGCTCGATGCGATGAAGAACGTCGGGATGGCGGCGGAAAATTCCAGTTGCAGAGCAAGGCGCATCGAGCAGTACTCCATCGGCAGGGAGTTCAGGTTGCCATTGTCTCAGATCACCCTGCGCAATTGTTGCCTGCAAGCCAGTGCGTTTGAGATTGCGTTCGAGCCGCTGCAATCTCTTTGCACTGCTGTCGACCGCAGTTGTTTTCCATCCCGCCGCCGCCAATTGCATTGTTTTGCCCCCAGGAGCCGCGCAAAGGTCGAGCACGGTTTTCCCTTTACCAGCGCCGAGCAAATGCGCTGCAATACTGGCGGCGAGATCCTGTACCCACCAATTCCCTCCGGTAAAGCCCGCAACATCCTCTATCCGGTCGCCACGCGGCAAGCGGCGGTGGGCGGCGTAGAGGGCCGTTCCGTCATCGAAGCTGTCCGCCGCAGCTTGACTGACGAAACTCAGATCTACAGGCGGCGGCTTGCTCCACGCCGCCTCCGCATCCGCAATCATCGCGTCGCCCCACTGTACTTGCCAACGCTCCGCAACATGGCTCGGCAGGGCGGCACGATCGGGTAATTTCCATTGCTCTTTTTGAGCACGAGACAAGATTGCATGGACCAGTCGACGCGGACCGCCGGCAACCAGCGGAAGCGCCGTTGCCACCACAGCATGCGGCGGCGTTTTGAGAATGAGCAATTGCGCAAGGCTGAGGCGCAGAACAGTGCGTGCTTTGACATCATCGGCGAGCGGTTGTGGCGTTGCCTGATCGATCAGAATGTCAATATCGACCATCCAGCGCAGCGTCTCGGAGGCTATGGCAACAGCAAAGGCGCGGTCAGGTGGCGCTAAGCCTTGAGCGGCAGCATGCGAAGCGAGGTCGAGCGGCTCGCCTCGTCGCAGGACCGCGTCGAGCATCCTTAGCGCCGATCGTCGGGTGGCCGTCCCGGCGGGATCAGCCTGATTCCGGTCTGGGCGGCGACGCGCCGGAGTCGGTTCATTCATAAGGCTCAATTTCCAAGAAAAACGGGCTGGGGTGTTGGCGCAACTGATGCGGGCTTCTATACTAGAAGGAGCTCAATAAGCCCTTCGTAACACTGCTCGAAAGAGACCACCATGCCCAGTACATCAGAACCGCCAATGATAGGCGGAACCCCTCGCGCCCTATCGCGTCCACCGAACGTCAAACCACCCGCGAACTGGACTATGGTACCGCTCCCTGAGCCGCTTCCAGTTGCCACATTGGCGGCCAAAGACCAGCCGGGCGGGCGCGACCCCGTTCGCTATGGTGATTGGGAAAACAAGGGACTCGCTATCGATTTTTGATAGGCGCGTAAAAGTTGGCGTTCACCGTCCACCAAACGGATTCATGCGCGCGACTAGATGGGTACGGTCGATATATTGATGCTTGAGCGCCGCAAAAAGATGGATAACAACCAAGACTAGCATGGCAATGCCCATCACTTCATGCCCTTCGTGCATGGTGTCCGCGAGCGCCTTGCTGGGTCCCGCGATTAACGGAAGGTCGAACAGCCCGAAAAAGTTGATCGGGGATTTTGCCGCTGACATCCAGATCCATCCAGACAGAGGGAGGAGGATAAGCAGCGCGTAAAAGACGAAATGGACGAGCTTGCTGAGGGGTCGCTGCCAAGCGGGTGTTGCGGCAGGCAATGGCGGGGGGGTATGCGTGAGTCGCCAGGCAATGCGCGCCAATGTCAGCACCAAGATTGTTATTCCAAGCGGCTTATGCACAGCCATCGCCGCCATATGGGTCGTTTTCGACATGTCCTCGGTCAGCATTGCCAAGCCGATGTTGATAACGACCGCCGCGCCAATCACTAAATGGAGCCAAATTGCTACCCTTGTGTAGCGCTCGCTTTGGGTGCTGGCGTCTGCGGTCGTTGCCATATTCCTGTGTCCTTATGCTGTGGGGGCTTCGGTGACCAAAGGCATTTTGCCCAGCTTTACCTGCTCGGCAAAAACTTCGCGCATCAGTTGCAGGGAAAAGAGATGGGCAAAAATAAGGCCGAGCATACCGTTCTGCATCATCTTGCGCAGGACATCGCCGCGCAGTTCCCGCAGCTTGGCTTCGTCAACCATCCGGAATCCGCGATAAACAAAGGGCTTGTCACTACCATCAGGCTGTATGCTGACTTCGCCGTCCATCAGCAGGTCGGCTTTTTTCAACTCTTCCATGAACTGGCCGGTGCGTTGTCCTGCCTCTTCAAATTGCTTGCAGAATTCCATTACTGCGTTCGTGGCGTCGCTCGGTTGCCCATCCTTGAACAGTGCATCGCCTTCGTCAAATTTGCCTACGGCCTTGCTTGTCGGGTCGAAACAGAGCGACAGGTCATCGCTGTCGGGGCGCAACCGTGCGAGCAAGAATGGGTAACGACGCACATAGGCCGGAACATACACCGGATTGATGAGCTTGCCATCGGCGTCGACAAACGTGTTCACCCCCTCGTTCATGCCCATCAAGGCTAGCGGTACGGGAACTTCGCTTGCTGAAAATACGATCGGATAGTGCCGCGATGCCGAGACAAATTCGTCAGACGTCAGCGGGACGGCGTGCTGATCGATCAAAAAATCAGCATTATCAAGGGCGCGGGCATGGAAATCCGCATGGTCGACGCTCGAAAGCGGCTGTAGGTCCTTATAGAAAATGGGAAGATTGGCAGCTTCAGTCGCAGAGGCCATGAGATTACTCCGAAAAGAAAGGCTCCGCCAAGCGGAGCAAAAAGGCTAATGGCGCGCCATATTGAGCCGCGCGCCTTGACGCAAGGGGCGGATGCGATGTTTCGGTCAAGCTGCTTAAGGAACCAGCTTGCCGGGATTGAATATGCCTGTCGGATCCAGCCCAACCTTTACACCGCGCAAGGCAGTAAGTCGCGCCGGACCAGCCAATTCGGCCAGCATTTCGCGCTTCATCTGCCCGATGCCATGCTCAGCGGAAATTGATCCGCCTAATTCAATGACATGGCTGTAGACACATCGGCTGACACAATGCCCATGTTTGACAAGCCATTCGGCGCCATCCGCATCGCTTGGGGGCTGAATATGATGATGGACATTACCATCGCCCAAATGTCCAAAGGACAAAACGCGTGCGCCTGGAAATTTCTGCGTGACCCGAACCAAATTTTCAGCGATGAATTGCGGCATTCTGTCGACAGGCACGCTGACATCATGCTGCAGGGCGGGCCCTTCGGCGCGCTCGGCTTCTGATATCGAATCGCGAAGGTGCCAGAAATCTTCTGCTTCGCGTTCGTTCTTGGCCAGGACGGCATCGCCGATCAAGCCTTTGTCGAGTGCCTGCGCTAAGGCTGTTTGAAGATCGTCATTAATGGATGCGGTTTCTTCGGCGACACATTCGATCAAGACATACCAAGGATGATTTTGAGCCAGTGGGTGCCGCGTTTGCGGAATATGTTTGAGCACCGCATCGAGGCAATCGTGCGGGATTAGCTCAAAGCCTTCCAGATGCTCTCCCAGTTTATCTTGAAGACCACGCAAAAGCGCGAGGGCTTCGTCGGGGCTGGTGAGCCCGACCCAAGCGGTGCGGCGCTCTACAATCGCGGGGCTGAGGCTGAGGGACGCGGCGGTTATAATGCCCAATGTCCCTTCGGCGCCGCATAGAAGATGGCGTAGGTCATAACCGCGATTGTCCTTCTTCAGGGGAGCAAGCCCCTCGAAGACGCTGCCGTCAGGCAACACAGCCTCTATGCCACAGACGAGGCTTCGCATTGTTCCATGCCGCAGAACCTGCGTGCCGCCGGCATTGGTGGATACCAATCCGCCAATGGTTGCGGAGCCTTTGCCGCCCAAAGTTAGCGGGAAGCGCATCGCTTGCGCCTCCGCAGCATCGTGCAAATCTGACAATATGACGCCTGCCTCGACTACCGCCACTTTGGATTTGCGATCAATCGAGCGAATACGATTCATCCGGCGGGTAGACAAAATCAGTTGTTCCCCGGATCTGTCGGGCGTTGCCCCGCCTACCATCCCGCTGTTTCCGCCCTGGGGAACCAAAGCCACATTAGCAACGCGACAGAGTGCGACTATTCTGGCAGTTTCTTCGGTGTTGGCAGGAGAAAGCATCGCTGCCGCCGCGCCTTGATATTTGCCGCGCCAGTCTGTCAGCCAAGGTGACAATATGTCGGCATCGTTGGTGAACCCTTTAGGACCCAGCAAGATCTGCAATTTGGTGAGCAACTGGGGTGTTGGCGGCTGTGTCATGCGGGATATTCCGTGTTCGCGGCGCTGGGCATTTCTGACCATGGCCCACAAAAGCAGTTCATTTGATATTCAATCATAAGGCCCTAGAACAAATTTTGATCTGATAGCATGACTTTTTCGGGCTATCTTTCAATTGGGGAGTTATCGGGTGCATCTCAGTTTGCGTCACTATAGTGGCCTTGGGAGTGAGGCATGAGTTTGGCCATCCTCTTGCTGATGGCCGCGGCACCAACCCCCGACGCTTGGCCGAATTCTGAGGTAGCGGAACCTTTGGTCATGACTGTGATGCCTGATGTGGGACCGGGCGAGGCGCCTTTCATGCAAGTCATTATAGAACGGCGAATTATCATTCGGGTTCCTGCACAGCGTTCGCCGCTGACTAATTTTGCGGCAAGTCCAGATTTACCGTCGCCAACGCCGGAAATGCCTATTGTCTGGAAAGAGACAAAAGCACCCAAATGTGTGGCGATGAGCAACATCTTGGGTATGCGTGCGGTTCAACGTGATAGCATAGACTTGATGACGCGCCAGAATCAGCGACTGCGTGCGCAATTAAATCGCGGCTGCCGGGCACTCGACTTTTATTCAGGTTTTTACATGCAAAAGAATAAGGACGGACGGCTTTGTGTAGACCGGGATTCCATTCATGCCCGATCCGGCGCTAGGTGCGAGATCGAGAAATTTAGGATATTGGTTCCCGTACGCCAGGAAAAATGATTATAGGAGGAACGTCGCAATTCCTTGACTTTTCCACGATAGTTCCGCAAGGGCGGCGACAGCGTCAGGCCATGTGTTGCCGTGCGCTTTATACGACTCCGGACATGATGAGCCTATGAAATTTGCCGACCTCGGCCTTTCCGACGAACTTTTGCGCGCCATTGACGAATCGGGCTATGACACGCCAACCCCAATTCAGGCGGGCGCTATCCCCTCGGTACTGATGATGCGCGACATGATCGGTATCGCCCAAACAGGGACAGGGAAAACCGCGTCCTTTGTTCTACCGATGATCGACATATTGGCGCATGGCCGTACCCGCGCGCTGATGCCACGATCATTGATTCTGGAGCCAACACGCGAACTTGCCGCCCAAGTCGCAGAAAATTTTGAAAAATATGGCAAGTACCACAAGCTTTCAATGGCGCTTTTGATTGGCGGCGTCCAAATGGGCGATCAGGTCAAGGCGCTAGCCAAGGGCGTCGATGTGCTGATTGCCACGCCGGGCCGCCTGATGGACCTGTTCGAGCGCGGCAAAATTTTGCTCAACGGATGCGATTTGTTGGTCATCGATGAAGCTGACCGAATGCTCGACATGGGCTTTATTCCGGATATCGAGAATATTTGTTCGAAACTGCCGGCCAACCGACAGACCTTGCTGTTTTCCGCAACGATGCCGCCGCCTATTAAGAAATTGTCGGACAAATTCCTGTCCAATCCGAAGATGATCGAAGTGGCCCGTCCGGCCAGCACCAACGTCAATATCGCAGAATTTCTGGTCAAGACCGCAGAGCGCGGAAAGAAAGATACGCTGCGACGCTTGATCGATAGCGAAAATATGACGACGGCAATTGTGTTCTGCAACCGTAAAACGACCGTGCGCGATCTGGCCAAGGCATTGCAGCGAGACGGATATAAAGCTGGTGAAATCCATGGTGATATGGACCAAGGCTCACGTATAGCAGAACTTGATCGCTTTAAGGCGGGGACGATCAACATTTTGGTCGCATCCGACGTTGCTGCGCGTGGACTAGATGTCAAAGGCGTCAGTCATATCTTCAACTTTGACGCCCCCTGGCATCCCGATGATTATGTTCATCGCATCGGGCGCACAGGGCGTGCAGGGGCCAAGGGCCGCGCTTTTACGCTGATCACCCCTTCGGATGATGAAGCGATCGAGAATATCCAGAAGCTGACCGGCAACAAAATTGATGTGCTGGGGGCGGGCGAAAGCGGGCCCGTAACAGTGGCAACGGATGCCAAGCCGTCGGAAGCTCGTGAACCATCTGGACGCGGCCCCCGCAAGCGGCGCGGCGCATCAAAGACCACAGAAGTTGGAAGCAACAGCAAGCGCGAAGAAGCCGCGCCTGCGGACGTCAAACCGGAGAAGCGACCCGCCGAGCCCCGCAAGGCGAAACCTGCGCGCGCGTCAAAGCAAGATGACGATGGTCCCGACGACGGCTGGAATGGCCCGCTGCCCGGCTTTTTGTCGGTAGGGTTTGGCGAATAGATTTAGCCAGCCAAAGCTAGTTTACGACTCTTTATGGCCTAAAGGCCTCGTTCCATTGGTAGAACCAATAGGACAACGCGCCATCGGCATCACAATTTGACCAGCATTTTCCCCGTATTGGCGCCAGAAAACAGGCCCAGAAATGCTTCCGGTGCTGATTCAATCCCTTGATGGACGGTTTCGCGTATCGTGACGGCACCGCTGGCGATCAGCCCGCCCATGTCGCTGTAGAACTCTTCCATACAGTCGAAGAATTGATCGGTGTAGATAAAGCCTTCCACCCGTATGCGGGCTGGGATGGTGCGGATGATATATTTCATTTCCTGCGCTTTTCCGTCGTTATACACGTCGATCATGCCACAAATGGCAAAACGCGCAAAATCATTGGCGGTCGCAAAGGCCGCGTCCAGATGTTCGCCACCAACATTGTCGAAGTAAACATCAACGCCTGGCTTGCCGAGCATCTTGAGTGCTTTGGCGAGCTGCGGCAAGACGGGGCCTGCTTTGTAATCGATCATCGCATCGGCACCCAACTCGCTGACCCATTGACATTTATCGGCGCCGCCAGCGGAACCAATGACTGTCATTTCGCGCGCTTTTGCAATCTGCACCACAGCCGAGCCCACCGCACCGGCGGCAGCTGAAACAAACACCGTATCGCCCGGCTTAGCCGCGGCGACGCGCAGCAGGCCGATCCATGCGGTACCACCCGTTAACCCCATATTATGTAGGAATGTTTGCGGTGTCATACCGGCTGCCAGCGCTTCAGCGGGTAGCTTATTCGGAGACATGGCCAACCCGATCACGCCGCCATCGCGCCATCCGCCCATGTGGAGGATCAAATCGCCCGGCGAAAAGCCGTCCATCCGGCTTTCGATGACTTCGCCAATGGCGCCGCCGGTCATTGGCTCGTCGAGTTGAAAACTTGCAGAATAGCTTTTTGCGTCATTCATGCGCCCGCGCATGTAAGGGTCGACCGACATCCATAGATTTTTGACGCGCAGTTGATCCGCTTCTAACGGTCCGTCGGGGATGTCGCGCAGATCGAAGTCTGCCATAGTCGGGAGGGCGGCGGGACGGTTGATCAAGTGCCATGCTTTGGCCATCTGCTGTTCCTTGTCTTTGATTTGGAGCGCGCCGTAGCAACGTTCGTTACAAAAGCCGTTGTCACTGTCCGGCATGCCCGTTAAATTCGCCGCCAGTCGCGGGGCCGTAGCTCAGATGGGAGAGCGCTGCAATCGCACTGCAGAGGTCAGGGGTTCGATTCCCCTCGGCTCCACCAGCGACTTTGAGGCTTTTCGTTGCCAGTTAGCCTACAAAATCCCGGATCATATTTTTGGCGATAACCAATTGCTGAATCTGGGTTGTCCCTTCGTAGATGCGATAGATTCGGCAGTCGCGATAGAAACGTTCGGCAAGATACTCCTTGAGATAACCAGCCCCGCCATGGATTTGGACGACGCGATCTGCAACGCGCCCGCACATTTCACTGGCGAACATCTTAGTTGCAGCAGCCTCAACAAGGATTTTCTCGCCGCGATCGGCACGTGCGCAGGCGTCATTCAACATACAATCCGCGGCGTAGATTTCGGCTTTGCTGTCGGCAAGCATTGCCTGAATCAGCTGGAAATTGGCAATCGGTTCGCCAAACGCCTTGCGCTCCATGGCATATTTCAACCCGGCATCAAGCATGCGTTGGGCATAACCTACGCTTGCAGCGGCGACAGATAATCTTCCGTTATCCAGGCTTTGCATAGCGGTGCGGAATCCAATGCCTTCTTCGCCGCCCAGCAGCGCATCACCATCGACATGGACATCCTCCATGATGACATCTGCAATTTGCGAGCCTGCCTGACCCATTTTCCCATCGGGCTTGCCAATCGACACACCGGAGGCGTCGCGCGGAACTAGGAATGCGCTGACGTGCGTATTTTTGGGCAAAGGCTCGGCACTGGTGCGCGCCAAGACAAGTATTACATCGGCGAAGGGAGCGTTGGTGATGTAGCGTTTGGTGCCGTTGAGGATATAGCCATTTCCATCACGCACCGCGCGCGTTTTCATGGCGGCGCTGTCGGATCCGCTGTCGGGTTCGGTGAGGCCAAAAGCGGCGATTTCGCCGCTGGCAAGTTTGGGAAGCCAATGTTCTTTTTGGTGATCGGTTCCGAATCCGACCAGCGCCTTGCACACCATGCCGATGTTGATCGAAACTATGGATCGATACGCGGGCGAAGCATAAGCGATAGCTTTGATGAAACCGATATATTGGCTGATATTCATGCCTGCGCCGCCATATTCAGGTGGCGTGGTCACCCCAAAGAGTCCCATTTCGCGCATTTCAGCAAGTATGTCGTCGGGGACACATCCGAGTTCTTCCAACTTGTCCTCCGCCGGAATTAGCCGATCTCGGACGTAGCGGTGAAGCTGTTCCATGAAGGCAACATAGATGTCATCATCCATTCCCGGGTTGGCCATCGCGGTATATCCTCTTAAAATAATGTCAGGCGAGTTTGACGAAACTGTCGAGCACACGTTTGGTCCCGGCTTGTTCAAATTCTACTTCCAACTTGTTGCCATCTATATCGCCGATGATGCCATAGCCGAACTTTTCATGAAATATGCGGCAGCCGATGGCGAGGTCAGTGCGCGCCTTGGCGCCCACCGATGCGGCGGGGCTACGCTCGCTAGGGGGGGCGCTGCGGGTGACGGTTGATGAGCGCACGGCGGCACGTTGCCATGCGGGGCCACGCGACTGGGCGCGGGTAGGCTTTTGTTCGGCAACATGGGCAAAGGGATCGCCCTGCGCAGACCAGTTGGCGCGCCACATGCTGGCACCGCCGCCCATTGTATTTACGACATCGACATGCTCGTCTGGAAGTTCGGCGATAAAGCGACTGGGGATGCTGCTCATCCACTGACCATAAATGCGGCGATTGGCGGCGTGATAGATTTGTGCGTGGCGGCGAGCTCGGGTGATGGCGACATACGCCAATCGCCGCTCTTCTTCCAGACTGGCAGTGCCGCCTTCGTCCATTGCCCGTTGCGACGGAAAGACGCCATCTTCCCAGCCAACTAGAAAAACATGATCAAACTCCAGCCCCTTCGCGGCGTGTATGGTCATGATGGTGACGGTTTCGTCCTGCTCCTTAGAATCGCGGTCCATCACAAGGCTAACATGTTCGAGGAAGGCCTCGAGCAATTCATACTCTTCCATCGCGCGGACGAGTTCGGAGAGATTCTCGAGCCGCCCAGCTGCATCGGCACTGCGGTCGGCCTGAAGCATTGCGGTGTAGCCAGATTCATCGAGGAGTAGCTGGGTGAGTTCGGGGTGTGACAGCGTTTCCGCCTTACTCTGCCAATTTTTCACCAGTGAAACAAAGCTCGCAAGCGAACGCCGCGCCTGTGGCGTGAGTTCATCGGTTTGGACCAGCCGCTCGGCGGCGTGGAGAAGCGGCGTACGCTCGGCGCGCGCGGTCTGGTGAATACGCGCCAGCGCTTTGTCACCAAGGCCACGTTTGGGCATGTTGACGATGCGTTCCAAGGCAAGATCATCGGCGGGCGACTGAATGAGTCGCAAATAGGCGAGGGCGTCACGAATTTCTGCGCGTTCGTAGAAGCGGAAACCGCCAACAATCCGATAGGGCATGCCGATGGAAATGAAGCGGTCTTCAAATTCGCGGGTTTGAAATTGCGCCCGGACCAATATGGCCGCGCGATCGAGGCTGATATGATTGCGTTGAAGCGTTTCTAGCTCCTCGCCGACGCGCCGCGCTTCCTCAGGGCCGTCCCACACACCAACCACCCGCACTTTGTCGCCCGGTTCCAGATCGGTCCAGAGCGTTTTGCCCAAGCGGCTCCCATTGTTCGCTATCAATCCAGAGGCGGCGGCGAGAATTTGTGGAGTTGAACGATAATTTTGTTCTAGTCGTATAACTGTTGCCTCAGGAAAATCCTTTTCAAAGCGCAAGATGTTGGCAACTTCGGCCCCGCGCCAGCTGTAAATTGATTGATCATCATCGCCGACGCAGCAAATATTCTTGCGCGCCTGAGCGAGCAAACGAAGCCATAGATATTGACTGGCATTGGTGTCCTGATATTCGTCGACAAGTATATATTTGAACCTTTGTTGAAACTGCTCCAGCACGTCGCGATGAGTGCGCAGAATGACAAGAATATGCAGCAATAAATCCCCAAAATCACAGGCATTGAGGGTCTTTAGCCGCGCCTGATACAGCGCATAAAAATGCTGACCCTTTCCGTCAGCAAAAGCTTCGCGGTCGGCGGCATCAAGATCGGTGGGCACTAGACCCCGGTTCTTCCATCGGTCGATCAGACCGGCAAGCAGCTTGGCGGTCCAACGCTTCTCATCCAGCCCTTCGGCTTGAATCAGCTGTTTGAGAACGCGAAGTTGATCATCGGTGTCAAGAATGATGAAATTGCTTTGCAGGCCAACCAGTTCAGCGTGGCGGCGCAACATTTTGGCTGCGATGCTATGAAATGTGCCGAGCCATGGCATATCTTCGACCGCATCGCCGATCATCCGACCGATACGTTCTTTCATCTCTCGTGCGGCGCGGTTGGTGAAAGTCACCGCCAATATTTCACTGGGCCAGGCGCGATGGGTGGCGACCAGATGCGCGAGCCGCGCGGTTAGAGCTGCCGTCTTGCCCGTACCCGCACCCGCGAGCATCAATACTGGTCCTTCGGTGGTTAGCACCGCTTGGCGTTGAGGCCCGTTCAGACCCCGAATGTAGAGTGGGTCCGAGGGCTCGGCGGGGGGAAGGTCGGGAGGGGGATGGGGCAAGGCAGTCACGAGTGAACGATTAGGGAACAGATACACACAGTGCAAGCGTCGCGCTTAGGCAATTTTCCGCATAATCGTGAGTAGCGCCTTACCGACGCGCCGTTCAGCCTCAACTACAAAGCCTGAAACTTGCACTGTCTCATTGGCAGCTGTTTCAATAGCAATCCAGCTTTCCGGCGGCGTCCAGCCATGCCGGCCGAGCTTGTCGAGTGCCACGCTTCCCGCGCCGGTGCCATATGGTGCATCAAGCAGTAGCAAATCAAAACGACGTGGTGTGGGGCCAAGGCTGAGTACTGATCCTGTCCTCACGTCTGCGCGGGACAAGGCAGCGAATGATTCCAGATTGGCCCGAAGAGCGTCAATCGCCGCGCGATCCTGTTCTGCGAACAGGCAATGCGCTGCACCGCGCGATAAGGCTTCAATACCGAGTGCGCCTGATCCTGCGAAGAGGTCAGCGACGGTCAGCCCTTCGAAACTACCTAAGCGACTGGTGAGCATTGAAAACAGCGTCTCGCGCGTGCGATCGGCAGTCGGGCGCGTCGCTTCGCCCTTGGGCGCCTGTAGCTTGCGGCCCCGCCATTCTCCTGCAATGACACGCATTAGGCTTTGCCCATATGCCGACGAAATTTAAACAACTCGTCGCGCGGAACGACGTCGACCGCACCCATCGGCAGGCCGTCAAGTGCGAACGCGCCATAGCGGGTCCGAATTAATCGGCTTACCTGCAAGCCGAAATGTTCAAGGACCTTGCGCACTTCGCGATTTTTACCCTCAGTCAGCGTCAGTTCGACCCATTGGTTGCGACCGGTGCGGCGTTCCAAATTGGCATCGATTTTGCCATAAGTCACCCCGTCGATGGTAATGCCTTCGGCTAGTTCTTCCAATTGCATCTGGCTGATGTCGCCAAAGGCACGGGCGCGGTAGGTGCGCTCTACGCCGCTAGCGGGAAGTTCAAGGTCGCGCTTGAAGCCGCCGTCGTTGGTGAGCAGCAGCAATCCCTCGGTATTATAGTCGAGTCGCCCCACCGGCATAAGACGCGGCAGATCCTTGGGCAGCAAATCGTAGATAGTCTTACGCCCTTTGGGGTCCCGCGCTGCGGTGATGCAGCCTGATGGTTTGTGAAAACGATAGAGTCGTGTCGAAACAGGCTTTGCGACTGGGTTGTCATCGACGGTCAGCCCTTCGAGCGTCGTCAGCAGGGGCGCGGGCTGGGTCACGATCGAACCATTGAGTGCGATGCGCCCCTCTTCGATCATCCGTTCTACATCCCGGCGCGAACCAATGCCGGCGCGAGCCAGCAATTTGGCGATGCGTTGCGGTCCATCATGTGTTTCTGCCGACTCTTTTGCGGGTTTGGCATCACGCACTGCGGCGCGCGCGAAGCGCCGGCCTTTGGGGGCATCCGTGGTTTTTTGAGAGCGTCCCGCGGGGCGGGAAGGTGGGCGGGGTCCGGAACGTGTCATGATGGTGGAACGGATACGCCTTTCGCGACGTTGTTTCAGGAATGATGCGCCAACTGATAAACATTCATAGCCGCAAAAGCATCGTTTCGTCGATGCAAAGAAAAACCTGTCTTGCGCCAAGCTTCGTGGCGCGTCATGGCGCTGGAAAAAGGTAAAGGCAATGCTCTTCGTCTCCCGCCCGTCCTGTATCAAGCGCTTGCTCATCATTGAGGATGATCCGTTGATAGCGTTCGATAATGAACGCACGCTGCGTCATGGTGGATATGATGTCGTGGCGACGGTCGATTCGGGGGAAGCCGCCGTGGCGGTTCTCGCGGACGAGCAAATTGACGCGTTGGTTCTCGATCTAGGGCTTGCGGGGCATATGAGCGGGCGCGAAGTGGCGAGACTGGCGGCCGACCGCGGAATCGCGGTCTTGTTGGTAACAGGCCAATGCCCTCAAGATGCCGGTGATATGGCGCTTGCCTGCTTGAGCAAACCATATAACCCCGGCGCCTTGGTGGGTGCACTGCGAGCCATCGAGACGATGATCTGCAAGAATAAGGCGCCGCGCAAAGTCCCTGGATTGCAAACATATTGGCAACCCGCTGCGGCTTGAGACGCTACGACTAAATGATAATCAAAGCGCTCGAATAACTTCGCTGGTAAATAGCCGCTTCCAATTTGCCTCTAACGCTATAGGCCGAAATGGATGGAGCGATAGCGCCATTGTTTGCGCCGTGAGAGGGATATAGATGGCGACTGAATCGACTTTGCCGACGCCAAAAGGGTGGCTTGATAGCTTGCGCCCCTATTTTGAACCGGCGCCGCTGGCTGCCCTTTTTCTAGGAATCTCGTCCGGCTTTCCTTTTGCGATGATCGGTGCCACGCTGACAACACGTCTGGCTCAGGATGGAATCGAAAAATCGTCGGTGACGGCATTCGCTCTAACCTTTCTTGCCTATAATCTGAAATGGGCGTGGGCGCCTGCCATCGACAGATTTCGCATACCGCTGCTTTGCAAAATCGGGCAGCGGCGGTCATGGCTGATTCTGGTTGGTGTGTTGGTTTTTGCCGCCGTTTCGGTACTCGGGAACCTTAACCCACAGGCGTCGCTTGCTGTAGTGGCACTTGCGGCCATCGGTGTCGGATTGACGGGTGCGACCTTCGACATCGTAATAGATGCCTACCGGATTGAACTGCTCGCGCCGCACCAATTGGGGACCGGGTCGGGGATGTCGCAATATGGGTGGCGCATCGGGGCCGCGGTGGCTGGCGGTGTCGCACTGATAGTCGCAGAACGAGCAGGCTGGGGGATAGCCTATATGGTTTGCGCGGCCCTGGTTTTGCCAGCGATTATAACCGGTCTCATCATGGGGGAGCCCGAGCGTAAGATTGAACGACATTGGCCGCCGTTTCTGTCGCGTGCCAGCTATGCTCTTTTCATTTTCAGCTTCCCCGTCACCTATTTTCTGGCGTCAAAGGTTGACGCCTGGTTGGGCGTAGACATCCTGACCTTAATGGCAATCGTAGGCTATTTGTTCCCGCTTTTTGATTTGAGCGCCCGTCGCGCACGAGAAATCGGCTGGAATGGCCAGGTTAATTGGGTCATCGCGGCTCCGGCCATTGCGTTGGGCGGCATTCTGGCAATGGGTTGGGATCAGATGGCTGTGTATGTTGGTGCGAACATATTGGCGATATTACTGACTGTAGGCACGCTGTTCCTCGCTCTACTGCTCGTTGTGCCGGCGCGCGGACGCGATACTAGATCAGAGGATGAGAAGAGCGCTATAGGGCCGCTGGTCGAATTTTTCTCGCGCGAAGGCGCTGTTCTTACGATTCTGTTTTTGCTGTTGCATAAAATTGGCGACACGCTCGCTAACCTGACCTTTCGACTGCTGTTCGAGGATTTGGGGTACACCAATGACGAGATCGCATTTTATGACGTAGGACTGGGTTTTTGGGCGCTGTTGGCCGGCGTATTTGTTGGCGGCATTCTCTATGCGCGATTGGGAATGAAGCGATCAGTGCTAATCAGCCTGGTTCTAATGGGCGTTTCAAATTTCAGCTTTGCCGGCCTGGCTGCCGCGGGACACAGCAACTGGGGGATGGCGGGCGCCATCGGATTTGAAAATTTTGCCAGCGGTATCGGCGGGGTTTGTGTCGTTGCCTATCTCTCTGCGCTTGCCGATTTGCGCTTTACTGCGACACATTTTGCACTTTTTTCAGCTGCTGCGAGCATATTAGGGCGCTTCCTAACTGGGACAGGCGCGGGCAAGATGATCGAGCAAGTGGGATATATAAATTTCTATTTGTTGACGACCGCGCTTGCGGTGCCTGGCATTCTGATATTCTGGTGGATGATCGTCTCTGGACTCGTCGATAGATCGATTGGAACTGCCGGCGAAGTTGAAATTCCCGACAAAAAATCTGACCGCTAAACCGGCAATTCGTCATTAAGCCGGAGTACCTCACCCGCAAGATAAAGCGAGCCCGCAATAAGAATGATGTCGCGCTGTGGATCAATCCTTAGTCGTTGCAACGCCTCTGCAACAGAGGATGCCTGACGGACGACGGGGCCGAATGCGGCGGCGTTATGATGGTCATGGTCGGGGACCGGAACCACGGTGATTGATGCGAGTTGGCAGGCCAGAGGGGCGGTGATGGCCTCCGGATTCTTGTTCGCTAACATCCCCGCGATCAAATGTATGCGGCAGTTGGCGGCCGAAAAATGACGTGCAAGCTGCAACCCCGCATCGGCATTATGAGCTCCGTCGAGCCAGATTTCAGTGTCTTTCGGCATCAGCGCGGTCAAAGGCCCCGCTTTCAATCTCTGTAACCGCCCTGGCCAAAAGGTATTGCCGACGCCTTGCGCAATGGCTGAGTTTGAAACTTTGGGACCTGGGGCCAATTTCAACATGGCGATCGCAAGTCCAGCATTTCGCATCTGATGCGCGCCAGTCATCTGCAGTCGGAGAGTTTTGGTTATGGACTGGTCTTTCGCGTGCCAGCGAAAGCCGTTCGCATGGGGTTCCACGGTCCAGTCGGTGCCTTCTGAAAATGGCGTGACGCCCGCTGCGGCGGCGCGGCCAATAATAACGTCCATCACGGGGTGCGAATAGGCCAGCGTCGCGAGCGCAGAGCCCCGTTTGATGATGCCGGCCTTTTCCCACGCAATTCGCTCCGCGGGTTGCCGGGGAGTGCCAATCTCGGGTGCCAATAAAAAGGCTTCATGATCGATGCCCAGCGATGCAATCGCACATACCGCAGGACTGGGTAATATATTTGTGGCGTCAAGCCGCCCACCCAGCCCGACCTCGATCACGCAATCATCTGCGGCAGTTCGTGAGAAGGCGAGGAATGCTGCCGCAGTCGTAACTTCAAAGAAACTCGCGCCAAGACCATCAGCGTGGTCGAGAACCTCCTCCAGCAAGACTGCGAGGTCGACGTCATTGATCAACTTTCCAGCTACACGGATGCGTTCGTTGAACTGCACCAGATGCGGACTGGTATAACTATGGACACGCCGACCACTCGCCTCGAGGATTGCACGCAGGAAGGCGCAGGTGGACCCTTTGCCGTTAGTGCCAGCGACATGAAAGACACGCGGAAGGTGGTTTTGTGGATTACCGAGACGATCGCAAAGCGCCGCAATACGTTCCAGACCCAAGATGTCGCGTCCTGGGGACAGATTGGCCAGCCGGTCAAGCTGCCGCTGTACTGCAGGGTCTAAGGATCTGGCATGGTCCGCCATGAAGGGTGACGCCTCGCCGGAGCTTCGGCTCAGGCAGCTTGGCCGGGGGCAAGATAGCCAATCAGGCGGCCGAGTGTTTCGCGCAAATCCTTGCGCTCCACAACCATGTCGATCATGCCGTGATCGAGCAAATATTCGGCGCGCTGAAACCCGTCAGGCAGTTTTTCGCGAATGGTATTCTCAATCACCCGCTGGCCGGCAAAGCCGATAAGGGCATTCGGCTCGCTGATCTGTACATCGCCGAGCATTGCATAGCTGGCTGTGACGCCGCCAGTGGTCGGGTCAGTGAGGAGGACGATATAAGGCAGGCCCGCGCGCTTCAATCGCGCCAGCGCCACGGTCGCGCGTGGCATCTGCATCAGCGAAAGCGTGCCTTCTTGCATACGCGCGCCGCCCGCTGCTGTCACCGCGATATAGGGCGAACCGCGACGGATGGCTTCCTCGACGCCGGCGACAAAAGCTTCTCCGACAGCCACGCCCATCGACCCACCCATGAAAGCAAAATCCTGCACGCCCACGACTGCCGGGTGACCGCCAATTTTACCAAAGGCGTTCTGAAAGGCATCGCGATCACCGGTCTGGGCGCGTGCCGCCTTGATGCGGTCGACATATTTCTTGGTGTCGCGAAATTTCAACGGATCTTCGGGCGCGGGGGGCGCCGCGATCATGCTGTGTTGACCGTCGTCGAACAATTGAGCAAATCGATGCTTTGCGCCGATGCGATCATGATGGTCGCAGCGTGGGCAGACGTTAAGATTGTCTTCCCATTCCTTGACGAACACCATCTGTTGGCACTGCCGGCATTTGTGCCAAAGATTGTCCGCCGTATCGCGCTTGGCCGCGAAGGGTAGGGCGTTGCGGACGCGTTCTAGCCAGCTCATGCAGCACTCTCCTTTGCATTGTGGATAGCATCGGCGAGGCTGCGGGTGAAGGCCTCTACATGCGGGGCCGCATCGGCGCCATATTTGCCGACGAGTTCGACAAGCGCCGAGCCGACCACAACGCCATCTGCGACACGAGCGATCTGAGAGGCCTGTTCGGGGGTGCGAACGCCGAATCCGACGGCGATAGGAAGCTTGGTCTGGCTGCGCAGACGCGCTACCGCCTCTTCGACGCTAGCTTGTGCCGCTTGTTGCAGCCCGGTGATTCCGGCAACGCTAACATAATAGAGAAATCCGCCCGCGCCATCGAGCACAGCGGGAAGGCGCGCCGACCCTGTAGTGGGAGTTGCAAGACGAATTTGGTCGACGCCCACTGCGCGCAAGGCGGGACCGAGACTGTCATCTTCCTCAAAGGGGATGTCGACGCAAATCACGCCGTCAACGCTCGCATCCTTGCACGCATCAGCGAACCATTCGGCCCCGCGCCGCGTCATCGGGTTGGCGTAGCCCATTAAAACTAGGGGGATGTCGGGGTGACGGCAACGAAAGGCTTTTGCGATGGCAAAGATGTCGGCGGTGGTTGTACCGCTTCCGAGACTGCGCAGGTTAGCGGCCTGAATGGCGGGGCCATCGGCCATGGGGTCAGTGAAGGGCATGCCCAACTCGATAACATCAGCGCCGCCCGCGACGAGCGCGTCGAGCACTGCGCCGGTCTGGCGGGGATTCGGATCGCCAGCGGTAACAAAGGCGACGAGCACCGGATGACCATGCGCGAACGAGGCGGAAAGGCGGCTCATATCTTTGTCCCCAGCGCCTCGGCCACGGTGAAAATATCCTTATCGCCGCGACCGCACAGATTGGCGAGTATGATCTGGTCGCAATTCATTTCGCGCGCCACTTCTACCACCACCGCGATGGCGTGCGACGGTTCGAGCGCAGGAATGATGCCTTCGGTGCGACAGAGCAATTGGAAGGCGTCGAGCGCTTGGGTGTCAGTGGCGCTGGTGTATTCCACGCGGCCAATATCGCGCAGCCACGCATGTTCGGGTCCGATGCCCGGATAGTCGAGCCCCGCGCTAATCGAATGGGCTTCGTCAATCTGGCCGTCTTCATCCTGCAGCAAATAAGTCCGGTTGCCGTGAAGAATGCCCGGCGCGCCACCCGCCAGCGACGCGGCATGCTGCTTATCAAGGCCGTGGCCCGCGGCTTCAACGCCAAGCATTCTAACATCGGCGTCGTCAAGAAAGGGATGAAAAAGGCCAATGGCATTTGATCCCCCACCGATTGCCGCAACGAGCAGATCAGGGAGCCGGTCGATGCGATCGAGCATCTGCGCTCGCGCTTCTTTGCCGATAACGCTTTGGAAATCGCGGACGAGTTCGGGATAGGGGTGCGGGCCGGCGGCAGTGCCAATAATGTAAAAGGTGTCATCGACATTGGCGACCCAGTCGCGCAGCGCTTCGTTCATTGCATCTTTCAAAGTCCGCGCACCGCTTTCAACACCGATAACTTCAGCCCCGAGCAGCTTCATACGGAACACATTGGGCTGCTGCCGCTCCATATCGCGGGCCCCCATATAGATGACGCAAGGCAGTCCGAAGCGGGCGCAAACTGTGGCGGTTGCAACGCCATGCTGTCCAGCTCCGGTTTCGGCGATTATCCGCGTTTTGCCCATGCGCCGGGCGAGCAGGATCTGGCCGACGCAATTGTTGATTTTGTGCGCGCCCGTGTGGTTAAGCTCATCGCGCTTGAGCCATATCTGCGCGCCTTTGCCAACGGGGGCATTTTGACGCACATCTTCGGTTAACCGTTCGGCATAATAGAGCGGACTGGGGCGGCCGACATAATTGGCCAGAAGATCGTCGAATTCAGCGGCGAATGCCGGATCGACCTGCGCTGCACGATACTCGCGCTCGAGATCGAGAACCAAGGGCATCAGCGTTTCGGCTACGAAACGGCCGCCGAACTGACCGAAATGGCCCCGCTCGTCAGGCTGGCTGCGATAGCTGTTCGGCGTGTCTGTCATGCGTCCATCTAAACCGGGCACCCTGAGCCTGTCGAAGGATGCGGAGAATATCAGGCTTCTTTGGGCTCAGCCTGTGCGCTGGGAAATTTCAGGCGCTGCGGGCGGCTTTAAGGAATGCTGCAATCTTGTCCACATCCTTGATGCCCGGCGCGCTCTCAACGCCCGATGATACATCGACAAGTGGCGCGTTTGTGGCGTGGAGAGCGGCAGTCACATTGTCGGGCGATAGGCCTCCAGCGATACCCCATGGAATTTCGTGGCGGTGGTTCGTCAATAACGACCAATCGAACCTGGTGCCGGTGCCCCCTGGCAGCGCTTGGGCGGGCGAATCGAACAACAACCGGTCAGCAATCCCAACAAAATTGCGGGCATAAGCAAGCGTCGCGGCGTCACGTAGTCCGAGCGCTTTCCATATTTCGATCTTGAGATTCTGTTTGACGATTCTTAGCCAGTCTGCCGCTTCATTGCCGTGGAACTGGATGACGTCAGGTTTGACAATTTCGCAAGCTTTAGCGGTCAATTCAGGGCTAGCGTTGACGAGCAAGAGCACCACCTTGATTGCCGACCCCGCTTGCTGACGCAATTCGGCTGCTTTGTTGAGCGCAACATGACGCGGGCTGGGTTCATAATGGACTAGGCCCATATGCGTCGCACCATGCTGAATGGCGGCATCGATGCTATCCGGCGTCGACAGCCCACAAATTTTGGTCTGGAGGATCATGGCAGTCTCTTTGCGACGCGTGGGTTTTTGGTGCAACATTCTATTTCATCGGACTTCGTTATGGGTAGAAGTTACCGCGAATGCCAAGGGCCCGACGGTGGTTGCAAATTTTATCAAATCGAAAACGCTGGTTATCAATTGATCAAGTTTAGAGAGTGGCCTCTATCGCGCGTGCAGCCAGATCGGGGTCTTGCGACTGGCTAATTGGACGCCCGATGACCAGTATCGAAGCTCCGTCGGACATTGCCTGAGCAGGGGCAACGACGCGTTTCTGATCGCCGGATTTGCCATTTGTGGGTCGTACGCCGGGTACAACAAAATAGCCGCTTGGCCACGCGTTGCGCGCTGATTTCACTTCATGCCCTGAGCAGACAATGCCGTCCAGCCCGGATTTCTTTGCCAGCGTGGCAAGACGTCGAACTTGATCATGAGCATTGCCGGTCACGCCAATATCTTCAAGATCGGGCGTGTCGAGGCTGGTAAGTACCGTCACCGCAACAACTTTGGTGTTTGTTCCTGCGGCTGCCTTTGCCTCTTCGAGCATCGCTCTCCCGCCCCCGGCGTGAACGGTCAAGATGGCCGGCTCCAGTGGACGCAGCGCCTGAATCGCCTTGGCGACGGTGTTGGGAATATCGTGCAGTTTCAGGTCGAGAAAAATAGGCAGGCCAAGCTTCGCCATTTCATGCACGCCATGATGCCCGTTAGCGCAGAAAAACTCTAAGCCCAGTTTGATGCCGCCGACATGATGACGTACTTTTTGGGCCAGAGCCTGGGCTGCATCCAGATGAATGGTGTCGATTGCGAGAAATATTGGAGAGGTCATGATGCCTCGAATGGAGAAGATGATGGATCAGATTTGGGCGTTACTGCTGACAGGTCGGTCGGTCGATTAGCCATGGCACGCAAATCGGCTAGCTGTCGTTCGCTATTATCGAGCCGCCTCTTAAGCGACCAGCGTGTCGCGCGGTGGGCGATCCACATCGGCAACAAGCCCAACAGGAAGGATACCAGTATCAAAACTGGCAATTTTGTATCGGCCAATTGTCCCGGCCAAATCGTAATCGTGACTTTATCCCAGTTTGCCATCGAAAAAATGACCAGGATGATCGTCAGGACTATCCAGATAAATGTTCGAAACATGGACATTAAATTGGCTCCCGCAACATCCGAGCTTCAACCCTAAGCCAAGTTTGGCCTCTATTCCAGTAGCAGTACGTTAATCGCCGAAAACACGAGCAAAAATTGTATCAACATGTTTGAGATGATACCCAAGGTCGAAGAGGCAGGTCAGATCATCTGTTGATAGCAATGCGGTCACTTCAGCGTCGGCCTTGAGCAATTCGAGCAGCGACAATTGGCCATCACTTTCCCAGACTTGCATCGCATTGCGCTGCACCATCGCGTAGCTGTCTTCGCGGCTGGCACCTGCCTGCGTCAGCGCGAGCAAGACGCGCTGCGAATGAACCAGCCCGCCCATACGATCGAGATTCTTTTGCATCCGTTCGGGGTAGATCAATAATTTGTCGATGACACCGGTTAGCCTCCCCAGTGCAAAATCAAGCGTTATCGTCGCATCCGGGCCGATGAAACGCTCGACCGAACTGTGGCTGATGTCGCGTTCGTGCCAGAGGGCCACATTTTCTAGTGCCGGCGTGACGGCGCTACGCACAATGCGGGCAAGACCGGTCAGATTCTCGGTCAGCACAGGGTTGCGCTTGTGAGGCATCGCCGACGAACCTTTTTGCCCCGGCGAAAAATATTCCTCGGCCTCGAGGACTTCGGTGCGTTGTAAATGGCGCACTTCGGTGGCGAGCCGCTCGACCGAGCCGGCGATAACGCCCAGCGTTGCAAAATACATGGCGTGTCTATCACGCGGGATGACTTGCGTCGAAATCGGTTCGACTCTCAGCCCCAGCTTTTCCGCGACATGCGCCTCGATCGAGGGATCAATATTGGCGAAGGTTCCAACCGCACCCGAAATGGCACAAGTGGCGATGTCGGCGCGGGCTGCGACTAGCCGATCGCGGCAGCGTGAAAATTCGGCATAAGCCTGCGCTAGTTTAAGCCCGAATGTCACAGGTTCAGCATGGATGCCGTGGCTGCGTCCGATTGTCGGGGTCATCTTATGTTCCAAAGCCCGACGCTTGATCGCTTCGAGAAGTGCGTCGAGATCGGCTAGCAAAATATCGCTCGCTTGCGCCAGTTGCAAAGAAAGGCACGTGTCGAGCACATCGCTGGAGGTCATGCCCTGATGCATGAAGCGGGCCTGTTCGCCCACATTTTCGGCCACCCAAGTCAGAAAGGCGATAACGTCATGCTTGGTGACGGCCTCGACGGCATCGATGGCGGCGACGTCGATGGTCGGGTTTGTCGCCCACCAGTCCCACAATGCTTTGGCGGCAGATATTGGAACGACGCCATGCTCCGCCAGTGCCTCGGTCGCATGGGCTTCGATTTCGAACCAGATACGGAAGCGCGCTTCGGGGCTCCAAACAGCGGCCATAGCGGGGCGGGAATAGCGGGGAACCATAATTTCTACTTCCTTGCGGCGACTTATCGCGGAATCGGCGCGTAACGACGCCGAGCTGCCCCCTAGCAAAGCCGGGTGGCAACGCCAAACGCTGCGCGTATGCAACCCGATAAAAATGCTATTCGTTATCCCATTGCCCCCTCAGGGCACGAAGGCTGTCCCCATTTGGGCAAGCCGTGCCATATTTTGGAGAATGAAAATGTTGAAACCTATTTTTTTTGCTGGCGCTGCCCTGTTGGCACTTCCAGCCGCCGCACAAAGCACCCCCGCTCCCGTAGACACGACGCCGCCGGCTAGTGAAGCCGACACGATGACCGCTGATCCGGGGACGGCCGCTCCGGCAACCAATTCGACGGATCCGACGACGGACGAGTCGGCTCAACCCGACAGTTCGCAAACGGCAGCCTCTGCTTCGCAGATCTCGCAGATCATCGATAAGGATTTTCCGACTTATGATGCAGATGCGAACGGCGAACTGAGCCAGAGCGAATTCGGATCGTGGATGACCGCGTTAAAAGCATCGACGGAACCCAGTTTCGACGCGACCAGCGCGGAAGCACAGACTTGGCTTGGAAAAGCCTTCGCCTCCGCCGACGCAGACAAGTCGGACACGGTTAGCAAGGTTGAACTCACCGGGTTTTTAACCCGCGGCGCTGGCTAAGGTAACCGGCTCATAGTTTAACTGCTAGATAAGATACTAGGGGCCGCTGTCCAAATTCCGACAGCGGCCCCACATCATATGGCACGTTATGCTAGGGTGGGCCGATCGATCGAAAGCGCCTAAAATCACCGTCACCCCATGATGATTTGACCGATGCAAGGCTTTGCTTTGCTTTCCTGCCGTATCAGTTATCCCGCGTCTAATGACGAGGGCTAGTGCATATGCCCTCAGCTTAGATCCCTGCAACGCAACCGCCGTGCCATATAGCGATCAGCACTGAAGGCGTGCCCGGTGGTTGTTTCTGATCCGAAAGCGGCTGAAGCTTTGGTCATGGCGGTGAGGGATAACCGGCTTGTGACCCGCACCCAACGCTCATAGACACAAGGCCTTATGGCCCTTGAACATTTCTTGCGACGAAAAGCTGGACTGTGCGTTGGACGGCACGGTGGCTGCCAACTGTGCCAGAGGTACGCTGAAGGACAGCGGGTCGGAACAATGGCATTAATTTTGGGACTGGCGTGAGCGAAACAACCAAAGCCTTTTTCTTGCGGCGTCCCCGATTGTGGGGAACCATGTCGGTCGTTGCTGTGGCTTTGGTTGCGCTTTGGCTGGGCCGCGCGCCGATTGCCGATCATTTTGTAGAGCAGCAACTAGAATCGCGCGGAATTCCTGCCAGCTATACCATCGAACATATTGGGCTGGGGACACAGCGGCTGTCAAATATCGTCATAGGTGATCCGGCGCATCCCGATCTGACGGCAAAGCGTGTCGAGGTGCATCTCGGGGTGGGGTCCTCTGGCCCCACTGTCTCGCTTATCCGCGCCGAAGGTGTGCGCCTTTACGGCCGTGTCATCGATGGCCAATTGTCACTGGGCGCGCTCGACAAATTTCGTGACCCTGGCAACACCGATCCTTTGGCCTTGCCTGATCTGGCGGTCGACTTGATCGACGCACGGGCTCGGATTGCAACGCCTTGGGGCAACTTCGGGGCAGCGCTTGATGGACATGGCAATTTGCGCCAGGGATTCGCAGGAACGCTGGCCTTGGTTGCCCCCAGGGTAGTTGCAGCCGACTGCACCGCGCAGGGCTTGAGCTTTTATGGTACGCTGACCATTGAGACTGTCCAGCCGACGCTACGTGGGCCTTTGCGTGGTAAAAGCCTAGTTTGTGACACGGGCGCTTTTAAGGCGGCCTCGCCACAAGTCATGCTGGATATGGCACTTTCAGAAGATTTCCAGAACTGGCACGGGACGTATGATGCCAGCCTTGCAGCCCTACATCTAGCCTCCTATCGGGCCGACCGATTGGGTCTGAAAGGCGCATTCAAAGGCAATATCGAACGAACCGATCTCGACAGCGCGATTCAACTCGCAGTGATACGCGGCGCCGAATTTTCGGCGGAAAGCGTTAGCGTTGATGGCAAAGCCGTGATCGGTAGGGCGGGTCCGTCTGCCTTCGCATCGGTTCGTTTTGCCAAAGCCTCTGCCAGCCTGGCACTGCGGCAATCGCTGCTTCGCACATTTGATGGGGTTAAAGGCAGCCCGCTAGGCCCCCTGACCGATAAGGCTGCGATGTCGTTAACATCGGCGCTGGCCGATCTTTCGGGGCGGGCTAGCTTTGCCTTGACGGGCAATCAGCGGACGCGACGGATCGAATTAATCGCACCGCAGCTGACCTCCGCGAGCGGGGCGAAAATTACGGGCGGCTCCGACAGCCGCCTTGCCTATCTGTTGGCCACACCCAATCCCGCGCTGCTGATTGCCGGTGAATGGACAGCTTCGGGCGGCGGGCTGCCAGCCGGTGTAATTCGTATCAACCGTCAAGTGGATGGCTCGACATCGGGGTTGGCAAGTTTTGAACCTTATCGCGCCGGATCAGCAGAATTGGTTCTAACGCCGATTCGCTTTTCTGGTGGGCGCGATGGCAGACTGAAATTTGATACGATTGCCACGCTTTCAGGGCCTGCTGCTGGGGGACATATATCGGGGCTATCAGCACCGTTAGACGGGCAGATCGAACCAACTGGCGCACTCTCTTTGCGCGGGGGATGTTCGGTCGTGCGGATCGACAGCGTGACTGTCGGTTCCCTGAAAGCAGGGCGAAATGAACTTCGCTTGTGTAGCAAAACTGGACAACCTCTTTTAGCGATTGGACGGCTTGGATTAAGAGGGACGGTCATAGTTCCAGATCTAAGCCTGAGCGCCACCTCCGATGGATCGCCAGTGCGCGTTTCCGCGAAGCGCGGTGAGATGGATATGGCGTCGCAGCGCTGGTCGGTCGGACTGGCAACTGTGACTATGGGCGAGGGGGATTCGGCGACAAAGTTTGCGATGGAGTCATTCAGTGGGCGGGCGGTGAAGGCTGGATTTGTAGGAACATTGAATGGAGCTCGCGGCCATATCGGCCCAGTTCCGTTGGAACTCAGTGAAATAAACGGTCATTGGACTTGGTCTAACGATGAACTCTCGCTCGACGGATCCGTCGTACTCAGTGATCGGCAGGCGGACGCACGATTTTTCCCCTTAACAAGTCAGAACGCCCATCTTACTTTTGCGGATGGTGTAATCGACGTGACTGCGGGCTTTTCGGAACGCAATTCGGGTGCAAAGATTCTTGACGCGGACATCCAGCACCATTTGAAAAGCAATCGCGGTCATGCAGACCTCATCGTCAACGATTTGCGTTTCAACAGCAAATTCCAACCAGACCAGCTGAGCACGCTTGCCTTGGGTGTTGTTGCCAATGTCGAGGGATCTGTGGTCGGCAAAGGGCGGATCGACTGGAATGATGCAGGCGCAACGAGCCATGGGACATTCGCAACCGCCGACACTAATTTGGCAGCGGCCTTTGGTCCTGTGAGAGGGCTCACTACCACATTGACATTTGATGACTTATTGAACCTCCACACCCCTCCGCATCAAATGGCTAGCATCGAAGAGGTCAACACAGGCTTTCCCATTCTTGGCGGAAAGGTCGACTATCAATTGCTTGGACCTACCCGCATTCGTATTGATGGTGGCGAATGGCCGTTCGCTGGTGGAAAATTGTCACTGCACCCGACCACGCTGGATTTCGGTGCAGAAAAGACACGATATCTGACTTTTGATCTGAATGGCGTCGATGCAGCCGTATTTTTGCAGCAATTCGGTTTCGACAATATCTCCGCTTCTGGCGTTTTTGACGGCACGCTGCCAGTCGCATTTGATGGCCTGGGCGGACGGATTGTTAATGGGCGACTTGATTCCCGGCCGGGCGGTGGGACGCTCGCCTATGTCGGTGAATTGTCGAACCGCGATTTGGGCGCGATCGCCAATTTCGCGTTTAACGCTCTTAAGTCATTGAAATATGATGATCTGACAATCATCCTGAATGGCGATCTGGATGGCGAGATGGTCACCGATATCCGGTTTGGCGGGGTCGGACAGGGGGAAGGGGCTTCGCGCAATTTCCTGACGAAGCAGATTGCGGCTTTGCCTTTGATTTTTAACGTCAAGATATCGGCACCCTTTCGCCAGTTGATTACTTCTGCCAAAGGTTTTTATGATCCCAGCTTGTTGGTTCGGCAGAATTTAAGGGCTTTGGTCGACGAGCAAGAGGCGCAACGACGGGCGAAAGAAGAACTGTCTGTTCAGCCTTCAGAAAGTGAGCCCATGCCATGACCAAGGGGAAGAAAATGGGTTGGAGTAGAAATTCAGTGGCCGCCATCGTGATTTTGGTAGCCGGTTCGGGTGGATTGACGGCGTGCGTTCAGATAGCGACGCCTGACAAGCCGATCGAAATCAACCTGAATATCAACATCAAGCAAGAAGTCGTATATCGGCTGGACGGCGATGCGAAAAAATTGATCGACCAGAACGCCGACATATTTTGACCAGCAAGTGAGGAAATGAAGATGGTTTTGCAACGGACCCCAAGCACGAGCAAAAAGTTGTTGGCTGGCGGCCTGTTGGCGGCGGCTTTGCTGACGCTAACCACTACTGCTGCGATGGCGCAACGCGACCCTGCCTATGAATCTGCGCGAAAATCAGGCCAGGTCGGCGAGCAGACGGACGGCTATCTAGGAATTATTGGTTCGGCGACTCCGGCAGTTCGCGACATGGTTCGCGATATCAATATCAAACGCAAAGCTGCCTATACCGAGCGCGCCAGCGCAACAGGTAGTACCGTAGAGCAATTTGCCTTTACCAGCGGCTGTAACCTGATTTCCAAAACCCAGCCGGGCGAAAAATACCAGACTCCGGATGGAAACTGGCAGACCCGCGACGCCAGTGCGCCTCAGCGCGACCCCCGCTGCCTCTGATTGCCATGATGCGCCCGCCACCTGCGGGGCGTACGAAAAAGAAAGCCGAAAACGGCCTTTTGCCCGCCAAGGTTGACTTGCGAGGGCACGCTACGTAAATGGGCGTCGCTTCGCCGGTCGGCTCCGTTGATCGCGCGTAAATCCGACACTTTTTGCCAAGGACGATTCGGTTTCGTGACGAACCCCGACCCCAAGGACGCACACGCTTCCCCAGTGGTGCAGGATCCGGAGCTGGAATCGCTCGACGCACGGCTGTCTGACGCGCGCCGGAAAGAGGATGCGCGGCTGGCGGCGGATCATGCCCCGATGCGCGCCACGGGCAGCAATGCCGGCTGGCAGGTCGCATCGACCATGTTGGGCTATCCGCTTGGCGGCATTATCATCGGCCTGTTTCTCGACCGGCTGTTTGGCACTTTGCCGTGGATAACCATTGGCCTGATGTTTACCGCCTTTGCCGGTGCGTTGATTCAGGTCGCACGCAACAACAATAACAGCGCCAATTGAGCGCGAAGAACAGGGAATGACGATCAGTGGCGGCCGAAGCTAAAATCGACCCGATGCACCAGTTCGCAATTGCCCCCGTGGGCAGTGAGCATCTGACTGCATCGCCGTTCATGTTTACCAACTCGTCCTTGTGGATGTTGATCGTGTTCGCGGTCATCGTCGTCTTTATGCTGGGCGGAACCAAGCGTCAGTTGGTACCTGGTCGCTGGCAGGCCGCTGTTGAAGGCCTTACAGGCTTTGTCGACAACATTACGCGTCAGAGCATCGGCCCAGAGGGTCGCAAATATCTGCCTTGGGTATTTACCGCGTTCACCTTCATCCTGTTTGCCAACTGGATCGGCGCGATGCCGTTCGCGATTGTTCCCGGTGCGCATCCGTTCACCGTGACCAGCCAGTTCAGCGTAACCGGCGTCATGAGCCTGATCAGCTTTGCCATCGTACTCGCGGTCGGTTTCTGGAAGCATAAGCTGCACTTCTTTACGCTTTTCTGGCCCAAAGATACGCCGATTTTCCTGGCTGTTCCTATCTCACTGATTGAATTTGTCTCCTTCCTGGTGCGTCCTTTCAGCCTTGGACTGCGACCCTTTGTTGCGATGTTTGCTGGCCATATCCTGCTCGACGTGTTTGGCAATTTTGTGGTTCAGGGACTCAACGCTGGTGGCGCGATGGGTTATGGCATCAGCGCGCTGTGCTTTGTCTTCGTGGTCGGCGTCAACGCGTTGGAACTGCTCGTCGGAGCCATTCAGGCGTTTGTGTTTGCCCTGCTGACGGCCCTGTATATCAATGACGCGGTCAATCTACATTAAATCAACTAGTTTCGTCTTTTTACAACATTTTATCTAACGGAGTTATTATCATGGATCTCGCTTCTGCTCAGGTTATCGGCGCCGGTATCGCCGCCATTGGTGTTGGCGCTGCTGCGGCTGGCGTTGGCTTTGTCTTCGGCTCGTTCCTTCAGGGCTCGCTGCGCAATCCCGCTGCTGCCGCTGGCCAGACCGGCACGCTCTACATCGGTTTTGCTGCTGCTGAATTGCTCGGCTTGATGGCGTTCGCCGTCGCAATGATCATCCTTTACGCCCGTTAATCGGACAGACGTTGGCGATGACCGGTGGAGTTTTCCGCCGGTCCGCTGACTGACTTTAGGTAGCCCAATGCCTCAACTTACCCAGTTCATGACCGTCTATCAGTCGCAGTGGTTTTGGCTGCTGTTAGTGCTGGGCGCGATTTATTTCATTGTCGGTCGCGGTATCGTGACCAAGGTCGAAGAAACTGTCGACGACCGTGATGCGAAGATCGCGAGCGACCTCGCCGCCGCCGAAAGGGCGCGCAGCGAGGCCGATTCGATTGAGGAGCGGTTGCGTACACGGATGAACGAGGTGCATGCCGAGGCGCAGGAAACCGCCGCCACAGCCAAGGCAAAGGCCACAGCTGCAGCGGAAAAGCGGATTGCCAAGGCCGACGCGGCTCTGGCGTCCAAAGCCGAGGAGGCGAGCGCCAAGCTCGCCGAAGCCCGCGCCGCCGCTATGGCTGCGATCGAAGATGTCGCTTCGGACGTCACGCGCGATATTGTTACCAAGCTGACCGGTCAGAAAGTCAGCGAAGCCGACGCCCGCAAGGCCGTCGCAGGAGCCTTGACCCATGGCTAATCAATCAGCGGCTAGCACCGCGACCAATAACGTCAGCGTTCCCTCACCCGCATCGGATGCTGATCAAGCTGTGACGACCGAACATGTCGGCGTTGCCGAATCGCAGGGCGAGGCGGCGTCCTTCTATGGGATCGAAGCTGGCGGCATTGTAGCACTGGCGATGATCGTTGTTTTTGCGATCATGCTCAAAATGCGCGTACCTGCACTTATCGCGTCGATGCTCGACAAGAAGATTGCCGGGATTCGCGAGCAACTGGACACGGCAGCTGGACTTCGCAAGGAAGCCGAAGCGCTCAAGGCCGAGTATGAAAAGAAAACCCGCGACGCCGACAAGGAAATCGCTGCGATGACGGCGAGTGCCGAGAAGCAGGCTGCCGAAATCGTTGCCAAAGCCAAAGCTGACGCCACCCAAATGATCGCCCGCCACACCACGCTCGCCGAAGAGCGGATTGCCGTTGCCGAAGCTCAGGCGCTGGCTGATGTCCGTCATGCGGCGGCGCAGGCTGCGACCAAAGCCGCGGCATCCTTGATCGCTGGCAAACATGATGCCGCAAACGACAAGTCGTTGGTTGATGACGCCATTGCTGCTGTTGCCAAGGTCTAACAGCAGCAGTCTTCCCTACTATGCAGTGCCGAGATTGAGCTTGCGCTAAAAGCGCAGCATGACGCGACGCGCCAGGGCCGGCGATACGCTGTGCACAAGCTTCAGCAGCTTGACCATGCCGATATTGATTTCGGCTTTATCGTTCAAAATTCCGCGAACAATTTCGGCAGCGCAGTCTGTCGCGCTCATTTTCTTGCTGTCGCGTCCCGCCGTCATCTTGGTTTCGACCACCGGCGGCAGAGCCTCGACGATGCGAAGGCTGCTATCCTTGTACAGAAAGCGAATGGCCTGCGTATAGCTGCGCAAAGCCGCTTTTGACGCGCAATAGATGGAACCTCCGGCGCGCGGGGCAATGGCGAGACCCGATGTGACATTGACGATCATTGCCGCTGGTTGAGCCCGCAAAACAGGGATCAGGCGGGTGCATAGCGCAATCGGGGCCTCGACATTGGTGCGCAGGCATTGCTCGGCACTCGCCAGGCTCGTTGCGTCGTCGGGGTCATAGTCGCTGCCCATACCAGCATTGTTGACCAGCAAGGCCAAGGGTTGGCCGGTCATCACGGTGACAATCGCATCAATACCCGCCTTTTCAGACAGTTCTGCTGCGATGGTTCTAAACCCGCGGCTTGCCATGTCTTTCAGTCGCTCGGCCGATCGACCGGTGATGGTCACTTGCGCGCCCGCGGCCTGCAGCTGCAGAGCAATCTCACGCCCGATGCCGTCGCTGCCGCCGGTGACCAGCGCCACTTTGCCTTTTACGTTCATCCATCAGCATCCTCTGTCGTCAAAATCGACTCCGACTATGGCAGCTTGGATGCGCTTCGCCTACATGGATTGGCATGGCCCGCCCCAACGCCCCCGACCGGTTCAACGAGGAGAAGGCGACCTATGTCGTGCGCGGCTCAGAGATTGATGGCGACAAGCCCGATCTGGAGCAGGGAGCCGAGGTCATTCGTCGTGTCGTGCGAAAATTGCCCGCGCGTCCGGGGGTTTACCGGATGCTCGATGGGCGCGGCGATGTGCTGTATGTCGGCAAAGCACGGGCGCTAAAAAATCGGGTGACCAATTATACGCAAGTGGCGCGATTGCCGCAGCGGTTGCAGCGTATGGTTTCGCAAACGCGCGCGATGGAAATTGTCACGACCACAAGCGAAGCCGAGGCGCTGCTGCTCGAAGCGCAGCTCATCAAGCGGTATCGTCCGCCCTATAATGTGCTGCTGCGCGATGACAAAAGCTTCCCTTTCATCCTTTTGCGCGCCGATCATGACTTTCCGCGGGTGCAAAAGCATCGTGGGGCGCGGCGCGCAAAGGGGCGCTATTATGGGCCTTTCGCTAGCGCCGGCTCGGTCAATCGCACGTTGAATGCGCTGCAAAAAACGTTCTTGCTCCGCAGCTGCACCGATAGTTTTTTTTCCAACCGTTCGCGCCCCTGTCTGCTCTATCAAATCCGCCGCTGTAGCGCGCCCTGCGTCGACCGGATCAGCAAGGAGGATTATGCGCAGCTTGTAGGTGATGCGCAGGATTTTCTGGAGGGACGCACGACGTCGGTCCAGAAACGGCTCGGTGTGGCGATGGATGCAGCTGCCGAGGCGCTTGATTTCGAACAAGCGGCAGTGCTGCGCGATCGGCTTAAGTCGCTGACATTCATACAGGGCAGCCAGTCGGTACATGCCGAGGGGCTGGGCGATGCTGATATTTTTGCCCTCGCAGCGAAGGGTGGGCAGCTATGCGTTGCCGGATTCTTCATTCGCGGCGGCCAAAATTGGGGGCATCGCAGCTTTTTTCCGGCGCATGTGTCAGGAGTGCCAGAAGATGAGGTGCTCGCGACTTTTCTGATGCAATTTTATGAAGGGGTGCCGCCGCCAAAGTTGATATTGGTTGACCGCGAGCCGGCAGAAGCAGCGCTGCTCGCCGAAGCCTTGGGCGCGGCAGCCGATCACAAAATAGAGATTAGCATTCCGCAGCGCGGTAATCGCCGACGGCTTCTCGAACAAGCGGTACGCAACGTTGGCGAGGAAATTGACCGTCGCATCGCCGAAAGCTCTTCACAGGCCAAGCTAGGTCGAGACCTAGCCGAACTCTTCGATCTCGAAGGTCCGCCGCAACGGATCGAAATTTACGACAACAGCCATATTCAAGGCACGAATGCACTCGGCGGGATGGTTGTCGCTGGTCCAGAGGGCTGGATCAAGGGTGCCTATCGTAAATTTAATATCAAGCGCGCCGAGACTGCGCCTGGCGATGATTTTGCCATGATGCGTGAAGTATTTGAGCGACGTTTTGCCCGCGCAATTGAGGAAGACCCGGATCGCAGTAAGGGGGAGTGGCCCGATCTGGTGCTGATCGATGGCGGTAAGGGGCAGGTGTCGGCGGTCGCATCAGTTTTCACTGAGCTGGGTATCGATGATTTGCCTTTTGTCGGGGTGGCCAAAGGCCCCGACCGCAACGCCGGGCGCGAGACATTCTATCTGCCCGATGGTCGCGAGTTTACATTACCGCCTAATAATGCAGTGCAGTTCTACATTCAGCGTCTGCGCGACGAGGCGCATCGATTCGCAATTGGAGCGCACCGGCAGAAGCGCGCAAAGGCGATGGGAACATCGCCGCTAGACGAGGTGCCGGGCATCGGACCCGCGCGCAAAAAAGCATTGTTGATGCATTTTGGAACCGCTCGCGCAGTGCGCAACGCCAGCCTCGAAGATATGGCGCGTGCGCCTGGAGTCAGCGCTGCGGTAGCGCGGACTGTGTATGATTTCTTCCATGACTAGCGGGAATAATGTCTAGTTTGCGCGCCGAGGCGCTGTTGTGCGCAGTGCGTGCCCATGGTGAACATGGGAGCATCATGCGTGGCCTGACACGCGATGAAGGTATGGTGGCGGGATATGTGCGTGGGGGGCGGTCGCGCCGGCTGCGTCCGATCCTGATTCCGGGCAATCGGGTCCAGATTGAACTGCGCATGCGGACCTCTGATCAACTTGCCGGCGCGACGGTTGAACTGATCGAGAGCCGAGCGCCTTTGCTCGCTGAGCCGTTGGCCTCCGCGGCGATCGACTGGATCACTAGCGTGTCCGCGGCAACTTTGCCGGACAACCAAGCATTTCCGGCCCTATTTGATGCTTTGTCGGGGTTGTTCGATGCAATCGCGGCCGCTCCCTCTGCGCGGCAATGGGCGGCGGCGTTAGCGCGCTATGAATTGCTTTTGCTCGCCGAGCTTGGCTTCGGGCTCAATCTCGACGAATGTACTGCTACAGGCGGTCGCAATGACTTGGCCTTTGTCAGCCCCAAATCAGGCTCTGCAGTAAATCGGGCGGCGGCGGTCGGGTATGAAGGGCGTCTGTTCGCTTTGCCTCCATTTCTGCGGGGAGAGACTAGCGATCCCGATTTGAACGAGGTACTTGATGCGCTCAAGATCACCGGTCATTTCATTGGGCGTTCGCTGTTAGATGGCAAGTCCCGCGATCTGATAGATGTGCGGCTACGTTTGACCGATCGGCTCACAAGGGCGGTTGCGTGAGCGCGCGCGGCTCCCTAAGCGGCAGGCATAAAGTGAAAGGGAACAGCTTTGCAAATTTTGCTGCTCGCGGGCGATGGGATCGGTCCCGAAATCATGACCGAGGCAGAGAAGGTTTTGGCAGCTCTGGCCTTGCCCGTGACTTTGGACCGCGCGCTGGTCGGCGGAGCGGCTTTTGCTGCGACCGGCCATCCTCTCCCGCCGGAAACGCTAGCCAAGGCCAAAGCGGCTGATGCCCTATTGTTCGGCGCCGTCGGCGATCCGCGTTTCGATAAGGTCGATCGCCACTTGCGGCCCGAGCAGGCGATATTGGGTTTGCGGGCGGAACTGGGGCTCTTCGCTAATTTGCGCCCCGCCAAGATGTTCGCCGGACTAGAGGATGTATCGGCATTACGGCCCGAGGTGGCTTCGGCAATCGATCTGTTAATCGTGCGCGAACTCAATGGCGATGTCTATTTCGGCGAAAAAGGAGCCCGCACAACCGCGAGCGGCGAGCGCGAAGGCTATGATGTTATGGCTTATAGCGAGAGCGAAGTGCGCCGTATTGCCCATGTTGGCTTTCGTGCAGCAAAAGGTCGCAAAGGCCGCATTTGTTCAGTCGACAAGGCTAATGTGCTAGAAACATCGCAGCTTTGGCGCGACGTCATCATCGAAGTTTCCGCGGAATATCCCGAAGTGACGCTGACCCATATGTATGTCGACAATGCCGCAATGCAGCTGGTCCGCAATCCGGGGCAATTTGACGTTGTCGTGACCGGTAACTTGTTTGGCGACATCCTGTCTGATCAGGCAAGCATGTGCGTGGGTTCGATCGGTTTGCTGGCTTCGGCATCTTTGAGCGAAGGGACGCAAGGGTTGTATGAGCCGATCCATGGCAGTGCACCGGACATTGCGGGACAAGGTATTGCCAATCCGTTGGCGATGATATTGTCGCTGGCAATGTTACTGCGTCATTCGGGCGGCGATGAGACCAACGCGGTGCGGATAGAGGCTGCGGTTGCCCAAGTGCTCCGCAAAGGCGCGCGCGGCGCCGATCTGGGCGGAACGATGGGGACGGTCGCGCTGGGCAATGCTGTAGTCGCCGAATTGAACGAAAGAGGGTCATGAAAAAGAAAGCCGGAATAGATCGCGACCAAACGAAAAATTGGCACGCAGCGACCCGCGCGATTCGCGGTGGCACATCCCGCACCGAATATGGCGAAACGTCGGAGGCGCTCTTTCTTACCTCGGGTTACAGCTATGATGATGCTGAGAGTGTAGCGGCGCGCTTTGCCGGTGAAGAAACGGGCATGACCTATTCACGGTTGCAAAACCCGACTGTCGCAATGCTCGAAGAGCGCATCGCGCTTATGGAAGGAGCTGAGGCGTGCCGTGTGCAAGCAACGGGCATGGCGGCGATGACCGCCGCTTTGCTATGCCAATTGTCGGTCGGCGACCATATTGTTGCGGGCAAAGCAGCCTTCGGGTCATGCCGTTGGCTGGTCGATAGCCTGTGTCCGCGCTTTGGCATCGAAACCACTGTTGTCGATGGCCGCGACAATGATGCTTGGGAAAAAGCTATTCGCCGGAACACCAAAGTATTTTTCTTTGAAACTCCAGCGAATCCGACGATGGATATTGTTGATCTGGCCCATGTCTGTGGCTTAGCGCGCGCGCATGGAATCACCAGCGTCGTCGACAACGCCTTCGCCACCAGCGTGTTGCAACGGCCACTCGAATTCGGTGCTGATGTCATTGCCTATTCGGCTACCAAGCTGATGGAAGGGCAGGGTCGGGTTCTTGCCGGCGCGGTCTGCGGGTCCGAAAAGTTCATAAACGACGTGTTGCTGCCGTTTCAGCGCAATACAGGGCCGAATTTGTCGCCGTTCAATGCTTGGGTTGTGCTCAAGGGGCTTGAAACGCTGGAATTGCGGGCACAGCGTCAATCGGAGAATTCGTTGGCAGTGGGACAGGCGATTGAAACGCGGGTGGGGCGGATGCTGCACCCTTGGCTGGCCAGTCACCCCCAGCAAGAGCTCGCCATGCGCCAGATGGACGGATGCGGGCCCATTTTTTCTTTCTCTCTCGACGGTGGGCGGGAACAAGCGATGGCATTTCTTAACGCACTCGAATTGGTCGATATAAGTAACAATATCGGCGACACGCGCAGCCTGTGCTGTCATCCCGCTTCGACGACACATCATAGCGTCGGCCCCGAAACCCGCGCCGATATGGGGATTGATGAGGGGATGTTACGCATCAACATTGGGCTGGAAGATGCACGCGATATCATCGCCGATATCGACCAGGCATTGACCAAGGTCGGGCTTTGAGCGACCTTAGGCCATGATGATGGAATTACTGTTCCCCTTTGCAGAAACAACTCAGGCAGTCACCGTGCGGGTCGCGGTTAGTTATTTGCCTGAACAGTCGCATCCGGCACTCGGTCGCTGGTTCTGGGCCTATCATGTCCGCGTCGAGAATCACGGCGAATTGGCTGTACAGCTCATCAGCCGGCACTGGCGCATTGTCGATGGAATGGGGCAGGTTAGCGAAGTCGAAGGTGAAGGCGTTGTTGGGGAACAGCCGGTCATTGTGCCCGGCGGATCGTTTGACTATGTATCGGGCTGTCCCCTGCCAACCGCAGAAGGATCGATGGTGGGCAGTTATGAATTGGCGCGTGCGGACGGAAGCGCGCTGATGGTCTCTATCCCGCAATTCCCTCTTATCGCGCCCGCGACTGCGCCATGAAGCGCACCCATCTGCCGCTCAATGCCTTGCGGGTTTTTGATGCCGCCGCACGGCATCTCAGTTTTACCCGCGCCGCCGACGAACTGGCGGTTACGCCTGCCGCCGTTGGACAGCAGATTCGCGCATTAGAGGATATGCTGGGGGTAGTGTTGTTTCGCCGTACTCCCAAAGGGCTGGAGCTGACAGGAGAGGCTTATGCGGGACTCGATTCGCTGCGGCATGGATTTCTACAATTTGAAGAATCGGTGCGGGCGATGCAGGCGGGGCAAAGCTCGCAATCGCTGACCATCGCGGCACCGCGGGACTTCACTGCTAAGTGGTTGGCGCCGCAGCTCGCAAAGTTCAGCCAGCAAGCGCCCGATGTGCGTTTTACTCTCGTGTCAGCGGACAGTGGAATCGATTTTACCGAGGCAAACCTCGATGTCGCAATATTTTGGGCCGAAGGTCCCGGCGAGCATGAAGGTATTGGCTTGGGCGATGCAAAAATGGTGACTGTGACGGGGTCGGGGAGCGAAAGCGACACGCGCATTGCCTGGCCAGGCTGCCCGGTTGCCGAGGGTGAACCTGCGCTCCGCCTTGCAGATGCGGGTCTTGCAATCGATGCCGCTGCCAACGGGCTGGGATATAGTTGCGTTCCCGCCCTGCTGGCAGAGGCCGACATCGCAGCGGGGCGGGTACGCCAGAAGGATGAGGCATTTGCGGCGAAGCGTAGTTATTGGCTCGTTGCACCCTTACCGCAATGGCGACAGAAAAAGGTCAAAGCTTTGGTGGCGGCGCTGAGCGGCGGCTAGCGTTCGGGAAGCTGTGCTGCGGCGCGGCTCACCAACATGGAAAATAGCGTCAGATCGACGGACTTGGCCTTGTCGTGCCACTGCGCGATCACAGCATAGCAGCTGCCGTTAGTACGGCAGAGGATTTGTACCGCCGCGAGGACACCGGTTTCAGAGCCGCCCTTATAGCCGACAAAGGCCCAGCCATCTGGAGCAACCATGCCGGGATTAATCGCCAGAATTGCGCGCGCCTCTGGGCTAGCCTCTTTTGCGAACCATTCCGCCAGTCGCGCTAACATGTTGGCATCCGCAAACCATTCGATCGTACCGCTATGAATTGGCTTTTCTGACAATGCAGAGATATCGACGTCTGCGGCGCGTAGCTGGTCGCGATGTGTCCGCAATAAATTTCTGCGCTCAGCCGTAGAAATTACCTCCCATTGTGCCGCCAGCTCTGCCGCCTCGGGACTCTTCAGCGCCGCCATTTCTACGGTTTTGAGCATGGGCAGTGTTGATTTGGGTTCAATCCAGCCCAATGTGAGCGCCCGATCGGCAATACGATCACGGCCAAGTGTATCGATTAGCAAGTCTGCAGCACTATTGTCGCTTATAGAGATCATCAGCGCGGCAAGACTATGCAATGTAAGAGGAGATTTGTCGGGCCAATTCTGAAGTGTGCCCGAAGGAATCGATTTAGCATCAAGCGTCACGACGTCGGACCAGTGGCGTGTGCCCGCGCGTATCTCGGCATCAAGCTCGGCCATCACCCACAGCTTAAAAACCGAGCCCAGCGGCAGAACCGGGGTCGTCGATGTGCCGAACAGTCTTTGGGGCCTATTCGAGTCCAGCCGGTAGGCAGCTAGACTCGTCTCGCCCGGCAGGCTTGAAAACTCACTGAGCAATGCATCGGGTCCTGCCGCGTCTGCCGCTGGTGCGACGGGTTTGAACAGTAATTCGGTTATTAGATTAGGCGCGCTTCTCGTGTGCCGCAGTTCAACACGAAGCTGCCCTTTGGCGAAGCGCAAAATGCCATACCCGACGTCGGTGCCAATGTCGTGCCATTCGACATAATCATCGGCAGCCCCGAGTTGCCCTACCAATTGGTCACGCAACGCCCCTATCTTGGCGGGCGGGACGGACTGCAAAAATGAGGGTGCGAACAACTCTTTGGCGCTGGCGGTTCCGTTCAGAAAATCGATAACTTTATCGGCCTGCTGACGCGTGGGCGAGGACACGACCTCAGCCGCCGCTTCCTGTGCAATGGCGGCGAGCGGCACGATGACGAAGAACAAGGCTGCGGCAAGTGCGGCAGAGAGCGGGGCAAAAGAGGGTTTCATTCTAGGCCTCCTTCAAAACGAGCCGCGCTTTTATCGAGGCGATCAATTTGACGGCGAAGCATCGCCGCGGCGCGGCGGTTGAGCCACCAAATACCGCCAAATAGCGACGCCGGAACCGTGATGTAAAATGTGATGCCAAGCGGATCCAAATGGCCGGTGACTGCGGCCTGCCCGACCATGAACACTATCAAACCGGGCAACAATGGCCCAAGATACCAGCGGCCAACGCTGGCGAGCATTTGTTCTTCGACGACAAGGCGGGCGCGATAATGGGTGCGCACATCGGTCGTGGCCGTGGTGGATTCCGGGCGTGATGTGCGGTGCGATAGCTGCCAGACCACGACGACAATCCCGGCAATCATCATCAGGCTACCAATTTTCAGCAAGAAACCAGGCAGGATAACAGCATAGATTGCGAACGCCCCCGCGACGATCGCCGAGGCGATATATTCGCGCCGGTTACGTTTATGAACCTGCTCGCCAAAACGTCGGGCGCGATGTTTAATCTCATCCAGCGGGAGTGAGGCAGGGGCCGCATCGTCATCCTGCCACAGCCGAAACAGGCCTTCCTCGTCAAAATTGCGGATCATCGGGCCTCTCCCTTTTTGGCAAAACGGCGGGTTAGCATGGTTTTAAATCGGTGGACTTTCGTGGCGACGGCATCAGATGACACGCCGGTGATTTCGCCGATCTCGGTGGCGGGGACGCCTTCAAGATAGAGCAGCATGATCTGACGATCGGGCGGATCAAGACGCTGGATGATGTCCAGCAACAAGGAGCGCGCCTGAGAGACCTCGATCAGGTCATAGGGGGACGGTAACGCCGCCGCGATTTCCAGATCTTCGATGCTCACCCAGTTCCGGCTGCCATATCGCCGGTGTTGCAGCATATGACTAGTTGCGCGGTTGTGCGCGACACGCCAAACCCAAGTGCTCAGCGAACAATGACCCTCAAAAGTGGCGAGGCTGCGCCACAATGCGACTTGTATATCCTGTTCAAGGTCAGCGCGCAGATTGGCGTCGGTTTCATAGGCGCGAACGATGCGTCCGATCCCTCCGCCAAAGCGTGCCATCGCCTCCTTAAACGTCGCATCCTGTTCTGCTTCTGTCACTCCGGCCTCCAGTCCCCGTTATGGTCTGGTAGTTTAGTCAGCGCCGCGCTGGCTTTCTGACACAGGGCCGGAAATAAATTTGTCAGGCGTCAATCGCCGCTTCATCAAGCGTCGCAGCATTGGCTTGGATGAACTGGAATCGATGCTCGGGATGTTTGCCCATCAATCGGTCGACCAGATCCTTGACCAGATGCCGCTCCTCATATTCCTGGGGCAGGGTGACGCGCAGCATGGAGCGCGTTTCTGGGTCCATCGTCGTTTCGCGCAACTGACCCGGGTTCATTTCACCCAGCCCTTTGAATCGCCCGACGTCAACTTTCTTACCCTTGAACAATTTTGCTTCGATTTCCGCGCGATGCGCGTCATCTCTTGCATAGGCAGACGTGCTGCCAGAAGTGAGGCGATATAAGGGTGGCTGCGCGAGATAGACATGCCCGCGGCGGACAATGTCTGGCATTTCCTGAAAGAAGAAAGTCATCAGCAATGTGGCGATATGCGCCCCATCGACGTCGGCGTCAGTCATGATGACGATTTTTTCATAGCGTAGACGGTCGGCGTCGCAATCCTTGCGCATGCCGCACCCTAGCGCGAGCGCCAAATCTGCGATTTCCTGATTGGCGCGAATTTTGTCGGCGCTGGCGCTAGCGACATTCAAAATTTTGCCGCGGATCGGAAGAATTGCCTGCGTCTTCCGATTGCGTGCCTGCTTGGCGCTTCCACCGGCGCTATCGCCTTCAACGATAAATAATTCCGTGCCTTCGGGGCCATTGTTTGCACAATCTGTGAGCTTACCTGGCAGGCGCAATTTGCGCCCGCTGGTGGCGGTCTTGCGCTTGACTTCACGTTCGGCCTTGCGCTTTAGCCGCTCGTCCATCCGTTCAAGCACCAGTCCCAATAGCGCGCGACCCCGATCCATATTGTCCGACAAGAAATGGTCAAAATGGTCTCGAACGGCATTTTCGACGAATCGCGATGCCTCCGGACTGCTCAAGCGATCTTTGGTCTGGCTTTGAAACTGTGGGTCACGAATGAACACCGACAGCATCATCTCTCCGCCGTTGAACACATCTTCGGCGGTGATCTGCGCGGCTCTTTTCTGGCCAATCAAATCACCAAATCCACGCAATCCCTTGGTTAGCGCGGCCCGCAACCCGGCTTCGTGCGTCCCGCCCGCAGGGGTGGGGATTGTGTTGCAATACCAACTATAGCTGCCTTCGGACCATAGTGGCCAGGCAATCGCCCATTCGGCGCGGCCTTGTTCATCCGGAAATTCCTGCCGCCCGACAAAGGGTTCGGCCGTGGCGCACTCACGGGTGCCGATTTGTTCCTTCAAATGGTCGGCGAGTCCGCCGGGGAATTGGAAGACTGCTTCGGCAGGCGTGTCGTCACCGATCAGATCGGGCGCGCATTTCCAGCGAATTTCGACACCGGCAAACAAATAGGCCTTCGATCGCGCAAGCCGATAGAGGCGTTGAGGCCGAAAGCGGCCATGTTCGCCAAAGATGACAGGATCGGGGATGAACGAAACACTGGTGCCGCGCCGGTTTGGCGTCGGTCCCAAATCCTCTAGCCCGCCAAGTGCCACTCCACGCCCGAAACGTTGACGAAAAAGCTGTTTGTTGCGGGCCACCTCGATTGAAGTTTCGATGGACAAGGCATTGACCACGCTGACCCCGACACCGTGCAGGCCGCCCGATGTCGCATAGGCTTTTCCATCAAACTTGCCGCCCGAATGCAGAGTAGTCATAATGACTTCGAGGGCGGACTTACCAGGAAATTTAGGGTGCGGGTCGACAGGAATACCACGTCCATTGTCGGTTACGGTCAGTCGGTTGCCGACGTCGAGCGTGACTTCGATGCGGCTCGCATGACCAGCGACGGCTTCGTCCATGCTATTGTCGATGACTTCGGCGGCAAGATGGTGGAGCGCGCGCTCGTCGGTGCCACCGATATACATGCCGGGCCGGCGACGGACAGGCTCCAGTCCCTCCAGCACTTCAATTTGCGAGGCGTTATAGCTGTCGGTGGCAGCGGTGCTGGCGGTGTCGAACAAATCGTGACTCATTCCCCTGCTATAGAAGGGCAGGAGTCCTGCTTGCAAGGCCCCGATTAAGCTAGCTTGTTGGGCGCCGGAAAGATGGCAAAATTGCCATTTGCACTCGCGACCAACCGATCATGCTGGAACAGGCGCGCATCGATATTGCCCACGCGCTTGCCGCGATGCAGGACTGTCGCTTCGCAAATCAGAAGCCCTTCGCGAACGCCGACATGATAATTCATCTTGAGGTCGATGGTGGCGCACCAAAAACCGGCGTCGAGCTGGCTCGACAGAGCGCCACCCATAGCGGAATCGGCCAACGAATAGGCGACGCCGCCATGCGCAACGCCCTGCGGATTGAAATGCGTGTCTGCCTTGATGTCGATCAGCATCCGGCAAAAGCCGTCAAGCCGCTCCTCCATCTTCATCCCGAGCAAGCGAGCGAAATAAAAGTCTTGATCAAACGGCCTCAACGGACGCGTGGGCCTCCGAAAGGCGGGGGCGGGGGCGGACGACGCGTGCCGCGCGGCAGTTGCGCCTGGTAGGCGCGTCCGCAATGCTCAACGCAATAGGGAAAGCCCGGATTTACTGCGACTCCGCAGAAATGGAAGTCGGGCTCGCCCGGGTGACCCATCGGCCAGCGACAAATGCGGTCATTTAGGTCGAGCAAGCTGGTTTTGTCGGCGATCTCCGGGCTCGGCTTGGCCGGGACCAAACGACGCGGCGGCGCAGGCGGAATTGGCGCTTGCTGGTCGCCTGGGCCCTGCCGGATAAAGCCGCCGGGGCCGATCGACACGACTCGCGGTGTATCCGGCTTGACCGTCGTTGACGGATCGGCAGGGGTGGCCGGAGCCGACGGCGTGCCCGTGTTGGCTCTTGATTCCACCTTATGAGCAGGCTGCGCAGGCGCCGCCGGTCGTGGTGCCGCCGCGGGTGTTGCTGCCCGCGGCGCCGGCGTTGGCGAAGGAGCAGCGGCGCGCGGCGCTGGTTTGACCTTGGCAGGCTTGGCTGCATCGGTGGCTTTAACAGGTGAAGGGCGCGATTTTAAACCCAAACGATGCGCTTTGCCGATCACCGCATTGCGGCTGACACCGCCCAGTTCTTCGGCAATCTGGCTGGCAGTCAGCCCTTTTTCCCACATGCCACGCAAGCTATCAATGCGCTCGTCGGTCCAAGACATAGAATATTTCCTTATATTTCCGCACAAGAGCAAATATCGGGACCCCGGGAGAGTCGGCGCAGTCCTTGCTCCGCTTGCGGTAAAGTCGGGGACGCGATAGGCGAGAACGCCATGAACGACCAGCCCAAAATTTCGCACGATGCCGTAGGTCTAAATAGTGACCCGCAACCCTTTGCCGAACCCGGTGTCCCGCATATCCGTACCCTTAATGTGCCAGGTATGCAGGCCCTCTATGTCAAGGAGGTGCGAAGGTTTTTCAAGGTCCAGCTGCAAACTATCTGGGCCCCGGCGATTACAACGCTACTTTTTCTGGTCATCTTTACCGTTGCTCTGGGCGGCTCAGGGCGCACCGTACTCAACGTTCCATTCCCCGATTTCATCGCGCCGGGCCTTATCGTGATGGCGATGCTGCAAAACAGTTTCGCCAACAGCAGCTTTGCTCTGCTTGTCGGCAAGATACAGGGCACAATAGTTGATTATCTGATGCCGCCGCTGGCGGTGGGTGAACTGATCATCGCGCTGATTGGCGCCGCAGTAACACGAGCGATTCTGGTGGGGCTGGCACTGTGGTTTGCAATGCTCTTGTGGCCTGGCGTACATGTGAACCCGCAGCATATGTGGGCGGTAGTGCTATTCGGTTTGCTGGGCGCTTCGATGTTGGCGTTCATGGGTTTGATCACATCAATATGGGCCGAAAAGTTTGACCATGCCGCTGCCGTTACCAATTTCGTTGTCGCTCCGCTGGCCCTGCTATCGGGCACCTTCTACTCGGTTGATCGCCTATCGCCGCTGTTTCAGACGATCAGCCACGCCAATCCCTTTTACTACGTCATTATGGGGTTTCGTTATGGCTTCATTGGTGCTGTCGATTCAAGCATCGCCTATCCGGTCGCTACGGCCGCTCTGTTTCTGATTGGCGTGATTATTCTGCTAGCGGTCGTAACCTATCGGCTTTTGCAGTCCGGCTGGAAATTGAAAGCCTAGTTCAGGTCCGTCAGTGCAGTTGGTTAGGAAGCAGGCGATAGCGGCCGCGCTCCATGCCATCGAACATATGCTCGATCTGCGGGTGATCGATCGGTCCACTGCCATTGTCAGCAATCAGATTCTGCTGGCTTACATATGCAATATAGGATGAATCGTCATTCTCGGCGAGCAGATGATAATAAGGCTGCTCTTTTGACGGGCGGATGTCTTCAGGAATTGATTCATACCATTCATCGCTGTTGGCAAAAACCGGGTCGACGTCGAACACTACACCGCGAAAATCAAACATCTTGTGCCGAACAATATCGCCGGGCGCAAAATTGGCCCGCACGACGATAGGCGCGGCAACGGCACTATGTTTAGCCCCGAGAGGCTGCGAATCCTGATTTTGTGTCATGGTGTCAATCTATGCCCATTTGGTCCTTGTTCAAGGTCTATGAACAATTCGCGGCCAAGCCTACCATATATAGGGGTGGAGGTGAGTGAGGGATTCGAACCCTCGGTACCGTTGCCGGCACTTCGCATTTCGAGTGCGACGCTTTCGACCACTCAGCCAACTCACCATGGGTCGGGGGGCGCATGTAACGATGCACTCCCAACCATGCAACACCGATTATCACATAATGTGATCGTACGATCATCCACCGATCCTGCGACCGAAGCTGGAGCGCAATCTATCGCGGCCAAGATGCTGGTTGCAGTGCCAAATGGTGCTAGACGAGTGGAATATTTGGTGTGGCGCGATTAAGGGAGACCGTGGTTTTGCCGTTGGCTGGTGTGAGAGTTCTCGATTTCGGACGCTACATCGCGGGCCCTTACTGTGCCGCGCTGCTTGCCGATTATGGTGCGGACGTCATTAGGATCGAGCAGCCCGGAGGTAATGACGACCGGTTCACCGTGCCGGTAGCCGACGATGGTTCGGGTGCCATGTTCCTACAGATGAATCGAAATAAACGATGCCTCAGCCTGAAACCCGGCAGCGAAGAGGGGCGCGAAATTGTCCGCCGTCTGGTGCGCACTGCCGATATTGTGGTCGCAAATTTGACTGTCGAGGCCTTGATGAAACTAGGCCTCGACTATCCGACCTTGTCGGCGCTCAATCCTAGGATCATTCTTGCCACCGCTTCGGCCTATGGCGCTGAAGGCCCGCTTGCCCGACATGTCGGGTTCGATGGAGTGGGGCAGGCGATGTCAGGAACCGTGCGACTGACTGGCACGTCCGATCAGCCCTATCGGGCACAGGTCAACTATGTGGACTTTGGAACGGCGCTGCATTGTGCCTTTGGCGTCATGGTGGCGCTGCGCGAGCGCGCGGTTACGGGGAAGGGGCAATGTGTATCGGGCTCGTTGCTTGGTACAGCACTTGCCATGTCGAATGCGTTGACCATAGACCATGCACTAAATGGCATCGACCGCCCGCCCATTGGCAATCGAGGGTTCGGTTCGGGGCCAACAGACATATTCCGCACCCGTAATGGCTGGATCATGCTGCAGGTTGTGGGCAATCCAATCTTTGCGCGTTGGGCCAAACTGATAGGCGTACCCGAACTCATCGATGACCCCAGATTTGATAGTGATATGGCGCGTGGCGACAATGGTGCGATATTAAGCGAGCTAATGCAGGACTGGGCCGCAGCTAGAACAACGGCCGAGGCCATCGCCGAATTGGGTGAATCACGTATCCCAGCTGGCCCAATTTTGAGCTCTGCCGAGGCGCTGGCGCATCCTCAGGTCGCGGCATCTGAACTGGTTGAGCCAATGACCTATCCCGGAACCGGTAAAGAAGCTCCGATTATACGTGCGCCCTTACGCCTGTCTTCGACCGCCAAGTCTCCCCCGGTTCGCGCGCCGACCGTCGGTGAGCATAGTGATGAGATTTTGATCGAAATTGGCTATGACGCCGCCGAAATCACGGCTTTGCGAGCAGATAGTATAATTTAACGCCGTTGCAATGGACGGCGTAACCGCGGGCCGTTAGGTTGCGAACAACCACTGAATCATCGCAACCGGAGAATTCCTATGACCGACCAGACTGACTATGTTCCGCCCAAGATATGGAAATGGGACAAAGAAAGCGGCGGTCGCTTTGCCAATATTAATCGTCCGATTGCTGGCGCGACCCATGAAAAGGAACTGCCGGTCGGCAGGCACCCACTCCAGCTCTATTCACTAGCCACGCCCAATGGCGTAAAAGTCACGGTTATGCTGGAAGAGTTGCTGGCGCTTGGGCACAGTGGGGCAGAATATGATGCTTGGTTGATCAAAATCAACGACGGAGAACAATTCGGCAGTGGCTTTGTCGCGGCTAATCCCAATAGTAAAATTCCAGCATTGATGGATCATAGTGCGGCTAAGCCGATCCGTGTTTTCGAATCGGGCTCGATCCTGATATATCTAGCTGAAAAATTTAGTGAATTCCTACCAACCGATCCGGCCAAACGTGCCGAATGCCTGTCGTGGCTGATGTGGCAAATGGGGAGCGGACCTTATCTTGGCGGTGGATTCGGTCATTTCTATGCATATGCACCGTTCAAGATTGAATATGCGATTGACCGTTTCGCGATGGAAGTGAAGCGACAGATGGACGTCCTCGACCGACGACTAGGCGAGAGCGAATATCTGGGCGGCGCGGATTATACCATCGCCGATATGGCGGTCTGGCCTTGGTACGGTGCTATGGCCAAGGGCTTGCTATATGAAGGCGGCGAGTTTCTGCAGGTTCAAGACTATAAGAATGTGCAGCGCTGGACTGATAAGATAGCGATGCGACCAGCGGTGCAACGCGGCCGCATGGTCAATCGCCCCTTTGGCGATCTGTCCAGCCAGTTACATGAACGGCACGACGCTGCTGACTTTGAAACCAAAACGCAGGACAAGCTGGAAAACTCAGCATAGCGCGATAATTCTATTTTCGGACATTGAGATTCAAATAAAGTTATGCGGAAAACGGTGGCTTTTGCCTAAGAGTGGTCTTTCCGACGCATCCCCCGAACAATTTTGAGCTAAAATGCCCTGCTTTGCTGAATATCCTTGTTCTTGACGGGCAGCGAAAAAAACATGCCATCCTCCCCGACAATAATCGGGCCCGAATAATGTGTTGCGGCGTCGCCTAAAAATGCGGCGTAAAAATAAGATGAGGGCAGGGGCGGTACGATGTGACTTAGTACCAGTTCGCGTACGCCGGCCTTGCGTGCGGCATCGGCCGCTTGCTCAGGGCTGCTATGATAATTCTGGATATCGCGCATGATTTGTGCGGTTTTCGGCTTGTGTTTGGCATCTAAGCCTTTGACGAGTATGTCGACGAGACGGGGCTGTAGCGCTTCATGAACCAACAGGTCGGCACCTTTGGCCACTGCAATCAGATTAGGCGAAGGCGCTGTATCGCCGCTGAGGACGACCGAGCGACCCCTATAGTCAAAACGATAACCGACCGCAGGCTTGACCGGATCATGATTGACGCGGAACGCGGAGACTATGAGTCCTTCACTTTGATAAATCTCTTCCGATTTGCCGACTGCTTGGGGCGGCATTGCGAACGAATGCGCGATGGCCCCCGCGCCGGTTGGCGGCACGATGTCGCTGCCGTGGTGCGCGACGCGATAGCCATAATCAGCGCTGTATGCCGTATCAAAACCAGCGACTACGGACTCAACTCCCGGCGGGCCATAGACGGGTAGCGGGCGGGTGTTGGCGTTACCTGTCCAGCGCAGCAACATCATTGGCCCCATGCCGTCGATATGGTCGGAATGGAAGTGGGTGAGAAGAAGCGCCCTTATCTGCCCATTAGGGATACCCATTCGGGCAATGTTCCGGGCCCCGCCTTCGCCGGCGTCGACAACAAAGATTTGTTTCCCTGCGATGACTACCGTGCAGGGACCGGAACGGTCAGGGTTGGGTAGCGGGGATCCGGTACCGCACAAGGCGACATGCAATCCATCGGGCAGCGAGGTGACAAGGTCGCGCCCGACGTTCTTCTCTACGCCCCGCTGGAGGAGCCACATGCCGATTTCGGTCTGAAATATTTTGGCTGAGAGTGCGCCTGGCACCAAGATGATTACCGCCACACCAACGATCCAAAACCGTTTCGTTCTTATCATCCGATCGCCCTCCCTGATTGAGTGGCGTGTGATGTAAGCATTCCTGCTCGACAAGTCGCCTTCGATATTCCAATCTTCGCCCGAGGCGCACCGGCCGCGCGGCCGCCCCGCTAACTTCCGTTTACGTAAACGTGAGAAGGCGTTATAAACTAGCCATACGTTGACGGAGATTCGCAATGGACATGGAATTCAGCTCAGAAGATTTGGCCTTTCAACAGGAAGTCCGCACCTTCATCGCCGAAAATTACCCCGCAGAATTACGCGGAAAGCAAGATGATGGAGATGAATTGTCCAAGGAGGACTTCCTCGCTTGGCATAAGGTACTGTACAAAAAAGGCTGGGTAGCGCCTGCTTGGCCGGTCGAATATGGCGGCACCGGATGGACCCCGACACAACGCTTTATCTGGTCCGAAGAAACCGCGAGCGCGGATTGCGTTCGCCTGATGCCCTTCGGCCTGTCGATGGTTGGACCGGTTATCTACACTTTTGGCACTCCCGAACAGAAGGCTCGCTTTCTGCCCCGTATCTTGTCGGGGGAGGATTGGTGGTGTCAGGGCTATTCCGAACCGGGGGCTGGGTCGGACCTTGCCAGCCTTCGAACCGCCGCGGTCCGTGATGGCGATCATTACGTCGTTAACGGCCAGAAAACATGGACTACGATGGCGCAACATGCCGACTGGGGATTTTTCCTTGTCCGCACCGACAAGGATGTGAAGCCGCAAGAAGGGATTTCCTTCTTACTGATCGACATGAAATCTCCCGGCATCACGGTTCGTCCGATCATTACATTGGGCGGTGAACATGAGGTCAATGAGGTGTGGCTGGAGGATGTCCGCGTACCTGTTGACCAGCGTGTTTATGAGGAAAACAAAGGCTGGACCTGCGCAAAATTCCTCCTCGCGCACGAGCGTACAGGTATTGCCGGTGTTGCATCCTCAAAACGTGGAATTGAAAAGGTCAAGGAAATCGCCCGGACTGAAATGGATGGCGACAAGCCACTGCTAGCCAACGCTTTCTTTAGGCGCAAAGTGGCCGAGCTGGAAATTGATCTGACCGCACTGGAGTTTACTGAGCTACGCAGCCTTGCCGGTACCAATGCGGGAAAGGGGCCTGGACCGGAATCGAGCCTGCTCAAGATCAAGGGGTCCGAAATTCAGCAGCGGCTAACCGAATTGACGCTGGAAGCGGTCGGCCATTATGGCGCGCCCTATTTCAGGGGCTTTGGCGAAGGTGATAACGAGCATCCGATCGGGCCTGATTATGCCCATCGTGCTGCACCGACCTATTTCAACGCACGCAAGACCACCATTTACGGTGGTTCGAACGAAATTCAGCGCAACATCATCGCCAAGATGGTGTTGGGGCTCTGATCGAGCTCCGACGTTTTCCAATATTTTTCATGCGCCGCAAACCGGCGCACAAATTGCCATTTGTGAGAGATAAACATGGACTTCACTTACACCGAAACACAGGACATGGTCCGCGACACGCTGGCACGTTTCCTTGCTGACACATATGATTTTGACAAGCGTCAGGCGATGGCCAACAGCGATAGCGGTCGTGACCCCGCAATCTGGCAGTCGTTGGCAACCGAACTGGGTATGCTTGGCGCGCCCTTCGCCGAAGAACACGGCGGTCTAGGCGGCGGCGCATTAGAAAATGCGCTTGTGATGGAAGAAATGGGCAAGGTCTTGGCCTTTGAACCCTATCTGCCCACTGTAGTCATCGGGGGCGGCGCTCTCAAGGCCGTTGGCGGCGCGCATGCCGATGCGTTCATTCCAGAAATTATTGCCGGCAATGTCATCATTGCTTTTGCATATGCCGAGCCTCAAGGGCGTTATGACCTCGCCAATGTTCGTACGACGGCAAAGAAGGACAGCAACGGTTATGTGCTAAATGGGCACAAAGGCGTTGTCTATGCTGCACCTTGGGCAACGCATCTGCTGGTGACGACTCGAACCGGAGGCGCAGCCCGCGAGCGCGATGGTCTGTCTCTGTTCTTGATTGAGGCAAATTTGCCCGGCATCGTGCGTCGTGATTACCCGACCGTCGACGGCTCGCGCGCTTCCGAAATCTATTTCGAAAATGTCAGCATTTCGAGTGAATCCTTGCTCGGTGCAGAGGGTGCTGGACTGCCTTTGATCGAGCAGATCGTAGATGAGGCCACCGTTGCAACTTGTGCCGAGGCGACCGGTGTTATGCAGAAACTTCACGAAGGCACGCTTGATTACACGCAGCAGCGCAAACAATTCGGTCAGCCAATTGCGCGCTTCCAAGTGTTGCAGCATCGCATGGTCGACATGTTCATGGAGGTCGAACAGGCACGGTCAATGACTATCATGGCCACGTTGAAACTCAACCTACACACTGATGAACGCAAGGCCGCCGTATCGGCCTGCAAGAACAAAGTTAGCCGCGGCGCTCGCTTTGTCGGGCAGAACGCAATCCAAACGCACGGCGGCATAGGAATTACGCAGGAACTGGCCATCGGCCATTATTTCAAACGCGCGACGATGATCGAAAACCAATTTGGCAGCGCCGACTGGCACATGCAACGTTATGAAGAAATGGCACTGGCGGACTAATCAGCGGACACAGGAATGTGGGATCAATATGCGCGCTTTATGTCTATAAATACCATTGATATCTAAGGATAAAAATCTTATCCGATCCAATCTTCCCCGCTTTATCTGGTGTAACTTTCCGTGACTCTTTACAGTGCTTATGCAAAACTGTTGCCCTCGGCGTAAGACTTTATGCCGTGGCCCCTAGGCGTTATAATTGAATATTAATAACAAGTTACTGACGATTCAGCTTGTTTTGGAAGTGACGTGCGACTGCAGCGTGGAGCGGCATGACGAATTCGCAGCCAATTTCATTTCCTTCCACACGCCGAATGACCGCCTCGAGCGGATGCAGATTGGGCAATGTGACCCAGAAACGGGTGCCAATCTGAAAACGGGCATAAGTTTTCACGCGAAATCCTGATGACGACAGATCGTTGAGCTCGACTTCGAAAGGATTGCGGCCGGGTTCGCGAATCCTAGCGAGCGCAGTTACCGTCGTGCGTGTGGCCGCACGCCGATCGTTTGTGATTATATCACTTGCTTGCGCCTGCTCGCTCGCTTTGTGAAGATGAACGCTGCTGTCCATTGTGGTCCTCTTTTTCAAGCACGGACTCAATGGAAGGACGGCTGCACATCTGCTCTTTGCCTGACATTAATGCCAGACTTCAAATCTGCCGCCGCCTCTTGCAAGTCAGCGCCCAATAAAGTGGTCCCAGCCCCTTCATACAACGCCATACTTTGACCAAGGGTTAAATTTTAGAAAAAACCGGGGCCTCGGTACAAGGCCAATTGCCAATTCAAGCAATGTCGACCTCACCCTTCCACAGGCGCCTTAGATGCTCTTTGTCTGTACTTTAGCCAGTGAAAATCTGACCAATAGTCCTGAACAAAGGCCGAAAAAGCTAAAGAGGTGGCGGACAGGGTGGGATTCGAACCCACGGTGAGCTTGCACCCACGGCGGTTTTCAAGACCGCTGCCTTAAACCACTCGGCCACCTGTCCAATATCGGCTCCCATAACGTGCTGTCCGGCGCGGACAAGAAAAACATTGGCTGTTGGCATATTCTTACACCGTCCGTGGGCGATTTAGGGCGAGATTGAATCATTTTATCTGCACATGGTCTAGGCAAGCTGCGTCTGAATGTGCGAAAGAATGGAAATGGGACGGGATGCCAAATCTTTACTGGAAATCAATTTGAAGCGGATTGCCTCCTTTTCGTTGATGCTGGTCTGTCTGGTTATGGTTGCAAGCGCTTCTCCGTTGCGGGCACAGGATCAGCAAGGCTTTACAACCTATGTGCAGTCTTTGTGGCCAAAAGCTGCAGAAAGAGGCGTATCGCGTGGGACTTTTGATCGCGTCACATCGGGGCTGGTTATCAGCGAACGGGTCGTCGCACTTGATCGCGACAATCTGGGCAGCCCCGCCTCTGCCAACCAGCCGATTCCGCCCTTTGCGCCTTATCTGGCCAAGCATGTCGATGCTTCACGCATAAACGGTGGGCGCCGTGTCCACGAGCGGTTGCTGCCGTTGCTGTCACGTATAGAGGCGCAAACCGGTGTGCCGAGCAACATTATGATTGCCATTTATGGTCATGAAACTTCTTATGGACGTGTCACAGGCGGGTTTGACCTGCCGCAGGCACTGGCGACGCTCGCCTATGAAGGGCGTCGCCGCAGCCTATTTGAAGGCGAATTTTTAGCGACGCTGGAAATGGTCGAGCGCGGAGTTCCGCGTGATGCATTGAAAGGAAGCTGGGCCGGGGCGTTCGGATATCCACAATTTTTGCCTTCAGTCTATCTGCGGCTGGGACGCGACGGAGACGGGGACGGGGTAAGTCGAATTTGGTCTAGCGAGGCTGACGCGATTGTGTCCATTGGGGCCTATCTCCATCAGGCCGGCTGGAGAGAGGGACAGCCTTGGGGCATCGCGGTGCGCGTTCCTGATAGTTTCGATCGGAAACGCGTGGTCAATCGATTGGCGCCGACGCGTTGCAGTCGGGTGTTTGAACGCCACAGCCGTTGGCGGACAATGGACGCCTGGCGCGCCGATGGATTTCAGGCCGTTGGAACCAATTGGCCCGATGGTACTGTTCTCGCAACCTTATTGGAACCCGATGGCCCGGGGCGCACCGCTTATTTGCTAACAGGTAATTATCGCGCGATACTAGATTATAATTGTTCCAATTTTTATGCATTGTCTGTGGGATTGTTGGCCAATGAAGTTGATCGTTAAACAGGCGGTAATGGGGCTAGGCATCGCGCTGATGCTTGCTGGATGCGGTAGCTTTGATGGCAAACGCGACGGAATTTCTGTTGCAAGTTCAGGGCCATTGCCATCCACAACCGTCAGCGATGGCACGCCCAAGCTAGGCGCGCCATTTATCGTCGATGGCATCACCTATACGCCTGTTGATGTGGCCGATTATGACGCGGTGGGCTATGCAAGCTGGTATGGTGACGAATTCGCTGGAAAGCCGACATCCAATGGCGAAATTTACAATCCTGATGTGATCAGCGCCGCACATAAAACACTGCCCTTGCCAAGCTATGTCGAAGTGACGGCACTAGATACCGGGCGCACAATCCTCGTTCGAGTAAATGATCGTGGTCCAATGGCAAAGGGGCGGCTGATCGACCTATCTGAAGCGGCAGCGAAGCAATTGGGAATTGCCGGCGTCGCGCCCGTTCGCGTGCGCCGTACCAGCCCGTCAGAATCAGAGCGCGCGCAACTGCGGGCTGGTCGGGCTGTCGCAGCGCGACTGCCTACGCCTGATTCACTCTTGGCCATATTGCGTAAGAACATTGCAGACCAACCGGTTCCGCCACCGCGCGCCAACGCGGTAACCCCATCGGGGACGTCGTCTCCTGCTACTACCGCCACCACTTCTGCTGGCCCTAAGGGTGATCGCTTCATTGTTGAGGGCAGCGTTGCAAAGGCAGCGCCGACAACCTCGGAAGCGCCTACTACTGCAGCGCGGTCAATCCCCACGCCATATGTCGTACAAGTCGCAGCCTTCAGCACGAAATCGCGTGCCGAGAATTCGGCGCTCGCTGTAGGCGGACAAGTGAGCGAGGCTGGCAAATATTGGCGTGTTCGCATGGGGCCCTTTGCTACGGAATCCGAAGCAAAGGCCGCTCAGAAAACCGCGCAGTCCAAAGGTTTTGGCGATGCACGGGTCGTGCGTGACCGTTAAACGGTCATGAGGATGAAATTTGCTGAGGTCAGATGGGGTGTCGTCATCATCGGGACGTTTGCGGGTCTACATTTGCTGGTCAGTGCATCGGGCGCCTCCCAAACGCCAGCGCATCCTGTAACCGCCAGCAGGCCGCTCTTTGCCACTCAAGCTCCGATAGTGGTGCTTAAAGATATGGATTCAGGCGCGGTGCTATTTTCGCGCAAGCCCGACAAACGCTTTGCACCGGCGTCGATGGCCAAAGTTATGACCGCCTATGTGGTGCTCGACCTAATCGACAGCGGTAAATTATCACGCAATGCGGTCTTCACTGTCCAACGCAAAACATTTGAACGCTGGAATAGCGGCAATGGCGGATCGACCATGTTTCTTCGCGCGGGCGAAAAGGTGAGCGTTGATGAATTGCTAAAGGGACTGATAACCGTTTCGGGAAATGACGCCGCCGCGGTGCTCGCAGTAGGGATCGACGGCAGCGAAGCCGCTTTCGTTGCGCGTATGAACCGGGTCGCCAATTCCATTGGTCTGTACTCCAGCCGTTTCGGAACACCGAATGGTTGGCCGGACGGCGGACTGACCAAAGTCACCGCAAACGATTTGCTGCATCTGGCGGACCGGCTGATCCGCGATTTTCCCGCAGGCTATGAGCGCTATTTCTCGCTATCTAGTTTGCAGCACGGGATAGCCCCTGACGGCAAACCGATCACCCAGCCCAATCGCGACCCGATTATCGGGCATTTCAGGGGCGCCGATGGCTTGAAAACAGGGCATACCGAGGAAGCGGGATATTGTTTTCTCGGTTCCGCCACGCGCGGCGGGCGGCGGCTCATCATGGTGGTGGCCGGACTTGACAGTGCAAAGGCGCGCAAAGAAGAGTCTATAAGGTTGATGACATGGGGCTTTGACCAATGGCGCGTCCAGTCGGTTCTGGCGCCCAAAACAACGATTGGCACGGTAGATGTGACCGGAGGCGATGCTCCGGTCGTTCCAGTCAGGACAACGCGGCGGGTCACAATAACGCTGCCGAAACATCATGACGGGCATTTTCGTTCGATTATCCGCTACCGAGGCCCGATTCACGCGCCCATCAGAAGCGGTTCAGTGGTCGCCGATTTGGTCGTAATACCCGATGGCTTGCCGCCTCAAACAACCCCGCTTGTTGCCGCCAATGATGTCGCCGAAGGTGGCTGGTTTGACCGCGCACGCACCGGCTTTTTTCGGCTGACCGGACTATGACGGCGCGATTTCTTTCGCTAGAGGGCGGAGAAGGAGTTGGGAAATCCACCCAAATCCGAGCGCTAGCAGCTATACTGCGCGCACGTGGTCTTGAGAGCATCGTCACCCGCGAACCTGGCGGAAGCGAAGGAGCAGAGGCCATTCGCGACTTGCTGATGCGCGGCAGCGATGACCGCTGGGACGCGCGGACCGAGGCGTTGTTGTTCGCTGCTGCACGCGCTGACCATGTCGCAAAGACTATCCGACCTGCGCTGGAATCTGGCATCTGGGTTTTGTGTGATCGCTTTGTAGATTCGACGCGCGCTTATCAAGGGGGGGGAGGCGGCATCGCCGATGCCGACATTATGGCGCTCCACCAGTTCGGGTCGGAAGGCCTCCTTCCCGACCGGACATTTCTCCTAACGCTCAACGCAGATGAAGCCGCAGCCCGCGTTGCAGAGCGAGATGGCGACAGCATCGATAGGATGGGCAGTAAACCCAGTGATTATCAGCAGCGGCTGGCCGATCGCTTTGCCGTTTTGGCTGCGGCAGATGCCGCGCGCTGGCGCATCGTCGATGCAGGCCGCCCCGCTGATACAGTAACGGCAAGCATTGTTGCAGAGCTAGGCGACTGGTTATGATGATCGGTCACACGGGCCCTGAGGCCGCCTTTCTGGAAGGGTGGCAGAGCGGAAGACTCCACCACGCCTGGTTGCTCGCAGGCCCCAAGGGGATCGGAAAGGCAAGCTTTGCAGAACGAGTTGCGCGCTTCCTCGTGACCCATGGCGCAGCGGGCACCGACGGGCACATCGGCCTAGATGATGTAGGCGACATTGTGGCTGATCGGCTTTTTGTTGCAGGCAATCACCCGGAAATGTTGCGATTGATGCGGCTGCCCAAGGACAAGGGCAAGGAGCTTGCCCGCAATATTACCATCGATCAGGTGCGCCAGATGATCCGCAAAATGCATCTGTCGCTGTCGCTAGGACATTGGCGCGTAATTGTAGTCGATGCGGTCGACGATATGGAGGGAGACGCCGCCAACGCACTCCTTAAAACCCTGGAGGAACCACCGGCGCGGACCCTTTTTCTGTTGGTGAGCCATTCGCCTGGCCGATTGTTGGCGACCATCCGGTCGCGATGCCGGACCCTGCGATTTCAACCTATTAGCGATGACAGCATGACGTCATGGTTGCACGAATTGAGACCGGTAATGGATATAGCGGACGTCAAAGCGATTGCCGGTGCTGCGGGTGGGGTACCGGGCAAGGCACTGGCGCTGATCGATAGCGATGTCGGTGCGATGGAAAAAAAGTTGCTGGCCATTGCCACCGGCGGCGATACCAATAACCGGCTTAGGGCGGCACTGGCTAAGGAAGTGAGCGGGGTAGCCAATCGGCCCAGACTTGAACTCATGCTTGATGTTGTTCCGGCTATCCTTGCGAAACTGGCGCGTGAGCGGTCCCCGAGCGAGCTGGGGCCGGTTCTAGCCGAGTGGGACCATGTCCAATTTAATCTGCGTCACGCCATTCGCGGATCCTATGACGGGGCGATGATTGGATTTGATATCGGCAATTGTTTGGCCCGATTGGCACAAACCAAGCAAAAAGCCGCGCACTGACGCTTCCCCTTACGGACTATGGGCGTTACACGCGCAGCCTATGTCCGAACCTTTTTACATCACCACTGCGATCAGCTATCCCAATGGACGCCCGCATATCGGCCACGCCTATGAAGCCATCGCAACCGATGTCATGGCGCGGTATCAGCGGATGCGCGGCCGAGATGTCAGGTTGATTACTGGTACTGACGAGCACGGGCTGAAAATGGTACAAACCGCCCGCGGCGAAGGGCGTGATACATTGGAATTTGCAGACGAAATGTCGCAATATTTCAAAGATATGTGTGCCATTCTCAATATCAGCTATGATAATTTCAGCCGCACGTCAGACGCTGGTCATCAGTCCGCATCGCAAGCATTGTGGCGCGCGATGGAAGCCAATGACGATTTGTACCTTGACCGTTATGAGGGCTGGTACTCGGTCAGGGATGAGGCTTTTTATGATGAAAAGGAACTAAGCGATGGGGAAGGGGATATAAAACTGTCTCCTCAAGGCACTCCAGTCGAATGGACCGCCGAGGAAACCTGGTTCTTTCGCTTATCGGCTTACCAGGAAAAATTGTTGACCCTGTATGAAGAGCAACCCGATTTCATCCGTCCAGAAAGCCGTCGCAACGAAGTGATGCGTTTTGTCGAAGGTGGACTACAGGACCTTAGTATTTCGCGCACCAGCTTTGACTGGGGCGTGCCAGTTCCGGGATCGCCGGGGCATGTTATGTATGTTTGGGTCGATGCGCTGACCACATACTTGTCCGGGATCGGTTATCCCGACAAGGATGGCGATTTTGGACGTTTCTGGCCAGCAAACGTTCATATGATTGGCAAGGATATCGTGCGTTTTCATGCGGTTTACTGGCCTGCGTTTCTGATGAGTGCCGGTTTGCCTCTCCCCAAGCAGATTTTCGGTCATGGCTTCCTCCTCAATCGAGGGGAGAAAATGTCGAAGTCGCTCGGCAATGTCGTCGATCCCATGCTGCTTGCCGCGCAATTCGGCGTCGATCCGCTACGCTATTATTTGCTCCGCGAAGTTAGCTTTGGTCAGGACGGCACCTATTCGGCGGAATCTATTGTTCGCACCGCCAATGCGGATCTTGCGAACAGCTTTGGCAATTTTGCTCAGCGTAGTTTGTCGATGATTTTTAAGAATTTGGGTGGTGAGTTGACGACTGATTTCGAGCTGACCGGTGAGGACCGCAATCTGATCGCCAGCGTTGATGAAATGGCGAAAACTCTCACCCCACGCGCCTTTGACGAGCTCGCTTTTTCGGTGGGCATCGAAGAATGGATGCGGGCAGTGTTCGCTTGCAACCAATATGTTGATGCCCAGGCTCCTTGGGCGCTTCGCAAGACTGATCCCGACCGGATGACGGCGGTTCTCATGACCCTATTCCAGTGTGTTCGCACATTGGCCATTGCCATCCGCGCAGTCATCCCCGCCTCCGCCGACACATTACTCGATCAAATGGGACTGGCGGCCGATGCGCGCGATTATACGGCACTCAACAATAGCGACTGGTTTGCCGAACACTGCGCCTCCAACTTCAAACTAGGTCAACCGGTCCCCATTTTTCCGCGTCTTGAACTACCCGAAGGGGAAGGGGAGGCTCCAGCCTGATGCTGGTCGATTCGCATTGCCACCTCAATTACAAAGGCCTTGCCGAGCAGCAGGATCACGTGCTGGCCCGTGCCCGGGCGCGTGGCGTTACAGCGATGCTTAACATTTCTACGCGTGAAAGCGAATGGGACGAAGTGCTCGCAGTGGCTACGACCAATGCCGATGTCTGGGCAAGCGTCGGCATTCATCCTCACGATGCCGACCAGCATCCGAATATGGATACCGCTAAACTGGTTGAGCGAGCCGCGCATCCTCGTGTAATCGCCATCGGTGAGACCGGCCTCGATTATTATTACGACAAAAGCGACCGGGAACGGCAGCAAACCATCTTTCGCCGCCATATCATTGCATCGCAGCAAACCGGCCTTCCAATCATCGTCCACACCCGCAACGCCGAAGCTGATACGCTGCGCCTACTTGGCGAAGAAATGGCGCGGGTTCCATTTCCTGGCGTCATCCACTGTTTCACGGCGAGCGATGATTTTGCCCGCAAAGCCTTGGAGCTAGGGTTTTATATTTCGATTTCCGGTATCGTTACCTTCCGCAATGCAGCCGATTTGCAAGCGAGTGCAAAATGGATTCCTGAGGACCGGCTGTTAGTAGAGACTGACGCTCCGTTCCTAGCGCCAGTGCCGCATCGTGGAAAAACAGGTGAACCGGCCTTTGTCGCGGATACGCTAACTTTTCTGGCCGATTTGCGCGGCACGACGATCGAAGCGCTGGCGGCATCGACCAGCGCCAACTTCTATAACCTGTTCACCAAGGCGATCGCATGACGCTGGATTTGGTATGAAGGTTCGAATTCTCGGTTGCGGTACATCGTCGGGTGTTCCGCGCATCGGCAATGATTGGGGGCAATGCGACCCCGATAATCCTCGCAATCTGCGCAGCCGGGCCTCGATTATGGTTTCACTCGGGGGTTTTCGGATCCTCGTCGACACCAGCCCTGACATGCGATTGCAACTCATGGCTGCCGAAGTTGGTGAGCTTGATGCGGTTGTATGGACCCACGAACATGCCGACCATTGCCACGGCATCGATGATTTGCGGCAAGTCATGCACTTAAGGCGTAGACCTGTTCCAGCCTATGCACGCGATCATGTACTTGACATATTGCACTGGCGATTCAGCTACGCCTTTGACGGAAATGCCGGCTATCCTGCCTCGGTCGACCCTACAGTGCTGATGGATCATCAATGGATTGGCCCTATCGAAGTGTCAGCGATCGACATGCCGCACGGTCCGATAAATGCCAGCGGATTGCGCTTTAGTGATGGGGCGCATAGCGTTGGTTATGCTACTGATTTTTCAAAGTTTACCGATGAGATGGTTGAATTTTTTGACGGCGTTGACTTGTTTGTTATCGATGCATTGCGGCGCTATCCGCATCCGACACATCCACATCTGGCCATGAGCCTTGAGGCCTTAGTAAAATGTGGGTCACCACGGGCAATCATTACCCATATGGACAATACGATGGACTATGTCGATTTGTCTGGTGAACTTCCAGACAATGTCGAACCCGGCTATGACGGGTTAGAGGTACAGCTATGAGCATGGACATGGGCGTCGAATTTCTATGGTTTCTAGGGGCGATGTCGTTAGTGGTCAGCGCATTGATCGCGCGGAGGCTTCCGTTGACCGACTGGATTAAGATGTCGTTGGCGTGGCTCGCTATTTTTGCCTTGTTGTTCTTGGTCATTCGTACTTTTCAGGCTGTCACGTGAGGGGGCAGCCGGTCACTCGTTTTGATATTATTTAACATAATATATATTATCGGATATATCTATGTCCCCAAGCGTTGCTCCTATCGATCGCCTGCTGGCCATCATGCGCCAGCTGCGGAATCCTGAAGGTGGTTGTGAATGGGATTTGGCTCAGGATTTTCAGAGTATCGCATCCTACACCATTGAAGAAGCCTATGAAGTTTCCGACGCGATAGCGGGCGGACAGCCAGCCGCTATATGCGACGAACTTGGCGATCTATTGCTCCAAGTTGTCTTTCATAGCCAGATTGCCGAGGATCAAGGCCTCTTTGATTTCAATCAGGTCGCAAATACCATCAGCGACAAGATGGAACGCCGGCATCCGCATATCTTCGGCGATGTCACCACAGATGATGTCCACGAACAATGGGAACGCATTAAGGCAGACGAGCGCGAGTCCAAGGCCGAAACGAACAGTGCGTTAAGCGGCGTAGCTTTGGCGCTACCAGCCCTCATGCGCGCCCAAAAGCTTCAAGGACGCGCAGCGCGTACTGGCTTCGATTGGCCAGACGCCACCGGACCACGCGACAAGATTGATGAGGAACTGACTGAAATCTCAGAAGCAAATGACGTGGAGCATCGCCATGAAGAGGTCGGCGACTTGCTATTCGCCGTCGTCAACTATGCGCGCCACTTGGGTATTGATGCCGAAACTGCCTTGCGCGATGCCAATAACAAATTTGCGCGGCGCTTCGCAGCGATGGAAATAATCGCAGGTGGTTCTCTCGATGATCTCAATCTGGTCGCTCAGGAGCAACTATGGCAGGATGTCAAAGCGAACGAGCATCGGGCCACAACCGATGAAACCGGGCCCAATCGCTCGGGTCCAGCCTGACCGTCAAAAGTTGTCCGCCTTCCACGTCTGCTTCCGTCAGCACTTCTCCTCGCGCATGCAGCCAGGCGCCGGCATCACCCTGTCCATAATCTAGCAAAATTCGATATGTGTGATGTTCGGCAGTCAGTTTGGCAGCCATCAGGGCGCGCGCCGCTTCTGTCCCCTCCCCGGTGACTGCAGAAACAATCGCCACATCATCGCGATGCGCCGCCTTCTCTTCGACGAAAGCCCGAAGGTCTGCGTCGGCCAGATCAACCTTGTTCCAGATTTCGATTTGCGGAACTGGCGGCGCGCGGTCGCTATCATCGCCTCCGTTATCTGTGTTATCCGCGACAGTGCCGCCATTGACGCCAAGGCCATCGAGGATGGCGCGAACATCTGCAAATTGTGCTTCACTGTCTGGATGGACGATGTCTCGGACATGGACGATCAAATCTGCAGTCGTCACCTCCTCCAGCGTAGCGCGGAATGCAGCGACCAATTCGGTAGGCAAATCGGATACAAAGCCCACCGTATCGGACAGGATCGCCTTATCGATTCCTGGCAAGCGGATCTCGCGCATCGTGGGATCCAACGTGGCAAATAACATGTCTGCCGCCATGACGCCACTTCCCGTTAATATATTGAAAAAAGTTGATTTTCCGGCATTTGTATATCCAACCAATGCCACCACAGGCCAAGGCGCGCGTTGGCGCTTTGCACGCTGTAAGTTGCGCGTGCGGCGGGCATCTTCTAGCTGGCGGCGGATACGCGCCATCCGGTCACGGATCATACGCCTATCGGCTTCGATCTGGGTTTCGCCAGGACCGCCAAGAAAACCAAAACCGCCGCGTTGGCGTTCAAGGTGGGTCCAACTACGCACTAGCCGTCCGGCCTGATAGTCCAGATGGGCGAGCTCGACCTGCATCCGTCCCTCGGCAGTCGCCGCGCGTTCACCGAAAATCTCCAGGATCAATCCAGTCCGGTCGATCACCTTGGCGCCGAGGGCGGTTTCCAGATTGCGTTGCTGGATGGCCGATAGCGGCGCATCAACGATAACGAGCTGAACCTCCTTCGCCGCGACATCGGGCTTAATCGCCTCGATCTGACCGGCGCCGATCAATGTCGCAGCGCGCGTCTGGCGCAACCGTAGCGGATGAACCGCGACGACCGACAGGCCAATCGCGATCGCCAATCCTTTGGCTTCTTCAATGCGTGCTTCGAGATCGCGCGACAGCCCCTGCCCGCGCCATTCCGGAACGATCAGCAGCGTTTCCGTGCCACTCGAAATGCCCGCGGCATCATCCGCCATCGATGGGATCAGTCATCGGTAGTTTCGTCAGACGTTTCTTCGCTGAGATTAATCGGTCCATTGGGCTGGACGGTTGAAATGGCATGCTTGTAAACAAGTTGCACCTGTCCGTCGCGCTCTAGCAACATAGAAAACAGATCAAAGGCCGCGATTTCACCTTGCAGCATCACGCCATTTACCAGGAACATCGTAACTGCTTCATCCGACTTGCGAACCGCATTCAGGAATACATCCTGCAAGGCTTTACTCTTCGCGGCCCCGATTTCTTTCAGACTATCGCGAATGGCCGAAAGATCGAAGTCGTGCGACGGCATTACGGTGGAAATCGCGTGCTTGTAAACTAATTGCGACTGACCATCACGACGCAGCAACAACGAGAAATTGTCAAACCAGGTAATGATGCCTTGCAGTTTGACGCCCTTGACCAGGAACATGGTCACGGGGGTTTTGCTGCGCCGCAGCGAATTTAAAAAAAGATCTTGGAGATTTTGATTTTTGTCGGACACTTTGGCCTCCTGTTTTTGGCGGTGTTGCCGCGTTATATGCGCACGTTGATGAGCGTGCGTTGCTATCGCTACCCCAATATGCTGCAAAGCCGCAGTCCGGTCCAGACCTCGTTTGCATGCGGTAACATTCGAATAGGTCTGCAGATGCGGCGAGGAATCCTAGTGTAGGTGTATTGCAGGACTTAACTGTCGTTATTCTCGCTGGTTTCGGTAAGGCCTAGGAGCTTCAGTTTGCGGTGCAGGGCTGATCGTTCCATTCCGATAAAGCCTGCGGTGCGAGAAATATTGCCCGAAAAACGCCGAATCTGGATGCGCAAATATTCGCGTTCAAAATTTTCCCGCGCTTCTTTCAATGGGATAGAGGTTATCGATTCGGCGTTGGGCAGGATGTCAGCGCCGCCACGCACCAATTCCGTCGGAAGCATATCAATGTCGATTTTGGCTAGCCGATCACCGGGGGCGAGGATCATCACGCGTTCAATCACGTTGCGCAATTCGCGCACATTGCCGGGCCAGTCATGTGCCTGAAGCGCAGCCAGCGCTTCGGGACTGATCGTAGGCACCGCAATACGCCTGTCAGCCGCGTATCGCATGATAAAATGCTCACAAAGCGAGATAATATCGTCACGACGCTCGCGTAGCGGCGGGATATGCACTGGTACAACGTTGAGCCGGTAATAGAGATCTTCACGAAAACGATTGTCGGAAATCGCTTCGAGTAGGTCGCTCGCCGACCCCGATATAATTCGCACGTCAACTCGGATTGTCGTGCGTCCGCCTACACGGGCAAAGCTTTGTTCGGTGAGGACGCGTAAAATTTTGCCCTGTGTGGTCAGGGGCATATCGGCTATTTCGTCGAGGAACAGCGTCCCCCCATGGGCCTGCTCCAGCACGCCAACGCGGATTGCGCCGTCGGGGCCTTCTGTTCCAAACAATTCGGCTTCGACCGTCTCAGGATCCATGCGGGCCGAGGAAATCACGCGAAATGCTGCACTGTTGCGTCCGCTCCATCCATGCAGCACCCGCGCGGCGACCTCTTTGCCCACGCCAGGAGCTCCTGTAATCAGGACACGGCTCCCGGTGCCAGCGACCCGCTTGAGCGTCGCGCGCACATTGTTGATCGCAGCGCTGGTCCCGGTGAGCTCGTCGGCCTGCCCCACCCTCTCACGCAGCTGTTCATTTTCAAATTTCAGCCGTTCGCTTTCTGTCGCGCGCGAAACTAGATGCAGCAGGCGTTCCGCTTCGAAAGGCTTTTCGATGAAATCAAATGCCCCGCGACGGATGGCCGCCACGGCGGTATCGAGCCCGCCATGCCCCGAGATCACGATTATCGGCAGCGTCGGATCAAAACTTTTGATGGCTTCGACCAATCCCAGTCCATCGAGCCGCGATCCCTGCAACCAGACGTCAATCAGGGCGAGCGAAGGGCGGCGTTGACGGATCGCTTCTAATGCCTCGTCGCTGTTCGACGCGGTACGGGCTTCATAGCCCTCATCTTCCATAACACCCGCGACCAAGTCACAAATATCGCGTTCGTCGTCAACGATCAGAATATCAAGCGCCATTATCTTCTCTACCTGTTCGGTTGCGTATGCGGCCCGGGACGGATTCGCCCTGACTTGCCGCCGCTAATTCTTCCCCCTGCCCTGCTAATGGCCGCAATCGGTCGGGATAAAGCGTCATAACGACTCTGGTTCCCGGCCCGACCGCCGCATCCCCAAACTCCAGCTCACCGAAATGTTGTTCGACGATCTTTTTGACGATCGCCAAACCTAGGCCCGTGCCGCCCTGCCGCGTAGTCATATATGGTTCGGCAATGCTCTCCCGTTCCTTGGGCAGACCGATACCGTCATCGCTTATCATAATCCGCAAGGAACCGCCCGGTTCGTCAATAATCTCTGCTTTGACGTGCCCCTGCGGCGAGGTGGGGTTATTTTTATTCCGCTCTTCAACGGCTTCTACCGCATTTTTTACAATATTTGTTACGGCTTGCGACAACAGGCGACGATCACAAACCAGCGGTTCCGGATCACCATCGACGGTCACTGAGAACACAATCTCTGGTTTGGCCACTTCGAATAGGAACATCGACTTACGAACGATGTCCCAAATATCTTCGGCCCCAAAATTGGGTTTGGGCATGCGCGCAAAGCTGGAGAACTCATCTACCATGCGGCGCAAATCGGCGACCTGACGGATCACTGTGTCGGTCAGTTTGCGAAATGTTGCCGGGTCATTTTCAATTTTATCACCAAAGCGGCGCTGCAACCGTTCAGCCGCCAGTTGAATTGGGGTTAGCGGGTTCTTGATTTCATGTGCAATACGGCGAGCGACGTCGGACCAAGCGGCGCGGCGCTGATCAAGCAGTTGCTGCGTAATATCCTCAAAACTCAAAACAAAACCGTCGCCAAGAGCAACAGCTTTAGCTGCCAGAGTTCGCGGCTCACCGTCGCCGCGGGCCAGTTGCACGACGCCCTCTGGTTCACTTTCGTCCAGCAATCTGGCAAGCTCGGGCGCGACATCATCCAGTTTCTGGCCGACGAGACTTCCCGAATTCCCGCAAATGAGCCGTTCGGCCGAAGCGTTAGCCAGTTGAATCAGTCGATCCGCATCAACTGACACAACAGCTGACGACACGCCGCTCAACACAGTTTCAATAAAGGTCCGCCGAGCCTCAAGCTGCTCGTTCGCGCTAAGCAACGCGCCGGTCTGCCCCTGCAATTGTTCGGTCATCCGATTAAACGCACGTGTTAGTACAGCTATTTCATCGTCACGCACTGGCGGCGTCACGCGAATCGACAAGTCACCGCCAGCAGCGGTTCTGGCGGCGCTGACCAGTGTTCCCAGTGGTCTGACAATCCTGTCCGCAACAACAATTGCGCCCACAACCGCAAGCGCGAGGAGCAGCAACGAGCCGAGATAAAGTGCCAGATTGAACCGCAGCTGCAATTGCTGTGATTGACGGAACAAGGCATTATAATCGGCAAGAACGGTGCGGGCACGACCAAATTGTTGCAATCCAAGCGCATTGGCATCACGCGACGCATAGAGATAAAGTCGGCCGGGACCTGCCAATTTGGTCGATGATTCGGTCTTGTTCCCGCGCTGTTTCGTTACAATGGGCGTTCCGCTGTCGAGTTCCTTGATAGTTTCAGGGGAAATGCGCTCTGCGGCCACTCTTTCGTCAGGATCAATTAGCGCCTGAGTGACATAATCGCCTGCCGAATTCACCCCGATGATCGCCGATTCATTGAGAGCGCGAAAGACGACCTGTTGTAGATAAAATATCGTAAAATCAGGATCGTCAATGGGAGTCATTTTGATATATTTGTTAATGTCCTTGGCCATAGCCAAAGTGTTGGCCTCAACCTCCTTTTGATCTTCCTGATAATAGCCCTGCGCAAGGCCGGCAGCATTTTCGAACATGCCGCGCGATTTATCGGAAAACCAGAAATCGACGCCGAATTGAAACAGCAGAGATGCGAAAATCACCACCAGCAATGTCGGCGCTGCGGCGATCAGTGAGAATAATGCCACCAAACGGACATGCAGCCGCCCGTTGCCACCATTGAGCGACCGGACTGCGCGCGCGCGCGCGAGACGGCTGCCGATCAGGACAATCAACGCCATTGCCGGCACCAGATTGGCGACCATAATGGCGGCTACTAGCGCTGGTGTCAGCAAGCGCTCGCTTTGAGTATCCCCGGTCACGAAGATATAGGTCGCTATCGCTACGCTGACGACGACCGCCAGCATATAATATTCCATTTTGGCAAAGCGCCAGCCGGTGCCTTCGTCGACGACCGACGAGGGTTGGTCAGACGGTTTCAAGGATGGGGGTGGATCCATTGTTGCCGCAATACGACAAAGCTGTTGCACAGAAAACACACAATTTGCCCGATGTGGTGCGTTTGACTGAAAATCGCTTCAACTGGGCGCGTTAAGGACGCGATGGATCGATATGCAGCTGTGCCAGACGCTTGCGCAGCGTGTTGCGATTAATCCCCAATCGCCGCGCCGCCTCCAGCTGATTGCCGCTGGATTCTTTCAGCATGCGGCGGATGAGAGCATCTTCGACTATTTCCAGCATGGCGGCATGCACGCGACCATCCAAATCGCCGCTTGCAATCTGTTCGCATGCCCAGTTGTCCGCCGCTTCATTGAGCCGCTGTGTCGTCGACGCCAAATCATCATCAGCAAGATCTTCGAACAATATGTTTTGCACGTCCTTGCTCGTGACCTCGACATCGCGCGCTAGCACCGCCAGCCGCTGCACCACATTGCCCAGCTCACGCACATTGCCTGGCCAGTCATAATTTTCCAGAATCTGCATCGCCGCCGGAGTGAACCGCCGGTCAGGCAATCCCAACTGGCGACCAGACGCAACAAAATAATCGGCCAGCGCCGCAATATCGGTCCGCCGTTCGCGCAAGGCTGGCAATTGCACCGGAATCACATTGAGACGGTAATATAGATCTTCGCGAAACCGCCCGTCGGCAACTAGCGTCCGCATGTCGCGATGGGTGGCGGCAATAACGCGCACGTCGGACTTTAGCGCCTGACTTCCACCGACGGTAGAATATTCATTGCTCTGTAACACTCGCAAAAGCCGCGTTTGCGCCTCAAGCGGCATGTCGCCGATTTCGTCCAGAAAAAGCGTTCCGCCTGCCGCTTGTTCAAATCGGCCGGCGTTGCGGGCATGAGCTCCTGTGAAGGCCCCCTTTTCGTGCCCAAACAGCTCCGCTTCGATTAACTCGCGTGGGATGGCGGCCATGTTGATTGCGACGAATGGTCCTCGCCGCCGGAGTCCAGTGGCGTGAATAGCTTGAGCGACCACTTCTTTACCAGTGCCCGATTCGCCCAATATCAGGACCGCCAGATCGTTGGAAGCGAGCCGTGCAATGGTGCGATAGACCGCCTGCATGGCGGGCGCTCGCCCTATCAGGCCATGGCTCGGGTCAATCGCTGGGCTGGAGGTATCGGTGGTCACATCGAGACGGCGCTGCGCTAAAGCCGCCCGGGCGCTGGACGTAAGATCACCTAGATCAAAGGGCTTTGGAAGATAATCGTAACTGCCAATATCGGTCGCCCGCACCGCCGTATCGAGAGTGTTTTGTGCCGAAAGGACGATGATCGGCAAATGCGGTTCAATCTGGGCTTCGGCGAGCGATTCAAGCCCGTCCCCATCGGGAAGCACAACGTCGGTGATAATTAGGTCGGGTTGATGATCGGCGAGCCAATTGTCACGTTCTTTGATGCTGGCCACAGCAGCAAAGGTTTCGCATTCATCGACCAACGTTTCGCGGATGATCAAAGCTATTGCCGGATCGTCCTCGACCAGCAAAATGGTTTTACCCATGCTCATATCATTGCTTCCTGTTCACCCGTCGCCGTCGCAACAGGCAGATGGACCCGAAAATTGGTCATCATATTGTCCCGGCTGTACTGGACGGTGCCACCCATGTCGCGTGCCAGCTTGGCCACTAGGGCCAGTCCAAGTCCGCGCCCTTCACGTTTCGTCGTCACGAAGGGATCGAACAGATCGCCGCGAATATCGTTGGGAACACCAGGGCCATTGTCGCTGACCATGATTTCAATTGGTAAGGAAGTTCGGCCGCGATCGTCGCCATTGTCGATGGACAGTCCGTGGCGATAGGCCGTGGCAACTCGGACCAGTGCGTCATCGCTCCCGTCGACTGCTTCGCCTGCGTTACCGACAAGATTCAGCAATATCTGCACAATCGCGTCATGATTGGCCAAAACCATCGGGATAGAAGGGTCGAAATCTTCAGTCATGCGGAGCGATTTCCACGGCCTTGCTCGCATCGTATCCATCGCCTGCAAAATCGCGGGATAAAGATTGATTGGCGAACATGAGATAGGCTGACCGCGAGAGAAATGTTCCATCTGATCGATCAAGGTCGCGATCCGGTCGACCTCGGTACATATTAAGGTCGTAAAGCGCTCGGCATTCTTCTCAGGGGACCGCGCTATCAATTGTGCAGCGCCGCGAATACCGGCAAGCGGGTTTTTAATTTCGTGCGCAAGCATTGATGCTGCGGCACCAGCAGCACGCCCCGACCGCCCGAATGACCCGCTTAGCAAATCGGCTTCGCGCTGTGCCGGCGTGATTGCGAGGATCAAATGTTCACCCGATCCGCTCGGCAGCATCTGAATATCAACTAGCATCGCCTTACGATCACTCAGGATAATTTCAACGCCATGGGCGAAGAGGGCAGGATTATCGGCGTCCAATATCCGCTTGCGATAGCTGCAGTCCAACTGGATGACGTCGAATAATTCGCGCCCCACCATCGCCGAACGGCTAACGTTGAAAAGCTGCTCGGCAGCCGAATTGACGAACAGGATGGCACCATTGTGGTCGAGCAACAGTGTCGCCACAGGGTGCGACTGGATAAGGTCGTCGCGATCCCCTGGCTGGGTCGCGGACGTTTCTTGGGTCACGCCGCTGCCTTGGCCAGAAAGGGCGTATAAAATTCTTCAATTGCCGCCAGCACGCTGGAGCTGTCGCCAATCTGGTTGACGCGATTACGAAATTCGGCCGATCCAGGCAGCCCTCGCGTGTACCAGCCAATATGTTTGCGGGCCATATTGACGCCGGTCATCTCACCATAATGGTCGATCATCGCGTGATAATGGCCTATAATCATGTGGTATTGTTCATCGAGACTGGGGTCTGGCCGCTCCCCCTCCCCGCGCAGAGCGGCCATCACCTGACCGAGAAGCCAAGGCCGGCCATAAGCGCCGCGACCAATCATCACGCCATCGGCGCCGCTCTGCGCCAAGGCCGCACGCGAATCATCGACCGAGCATATGTCGCCATTGACAATCACCGGCACGCGCACAGCATCCTTGACCTCACGGACAAAGCTCCAGTCTGCGTCGCCCCGATACATTTGACAGCGGGTGCGGCCATGCACCGTAATCATCTGCGCGCCCAGATCTTCGGCAATATGGGCCAGTTCGGGGGCGTTGAGGCTATGATGATCCCAACCCATGCGCATTTTGACTGTCACTGGCACGGAAACGGCCTTAACCGTCGCTGCGATTAGGCTCGCGGCCAGCGGCAGATCACGCATCAGCGCCGATCCCGCATCACCGTTGACGACTTTTTTCACCGGACAGCCCATGTTGATGTCGATAATAGCAGCGCCGCGATCTTCATTTAGCCTAGCAGCCTCGGCCATTTCACGCGGATCACAGCCGGCGAGCTGCATCGACACTGGTTCCTCAACTGCGTGCCATGCGGCTTTCTGTAATGACTGTCGCGTCTGGCGGATCATCGCCGGTGACGCGATCATCTCAGTTACATTAAGCCCCGATCCATAGCGGCGCACCAGCGTGCGGAAGGGCATATCCGTGACGCCCGTCATCGGTGCGAGGATAACAGGATCCGCGATCTCGATCGAGCCAATGGTGATGGGCCGTAGCACCGTCCTGCCGTCCTTCTTTTGCGTTCTGCGCGAAGATTGCCTAAAATATGTGCAGCCCGCTACACGCTAAGCGGCTTTCCCGCAAGACGGTGCTGCGCTAACCGGCATCTTCATGTCCGAATCCCAAACGCCTTACCAACTCCCTATGACCGCCGCGATCATCGTGGCTGCGGGGCAAGGGCTGCGCGCCGGACAACCTGTTCCAAAGCAATTTGCACAGTGGCGTGGCAAAGCGGTCGTTCGTCATTCCGCCGAGGCATTTGCTTTGGCTGGCTTGTCGCCCATCATTGTAGCAATCCCAGACAAAGCTGAGGATTGCGCGAACCAAGCACTCGCCGACATCCCCGGTGTCCGCCTGATCACCGGCGGTAGCACGCGCCAACAGTCTGTGCGCCTTGCATTAGAAGCACTCGCCGAGTTTTGCCCAATCCACGTGCTGATCCACGATGCCGCGCGCCCCGTCGTGCCACACGCGGTAATCGCGCGCTTGCTTGCGGCATTGGAAATGCACGCTGGTGCGATTCCTGTTCTACCCGTTGTAGACAGCCTCGCCCAAGCCGCAGGTGAACAGATGGGTGCTCCTGCCAGCCGAGAGACTCTTCGCCGCGTTCAGACTCCGCAAGCCTTTCACTTCGCCGACATTCTGGACGCACATCGCAATTGGAGCGGCGATCCGGCTGCAGGAGATGATGCGCAGGTGGCACGGGCCGATGGCATTGACATCCAACTCGTGGAAGGAGACGAACTTTTGCGCAAACTGACATTCGCGACAGATTTTGCGGGCGATTTGCCTTCTATGCGGGTCGGTACCGGTTATGATGTGCACCGCCTTACTGCTGGTGAAGAGCTGTGGCTGTGCGGGATCAAGATCGAGCATGAGAAGGGACTCTCAGGGCATAGCGACGCCGATGTCGCGATTCACGCTCTGGTCGACGCGATCCTTGGCGCAATTGGCGAAGGCGATATTGGGCAGCATTTTTCACCTAGCGAACCATGTTGGAAGGATGCGTCATCGGACCGTTTTCTGCTCCACGCCATCGAACTGGCAGCGGAAAAAGGCTATCGCATTGGGAATGTCGACGTGACGATTATCTGCGAAGCTCCCAAGATTGAACCGCACCGCACCGCCATGCGTGATCGCCTTGCGGTGTTGCTCCATACCGCCAGCGACTCCGTGAATATCAAGGCCACGACGACCGAGCGGCTGGGCTTCACGGGAAGAGGGGAAGGTATCGCTGCACAGGCGATTGCAATGTTGATCCGACCCTGATGCATCCAAAAATGCGACGGACCGTGTCGAAATAAATTGGATACCGGCAAAAACGCGGACCAATTGAGACCCATAGGTTGCTGGAATATATTGCTTTCTTGGTATCAAAACGACATGAAAAGGAGCATTGTCACCGCTGTTATGCTATTGTAGCCGCCGTGGTCACAATGGCGTAAGGGCCTTTTCCGCCGCGCAACCACCGGAGACATGCCTGTGCCTTTCCCGAAGTATTCATTGTGACTGATCTTTCCGTTTGTGAGCGACGCGCGCAAGAGCGGGCGAAGGCTGCTGAGGCTGTGTTGTCTGCCAACCGTGCAGTTGGGCGCAGCGTTGCAGTTGCCGAAAGTTGCACTGGCGGCATGGTCTGCGCGGCGCTCACTGACATTGCGGGCTGTTCAGACGTATTCAGCGCCGGGTTCATTACCTATTCGGATGAATCAAAGCTAAGGCAGTTGGGCGTCAGCAGCGAAATTATTGAGACTTTTGGTGCGGTTGCGATTGCGACCGCTTGGGCGATGGTCACTGGCGTGCTCGCTAATAGCGATGCCGATGTTGCCGTTTCGATTACCGGGCTTGCCGGGCCGGATGGTGGGACCGACAAAAAGCCTGTCGGGCTAGTAGTTTTTGCACGTGGCCGGCGGGGTCAGGACCCCGACGAGTTTTTCACCCAGCGCGTTCAGTTTGAATCCAAAGATCGCGCAACCATTCGCCACCATGCGACACTTTTTGCGCTCGACTTGCTTCAGCCCGCGCGCGATTCATTGCGGCCATCGGAAGACACGACACGTCCCGCGCCGTAAAGCGCATCGGCGCGCGTCTCGAAAGCCTCGATCATTCGGCGTAGCGCCTTGTCAAACATCTGACCTGCGAGTGACTCAAAGACCCGCGACCGGAACGAAAAATCGACCATGAAGTCGACGCGGCAACCGCCACCTTCGTTGGCGGAAAAATTCCATTCATTGTTCAGATGCCTCATTGGACCGTCAATATAGTCGACCGTCACACGTTGCGGGCGGTCCTTGTGAACACGACATGAGAAACTTTCCCGAAGCCCTTTGAAGCCGACGATCATGTCGGCAACCGATTCCGCCTCATCGTCGCTGCGCACGCGCAAGGCAATGACCCACGGCAGAAATTCGGGATAACGCTCAATATCGGTGACGAGCGCAAACATCTGCTCAGGAGAATGGGAAAGGTCGCGCGTCTCGTGATGTCGCGGCATGGGCCTTCAGATGCCCGCTGAGCGTGCTAGCTTTGCTTCACGCGCAGCGCGCATCTCGGCAAAATCTTCGCCGGCATGATAGCTAGACCGTGTCAGCGGCGACGAGGCGACCTGAAGAAAGCCCTTGGCGCGCGCGATTTGTGCGTAAGCATCGAAAGCTTGCGGCGTCACAAAGTCGATAACTTTTGTGTGGCGCGGCGTCGGCTGAAGATATTGGCCCATGGTAAGGAAATCGATGTCGGCGCTGCGCATATCATCCATGACCTGATGTACCTCCATCCGTTCTTCACCTAGACCGAGCATGACGCCAGATTTAGTAAAGATCGACGGATCCCGGCGCTTCACGCTTTCCAGCAAACGGATCGAGGCATAATAGCGCGCACCCGGCCGGATGGTGGGATAGAGCCGCGGAACGGTTTCGAGATTGTGATTATAGACGTCAGGACGCGCATCGACGATGGCCGCAACCGCGCTTTCGGGTTTATTGCGAAAATCGGGCGTCAAGATTTCGATCGTAGTGGTCGGGGTTTCCCGGCGCAGCGCTTCGATCACCTTAACGAACTGACTCGCGCCGCCGTCGGGTAAGTCGTCGCGGTCTACTGACGTGATAACGATATGGCTGAGCCCCATTTTACCTGCAGCAATCGCAACATGCTCGGGCTCGAGCGCATCAACCGCACGAGGCATCCCCGTTTTAACGTTGCAAAACGCGCAGGCACGGGTGCAGGTGTCGCCTAGGATCATCACCGTCGCATGCTTTTTGGTCCAGCATTCGCCGATATTAGGGCACGCCGCTTCTTCGCAAACTGTATTGAGGTTGAGGTCGCGCATCAGGCGACGGGTCTCGGCATAGCCCGCGCTCGTTGGCGCCTTGACTCGTATCCAGTCGGGTTTGCGTTGGCGAGGAGCGGAAGTGAGTGGAGCGTTCATGGCGTTCCCATAGCGATGAGCGGCTCTCTTCTCAACCACGCTTCTTCTGCTAATAGCTAGTCCATGAATCATTTTTCCGAATTGCTCGCCGGCTATGCCCGCTTTCGTTCAACTGGATGGAAATCACAGCGCGAACGATGGGATGAACTTCGTGAAGGCCAATCGCCTAAAGTGATGGTCATTGCCTGCTCGGACAGCCGGGTGGAGCCTTCGCAAATATTCGACACCACGCCAGGTGAGATCTTCGTGGTGCGCAACGTTGGTGCGCTGGTCCCCCCTTTTGAAACAAGCCCGGGGCGTCATGGTGTCTCCTCTGCGCTGGAATTTGCGGTGCAAATCTTGAAGGTCGAAGAGATTGTAGTGTTGGGCCACGGCCTGTGTGGCGGCTGTCACGCCGCATTGCATCGCACAATGGAGGGTAGCGAGCCGGGCAATGGTGGCTTTATCGCTGACTGGATCTCGATGCTCGATGACGCGCGCGATGCAGTAACGGCTCAACATGCAGACATTAACACGCGCGAAGCTGCGCGTGCCATGGAGTTTGCAGCGGTTCAGGTCAGTCTCGACAATTTGCGCAGTTTCCCCTGTATTCGTGAAAAGGAAAAAGAGGGCAGTTTGAAGTTACGCGGAGCACTTTTCGCGATCAGTGACGGGATTTTGCACGTACTCGATGAAGAGAGCGGAGAATTCTCGCCCCGATAAGTCGAATCCACGAGGGGTTGGATGCGCGCGCTGCCTGCGCTAGGGCGCGCTTTATGCAAAACGAAACTCTGTTCGCCATTTCTCTTTATTTTTTGATGATGCTCGGCATCGGCGTTTACGCCTATCGCAAATCAACCGCCGACAGCAGCGAATATCTTCTAAGCGGTCGAAGCCTCGGCCCTGCGGTGACTGCGCTCGCCGCGGGCGCATCGGACATGTCGGGATGGCTAATGCTTGGGTTGCCTGGAGCAATTTTCGCTTTTGGTTTGTCACAAAGCTGGATCGGTTTCGGGCTGTTCCTAGGTGCATGGGTGAACTGGGTTGTCGTTGCTCCGAGGCTAAGAAAACAAACCGAAGATTATGGTAACTCACTGACCATACCCGAATTTTTGGGAAACCGATTTGCCGACAAATCTCATCTGCTGCGCATTGTCGCTAGCCTTGTAATCGTGGTGTTTTTTGCCCTTTATAGCGCCTCGGGCTTAGTCGCAGGTGGCAAATTGTTCGAAAGCGCCTTCGGACTCAGCTATCAGACGGGTCTTTGGGCCACTGCGTCCGTCGTCGTGGCCTATGTCGTACTAGGGGGATTTCTAGCGGTCAGTCTGACGGACTTTGTTCAGGGTATGATTATGATGGTCGCGCTGGTCGTCGTTCCGATCGCGGCTTGGAACGGTCTGGACGCCGGAATTAGTGTGGTCGAGATATTGAACGGCGTCGATCCAAAGCTGACCAGCTTCTTTGCAGGCACCACCGCGCTGGGAATTATTTCGGCGCTGGCTTGGGGACTCGGTTATTTCGGGCAGCCGCATATCATTGTCCGCTTTATGGCAATCCGGTCGGTCAAGGACATCCCCGCAGCGCGGTTCATCGGGCTGACTTGGATGGGCATATCCTTGATGGGCGCGATCGGCGTGGCGATGATCGGGCGCGCTTATCTCACCTATCGAGGGGCTACCCTCGACGATCCCGAAACTATCTTCATCATCCTTGGTCAGATGTTGCTTCCTCCGCTGTTGCTCGGCTTTTTGCTTTCGGCCATTCTTGCTGCGGTAATGAGCACGATTTCGGCGCAATTGCTTGTTACGGGCTCGTCCTTGACTGAAGATTTCTATCGATTGTTCGTGCGTCGCAACGCCGGTGAACGGGAACTTGTCGCGGTCGGGCGACTGTCGGTCATTCTTGTGGCGGCTGTTGCCATGCTCCTCGCTCAAGACCCCAATGGCAGCGTTTTGCAATTGGTCAGCAAGGCTTGGGCTGGTTTTGGCGCCGCCTTTGGTCCGCTCATCCTTCTGTCACTTACTTGGGCGCGAATGACGCGATCGGGCGCACTTGCGGGTATGGTTACGGGCGCTGCGGTTGTCATCGGCTGGGTCGCTATCGGTTGGAGCGATTGGCTTTATGAACTTGTTCCGGGTTTTATTGCCGCCATGATCGCTATAGTTGCAGTTAGCCTGATGTCCGAAGATCGCAGCGCTGACGTCGTGCATGGCTGACGGTAACGTCGCCCTTTTGATTGACGCGGATAATGCGCGTCCCTCAGGCCTCGACCCGGTTTTGACTGTCCTTGCCGAGTTGGGGACAGTCAACATCCGTCGTGCTTATGGCAACTGGCGCAAGCAGGCATTGAAAGGCTGGGTCGATCAACTGCATCGATTTGGCATCGAACCGCAACAGCAGTTTGATTTAACGAAGGGCAAAAATGCCACTGACATGAAACTGACTATCGACGCGATGGACCTTCTTTATCGGGGGCGGCTCGACGGAATAGGCATTATGTCCAGCGATAGTGATTTCATGCCCTTGGCGATGCGGGTGCGACAGGATGGCATCCCCGTCTACGGTTTTGGCAGTGCCAAAACGCCAGAGGGATTTCAGGGCGCGTGCAGCCGGTTCATTGATGTCGACGCGTTGATTAATGCAGGACGCGGGGCGAGCGGAACCGATCCAAAACTCACAACCAAGAAGGAAATTGATCCCAGCATCCTGTTGTTGCTGGGTGATGCTTGGAAGGCGGCGAAACGCGATGACAAAGGCTTCGCTTCCTTAAGCGAGCTTGGACAAATCGCTGGAAACCGATCAAGTTTTGACGTCCGCAATTTCGGCTATGCCCGCCTTTCCGACATGATCGCCGACATTCCCAATTTCGTCGTTGAAAAAGGTGACGGCGGTGCCGTCAGAGTGAAGCGAGTACGCTAAACTAGCAGCGCGAAAAGAGCCGAAATTTAGCCACAAACGGGGTTGCGCTCTGCCAAAGTCGGACTAACACGACGGCATGCACCTCCCCGTCCGAATGCCGCGCCTGCTACGTCTCTGGCAATTGCGCTTTAACCGGCGCGCCCGAAGCGAAGTTGTAGATATCCGCCGCCGCGTTGCAATGGTAAGTGGCGCTTTGTTGCTCGGCCTTGTCGCCATGGCATTCGCCGAAGCGGGCAATTATGCCCAACGGTTGATCTTCTTTGTCACCCGGCAGGCTTGGTGGCTGCCACTGATACTAACGCCGACAACCTTTGCACTGGTTGTGTGGTTTGCCAACCGCTTCTCGCCCGAATCGAAGGGGTCGGGCATTCCGCAAATTATCGCGGCAGGTCGCCGTCCGGATGGCGAGGCCAATGGTCCGCTGGTGTCCCTACGCACCGCCATCGCCAAATTGGGGCTGACGTTGGCGACGCTCGCAGCGGGCGGGTCGGTCGGGCGCGAAGGCCCGACGGTGCAGGTCAGCGCTGCGATTATGGTTGGTATCCACAAATTGTTGAAGGTCCGTATTACCGCCGGGGTCTATATCGCTGGCGGTGCTGCCGGTGTGGCCGCGGCGTTCAACACGCCGCTCGCCGGTATCGCCTTTGCCATCGAAGAACTAGCGGCTGCATATGAACAGAAAGTCGCCGTGTTGACGATGGGTGCGGTTATGATCTCAGGCCTGGTCAGTCTCGGCATAGCAGGTGATTATCTTTATTTTGGCGTCATGCACGATACATTGGGATTTCGCGAACTGATCCTCATTGCCCCTGTCGCGGGCATTTTTGGCGGGCTGGCTGGCGGACTATTTGCTAGGCTCGTTCTCGCCTTTGCGGCAAAAACCAACACATTCGTCAAACGCATGACCGCTTATCCCATTTGGCTGGCCGCTGGCTGCGGTCTTGTCGTTGCGTCTGTCGGCATCCTGACCGGCGGAGCGACTTGGGGTACGGGCTATGATGTTACGAGCTTTCTGGTCGAGGGTCATCACGGCAAACTCTGGTTCTTTCCGGCCAAGTTCGCCGCCGCCATCGCATCTACACTCAGCGGTGCGCCCGGGGGGATTTTCTCGCCATCGTTGGCGGTCGGCGCCGGCTTCGGAAATTTGCTGACGCCGCTCTTTCCGAATAGCCCTGTGGGGCCGGTGGTGATGCTCGGCATGGTTGCATATTTCGTCGGTGTCGTTCGCGCGCCGCTGACCGCTGTCATCATCTTAATCGAAACGACCGCCAGTCGCGGCATCGTCATGCCGTTGTTTGCCACGGCGCTGATTGCTGACTGGATGAGCGCTCAAATTTGCCCGACCCGCCTTTATCACGGACTTTCCAACTATTTGATGCGGTCAAAACCCAATAACAGCAAAGCCTAGGGAATGGCATAGGTCACACTGGCCTGGCCGACCGGTTTCTCGATGTCATCAGTATAAAGGCGGATGTCGACTACCGTTAATCGCTTACCGAGCCGTAACAGCCGTGCATCGGCCGTCAGCGGTTCGGGCTTGCAAGGCCGCAAAAATTGATAGTTAAGCGCACTTGTCACCGCCATCGCGACGGGCCCTATATGCGCCAAGACCAAAGCATATGCCGCCATATCGGCAAATCCCATCTGGGTCGGTCCGGACACCAGCCCGCCAGGACGGAGCGCGACGTCAGTAGGGATCAGTCGGGCCTGCACAAAACCGGGAGCTACCGAGATCACCAGCCCGCGCGATCCCGGCGGGCTTTGTGGGAAGGCCTCGGTCATGAAGGAGTTGAGCGCGTCCGCATCCATGCGGATCGCGGTGGCAGATGGCAATGCACTCCCCGTCATCGGCGTTATCGGGTCAATTTCTTATAAGTCATCGCATGCGGGCGCGTCGCCTCATCGCCTAGGCGGCGGATCTTGTCCTCCTCATAGGCACCGAAATTGCCTTCGAACCATTCGACATGGCTGTCGCCTTCAAAGGCCAGAATATGGGTGGCTAAACGATCGAGGAAAAAGCGATCATGGCTGATAACCACGGCGCAACCGGCAAAGCTTTCTAGCGCTTCTTCCAATGCTGCGAGCGTTTCGGTGTCAAGATCGTTGGTCGGTTCATCGAGCAGGAGGACGTTGCCGCCCTCCTTCAACATTTTCGCCATATGGACACGGTTGCGTTCGCCGCCGGATAATTGGCCGACCTTTTTTTGCTGATCGCCGCCTTTGAAGTTAAAGGCCCCTACATAGGCACGGGTCTGCATTTCAAACTTGCCGATATTCATCATCTCGGCGCCGCCGGAAATTTCCTGCCAGACATTGTTGTCAGCTTTCAAATCATCACGGCTTTGATCGACAAAGCCCAGATGTACCGTGTCGCCGATAATGATCTCGCCACTGTCGGGCGTTTCCTGCCCGGTGATCAACTTGAACAGGGTCGATTTACCGGCGCCGTTAGGGCCGATAACCCCTACAATTCCGCCGGGGGGCAATGAAAAACTGAGGTTTTCAAACAAGAGCTTGTCGCCATAAGCTTTGGAGACACCTTCGACCTCGATAACCTTGCCACCCAGACGGGCAGGAACCTGAATAACAATCTGCGCTTTGCCAGGGGTGCGCTTTTCTTGGGCCTCGACCAATTGGTCAAAGCTTTTGATACGCGCCTTGGATTTAGCCTGGCGCGCCTTGGGTGACTGACGGATCCAGTCCAACTCGTCCTTGATCGCCTTTTGGCGACCCGCATCTTCGCGCGATTCCTGTTCGAGCCGTTTGCCCTTTTTCTCAAGATATGTAGAATAATTGCCTTCATATACAAAATAGCGGCCGCGATCGAGTTCGAGGATCCAGTTCACGACATTGTCGAGGAAATAGCGATCATGGGTGACGAGAATGACATTGCCTGGATAATCGACCAGATGCTTTTCCAGCCACGCTACGCTTTCGGCGTCCAAATGGTTGGTTGGCTCATCAAGAAGTAATATCGACGGTTTTTCGAGCAACAGGCGGGTCAGCGCCACGCGGCGGCGTTCGCCACCCGACAAATTGTCCACGCGCGAGTTGCCCGGGGGGCAACGCAGGGCCTCCATTGCGATCTCAAGCTGGTTGTCGAGCGTCCAGCCATCGACCGTGTCGATCTTTTCCTGCAGCGTCCCCATTTCCTCCATCAGCGCTTCAAAATCTGCATCCTCGGGAGGGTCAGCCATCAGGGTGCTGATTTCATTGAAGCGATCCATCATGTCAGCGACGCCGCGCACGCCGTCCATGACATTCTCCTTCACCGTCTTGGTCGGGTCTAGTTCGGGTTCTTGTGCCAGATAGCCGACGGTAATTCCCTCCCCAGGCCATGCCTCCCCGGTGAAATCCTTATCGATGCCTGCCATAATTTTCATTAGTGTCGATTTACCGGTGCCGTTCGGGCCAACGATTCCAATTTTGGCATCGGGGTAAAATTGCAGATGAATACCATTGAGCGTCGGCTTTTGAGCACCGGGGTAGGTCTTGCTCAGATCCTTCATCACAAAACTATATTGAGCGGCCATGCGATTTTGCTCCAAATATGCGGGCTGGGGTCGCGCGAGTGTCGCGCAGACCATCCGTCGGGTTTCGTCTGGGTTTCGTCGCGCCGGTTAGCGAAAGCCGCCCCACTTGGCAATCGGCGCTTGCCGTTTACAAAAGGTTGGCGGTAGGAAGCGGTGCATGAAAAATCGACATCTGATGAATTGCTTTGGCCGCTCTATCGTCTTGATCGCCGCCCTGACAACCAACTCTATTGCACTGGCCGCGCCCGCTCAGCCAACTGCTGTCGACATAGCACTGGAAGGCGCCGATCCGGCGCTTTCGATCATCAGCGACCTAACGACTGAAATCGGGCCGCGTCAGGCAGGCACCCCCGCCGAGGCCGCCGCGCGCAAGTGGGCGGTCCGCCGTTTGCAGGCAATGGGTTTCCAGAATGTCCGTGAAGAAGAATATAAAATGCCCACGTGGGTTCGTGGCGATGAACAGGCCACGCTGACCGGCCCTTTCCTGCCCCAAAAGCTCGCGATTACGGCCTTGGGCAACAGCGGTTCGACTGGCCCCGATGGTTTAGAGGGAGAGATCGTCTATTTCCCCAGCTATGATGCGCTGGTCTCCGCACCCGATGCCCAAGTAATGGGCAAGATCGTCTTTATCGACAATCAGATGAAGCCAACCCAGGACGGCAGCGGTTATGGCCAATATGGACGCGCCCGGTTTATGGGCCCCAGTGTCGCAGCTAAAAAGGGTGCCAAAGCAGCCGTAATCCGGTCGATCGGTACCGATCATCACCGTCTTCCGCATACCGGCGTGACCAGCTTCGCAAAAGATGTCGTTCCGATCCCGGCAGGCGCAGTTTCGAATTCCGATGCAGATCTGCTCGTCGCTCAATGGAAACGAACACAGGGGCTTCGAACAGGGGCTGCAAGTTTGAGCACCGTGCAGGGGCCATTGGCGATGAAGCTGCTTTTGACTCCGCGTAATCTTGGGCCGCAGACTTCGGGTAACGTTATTGCAGAAGTCGTCGGCAGCGACCCTACCGCCAGTCCGGTAATTCTGGCGTGTCATCTAGACAGTTGGGATCTTGGTACCGGCGCCATCGACAACGCGGCAGGCTGCGGCATTATCACAGCGGCAGCCAAGCATATCATGTCTGCAAGCCAGCCACGCCGGACCATTCGCTTATTGTGGGCCGGGGCTGAAGAGGTGGGCACCTTTGGAGGGGCGGCCTATTTCGAGGCCCATGGTGCCCAACGACATGCTGTCGCGCTCGAATCTGATTTTGGTGCGGATAATATTTGGAGCGTCAATTATGGTTTGCCTGAGAGCGCGGACGGGTTGAGGGAGCGGATTAGTAGTGCCCTCGCCCCCTTTGGTGTCGTCGCCAGCGGCGACAAAGCCCGTGGAGGTGCCGACATTGGCGGATTGGTAAAGGCGGGAACACCCGTCATAGATCTGCGTCAGGATGGCACACGTTATTTCGATCTGCACCACACCGCTGATGACACTTTTGACAAGATTGACCCTGTCCAATTGCGGCAGAATGTTATCGTTTGGACAGCGGCGTTGTCGATTCTGGCGAATAGTGAGGATAGTGAGTTGCCATAATCCCGCCCAAAAGGCGTGGAATTGCGTGCAATTTCGTCAACTCAATTATTTTTGTTGACGATTGTTGGGGAAAGACTAAATCCCGCCGCTCGCGGGACGGAAAATTCCTAAGCGCGAAAAGGCATTTTAGGGAGCCAATAGATCATGAAGAAATTTGCTGTTATCGCCGCTGCTGCCGGCATGTTTGCCCTCGCCGCTTGCGGTGAAAAGGCTGCTGACGAAGCGACCACCACCGAAGCTCCGGCTGCAGACGCAATGGCCGAAGACGGCGCTGCTGCAACCGCTGAAGGTGCAGACGCAACTGCTGCCACTGCTGAAGCGACTGCTCCGGCTGCTGATGCCGCTGCTGCTCCGGCTGCCGACGCCGCTGCTGCTCCGGCTCCGGCTGAAGAAGCTAAGTAAGCCTTTGCCCCTCGGGGCATAGACCGAAACAGTTTGGGGGCGGTTCTCATACGAGAACCGCCCCTTTTCTGTGACTTGAAGCTTTCCTGCCGTGCGCGTGGAGGCGACTATATATCGACGTTGGACCGGGGTGGGGTGCTGTGGACATTATCGGTGAGCAGAGAGATCACCGTGCGGGCCGCCCGTAGCGACGAATGTTCGTCCGTCAAATCAAATGTATTTCGAAATAGATTGTCCTGTACTGCACGATAATAGGATGCGTGACGGGCTTGTGATTCCGATAGAGCCGTCTCCAGTTTTTGAACCAACTCAATGACCGGTCCTGCGCCCCAATGCGCAAAGTTGCGATCGCCAAGATAGGCGTGTTGATGGCTGTTTAGAAACACACAAGGACGGGGACGGCGCAGAAATTCATACACCTGACTGCTGACGTCGCCCAAATATATATCCGCGCAATCCATATAGGACATATCTGTCAAAGCGCGGCTAGCGATGTCGATATGAATATTCGGGGCGCTGCAATAGGCTTTGCCTAGGCGCCCAGGGCGTCCTATTCGCCACCGATCGATGGTGAAATTATATCGCCGCTCGAACAGCATGATGTGCGGGGCAAAAATCAGATTGTAGCGCGGGCATGCGGCAAAAAAGTCCAGCACGGCACGCCCATCGCGATACCAGGACGACAAATGCGGCGAGAGATGCGGATTATAGACAACGACTGGCTTGTCAGACAGTCTGAATTTAAAAGGCCGTGAAGGCGACACAGGAAGATCAAATTTTGGATAGCCCGTAATCGTAATCCGTTTGGGTGATACGCCAGCTTCGGCGATAAGTCTGTCTCGTATCTTAGGTCCGGCTGCAAGAATATGATCGAAATGCGCTGCTGATGGTCCGAATCCGATAGCGCGATCACCGGCGCCATGATCGGCCAAAATAAGACGAAGACGAGCCAATTTATATCGTGAGCGCAGGATAAGCGACGTTCGCTCGGTGACCACCAGCGCATCGAGCGAACGAAAAAAGTCGAGATTCTCTGAATAGATCAAAAGCTTGGCAATCGGTACCATTCTTCCGAACAGCCGAACCATCACGTGGCGCACCGGTGATGCAATTGTAAGTCTTACGAGCCGGACATTCGCAGGCAAATCCGAACCGAGCAAGCGGACGACCTCTGCATGAACACGTTCATTGCTTGTCGCGATAAACACATCGGCCTCGCGCTGAGTGCGCGCCAGCGTCATAGCGATAGGCAAACTGTGAGCAATTTGATGAATTTGGTCGTGATTGAAAAGAAAGCCAACCTGCATGGGACATAGATGCCGCCACGCGAAAATTTCCGCACTTCAATGCGGGTCTAGCTGTTCGGCGCCGTCCACAGGGGCAAAGGATATTGCCCTTGGCCACACAGCTGATCCGCGAACTGTCGGTTTTTGACCTCGATCGGACATTGACGAAATGGCCGACTTGGTCGCCGTTTCTGCTCTTTGCGGCGCGGCGGCATCAGCCGTGGCGGCTAATTTTCACGCCGTTGGTTATCTTGTTGATGCTAAGCTATAAATTGCACCTCATAACTCGACTCAAATTGAAAGAATCGATGCAAGGCTTAATGCTAGGCGGGAATCTTTCGACGTCTCAGCTAACGCCGCTCATCCTTCAATTCGCTCGCCAATCGCTCGATCGCAACATTTTTCCGCAAGCCCGCCTGCTGATTCAGGCCGAGCGTGACGCGGGGCGCCAGCTTGTCATTGCCAGCGCTGCCCATGAATTTTACGTGCGCCCGATAGCAGACGGTCTCGGGATCGACACGGTCATCGCGACCAAATCAATCTGGCATAACGATTATTTGTCGAACCGCATCGAAGGCGCAAATTGCTATGGCACCGCCAAGCGCGACCAATGTGCGAATTTCCTGACGCATCAAGGCATTTTCCGCAGCGACATCCATATCCGTTTTTTTTCTGATGATGTGTCCGACATTCCTACATTTGAATGGGCCGATGAAGCTATAGCTGTTAACCCGTCCAAGCGGCTGGCCGCTATTTCGCTGCGTCGGGGCTGGTCCGTACTGGACTGGCGATAGGGTGCAGCGCATGTTCTTACCACCCTACTCTCGTGCGGTGCCAGCTTTGGCTTGCATACTGACGCTATTACTGGGTGGCTGCGGCATGTCCAACTCACCATCGGAGGATGCCATAGCCACATTCTCGCTCACCACCCGCGCAGGGATTACCGATTATGCGGTTGACCCGGACCCTCTGAAGCGCGCGTCGGCGGGTTTTTTCCGCGACATTGCTGCTGTATCGCAGGCGTCCGAGCATGACATTTTGGCCCGACAGGTCCGCGAAGCCGTTTATGCCGAAAAGGGTGTTCACCAATCGCTCGGTCCCGCAGTCAAATCGCAAATGGAATCGACGCTTGCCGCACTGAATGATGCGCAACAACGTGATGATCGCAGAGCGCTAGCCTTGGCGGCATTAGAAGCTTTTCGGTTATTGACTCAGGACCAGTCTACTGCTGCGAAAGTTCCAGCCGCGATTACGCTGATCGACTATGCCAGCCTGCTATGTTCAACGCAGCTAGGATCGGGCAAACCAGACTGGCAAGCAATGGAGGCCGCGCTCGTCCTCGCCGATCAGCAGATGCAGATTGTTACTGACGACCTTAACAATCCGCGACTCAGTCGCAATTTGGCGGAATCACTAGCCAGATTGCAGGCGGCAACCGAGCGGCAGGATTTGACTTCGGCGCAGCAGGCGCTCGTGCAGACTCACCATCAATTTATGCGGCTCAAGGGCTACTTCGAGAGAGCATAGCGGGTCGCGTGAGCCAACTGAGCCGCTGCTTTGCCAAAATTTAGCTGGCGACGATGCCGCGCCCTGAAAATCCAACTGCGTCATCGCAAAGCGACTGCCAGTCTCGGACAAGCAAGGGCTTACTCCCCTTTGGCGATTGTCTTGCGGCTCTCTTTTCGACTAGGTTTGTCTTGGTCACCTCATACTGATCGATGTTGTCCTGCTCGGCTTTCCGCAGAGACAGGTTAAATCGCAATCGCTTTGCAGGCTGGGACATTTGAGTCCTTACTCCAAATTCCTTTCGGCCTCGACGATCAGACATTGTCCCCGCATTGCCGCATCTTGCGCATGCTGCTACGGCCACTCCCATGGATTCTGATGGTCTAGAGCAGGTCTTGTTGGCCCATCGTCCGGCACTCGAACGATTTTTGCGTGCGCGATGCGGCAATCCGGCAGAAGCTGAAGATTTGTTGCAGGACCTGTGGCTGAAGTTATCGGCGGTCACAGTGCCAGTCGCCGAACCGCTCGCATATTTATATCGCATGGCAGACAATCTTGTCCTCGACCGTCGCCGCTCGGCGCAGCGACGAGTACGACGTGACGACTCTTGGACCGATTTAGCCGGATGTGGCTCTGCTGGCGTCTCCGATGCTCCATCGGCAGAGCGTACAATCATCGCAAAAAACCAGCTGGAACAGGTTTCTAAGGCTTTTGACGAACTGGGCGAACGCACCACCGCGATCTTTAAAAGCTATCGGATTGACGGCATTGGACAAAGGGAAATCGCCGAACAACAGGGCATCAGCCTGAGCGCTGTAGAGAAGCATTTGCAAAAGGCCTATCGGCTTGTGTTACAGTTGCGCTACAATTTGGATGCGGAATTTACCGGTTCAGATCGTCATCCCGAATAGGAGGCAAACGAGCAAAACATGGCGAACTCGACGGCATATAGGGAAGCGATTGACTGGGTGATCCAGTTGCGCGACCCTGCGTCTGCCGACTGGGCGGCGTTTACGGACTGGCTGGAGGCGTCCCCCCTCAACAGTGCCGCTTATGATACCGCCATGCTGGCCGATGCCGACATGGTGGACCATGTGGCCGCGCAAACCGCCGCACCCGCAGCCCTCCCCGCTAATGACAATAATTTGAGCATCATGCGACGCTATGGCGCAATTGCGGCTGCGATACTTGTCGCGGTGACAGCCTATCCTGCCTATCGGGCGTTGACCCCAACTTATTCCGTGGAGACCGCGCTAGGCGAACAGCGCAGCTTGACGCTGGAAGACGGTACCATCATCGACATGAATGGTGGGACACGCCTTACGCTCGATCGCCGCAATCCGCGACTGGCGATGCTCGAAACGGGTGAAGCGCAATTTCACGTCACCCATGACACGGCCAATCCCTTCACAGTGCAGACTGGCGATGTCCGCATTCAGGATGTCGGCACGATCTTCAATGTCGTGCGCGAATCGCAACAAACCGACGTCAGCGTTGCCGAAGGATCGGTCTTGTTCAATCCGACGCGTCAGGCCGTACTTTTGAAACCAGGACAAAGGTTGCGCGTGACTGGCCCCGGCGCGGAGCCAGTGGTAAGTGCGGTCTCCATTGCACAGGTCGGTGGGTGGAAAAGCGGACGGCTTGATTTTACTGCAGCGACATTGGAAGACATCGGTCCTGATTTGGCGCGTGCGCTTGGTCGACCCATCAATGTGGATCCCGCTATTGCGGCCAATACATTCACTGGTACGATTGTCATCGACCGGAGCGATGAAAATGCGTTAGAGAATGTCGCCGCCTTGATGGGCATTGCGGCCCGCAAGACGGACAATGGGTGGCAATTGACCGCTAAATAGCGTCGGAACCCCTGAATGACATACGCATATTGGCGCCGGACTTTGGTGGGAATGACAATGGCTCTAGCGGCGTCACCGGCGCTCGCGCGCGAGGAGCAGACTTTTTCCATTCCCGCAGGGCGGCTTGATCAAGCTATCATAATCTACGGCCGCCAAGCCAATGTCAGCGTCGCGCTCGCGGATTCCTCCCTGGGCAATACCCGGGTACGCGGCGTGTCAGGTCGCATGGCCCCCCAACGGGCGCTGCAGCGATTATTGCTCGGAACCGGCTTGGCAATCGACAGGCTGGGAGCAAATAGCTTTCGAATTGTCAAAGCCGCGCGCGTGGCACCACCCAAACCATCGGCGCGCGCCTCGCGCAGTCGCACCATGACTACGCCCAAAGCCGTTCTGCCCTCGCCCCCACAAGAAATCATCGTGACCGCTAGCAAGCGCGACACTAGCCTCGCCGACTATGCGGGTTCAGTGTCTGTTCTCTCGCTGGATGACCGCTTCGGGGGGGCGCCCGGTCTCCACGGGACAGCCGCAATCGTTCAACGCTTGCCCGCGCTCAATTCAACAAGCCTTGGCCCCGGTCGTAACAAGCTGTTCATTCGTGGCGTTGCCGACAGCAGTTTTACTGGCCCGACTCAGGCCACGGTGGGTCAATATCTGGGTGATGCGCGGCTAAACTATAATGCCCCAGACCCCGACCTTAATCTCTATGACATCTCCGAGGTCGAAGTTCTTGAAGGGCCGCAGGGCACCCTTTATGGGGCGGGCTCGCTTGGCGGGGTAATCCGACTGTCGCCGCGACTTCCCGACAGCAATGACACGTCCGGCACCATCCGCGTTGGTGCCAGTTCAACCGAGCATGGAGCAGGTAGCTACGACATGGCCGGTATGTTCAACATTCCAGTGTTGAGCGACACTCTCGCCTTACGCTTCGTGGCGTATGACAGCCTAGATGGCGGCTATATCAACGATAGTCGCCGCAATCTGCGTAACGTTAATCGTAGCAAGATTGTGGGTGGTCGCGCAGCGCTGCGCTTTACGCCCGGCAATGACTGGAGCGTCACTGCCGGATGGGTGCGGCAAGACATCAAAAACCGCGATGGACAATATAGTGAGGAAGGTTTGCCCGACCTGACACGCGCCAGCGCCATCGCCCAGCCTTTTGATAATGATTATACTCTTGGCTTTGTAACGATCGACAAGACGTGGGGAACGCTCACGCTTCGGTCAACCAGCGCTATCATTCAGCATGATTTGTCGAACAGCTTTGATGCCTCTTCGCTGGGCTCCGGGGCGCCGATCTTGTTTGAACAAGATATCCAGATCCGGCAAAAATCGAACGAAACGAGGCTTTCGCGGCGAGGCGCCGAAGGGCACGGCTGGGTCATCGGATTTAGCTTTAACGATGGCACCGATCGCGTCATGCGCTTATTGGGCAATCCAGACGATCCGGCTCCGCTGTCCAATATCGCAAACGAACGCACTGAATGGGCGGGTTTTGGCGAATGGTCCTTATGGGTTGGCGCCGAATTTGTCGGGAGGGATTGGTGGTCGATTTTCGCGCACGCGCTTTGCGGGCGAAATTATCGATCCCAATCAAGCGCAAGCGCCCGAGCCACAGCGCACACTCAATCATTTTGTCCCGCTCGCATCACTCAGTTGGAAGCCGCAGCCCAATTGGCTTGTCTATGCCCGCTATCAGGAAGGATTCCGGCCGGGCGGCCTGTCTGTCAGCGGGGCCAACACAGCCGCTCGTTTTGACTCGGATACCTTGTCCACCTTCGAAATCGGCACCCGCTTCGGTAACGCCACCCGCGACAAATTTAGTGCAACCCTTGTCGGTTCCTATGCCCGATGGGAAGCGATTCAAGCGGACTTAATCGATGCGCAAGGTTTTCCTTACACCGACAATATCGGCAATGGCGAGATATGGGGCGCCAGCGGATCGGTAACCTGGCATCCGGTCGAACCCGTGCTCATCGAGGCCGCAGCATTTTATAACCAGAGCAATCTCACTCAACCTGCGCCTGGCTATGCACGTTTCGAGGACAATGATCTTCCCAATATCGCTCAATGGGGCGCACGGATGGGAGTGGCATGGACACGCGAGCTTGGCGCGGAGACACGACTAATTGTTCGCGGCAATTCGCGCTATGTCGGGCGCTCCTTCCTCGGCGTTGGCACCTTGCTCGATATTCCGCAGGGGCGCTATGTCGATACGGGTCTGGACGTTCGGCTCGAACGAGGGACGCTTGGCCTGACATTCGGGCTGAGCAATTTGTTCAACGCCGATCAAAATCGCTTTTCCTATGGTAATCCATTTGGCGTAATGGACAGAAAACAGCAGACACCCTTGCGACCGCGTACGATTAGAATTGCGCTGGATTCAGCATTTTGACTGATTCTTTTCCAAAGGTCGTAGGCGGCAAATCGGCTGTGCTCTTGTGGCGATCGTCACAATTGCGCGTTCCCCAAACCAACCAGCGATAGATAAGCGCTATCAAGGGAAATTCATTCATGGCCGTGCCTTTGCAGTCGACCAAAAAAATATTCGCTTCGATCCACGACGTCAGTCCTCGCTTTTCGGACGAAGTCGATCGACTGCTGGACCAACTGGAGCGCCACCTGAATGGACCAAAGCTCGCAATGCTTGTTGTACCTGATTATTGGGGCAGCGCGCCGATTGAGGGCGATACAGCTTTCCAGAGACGATTGCGCGACTGGGCTGCCGCCGGGGTTGAAATGTTCGTCCATGGTTGGGCGCATCTTGATACCAGCCAGCACATTGGGACGCTCGACAGCTGGCGGGCGCGACATATGACGGCGGGCGAAGGTGAGTTCCTCGGCCTTGACCATGCCACCGCGCTTGCGCGCATGGTGGCTGCCAAGCAGCTTATCGAACAGGCGACGGGGATCGCCGCGACGGGCTTCATCGCTCCGGCTTGGTTGTACGGACCAGGGGCACTGACCGCACTGTCCGAAGCCGGCTTTGCGATGGCCGAGGATCATATGAAGGTGTGGAATCCGCAAAATGGAGCCATATTGGCGCGCGGTCCGGTCATCACTTGGGCCAGCCGCAGCAAGGCGCGGATTGCCAGCTCGCTGGGCGTTGCCGCACTGGCGCGTTATGCGCTCAGACCGCTTAACAACGTCCGCGTTGCTGTGCATCCAGGCGACGTGCATGTGCCCCGATTGCGGCAAAGCATCGACGCGACCTTCTCGAAACTGTTGCAGGGTCGCTGCGTCGGACGCTACGCTGAACTGTCGCATAGTCATGCCGCGACCCGCATCCGACCGTCGAGCAGCTTCTGATAGTGCATTACCAGCGCGGCCACATGGTCGCGGTCGGATCGGACCGCTAAGGCGGCCTCGCATGCAGCCGCTCTAACCATGTGCCGATCGCGCCCACAAAAACGCAGAATGGCTTGAGCGGCCGACGCGGCATCCCTCGCCGAAAAAGTTTCGGAATAATCAGGATGTGTAATTTCGGTGCAGCCCCCTTCATCGGGGACGATCAGCGGCAGCCCGGACGCCAGCGCTTCCGAGGCGACCAACCCAAAAGTTTCACCTTCACAGCCATGGATAAGCGCGTCGCCACTTGCCAGCACACGAGCGAGCTGCGGTCGGTCATAAACGGGGCGAAACAAGCGGATATGCGGGTTGGCGCCAATTTGTTTCTGCAAGGCGCTGCTCGCCATCCCCTGTCCGATCAAAATCAGCCCCACGGGTCGCTGCGATCCAGCCGCCTGCACAGCGTCAATCACCAGATTCCAACGCTTTTCGGGGTGGTGACGTCCCACACCGATCAACAAGGTTGCATCTTCCGGCAGGTCACATTGAGCGAGCAAATCAGCACGCAAACTGTCGTCGCGAAGCGCGGGCGAAAAAGCACCGCGATCGATCCCCAGCGCAATACAATCGGCTGGACCGACATGTCGCGATTCAAGACGTGTGCCCAGAGACTCGCCGCAAACGACCAGACTGTCGAACAAGGGGATTGCACGGCGTAGATAGCGGTTGAACCAATCAAAGGCGGCGTCGATTCTTTCACGCGACGCCAAGCGCCCGAACCAGCGTTGCGGATAAGAAACCACCGGGTCGCTGTGCAGAAAGAAGACCTTAACTGCCTGCCCCGGCCATTTTCCGACAATCCATGCGGGCCTCCACGGCGATGACGCTTCGACCACATCGGGTAGCAACTTGTTTAGCCAGCTATGGACCGGCTCTGCCTCCCAAAACATGCGGTAATTGGTGTCAAAGGGCAGCGCTGGCGCTTTGATCCAGATAATTTGTCCACCATCGCGCTTCTCGATTCGATCCTCGGTTGCAGGCGCAAGGACGATCAACTCATGCCCCAATTCGGCAAGCAACTGCATCTTGCGATCAACATAAGTTCTGATGCCACCGCCATTGGGCGCATAAAATTCGCAAACGTCGACGATACGCATAGCCGGGCTACCGATGCTTCACGGGCGAGAAGCCCAAACCGCTAAAATATTTCATCGTCACGTGAATTTCAGTGACACCGTTACCGACGGTCACAGCGGCTTTGCTTGCCTTAGGTTTACTCCACCCCAATTTGGGGTCGCCGGGAAAGCCCACGCCATCGACCGAAAAGCTGAACTTTCGCTTCCCATCGCGATCATGGATAAGCGCGAGACTATAGACTCCCGGCCGTGGAGCGCGAATGCAAACAGCCACCGGGCCAGTTGCCGGTGTGTTCAGTTCCACCCGGCGAAATGCCTTTCCCGCCTTGATCAATACGAAATCATCTTCAAGAAAGTCATCGTCATTGTTTGGAAAAAGCTCGAGCCGCAACTGTCCTTTGCGATCTTTCAGCCCGTCAAACCAGGCGAGTACAGCCGGGGTCGGTGAGCTGGAGGAGCAAGCGGCGCTATCGCCCCATATTGTTGCCGCGCTCACCGGCACGTTCCCGAAAGCAACCAACACAGCGACGATATACAGCCCCTTCATTGTACAGCCCGATTGGGAGCAGGCAGCCAAGTCAGAGCGAGGACGATGACATGGCAGACCAAGGTCATCGCCACAGTCAGTGCCAGCAGCCGTGCTACCGCGTCATCATTACCCACTAAAAGCAGTGCCAGATTTGCGAAAACAATGTCCTTGTTGGGGATGAGTGGTAGGCGGGCGACGAGTTGGCGCCCTGTCACCAATAACATCCACAGCCCCAGCTGAACCGTGGGCAATGCAAGGTGCCAACACAGCGCGAGCAGCCCGGTATAAATCATGGTTCGCAAAAGGTGGACGCTAAAGACCCATCGCAAATCACGCGCGGGCAAAGAGAATAGGCGGCCGCGAAAGACAAGTATCGCCAACGAGAGAGCTAAGATGACGGCAACCGAGGCGAGGATCGGCTTCACATGCTCGGCAGGAAGCAAAGAATAAACAAAAGGCGTTGCTAGTCCAAGCAAAGCCAGAGTTACGACATTGCCGACTACTGCCGATAAAATGCTGACGTCCTTGATTGCAGCAAAAGGTGCCGCGACCATCTTGAGTCGCATGCGCGCCCAAGCATAAAAATAGGCTTCACCGGAATATCCGAGCAAGATCTCATTCGCGACTAGCTTCCGAAGGATCGGGATTAGGCCCGAAAAAGGCAGACCCCACAACCGACGAAAAATGACAAAATCGGCTCCGGGCTGCACCGCATAAATTGCCAAGAAGACTAGATAGAAAAGCGGATTACTCGGGATGGCAGCGCTCAGGCCAGACAAGCCGCCACTCAACAACGCGTGCGCAAGCCCGGCAACCAAAAGCAGGCTGAGCGCACCGCTGATATAGGCAGGCCAGCGACTACGGATGGTCGACAAGGGTTCAAGCCGGACCATCGGTGCGGCGGTGGCTGGTCCAGCGATCGTCAGTCCGTTCACATAAATGTCCCACAAAATGGTGAGCCGTAGTTTTGCATCCCTGCAAAAGTCTGCCCGTTCAGCGGCTAGACGACACCGCAGGCCTCATCCCGCATCGCCCGCTGCGGATAGCGTAAAGACACGGCGTCTTTGCTTTTGTCGGGAGCATGAATTCTTCACCCCAGCACGTGAAAGGGAAATTAGCTTGAGGACATCTGCCCGTCACATCGCCATAATATTCCATGATTTTTCTTTTGGCGGAACGGAGGTCATTGCCCTCAAACTAGCAGCCGGCTGGGTGAGAATGGGCCGTCAGGTTACCATTTTGTGCGGCACATTGGACGGACCTTTGCGCTCTGCTGTTCCTGCAGGTGTCGTTGTCAAGTCGCTGGAACCAGAAATAGGTCGCAGCCTCTTTTCGCGGCTACGGCTTCGCCGCGCTTTGCCCGAGGCAATCCACCGTCTCGCGCCCGACATTGTCTTCCTGCCCGGGAATTTTCACGTCATTCTAGCAGGAGCGGTGAGAAAACTCAGCAATCCGCCCAAAGTCATCGCGAAAATTAGCAATCCACTGGCCCCGCATCGCTTTGCACCCCTGCGTTGGCTGACCGAAAGGGCGTTCCGTTTCGCCTCGCGGGATGTGGACTGCCTCGTCGCCATGTCCACCGGATTGGGACATGAATCGCGGAACATCACAAATGTTGGGGTTATAGAGGTGATCTTTGACCCCAATGTTGCGCAAGGCGCGGCCCCGCCCGCAACGAGGTCGCGGCAACGAGGGAAGGGTCCGCTCAGGATTGTGGCGGCAGGACGTCTTGTGGGACAAAAGGATTTCGGGCTCGCTATACGCACGATTGCCCACCTCTCGACTATGATCGACGTCCGTTTGACCATTCTTGGGGACGGCCCCTGTCGTAAGGCCTTGCTGCGTCTCGTCCAAAAACTCGGAGTATCGGATCGGGTCGCATTGCCTGGTCATGTGCCGGACATCGCCCCGACGCTCCGCCAATCGGACCTACTCCTTGTGACCTCGCATTATGAAGGCGGACCCGCGGTCGCGATCGAAGCCATCGAACAGGGTATTCCCGTCGCCACCACCGACTGTTCCTATTTTCTACAAGACCTGCTGGGTGACGGCGTAAACGGCATCATCATCCCCTCGCGTGATCCCAAAATTCTCGCAACTGCAATTAGCAAGTTTTGGGCGCGCAGCGAAAACGCCGACGGAGCTTCCCCGTCTGCGCTTATGAACTATCAGGTTGATACCGTCTGTCGCCGCTACCTCGATCTGTTTGACCGCTGCGCCAGCTCTGATCGCTTCCCGTCGCGCAATGACGACAGCAATAATCGATCAATTGGTCGGGGAGACAGGATTCGAACCTGCGACCCCCTGGTCCCAAACCAGGTGCGCTACCAGCCTGCGCCACTCCCCGACTGGAAGGCGCCTTAGACAGACTGAGCCGCCAAGTCTATCCCGCAGATGTCGCAATCAGCCGCGAATAGAAATCAATCATGCGTTTCAAGCTGTCAATGGACATATGTTCATTGGTGCCGTGGATCATTTCCGCCTCTTTCAAGCTAAAATGCATCGGCATAAATCGATACACTTCATCCGAAACAGACTCCATGCTGCGCCCGTCAGTTGCCGCAACGACCAATATGGGGGCCAGCACAGCATCCGGCGCATCGGCCTTGGCCGCCGCTGCTATCCATTTCCAACCGTCAGAATTGATCGATGAGATGCGTGACGGTTCCTTCGGAATTGAAACCCAAGATAGGTCGACCTTAGCAGCACCAACCGCAAACTTGGCGCGAGCCATAACGTCCGCAGAGGTGTTCCAGGGAGCGATACGATAGTTGATCAACGCACTGGCCGATTGTGCCAGCACATTTTCCTTGGGACTGCCCTGTAACATCGTGGGCGCAATAGTTGTGTGAAACGCCGCCGCCGTCGAAGGAACACTTGCCAGCTCACGCCGCAGCACCGGGCCGAACAGCCATCTGTTTGCGACCGCCATCTTCATCTTGCCGCCTTTTTTTGCAGCAAGTGCCTCGATCATCGATTCTCCTGGGCCCGTTAGTTTGAGCGGAAATGGATGGCCCGTAATGTCTAGCACGGCGCGCGCCAGCGTCTCGACCCCCGTCTGTTTAGGTGGCATGGAGCTGTGCCCGCCGGGTGCATTGGCGGTCACTTTCAAGGTCGCATAGCCCTTTTCGGCGATGCCGATAAGTATCGCAGGACTATCGATGCCCGGCGGATCGGTTAAAACTATGCTGCCCTCGTCGATCGCATAGATCGCTTTGACACCCATTGCTTTTAGTTCGGTGGCTGCCGAGGCTGCGCCCGATCCACCTGCTTCCTCATCATGCCCAGAGATAAGATAAATTCCGCGCTTGGGGCGGAAGCCTTGCCTTGCCAGTGCATCCAGAGCCTCGAACAGACCGATCAGCGATCCTTTATCATCGACAGTCCCCCGCCCCCACACTGCGTGGTCGGCAATGGTTCCAGAAAATGGCGGATATTTCCAGTCCGTTTCGGTACCCTCCGTAACCGGCACCACATCCTGATGCGCCATTACGATAATCGGCTGCAACGCCGGGTCGCGACCGGACCAATGATAGATTAGCGTGCCGTTGGGCAAAATGTCCCGGGTCATCCTAAGGTGCGCTGCCGGATAGCTGCTTTGCAGCCAGTCGTGCAGCTTATCCCATTGAGGTCGGTCATTTTCTGCCGGATTTTGATGGGAAATGGTTTTGATCTGAGTGGCCTCACTCAAATGGACTACGGCGGCGTTCAAATCATAGTCAGGCGCGACCGCCAGCATCACATCGCTGCCATCGGCCATGCCTTGAGGAGTGAAGGTCGCAGTGCGGACGCCCACGGTGGCCACCACAATCGCGATCACAGCGATTCCCGCCAGCATGATTTTGCGCCTGATTCCCATTTTTTCCCTCCCCGAATCAATGCGGCGCAATGGAACGGCTAACGCATGCAAATGCAAGGAAAATGGTGGGCCCGGAGGGACTCGAACCCCCAACCAAGCCGTTATGAGCGGCCGGCTCTACCATTGAGCTACAGGCCCCCGTGGGGACGCCGCGCGATAGCGGAGGTAAGGCCTCATTGGCAAGCGCCTTGGTCAGCGGGCGGAGCGGACTTCTTCTGCCGATGCCAGAAACTCTGCTGCAGTGGTCGGCTCCACCCCGCGCCGCGCCAAATGGTCGAGCACTATGTCCCACCAGCGATAAAAGGCAGTCAGATCCGCCTCGTCGCGTACATAGGGGGTATTTCCGGGCTGGAGCGATGGCGAGTGAAAGGAAAAATTGAGCAATGGCAAGTGGTCGTCTAGGGCAATATCAATAGCCTGACACGCCTTCTCGACAGGAATGCCCTCGGGTGTCAGTGCAATCCGCTCGATCATTCCTAGTCGCGCCATCGCAGCCCCGGCGATCGAATTGGGTTTTGCCAACAGATGATATAGGTCGCTTCCCACGGCACGCAGCCAGCCGCTAAAGACAGTGGTCAGCGGCACTTCTAATATGCGACTATCCCCTTCTCCGACCCACCAAGGAGACAGCGGCAAATGCCGATAATCGGGTCCATGTCCGGGGCGATAATCAAAACCCGAGCGAACTGACGTGTCACACCGAATGCCTAACTCGGCCAGCATGCTCGCCGTGTCGGCCGACAAACCATAACGACCGGCCCGATAGACGAGCGGCTTGACCAAAAAACGGTCGAGAATGGCATCGTGAAGCTCGGTCAGCTTAGCCCGTTGCAGGCCGGGAGGCAGATTGCCGGCGTAGCTGTTATGGACATTGACTTGCTCGTCAAATGGCGGCGTCACCCATGGGTGCAACTGCGCTCCGATTTCGCATTTGCCCGCCGATTGAGCGCCGCCCAATATGGCGACAGCCTTATCGTCAGCAACAATCGGCCAATCGACCAGATAGATGGGACTAACGGCGGCGGCTTCAAAATAACGCTGACACTTTGCAAGCGCCGCCACCGAATCGAGGCGATAGTCGGTCCGGGCGAAGGGCGCATCCCAGTCGAAATCCTCTTCTGTGTCGACCGTAACCCAGAATCGGGACTTATTGTTGGGAGCGTATCGAGCGAATTGAGTGGGTTTTGGCACGGCGAGCAAATTTGCAGCCGACTGTTGCACCTCGTCCCCCTTGCTTTGACACCGCTGACTCTATTCGCTGGTTGTCACCAGCGTTGCAGTTGCTTGGGCGTTGGCTGACCGCAATCGTAAGGTCAAGGCATTATGCCCGATTTCTAGGCCACCTCCAGCCGCACGAGCCAGGCTGTCAACAAGTCGCAGCGAAAAGCCCAAGCTTAAAATGGCCGCGCCCGGCGCTTCGCCACTAGGACTGAAGCCGGGATCAAGCAATTCCGTCGGCGCGGCAAAGCGGATCGTGGCAGGCCGCACAACCCGGAGTTGAAGCATGTCGGGATGCGCTTGTTCAAAGACTAGCTGACCAATTACGCTTTTGTCATCCCCAGCCACATCGACCAATGCCGTCAGCAACCGCCCAACCATGCGTCGCGCGCCGCGTTCGCTGCTGTGAACGAAAAAGGGCCCGCCTACCCGTGAGATGCATAGGTCGACCTGCTGTTCGATCGCGAGGCCCTGCAAATCCTGTTCGACAAGTTTCAGGACGGCTGACAGATCGGTTGTTTCGGAATTGCTATGGTCTTCTTCGGCTGTTCCCGCCCTAGCCGTCGTGTCCAAATCGTCAATGATCGTCTGGATATTGGTAGCATCAACAATGATGGCGCTCGCTAGCTGTCGATAATCCTGACTGACCGGCCCAAACATTTGCCCTTCGATGATCTGCGCGAAACCCGAAATGGCATTGAGCGGGCTTCGCAGTTCGTGAATCAGCTGACGGATCGAGTCGCCTGCGGCGCTGGTTTGCGTCTGGCCATAGGGAATTTCATTATGCAGGGGACGTCTGGCACTCCCCCGATATCCACGGAAATGACCTGACGCCGGATCAAACCACGGTAATGCAGAAAAGCGCCATTCTCCGGCATCTGCCGCTCCACCCTCAATCACCATGCGGGCGTTGATCATTTCGGCGCGCTGGCGAAATGCACCCGACGCGACGCCGTCGGTTCCAGGCTCACCAGCCAGCGCGGCCTCGGCAATCGACAAACCGATCACTGCACCGCGGTTGACCCCTTCCACCCAGTGAATGGTGCCATCCGAAGTAGTTTCGAACAAAAAACTGTCACTCTTTTCACGTGGTTTGCGGACCGTCTTATCGGAACGATACTTGTCGATTCGACGGACCAGCTCACTAATCTGGCTCACTTCATGCGGCGAGACATCCTTGCCATCACCCTCTGCCCCATTTTCGCGTCCGGACACGGCTCGCTTCATCGGCAATGGAACGGCACCGCTTCCCAAGCTCGCGAGCGCCCGTCGTACTGCTTCCGGCAAGTCGTTACGTGCGGCGAGTTGGGCGCGGATTACAGGTGTCGTTGAAGGAAGGAGCGCCAGCCAGTCTGCGTCCCCAAGTTGCGCTAAAGCCAACATTCGTGAAGAAACCGCAGCTGTATCATTGGCATAAAGTGCGACAAGTGGCGCGAACCGGCCATGTCGAGCAATGGCTTCAGCAGTTTCGCGTCGCACGGTTTCGGGGATTTTAGGACGTAACACAGCCAGCGCGTGCAACGCTTTACGTACAGATATATTATCCAGTTGATTGCCGCGCTGCGCCAGAATATCGGAAAGCTGGCGCCAAGCGATAATGCAGGATCGCCTGTCCGTCGGTTCCTGTCTGAGGATTGTTGCAATCATTCCATCAACTTGCACGCGACACCGGCTCCGAGATCAATGATTGGTTAGCAGTTACTTACCAGCTAGCGTGAATTTTCCGGTCATGAAAGCGAGTAAGCAAGGCACGTCACATTGTGGGACAATTGCAATCGTCTGAAATAATATTATGGGTGTGGAGAAGTTTCGGAAGCGGAAGTTACAAAAATGGCTAGCCAAAAATTCGACCAAATTGATTTGCAGATATTACGAGAGCTTCAAGCAGATGGTCGTATGACCAACGTCGAACTGGCGCAACTGGTCGGTTTGACGGCCCCGCCGTGTCTGCGGCGCGTGCGTGCCCTAGAGGAATCTGGGGTTATCCATTCCTACCATGCCAATCTGGACGCGGCGAAACTGGGCTACGGAATTACAGTCTTTGCCATGGTCAGCCTGCGAAGTCAGGCCGAATCAGACCTCACGGCGTTTGAAAACTATGTTGGCACGCTGCCCGAAGTTCGCGAATGTTATATGCTGAACGGTGAAATCGACTTTTTGTTGAAGGTCGTGGCCCGTGATCTTCAATCATTTCAGAGCTTTTTGACCGCTCAGTTGACCTCGGCGCCCAACGTTACAAGCGTCAAGACTTCGCTCACGATTCGAACAGCCAAGCAATTGGCAGGGATCCCTGTCGACGACTAGGACCATGGGCGGTGGCGGTGCGCCCGCCACGAAAACAAAAAGAGGGCGGCATCTCCTTTGAAACGCCGCCCTCTCCTTTTTCGGATTGCATTACCTTAGGTCGTGGGCTCAGCTGCGCTTTCAGGTGCGATTGCTGCGGCGGGCGCAGCCGTCGCGCCGGCTCCCAGATGGATTGACCATAAATTGGCCAATGAAGCGTGACTTCCTTTCACCTTCGCAAAGGATTGCAAGGCGGCGTCGCTATTCCCAGAGAGCGCCTGTGCAACGCCAAGACGGTAAAGCACGAGATTGTCAGTGCCACCGCTCGCCTTCAACGCGGCATCATAAAGCGGGACGGCCTTGGCATAGTTACCTATTCCAACCAACGCATCGGCTGTGACGCGAGCGAGCTTTGGATTCGCGAGCGTGGCCGCTTTGCTGGCATCAGAATTCAAACCCGGGGCATCCGCCGCTGCACGCGGCGACTGCGTGGCAAGAATTGAAGCGAAGCGCTCATCACCCGCCGGAATAACGCCAGTTGATTGTCCTTCTTTAATCACCGCAACAGCCTCTCCGGGAAAACCGGCTTCGGTCGCAAGACCGGCATATTCCAAAATTTCACCGCGACGCGAGAGCGACTTTGTCGCCCGCATCAGCCTCAATGTATCCAGCCCCAGATCTTTGTCGCCTCCTGCTTGACTCATATAGATCTGCAACGTGTTACCCCAGGTTTCCGGGGTCCCGTAGTCGCGCAATCGCATAGTCAAAAAATCGAGCATCTCATCGGTGCGTTTAGCACTTTGCAAAGCCAAGGCCGGACGAACATACATGCCTTCATCCGGCTTTTGGCCCTTCGCCCGCATAGAAGCGATCGCTTCCTTGGCGTAGGCGATTCCCTTGTCCGTTTGTCCAGCCTTGAAATAACTGTCGGTCAGCAGGGACGGTAGGGACGGCTCGGAAGCCCCGGCAGCCTTGGCTGCTTCCAGGCGCTGAACGGCCTTGGTATAATCCTTAGCGGCATATGCAAAATTTCCGGAGAAAAAGTTGAACTTTTCCAAATCCGTCTGCGGTGCAAGACCCGAGTCAATCATCGCGTCCAGAGCAGCGGCTTGCCCGGCCTGATCCTTGTTCTGAATAGCAGATTGCAGGCCGAACGAGGCGAGCAGATACTTGTCTTCTGGCGTGGTTGCAGTCGCTTGACCTTCAACCAAAGCGGCCTGTAACGCAGGTAGGTCCTTGGCTTGGAGCGCCGTCTGCATTTTCTTGACTGCCGGCAGGAAAGCCTTGCTGGGCGTCATCGCCTTGCTTTGAGCTGCTTCCTCTTTATTCGGCTTTTGTTTAGCGTCCGCGGTCGGGGCCATTGCCGTTACCGTGGCACATCCAAGAATGGCGGCCATCGCCATTACAGGCATGGACCGGATAGGGTTCGTCATAAAATCTCTCCTCAATTTCACGGCCACCCGCTGCCTCAACACACGTCTTCAGGGCCGCACGACGTGAATGCGGCTACCCTTCTGAAGTTGCCAAGGCAAGGCAACCTTTCAAAATTCCTTTTATAGAGATGCGGCTGAATAGAGTTTGAACCGATAGAGACGAACTACGTTCAAGCGATTTCGTCGATCGCCTCTCCAATTTGGCGCAAAATGGCCGGATCGCCCGGGACCCCAGCCATTGCGGCCTCGGCATATTGGATTAGGGGGATAACACCGAATGTTGCAGCCAAGCCTTTGAGCCGCAGCGCCGCCACATTCCAATTAGCATCACAGCGTGCCCGTTTCATCAGGTCACAAAGGTCGCGGGCACTTTCCGAGAACACGGCGCGCAAGTCCCCCGACAATGCTGGATCATCCCCGACGGCGGCGGAAATGAAACGGTCAAGTGGCCCACTATCAAACGACATTCGAAAGCTTTCACACAAGATGGTTAAGTTTCGATTTAACGCCGCCCAAAAAATGCTACGGTCCTGCCATGTCAGGGGAAAAGAAAATTGTCGGATTATGGCGGGAAACCGCTACCGAGACCGACCAAAAGGCCGAACCTCCGGGGTTCGTGTCGGGTGCAAATGCTAGCGAAGTCAGGCCAGAGCCAGCGGTGGCGGCCGAAACGGACGCTGCTGGCGAGACCGGCTGGCTTATTTTCTCCAATAGTGTTCGTTTCGATTTAACGCCGCCCAAAAAATGCTATGGTCCTGCCATGACAGGGGAAAAGAAAATTGTCGGATTGTGGCGGGAAACCGCTACCAAGACCGACCAGAAGGCCGATCCTAAGGGATTCGCGTCGGGTGCAGATGCTGGCGAAGTCAGGCCAGAGCCAGCGGTGGCGGCCGAAGCGGACGCTGCTGGCGAGACCGGCTGGCTTGCGGCCCCGGTCGAAACGGATGAAAAAAACGAATATCCGGAAATAAGCTCGGTGGCTGTTTCGCCATCCGGGCGCGAGCGCATCATCCCTAGCCTGCTGATTCTATGCGCTGTAGCGTGGTTGGCATTTGCAGCCTATTCCGCCAGCGACGCCTTTACGCGATCGCCTTCACTTGCGCAGTGGCCGTCGCTTTTGGCGATGGCCGCCACGCCGCTGGCGCTCCTCTGTCTGTTGTGGATCATGTTCCTTCGCTCGGGCACGTCGGAACAGCATCGCTTTGCCCGTCTTGCCGCCAATTTGAGATCAGAGAACCACGCGCTCAATCAATCCATGTATGCGGCAGGCCTTCAGCTTGCCGATGCGCAGAAGCAACTCGCAGGACAGGCGCGGTTACTCGAACAGCTGGGTCAAGATACGGTGACGCGGTTGCAGGACAGTAGCGCCAAAATTGCGCATGACGCTGAGATGGTTGCCAAAGCACAGGCTGACCTGTCGCAATCGGGCGATATTGCCCTTCAACGGATGGAAGGCTTATTGGCGGGACTGCCCAAAATTGATGCGGTCGCCCAGCGCCTAAGCGACAATTTTCGGGAGGCCGGATTGGTTGCCCATCAACAGGGAGCCAGTCTGGAAGCAAAGCTAGCAACTCTCGCTGAAGAAGCGGGAAGAACGACCGAACAGACATCCGCGTCAGTATCGACCCTTAAAACATTGCTCGAAGATATCGGAGTTCAGACTAACCATACCGAATCCAGTATCGTTTCAGCCTCGGGGAATATTGCTAGCACGCATGAAGCTAGCCTGGAAAAACTGACTCAATTGGCGCAAAGCGCCCGCGACCGGATGACGAGCACGGTCGAACAGGTCAGACGGCAAATGGGTGATGTTTTTGAGCAATTCTCTGACAAAGTCGGGGCTGCGGCTGATCAGATGGACGTTCGCTTCGCCGCAGTCACAACGACCAGCGCATCTATAGCTTCCAGCCTGTCAGAACATGGCATCGCCAGCGATGACTTGGCGGCACGGATAAGCAACCATGTTCAGGAAATCGAACGCCAATTGACCGACCTCGATAATAACGTCACGACGCGGACCAAGACTATTGGCCGGGCACTCGACGATACACGGGCGCAACTCGGCAGCTTTGGCGAACAAGTCATCATCGGCAACGACGGTGCCCAGAAGCTGGTGGCCCATGCCGAATCGCTATTGCTTGCGCTTGATTCGGTCACGCGCGAAATGGAAGAGACACTTCCGCAAGCACTCAACCGCCTTTCGGAACAGAGCGGCGCGACGCAGAATATCGTCGCGCAAATGCGGCCCGTTCTCGACGCATCGGAAATGGTGGCCCAATCAACGCTCTCACACGTGAATGAGGTACATGCCAAATTGGCGGATTATCAGAGCAAGCTCTCCGAACAGTCGGACAAACAGCATGCGGTTGTCGGCAAAGTCAATCTGGCGCTCGCCGATGCTGATATTGCAATGCAGAAACTGACGGTGGGCGCGGATCATTTCAGCGCAGAAAGCGGTGCCCGCATGGTCGCGACGCTACAACAAGTGCGCGGGACAGCCGAAGAAGCGGCGGGGCAAGCCCGCGAAGCTTTGGAAGCCGTCATCGCCAGTGCCAGCGCGACGATGAAAGACAAAGCAGCGGAAGCGATTTCTTCAACCTTCCAGACCGAGATCATCGCTCAAATGGCGGCTGTCGAAACCGCTTCGGAGCGCGCGGTTTCAGCAGCAAATGATGCCGCAGAACGCCTGATGCGCCAGCTCATTACGATCATGGATACAAGCGCCAGTGTCGAAGCGCGCGTCACCGAAGCGGATCAAGCGATTGCCGCGACCGACCGTGACAGCATGGCAAAGCAGGTTGGACTCCTTACCGAATCGCTGAAATCCACGGCGATCGATCTTACCAAAATGCTGTCCCACGAAGTCAGCGACACCGCTTGGGAAGCCTATTTGAAGGGTGATCGCGGCGTCTTTTCGCGCCGCGCGGTCAAGCTGATCGAGAATAGTGAAGCTAAGGAACTATTGCGTATTTATCATAATGATGATGCGTATCGCGAAACGGTAAACCAGTTCATCCATGACTTCGAGGCGATGCTGCGTGTCCTGATGGCGGCTAGAGACGGCTCGGCGATCAGCGTGACCTTGCTATCATCCGACATTGGCAAACTTTACGTCGTCCTCGCTCAGTCCATCGACCGGTTACGCAACTAGGGTCAGCACCTAATTCTGAGACATGGGCACCGCGCGACCGCTAATCACATCGGGATCGAACCAACCGACTGCATAACCAGCATAGAAAAAGCCGAAAATTGCAGCGGAAAGCAACGTCATCTGAAGCATGATACGCCCGGGACGAAATTGCGCGGGCGCACCTAGATCTTGACCCTCGATGAGCGGACCATCTTCATGGTCAGATCTACGGCCATGAAAAGGTAGAACAAAGAAGGAGCTGAAGCACCACAACAGGGCGTAAATCGCCAGCACAGATGTCCATTTCATCCTACCGTTTCTTCCTAATCAAATGTCGATAATCATCACGTCGACGATGGGCTTTTTGCCCGTCCAGTCCGTCGCCACGCGCCGGACGCCAAGCCGGATCGCCTCACGCATTTTTTCACGGTTCTTGGACGGGGTCAAAGCGGCCGTTTCGGCAGCGTCGCGCATCTCATTTATAAAATCATCGCGATCATCTTCGACCGGCACGCCGCGATAATGGGCAGACGCTTCTGCAAAACGCCCTTGTGCGAAGACAATTGCGATCGATATCTGACCATAGAGCGCAAGCTTGCGGCGTTCGTTAATCGTTTCGCCGTCGGCAGGAATGATCACGTCGCCGTCGAGCAACAACCGGCCCGAACGAACTCGCTCGATAATTTTGGCCGGTCCAGGGGCCAACCGAACCACATCGCCATTCACTTGAACGAGTGAATTCGGCACGCCCCGCTCGGTCGCAAAGCGTGCCTGTTCGTGCATATGGCGAATCTCGCCATGCACCGGCACCAATAATTTGGGACGCAACCAGCCATAAAGCGCCGCAAGCTCAGGCTTGCCGGGATGGCCGCTCACATGGATATGCGCCTGTTTTTCGGTAACGGTCAAAATATCTTTATCTGCAAGCTGGTTCATGATCCGCCCGATGGCAATTTCGTTGCCCGGGATTTGCTTTGACGAGAAGATGACGGAGTCGCCCGCTTGCAACTTTATCTGATGACTTTCGCTGGCAATTCGACCCAGAGCCGCGCGAGGTTCACCTTGCCCGCCGGTCGCAATGACCATCAATTTATCGCGCGGTAGCCGCATGGCGGTGTCGAAATCCACGGTATCCGGAAAATCCTTCAGATAACCGGCAGCTTGCGCTACTCCCAAAATGCGGTCTAGCGAGCGTCCCGCCACACACACGGTGCGTCCCGCAGCTTGTGCAACTGCGCCCAACGTCTGCAACCGCGCTGCATTGGATGCAAAGGTGGTGATGACCACCCTGCCCTCCGCCGATTTTACTGCGTTCAGCAATCCTTCGCGTACGCTGCCTTCGCTGCCCGATGCTTCCGCATTAAAACTGTTGGTTGAATCGCAAACTAGGACATCGATGCCTTCGTCGCCGATTTTGGTCAGCATCTCGGCAGACGATGGCTTGCCGAGCACAGGCTCGTCATCCAATTTCCAGTCGCCGCTGTGAAATATCCGACCGTATGGCGTGTCGATTACCGCTGCGCTCATTTCGAGGATCGAATGCGCCATCGGCATGAAGCGGATGCCGAACGGCCCTAGTTGGAATTGGGCATCAATGTCGACGATGTTAAGCTTGATTTCCTTCTCAAGCCCCTCTTCGGCCAGCTTGCCTTTGATCAAACCTGCGGTGAAGCGATTTGCATAGAGTGGCACACCCAAATCAGCTGCCAGATAGGGCAAGGCACCGATATGGTCTTCATGTCCGTGCGTCAGCACAATGCCGAGCAAATCGGCCTTGCGGTCCTCGATAAACTCCAGATCTGGCATAATGATATCGATGCCCGGATAATCCGCCGACCCAAATGTCACGCCCATATCGAGCATGATCCATTTGCCGTCGCAGCCGTAAAGATTGGCATTCATACCAATCTCGGCTGATCCCCCCAATGCGACGAAAAGCAGTTCCTTCTTGGACTTGTTCATGCTCCGACTACCCGTTGCGCATAAAGCTGCGCCAGCCCGTTGAGCGTTAAGTCAGGCTCGATCCGATCAAATAGCTGTGCCTGCTCTTGAAACAGCGTCGCGAGACCACCGGTCGCAATCACTGCCAATGGCTTGCCAATCTCTGTCTTCATCCGTTCAATCAAACCTTCCATCATCGATACATAGCCCCAATAGATCCCAATCAGCATCTGGCTTTCGGTCGTGCGCCCAATGACGCTGTCACTTTTCGGCGCCTCTATGGCGATGCGCGGCAATTTGGCCGCCGCCGTCACCAAAGCTTCGAGTGATAAATTCACACCCGGCGCAATGATACCGCCGCAATAGGCGCCATCAGGGCCGATATGGTCCAGCGTAGTTGCGGTCCCAAAGCTGATGACGAGTTTGTCCTGACCCGGTACCTGCGCTTGCGCTGAGATCGCGTTGATCGCGCGGTCGGCCCCGACCGCCTGCGGTTCGTCGACCTTTAATGCAATTCCCCAACTTACCGGTTCACGCCCAGCCACCAGCGCATCGACCCCAAAATATTTAACCGACAGCAACAGCAAATTATGCAGCGCGCGAGGAACGACGGTGGATATAATCACCGCGTCAATATTGCCACGTTCATATCCCTCAATCCGCAACAACTGGTCGAGCCACACAGCATATTCATCGGCGGTCCGGCGGTCATCTGTCGCGATACGCCAGCGCGTGAGCAACTGTGTGCCATCGAACAGCGCGAATTTGGCATTGGTGTTGCCGACATCAATCGCGAGTAGCACGGTTTTTTCCCTTCTCTGCCCGGCGCTGCACCTCGACATCGCCCGCATGGACCAACATGATGGCGCCATCGTCGCAACGCAAACGCAGCGCTCCGTCCTCGGCAAGACCGTCAAATTGGCCCGAAATATTCTTTTCGGTCAGATGGAGCGGCGTCCCAACCTCATGCGCCTGGACCAACCAGTCGGCGATAATTGCGCCCACGCCTTGCTGACGCCAGTTCCACAAACCATCGGCCATGGCAACCGCCAAGGTCTCGGCAAAATCGTCCCGTTCAACTTTGATTCTATGATCCGCCAGTGAAATCGTTTGGCGATATGCGAGATCCGGGGCGCTCACCAGATTGACGCCAATTCCGATGACCACCGTGTTACCACTTCGTTCCATCAAAATGCCGGCGCATTTCGCCCCCTCTATCAACAAGTCATTCGGCCATTTGAGCCGTGCTTCAACACTGGGTGCCAGAGCTGCAAACGCACGCGCCAACGACACACCGGCCACCAGCGACAAGGTCGCCGGAGCTGGGTCGATCGGGCTTAGCTGCACGACCGTCGATCCCATGAAATTGCCTAGGCCATCATTCCAGATGCGGCCCAGTCGACCGCGACCCGCAGTTTGCCGGTCTGCCACCAACCACTGCCCCTCAGCAATCCCTTCTCCGCTGGCCAAGCGCGCCAGCAGATCGGCATTCGTCGAACCTGTTTGCGCGACCCGTTCGATGTTCGCTATCAGAACAGCACCGCAGCAGCAGCCGTTGATACGCTCTCTAGAGCCGGGATGAACAAATAGCCGACGACCGACAGCCACAGCGCGCTCGTCAGTAACAACACGCGTTCGATCCTCGGCCCTTGCTCGCCGAGTTTCACCTCGGACGGATCGTCAAAGAACATCGTCTTGATGATCGCGATATAGTAAAAGGCACCAATGACTGAGGCCACGATCCCTGCGACTGCAAGCGGAATCAGATCTGCGTTCACCGCCGCCTCGAATACCAGATATTTCGGCCAGAAACCGAAAAGCGGCGGGATACCGGCAAGACTGAACAGAAATACCGCCATCGCGGCGGCGAGCCCAAGTCGCCGTTGCGACAATCCGGCATAATCGGAGATGTTCTCGATAGTATTTCCATCCGCATCGCGCAATTGCATGATGAACAGGAAGGCGCCGAGTGTGGTGACAATATAGACAAGCAAATAGGTAATCACCGCCTGCACGCCCGCTTGGGTGCCCGCGGCAAGTCCAACGAGCATATAGCCGATATTGTTGATCGAAGAGTAAGCGAGCAGTCGTTTGATGTTCTTTTGCCCGATAGCACCTACCGCACCGAGAATGATCGATGCCAGTGCCAAGAAGATGATGATCGGCTGCCAGGAGTCTATTGCTGGGCCGAAAGCCGAGATGACAACGCGAGTTGTCAACGCCATCGCGGCGACCTTTGGCGCCGTCGCGAAGAAGGCAGTGACCGGAGTTGGGGCGCCTTCATAAACGTCGGGCGTCCACATATGGAACGGTACCGCACTAAGTTTGAACGCAAGCCCCGCCAACATAAAGACAATGCCAAAGATGGTGCCAAGACCAAGCTCGCCGCCGAGCGCCTTTGCCACGCCATCGAAACTGGTCGTGCCGGTAAAGCCATAAATCAGCGAGATACCGTAAAGCAAAATCCCGCTGGCTAGTGCACCGAGCACAAAATATTTGAGACCTGCTTCGGCCGATCGACCATCACTGCGCAGAAAACTGGCCAGAACATATGACGCCAGACTGTTGAGTTCGAGCCCGACATAAAGTGTCATAAGATCGGTTGCCGACACCATGATACCCATGCCCACGGCGGCGAACAGAATTAGGACTGGATATTCGCCCCGCATTCCGCCCGCTTTTTCCAGATACCGCGGCGCGATGATTAGCGAAACCGCGGCGGCGGCATAGATGATCAATTTGCTGAAACTGCCAAAGGCGTCCATCCGGTACGTGCCCGAAAAGGCATCGCCGCCAAATTCATAAGCAGGATTGGTAAGCAGTTCGACTACATGTGCGCCTGCGGCAAATAGTGCCACAACCGCCAAAATGCTGATCAGTCGTCCCGAATCACTGCGCCACGCAGCCAATACCAACAGGGCAAGACCAGCAATGCTCAGGATGAGTTCGGGCCGCGTGAAGTAAAGGGAAATGCCGTAATCCATTAGTGGTGGTTCCCCTCAGCCGCTTTTGCTTCACTCGCCGCCACCGCTTTCGGCTTGGGCGCGCTGATATGGGCGTCACCCAAAGGTTTGGCGTGCGAAACTCGTGCAACCAGTGTTGTTACATCGCCGCGCATTGGTGCGATGAAGCTTTCGGGATAGACACCCATCCACAACACCACTGCTGCAATCGGTGCCATAATAGCCCATTCGCGCAGGCTGAGGTCGGGCATTGCCTTGACATCATCCTTGACCAGCGCACCGAAAATGACTCGGCGATACAGATAGAGCATATAGGCCGCACCGAGGATGATGCCGGTCGTGCACGCAAAGGCCACCCAGCTCGACGCTTCGAAAATGCCGGCCAAACTCAGGAATTCACCAACGAATCCGCTCGTTCCCGGCAAGCCGATCGAGGCCATGGTAAACAGCATGAAGAACAAGGCATAGGCAGGCATATTGACCGCAAGCCCACCGTAACGATCGATCTCACGCGTGTGCAATCGGTCGTAGATTACGCCGACGCAAAGGAACAGTGCACCCGAGACGACACCATGGCTTAACATGACGATCAGCGCGCCCTCGATACCTTGTTGGTTGAGCGCAAATAGACCGGCTGTGACAATGGCCATATGTGCAACCGATGAATAAGCGATGAGCTTCTTCATGTCGCTCTGCACGAGCGCCACAAGGCTGGTGTAAACGACCGCGATCATTGATAATGCAAAGACGATCCACATTAGTTGCGCCGATGCATCGGGAAACATCGGAAGCGAAAAGCGCAGGAAGCCATATCCGCCCAACTTCAACAATACGCCCGCCAATATGACGGAACCCGCAGTCGGCGCCTGAACGTGCGCGTCGGGCAACCATGTATGCAATGGCCACATTGGCATCTTGACTGCAAAACTGGCAAAAAAGGCCAACCACAGCCAAGTCTGCATTTGCGGCGGAAAATCATAATTGAGCAAAGTCGGAATATCAGTCGTGCCCGATTGCGCAATCATTACCATGATTGCGATCAGCATCAGCACCGATCCCAGCAACGTATAGAGAAAAAATTTGAATGCGGCATAACGGCGGTTTACCCCGCCCCAAATGCCGATGATGAAATACATCGGGATCAGCCCGGCCTCAAAGAAGATATAGAAAAGCAGCAAATCTTGCGCTGCAAAAACACCGACCATGACCAGTTCCATGATTAGGAACATCGCCATGTACAAGCCGACGCGGTCGGTAATTGATTCCCAACTCGCCAAGATGCAAAGCGGCATCAAAAAGACAGTTAGCATGAGCAGCATCAGCGCCATGCCGTCAATCCCAAGCGCCCAGGCGAATCGCCCGAATAGGTCGGCATGCTCGACAAACTGCCACTGCGCGCCGCCAATATCGAACTGCGCCCACATCAATATTCCAAGCGCAAAGTCGATAAGCGTCGCAATGAGGGCTATCCAGCGAGCCGCCCGTGCCCCCACAAACAGACAGGCGATGGCCGCAACCGCAGGGACCGCCAGCATCAGCGAAAGAACAGGAAACCCGCCGCTCACAGGAATTTCACCATGGCCCAGGTGGCCAGCCCGACAAGCCCAAGCAACATCACAAACGCATATCCATAAACATAACCCGATTGGAGCCGCACCGCGAGCCGCGTTCCGCCCTGCACCAGCGTCGCCGCACCATCTGGGCCGAACCGGTTGATCACCTGCTCGTCGCCGCGTTTCCAGAAAAAGCGGCCAATGGCAAAGGCCGGGCGCACGAAAATCACGTCATACACTTCGTCAAAATACCATTTGTTGAACAGAAACTTATGCAACAGCCCAAACTGTGCGACAAAGCGCGCGGGCAGCGTTGTGTTATGGATATAGCTATTCCACGCGATGAGCAGACCGATCGCCATGGCCGCGAACGGCATCCATTTAATTACGGTCGGAATCTCGTGCGCGGCGTGCATCAGATGCGCGTCGAATACCAGACTACCCTTCCAGAACTCCAATCCGCCCTCTGGGTCTATGAATTGATGATGGAAAACCGCGCCGGCAAAAACAGCACCGATCGACAGAATCACTAGCGGCACCAACATCGTCCACGGACTTTCGTGGGGTTGATAGCCCGCGGTGCCTTCGTGCGCATCGGCAGCATGCGCGTGCGCGACATCATGTCCCGCATCTTCATCGGATGCATGGGCATGATCATCGTCATGGATCGCATGTTGGATATGTGCGCTCGCAGCCCAGCGCGGTTTTCCGTGGAAGGTCAGAAAGACTAGTCGCCAGCTGTAAAAGCTTGTGAGTAGTGCCGCAAAAGTCCCGACCCAAAAGGCAATGACACCGCCACCGCCGCTGGCAAAGGCTGCTTCCAGAATGCCGTCCTTGGAATAGAAGCCGGCAAAACCGGCGACCCCTGCAATACCAACACCGGTAATCGCTAGCGTCCCCATTAGCATCGTCCAATAGGTGATCGGGATTTTCTTACGCAACGCGCCATAATAGCGCATATCCTGTTCGTGGTGCATCGCATGGATCACGCTGCCTGCGCCAAGGAACAGCAACGCCTTGAAGAAGGCGTGGGTGAAGAGATGGAACATCGCCGCGCCATAAGCGCCTACACCCGCAGCAAAGAACATGTAACCAAGCTGCGAACAGGTTGAATAGGCGATAACGCGCTTGATGTCCCACTGTGTTGTACCAACAGTAGCGGCGAACAGACAGGTCGCGGCTCCGACGAAGGTCACCACGCCTTGTGCAATCGGCGCGGCCTCAAACATCGGTGAAAGGCGGCACACCATGAACACGCCCGCCGTCACCATCGTTGCGGCATGGATCAGCGCCGACACGGGGGTTGGACCCTCCATAGCATCGGGAAGCCAGGTGTGCAGCCCCAACTGTGCCGATTTTCCCATCGCACCAAGGAACAAGAGCAGACACAGTACGGTCATCGTGTCGAGCCGCATGCCCATGAAAGTCATGTTTGAACCCGCCATTCCCGGTGCCGCATGCAAGATTTCAGGGATCGACACGGTGCCAAACACCAGAAACGTACCAAAAATGCCCAGCATAAAGCCCAAATCGCCAACGCGGTTGACGACAAACGCTTTGATCGCGGCGGCGTTGGCGCTGGGTTTCTTGTACCAGAAACCAATCAGCAGATAGGATGCGAGTCCAACGCCTTCCCAGCCAAAGAACATTTGCACTAGGTTATTCGCCGTCACCAGCATCAGCATCGCAAACGTAAACAGCGACAAATAGGCAAAGAAGCGTGCCTGATCAGGGTCTTCTTCCATATAGCCCCAGCTATACAGATGAACGATAGACGACACGGTTGTTACAACGACCAGCATCACTGCAGTCAGCGTATCGACCCGCAATTCCCAATCAAATTTCAGTGCGCCAGAGCTAACCCAATGGAGCACCTGGGTCACGCCCGGCTCCCCAGTTCCCGCCACAAACGACATGAATATTGGCCAGCTCAGCGCGCAGCTGGTAAACAACGCGACTGTCGTGATCAGCTTTGATGCCAACGGACCGATGGCCCGCTGGCCTAAACCCGCGACAAGCGCCGCGAGCAGCGGCAGGAAAACAATCGCCTGAATCACCGGCTACCCCTTCATCCGGTTGGCATCATCGACCGCAATGGTCCCGCGTCCACGGAAGTAAATCACAAGAATGGCCAGCCCGATGGCAGCCTCGCCCGCAGCCACGGTCAGTACGAACATGGCGAAAATCTGGCCGACCAGGTCACCCAGCGCACCGCTGAATGCCACCAAATTGATGTTCACCGCCAGCAGGATAAGCTCGATCGACATCAGAATGACGATGATATTTTTACGGTTGATGAAGATGCCAAGCACCCCCAGAGTAAACAGCACCGCAGAAACTGCGAGAAAATGACCTACGGCAATCATAGCTCGACCCCCTGCCCGACGCCCGGATCAACTAGTCTCGTCGCATCCTGCGGCCGCCGCTGGTTCTGTGAAGAGATATTCTGCGTCCGCGAACCGCCACGTTGGCGATGCGTCAGCACAATCGCGCCGATCATTGCCACGAGCAAGACCAGCCCCGCAGCCTCGAACAGGAAAATATAGCGGGTATAGAGCAACTCGCCAATCTGCTGGATATTGCTCGTGTCTGAAACAACCGGTGCGGCACGCTGTGCAAGGTTGATCCCACCCGCATTCCACGCCCCTACCGCAAAGATCATCTCCACAGCGAGGATAATTGCGACCAAGGCGCCAAGCGGCAGATAGCGGACGAAACCAGCGCGCAGCTCGGCAAAATCAATGTCGAGCATCATCACCACGAACAAAAATAGGACTGCGACCGCGCCAACATACACGATGACTAGCAGCATCGCGATAAACTCGGCTCCTGCCAGCAGCATCAATCCCGCCGCGTTGAAAAAGGCAAGGATAAGCCACATTACGCTGTGAACCGGATTACGGGCCAATATTACCATTGTGGCCGACGCAATGACGATCGCGGAGAACAAGTAAAAGGCGGCAAGTTGAATCATGTGCGCCGCCCCTACCGATAGGGCGCATCGGCGGCAAGACTTGCCGCGATTGCGCGTTCCCATTTGTCGCCATTGGCGAGAAGTTTTTCCTTGTCGTAAAGTAGCTCTTCACGCGTTTCAGTCGCGAATTCAAAATTCGGCCCCTCGACGATAGCATCGACAGGACAAGCTTCCTGGCAGAAGCCGCAGTAAATACATTTGGTCATGTCAATGTCATAGCGTGTCGTGCGTCGCGACCCGTCATCGCGCGGCTCGGCCTCAATCGTAATCGCTAGCGCTGGACACACAGCCTCGCATAGCTTGCACGCAATGCAACGTTCCTCACCATTCGGATATCGGCGCAGCGCATGCTCACCGCGAAAGCGCGGGCTGATCGGGTTCTTCTCAAACGGATAGTTGATCGTCGCTTTCGGCTTGAAGAAATACTTCAAAGTCAGCCAATGGGCTTTGACGAATTCCCACAATGTGAAGGATTTGATGAGATGGGATAGCGACGTCATGCAGAATACCTCGTCAGCATCAGATAACCCGACACCAGGAATATCCAGATCAGTGAAATAGGCAGAAAGACCTTCCAGCCCAGCCGCATCAACTGGTCGTAGCGATAGCGCGGAACGGTTGCCTTCACCCAGCTAAAGACAAAAAAGAAGAAGAATATCTTGCCGAATAGCCAAATCCAGCCGGGGATGAGATAGAGCGGTGCCCAGTCTATCGGGGGCAACCAACCGCCCCAGAACAGCACCGCATTAAGTGTGCACATGAGCAGCACATTGGCATATTCACCTAGCCAGAACAGCGCGAAGCTCATCGATGAATATTCGGTTTGGTATCCTGCAACGAGCTCGCTTTCCGCTTCGGTCAAATCGAATGGTGTGCGTGAAGTTTCAGCGAGGCTAGAGATCAGGAACATGACTGCCATTGGGAACAGGATCGGGTAAAATCCAAACCCTTGGAAAACACCAAAGAGCGCGCCTTCTCCACCCTGCGCTCGAACAATATCATTCATGTTGAAACTGTCGGCGAACAGCACGACGCTGATCAGGATGAAGCCAATCGAGACTTCATAGCTTATCATCTGCGCCGCTGCGCGCATTGCGGAAAAGAAAGGGTATTTCGAGTTAGAGGCCCAGCCCGACAGAACGACGCCATAAACGCCAAGCGACGAAATCGCGAGGATATAGAGCAGCCCGACATTGATATCGGCGAGTACCGCGTTCGAATTGAACGGGATCACCGCCCAAGCGAGTAACGCAACGGTAAAGGTGATGATCGGTGCGATCAGAAACAATCCGCGATTGGCACCGGTCGGGATGATCGTTTCCTGCAGGAAGACTTTCAAGCCATCAGCAAAGCTTTGCAGCAACCCAAAAGGCCCGACCACATTCGGCCCGCGCCGCAACGCCATCGCCGCCCAGATTTTGCGGTCGGCATAAATTATCATCGCAACTGCCAGCATCAGCGGCAACGCGATCAACAGGACGCCCGCAATGGTCGCTAGCGCCCACGCGGCGTCATAGGACATGGTTATGTGGAACCACGACAGACCAAGGAGATGAAAGTCTTGAAAAAACTCGGTCATTCCGCGGCCTCCGCAAACTCAACCCCGTGCAATATTTCTTCGGAACAGCGTTGCATTGTTGGCGAGGCGCGGCAGATGGCATTGGTGAGATAGAAGTCCTTGATCGGCGACGGAATTTCGCGCGCTTCGGGCTTCGTGGGAAGCTTCGGCACCATCCAGCCATAGTCGGCCAACCCTTCGACCCCCAGCGCGGGGACCTCAGCGATCATCGCTGCGCGGCATTCGGCAAAACTGTCGAAACCAACATGGACATCCAAAGCATCGGCCAGCGCACGGAAGATGCTCCAATCTTCGCGCGCGTCGCCAGGCGCGAACACCGCCTTGTCGCTGCGCTGTACCCGGCCCTCGGTATTGACCGTTGTGAAGTCTTTCTCGGTCCAGGCGGCAGCCGGCAGGATGACATCAGCCGCATGTGCTCCCTTGTCACCATGATGGCCGACATAGACTTTCAGCGTATCGGCAAAAGTGGAAAAATCGACCTCGTCTGCGCCTAGGAAGAATGCGAGCTTCGGCTTTACTGCGACAATATCCTTGATCCCACCCGGCTGCGAATAATCGAGCATCAATGCCCCCATCCGCGCAGCAGAAAAATGCACGACGTTAAAACCGTTCCAGCCGTCTTTCACCGCTTCGACCGTCTTGGCGAGCGCCAACACCGCACCATGGACGCCGGGCACTGACAACCCACCGCCGCCGGCGATGATCATCGGGCGCTCGGCCCCTTTCAGTGCATCCATGGCCGCTTTGGGAAGTTTGGCGACCAATGATGCATCATTGCCAAGCCACTCAACCTTATAGGTCAAATCTGTTTCGGCTCCGATGGCGAAAACCTTCGCCCGCTTCTTCCACACCGCCTTGCGCACCCGTGTATTGATCAGCGACGCTTCCCAACGCAGGTTCGTGCCAACGAGCAAAATCACATCGGCATTTTCAGCCTCGGCAATCGTCGTGTTAAAATTGACCGCCGACAGGCTGGTGACATTATAGTCGAGCCCCGTCTGGCGCCCTTCGAGCAGGTCCGAACCCAGCGCCTTGAGCAGTGCCTTGGCTGCAAACATCGTTTCGCAATCCACAAGGTCGCCAGCAATCGCCGCGACCGACGAACCGGCCTGAACAGCCGCAATCGCCGCAAAGGCTTCGTTCCAGCTTGCCGGCTGCAATGCGCCATCCTTGCGAACATAGGGCTGATCGAGGCGGCGGCGAGTCAGACCGTCGACATGGTGGCGCGTCTTGTCGCTCGCCCATTCCTCGTTCACATCGTCATTAATGCGCGGAAGCACGCGCAGCACTTGCCGCCCGCGTGCATCGATACGCACATTGGTACCGACCGCATCGCTCATGTCGATTCCCAGCGTTTTCGTCAGTTCCCACGGACGCGCTTCGAAGGCATAAGGTTTCGATGTCAGCGCACCGACAGGGCACAGATCGACGACATTTCCCGATAGCTCGCTTTGCACCGCATGTTCCAAATAGCTGGTGATCTGCATATTTTCGCCGCGATAGATTGCCCCAATATCTTCGACCCCGGCCACTTCTTCAGCAAAACGAACGCAGCGCGTGCATTGAATGCACCGCGTCATGACTGTCTTTACGATCGGCCCCATATATTTTTCGGTCACCGCGCGCTTATTCTCGTCGTAACGCGACGCACCCCGACCATAAGCGATGCTCTGATCCTGCAAATCGCATTCACCACCTTGATCGCAGATCGGGCAATCAAGCGGGTGGTTGATGAGCAGAAACTCCATCACCCCCTCGCGTGCCTTTTTAACCATCGGGCTGTCAGTCCGGATTTCCTGCCCCTCGGCAGCAGGCAGCGCGCATGATGCCTGAGGCTTAGGCGGCCCAGGCTTCACTTCGACCAAGCACATGCGGCAGTTGCCCGCGATGCTCAACCGCTCATGATAACAAAAACGCGGAATTTCCTTCCCCGCCAATTCGCAAGCTTGAAGCACAGTTGCGCCCTGCGGAACTTCGATTTCGGTGCCATCTACGATTACTTTAGGCATTAATCTTGACCTTTACGCATCAGCGAAACGCCTGACGCGCGTAAAAAATGATAGAGTCCCTCAGTAACAGTCGCGCGAAGAGATTGCGGGCTGAACTCGCCTGTGATGCCGCTATCCATGCAAGGAGCGATTGCCGGTTTAATCCGATCAAAGGCTCTCGCTTCACCGATCGAAAACGGGATCGATTGGACAAGTTCGAGCACAGCAGAAGGCGACGCTGCTGCAACGCAACGCCCCAATCCGGCAAAGCCAACCAATCCGGCATTGCCTTTTGTTTGATCGCCAAAGTCATATATCCAGTCACGCGAGGTGAGCGGGTGGGCAATCGCGTCATTGCGCGCCTTTGACTCCATCATGTCAATCAGCTGTCCGGCAAGAAAACCGCGCCAAATGATAAATGTAAATCCAACACTGCTCGTCCCTTCAAGGCACCAGTCCATGCGACTTTGCAAACTATTATGTAATTTTCTTTCGTTGTGAGATTCCGGGGTAGTGTTCAGCAAATTCACGATGCGGATAACCCCCGCCCGCTTAACCACACAAGCCGCATCTTTTCGAGATTGAAACTCACTCAATGCCAACCTGCGGCCGTCTTGCGGACCCGGCGTTGCCCGAAGCTCACTGTTCGAGCTTGGAATTTGCGCACCTGCCTGATAATTCATCAAAGCTGCAAGCAGCAACATGCAAGCAAGAGTAGCGCGTCCCATCACTGTCCTGCCTCTGTCTGTGCCGCGCTAGCCGTCGGAGCCGGATCATAGGCGCGGTGGTAAAGAGCTTCGGCAAGCGCCGTACGCAGCGACAATGCATTTGCTTTCAGTTGGACTCCGGCTTGCAGACATTGGCCCAATGCAGGGCCCAACAGGCCGAAGGCCTGACGCTCTTCTTTACTGTCATATACTGTTTTAAAAATGCTACGGATATCTTGAGGATCGATAGCGGCGATGCAGGTCGCCATCTCGTCGATTACTGGTTCACGGCCCGTCATCACGAACCACGGCCGTTCATAGGCGGCCTCGAGCGGCAACGGAGACAAACCCTTGTCGCGTCCGCTGTCTTTCAGCAAGCCTTCGGCGAGCATCCCACGATAGATATCATCATCCGTGCGAATATTGACCGCTTCGACAGTTGTGTCGAGAAAGCTGCGAAACTGGCAATACTCCATATGTTGCAGAGGCGGCAGTGCTTTATCCAACGCGTCTTTATCCATTGCATCGAGCACCGCACGCGCTGCCGACGTATGCTTGGCTGCGGTACATTCGGCAGCGCGCGAAGCGATACGCGTCATGTTCGCGCTCGAATTGGCGAGTGGTTTGAGCCGATTGCCAAGTCGCGACCCAACCGGAGGCTCATATGCTGCCGCAACGGCGCATGTAGCCGCCAGAGTGAGTCCTGCAACAAACGACTTAAGAATGATATTCATCAAGAGACCCCCTTTGTGCTGGTGGTAACGAAATCACGAATGCGTTCGACATTGGCAACGAGACGCACGACGAATCAAGGATACAGACCTATTGAGCAAACTGCGGACAAAATGGGGCAGGCGATGCCCCATCACTCGGCCGCTTCCAATATGCCATTGTCGCGAATGCGCCGTTCCAGCTCGGGTCGGAAATGGCGGATCAAGCCCTGTATCGGCCATGCTGCCGCATCGCCCAGCGCGCAGATGGTGTGGCCTTCGATCTGTTTGGTGACATCAAACAAGGTATCGATTTCGCTGATGTTTGCATCACCAGTGCGCAGCCGTTCCATTACGCGCCACATCCAACCGGTGCCTTCGCGACACGGCGTGCACTGGCCACAGCTTTCATGCTTATAGAAATAAGAAATGCGGCTGATTGCCTGAACAATGTCAGTCGATTTGTCCATTACGATGACAGCGGCAGTCCCGAGCCCCGATCCTTGTTCTTTCAACCCGTCAAAATCCATAGGGCAGTCGATAATGTCCTTGGCAGGGACGAGCGGTACCGACGAGCCGCCGGGGATCACCGCGAGCAGATTGTCCCAGCCGCCACGGATGCCGCCACAATGCTTTTCAATTAGCTCGCGGAAGCTGATGCTCATTTCTTCCTCGACGACGCAGGGCTTGTCGACATGGCCGCTGATCTGGAACAGCTTGGTGCCTTTGTTGTTCTCACGCCCAAAGCTGGAGAACCATGCCGCGCCGCGTCGCAGGATCGTCGGGACGACCGCGATGCTTTCGACATTATTGACCGTCGTCGGGCAGCCATAAAGTCCCGCGCCCGCCGGAAAAGGCGGTTTCAGGCGCGGCTGGCCCTTTTTGCCTTCAAGGCTTTCAATCATCGCGGTCTCTTCGCCGCAGATGTATGCGCCCGCGCCGCGATGGACGAAGACGTCGAAATCATAACCCGATTTGGCGGCATTTTTGCCGAGCAATCCGGCGTCATACGCCTCTTGTACAGCCGCAAACAGCACTTCGGCCTCGCGGATATACTCGCCGCGAATATAGATATAGGCGGCGCGTGCACGCATCGCGAAACCGGCGATCAGGGCGCCTTCGATCAGCTTGTGCGGGTCGTGCCGGATGATGTCGCGGTCTTTGCAACTGCCGGGTTCGGATTCGTCGGCATTGATGACCAGAAAGCTTGGTCGATCTTCGCGCGGTTCTTTGGGCATGAAGCTCCATTTCAGGCCGGTCGGGAAACCCGCCCCGCCCCGCCCGCGAAGGCCCGACGCCTTCATCGTTTCGATGATCGCGTCCTGCCCAGGCGCCATCAGCGCCTTGGTATCATCCCAATCACCGCGCGCTTGCGCCGATTTCAGATTCCATGGCTGGAACCCGTAAATATTGGTGAAAATACGGTCCTTATCGGCGAGCATTGCTTACCACTCCCCCCGATAATCATGGTTGGTCTTGACCATGTCTTTCAACGTCGTCGGTCCACCCTCGGGCTCGCTGGTGTGACGTCCCTTGATCTGCGTTCCTGTCTTAGGGCTTTTGCCATCTGCAAGCTCGTCGAGGATGCGCGTCATGCTGTCATAATCCAGATCTTCGTAGTTATCGTCGTTGATCTGGACCATCGGGGCGTTGGCGCAATTGCCCATGCATTCGACCTCGGTCAGCGTGAACAGCCCGTCGGGGGTCGTCCGCCCCTTGGCCATACCCCGATTGACGCAAGCGGCCATCACATCATCCGATCCGCGCAGCAGACACGGCGTTGTCCCGCACAGCTGAACATGGAAACGACCGACCGGCGCCAGATTATACATGGTGTAAAAAGTCACGACTTCATAGGCGCGCATGAACGGCATATCGAGCTCGGCCGCGACATATTCGATCACCGGCACCGGCAACCAGCCCTGCGTGTTCGTTTCCGCCCCGACCTGCCGCTGGGCAAGGTCGAGCAACGGCATCACCGCCGAACGCTGCCGCCCTTCAGGATAGCGCGCGATGATGATCTTCGCCTGCTTTGCGTTTTCCTTTGTCCACGCAAAACTCGCCCCAGCGTGCGCGGACGTCGGCTTCATCGGGAATTTGGGGGACATCAGCCATGAAAAACCTCGTTAATCACCGATCACACTCCCCAAACACGACGTCAATGGCACCGATGATCGCGGTTGTATCGGCCAGCATATGCCCCTTCGACATCATGTCCATCGCCTGCAAATGGCTAAACGCTGTCGGACGGATCTTGCATCGGTACGGCTTGTTGCTGCCGTCGCTGACCAGATAGACGCCAAACTCGCCCTTCGGGCTTTCAGTCGCGACGTAAACTTCTCCGGCGGGGACGTGGAATCCCTCGGTATAAAGCTTAAAGTGGTGGATTAGGCTTTCCATCGACTGCTTCATTTCGCCGCGCTTGGGCGGAACAACTTTGCGATCAAGGCTTGCAATAGGGCCGGTCGGCATATCGCGCAGACATTGCAGGATGATTTTTTGCGATTGATAGACTTCTTCGACGCGAACCATGAAGCGATCATAACAATCCCCCCGCGTTCCCACCGGAATGTCGAAATCCATATTGGCATAGGCGTCATATGGCTGCGATTTACGCAAATCCCATGCGATACCCGATCCACGAATCATCGGGCCGGTGAAGCCCCACGCCAACGCATCGTCTTTGCTCACCGTCGCAATATCGACATTGCGCTGTTTGAAGATACGGTTATCGATAACGAGGCTCATCGCGTCGCCGAACAATTTGGGCAGCCGCGTCTCGCACCATTCTCCAATATCGACGAGCAGCTTTTCGGGAACGTCCTGATGAACACCGCCGGGACGGAAATAGGCCGAGTGCATCCGTGCCCCGCTCGCACGCTCAAAAAAGTTCAAGCAATCTTCGCGCAAATCAAACACCCACAGATTCGGCGTCATCGCGCCGACGTCCATCACATGACTACCGATGTTCAGCATATGATTGCAGATGCGGGTCAACTCGGCGAACAGCACGCGTAGATATTGGGCGCGGGCAGGCACCTCAAGATCGAGCAACTTTTCGATCGCCAACACGTAAGAGTGCTCCATTGCCAATGGAGAGGCATAATCCAGTCGGTCGAAATAGGGTAAAGCCTGCAGATAAGTCTTATATTCGATCAGCTTCTCAGTGCCGCGATGAAGAAGGCCTACGTGGGGATCGACGCGCTCGATAATCTCGCCGTCGAGTTCGAGCACGAGGCGCAGCACGCCATGCGCAGCGGGATGCTGTGGACCGAAATTGATCGTATAATTGGTGACGGCCTGATCACCCGCTGTATTCGCGGTGTCGACAGGCGGATAGCCAGCGAACATGTCGCTGCCATAATGCTTAATTTCAGGGGAGTCGGTCATGCGTCACCGCCTTTGGGAGGTTTGGCCCTGCTCGTGACGGACTTGGGCTTTGCGCGCTTTTTGGCGACGGTTTTCTTCTTGGCAGCGGCCATCTTGACTTTCGGTTTACCCGTCACTTTTGCTTCGCCGGTTTCATCTGCTTTTTCGGTCGTTTTGGGGGTGGGCGGTGGCGCAACTTTGGGGCCTGCGTCAGCCTTTTTGACCTCTTTCGCAGTCATTGGCGTCGGAGCGCCCTTCCCCGGAGCCTCGCCTGTTCCCCCTGCTTTTTCATCGCCCGGCAAAATATAGTCAGCGCCTTCCCACGGCGACATGAAATCAAAGCTGCGGAAGTCCTGCGCCAGCTTCACCGGTTCATAGACGACGCGCTTATCCTCTTCTGAATAGCGCAATTCAATATAGCCCGTCAGCGGGAAATCCTTCCGCTGCGGATGACCCTGAAATCCATAATCAGTCAGGATACGGCGCAAATCGCTGTTGCCGCTGAACAATACGCCGTACATGTCGAACACTTCACGCTCGAGCCAGCCGGCGTTGGGCCAAACTCCCGTCACGCTCGGCACCGGCGTTGCCTCGCTCGCCGAAACACGCACCCGCAAACGGTGGTTTTTGGTGATGCTGAGCAAATGATAGACAACCTCGAAACGCTCTTCGCGATTGGGATAATCGACGCCAGCGATCTCGACCAATTGCTGATATTCAAGACCATCACGCAACGCCCTCATCGCGCTGCCAAGAGCATCGCGCTTTACCGTGATGCTGTCTTCGCCAACGATCAAATCATGTGCGAGCATATCCTTGCCAAGCAGCTTTTTGAGCGCGACCGCAAGGCCCTTTTGCTGGGAAACCAGTGGAGCCGAATGTCCCATTAGCGTTCAATCGTTCCGGTGCGGCGAATCTTGCGCTGCAATTGCATCACGCCATAAAGCAGCGCTTCGGCTGTCGGCGGGCACCCGGGGACATAAATGTCAACGGGCACGATCCGGTCACACCCGCGCACCACCGAATAACTGTAATGATAATAACCGCCGCCATTGGCGCAGCTGCCCATCGAAATCACATATTTGGGGTTCGACATCTGGTCGTAAACACGGCGCAGTGCAGGCGCCATTTTGTTGCACAATGTACCCGCGACGATCATCACATCCGACTGGCGGGGCGAAGCGCGCGGGGCAGCACCAAAACGCTCCATGTCATAGCGCGGCATATTGACATGGATCATCTCGACCGCGCAACATGCGAGGCCAAAAGTCATCCACCACAGGCTGCCGGTGCGGGCCCAGTTGAACAGATCCTCGGTCGAGGTGACCAAAAAGCCCTTGTCGCCAACTTCACCCGTCAAATCGTCATAGAAAGACATATCGGGGTTGGTGCCAGGCGCCACCGGCATATCGCCGGGCATCAGGATGGTTGAATTGCTCATTCCCAGTCCAACGCTCCTTTCTTCCACGCATAAATCAGGCCGATCGCGAGCTCGCCAAGAAATACCATCATCGTCGCCCATCCGGCCCAGCCGATTTCCTTGAGGCTGACCGCCCAGGGAAACAGGAATGCCGCTTCCAGATCAAAGATGATGAACAAAATGGCCACCAGATAGAAGCGCACATCAAACTGGCTGCGCGCATCCTCAAACGCGGGGAAACCGCATTCATATTCGGTCAGCTTTGCCGGATCGGGTTTGTGTGAGCCCGTCAATCGCGCCACCCCCATGGGCAGGAAAACGAAAGCCGTTGATAATCCCACTGCGACAAACAGGAAAATCAGGATTGGTAGATATTGTGTCAGATCGACCATGGGAGCTGGCGATGCTTCCTGTGCTGGTGTTGGGGGCAATCCGCCCTTCAGTGCGGGCGCTTTAGGACAGCACGCCTCGCCTCGCAAGCATTCGCGACAGGTATTTCGAGTCAATATGTGCAAATGCCCAAACGTATCTAGTGACAGTCGCCATTGCTGTGTTACGCAAACAGCGGGTCAGCTTTCAGGACATTTTTCGTCCAGCTCAAAAATGGGGAATATCTATGCGCAATTTATCGTTGGTTTTGGGTTGGTCACTGGGCACTGCAGTGCTCCTTACCGCTGCGCCCGCGCGTGCCGATCTGGTCAATCCCAAAAACCCTGCAACTATAGAAGCAATGGTCGAATCACAGGGCTGGCCGGCTAATCTTGTCACCAGCGAGGATAAGAGTCCTTATATCGAAAGCACGCGCAACGGGTTGAAATTCCTCGTCCTGTTCATGAACTGCGACGACAATCAGGCAAATTGCAAGACGCTGCAATATTATATGGGATTCAGCGATGCCAAGGGCACAGCCCTTGAGCGAATCAATGAATGGAATCAATCCAAGCGCTTTGCCCGCGCCTATATTGATGACCAAGGCGATCCAGTGCTAGAAATGGACATCGATCTCGATTTCGCGGGACTACCGCGCGAAAATGTAGGCGAATCTTTCAACACTTGGGCGGCGTTGATGGATGCTTTTCACAAGTTCATCTTCGAAAAGGAAGAATGAGCAGCAACACTGATCGCTAGCCGCGATCAGGCGTTACGCAGCGCACCCGCGACCAGCTTTTGCAGTTTAGAATGAACCGCAGCACTGCCCGCGATATATTCGCTTCGTTCAATGGCGCGGTCGCCTCCACGGAAATCGCTTACAAAACCGCCAGCTTCACGCACCAGCAGTATACCGGCAGCCACATCCCAGACGGCCAGATCGCTTTCCCAAAATCCATCAAACCGTCCTGCCGCAACCCATGCAAGGTCAAGGCTGGCCGCGCCAAAGCGGCGGATGCCCGCAACTTCGGGGGCAACAGCGCCGAAAATTCGGCTCCACTGCGCCATGTCCCCATGTCCCATATAGGGGATTCCGGTAGCAATTAAACTCTCGTTCAACTGGCGCCGCGAAGACACGCGCAGCCGCCGGTCATGCAGCCACGCGCCGCGCCCACGCTCGGCCCAATAGCTTTCGTCGGTCACAGGTTGATACACCAGCGCCGCAGTTACATCGCCCCAACCGCCGCCCAACTTTGGCTCCTGCACTGCGATCGAAATGGCAAAATGCGGAATAGCGTGCAAAAAATTGCTGGTGCCGTCGAGCGGATCAATGATGAAGCGCGGCTTGTCTGGGTCGCCTTCAATCACTCCGCCCTCTTCCAAAACAAACCCCCAACCTGGGCGGTCATGGCCCAATTCGTCGTACAGCGTGCGTTCGGAGGCCTGATCGGCCTTTGAAACGAAATCCGCCGGTCCCTTTTGCGAAACCTGCAAATGTTCGACTTCACCGAAATCGCGGCGCAGCTTGGCGCCGGCCTTGCGTGCGGCGCGTTCCATGACGGTGATGATGCCAGATACGGCCACTATTCGGCTCCTTGTCGTTCAATTACCAGAATGCGCGCTTCGCCAACGGGATGGGCGACATGCTCATCACCCGCTTCAGCTATAAAAATATCGCCAGTCCCGAGTAAAACGACATGTTCATTTCCATCTGCGCGATATCGCATGTTGACGTTACCCGCGATGACACAGAAGACTTCAGATTCGTCGTTTTTATGCCAATGATATGGTTCGTTCGACCAATGGAGTCGGACCGAAGCCCCTCCAATCAACGCAAGGTCGCGCGCTCCCCAAGCCCCGGATGCACGAAAGCTCGCCGTATCCTGGACTATCTGTACCATCAATCGGCGCGACGCACATATTCACGGGCATAGACGTCGACGACGATACGCGTACCGGCTGTGATATGCGGTGGAACCATGACGCGCACTCCATTGCTGAGGATCGCGGGCTTATAGGAAGACGACGCAGTCTGCCCTTTTACCACAGCGTCAGCCTCGACAATCTCGGCTTCGATGGTGTCGGGCAACTCGACCGAAATAGGGCGCTCTTCCCAAAGCTCCAAAACAACATCCATGCCGTCCTGTAAAAATTCTGCGGCGTCGCCAATCACATCGCGCGCGATGGTAATCTGCTCGTAATTATCCTTATCCATGAACACCAAATCGTCGCCCTCGGCGTACAGATATTGAAAGTCCTTGGTGTCGAGGCGAACCTTTTCGACTGTATCGGCGCTGCGGAACCGCACATTATTTTTGCGTCCGTCAATGAGATTTTTCATCTCGACTTGCATATAAGCACCGCCCTTACCGGGCTGGGTGTGCTGAATCTTGGCGACCTTCCAGATGCCTGCTTCATATTCCAGAATATTACCGGGACGGATTTCAACGCCAGAAATTTTCATCGCGCACACTCACACTTCAAGGATGATAAAGAGCCGGACGACGCGCGGGCACGCATCGTCCACAGGTGGGCGCCCTTAACCTTGCATGCGAAGAAGGGCAAGCGGCTTGGCTCCCGAAGCTAGGACGATACGGCCGCTAGGCGGGTACGGCGATAGCTCCAGATCAGCGTGCCAAGGAACAGAACCGACCCGATAATGATCCCGTTCGTCGAAAAGCTGTCACTGACAATCGCCAGAGGCTGATCCCCACCGCTTCCGGCGACGACAAACGCATATAGGACCCCGAAAAGGCTCTCGCCCACGATCATACCGGTGGCCGCTAGCACACCCATTCTGCGTGCGAATTCAGGCTTGGCTGTGCGCGCGGACCAACGGTCATAATACCAGCCGCTAACCGCACCGATTGTCACCGGGAGAATTACAGCCATTGGAAGGTATATCCCAATTCCCACCGCCAGCGGCGGGATCCGCAACTTTCCAGCGCTGCCAAGCAGTTCATCGAGGACGATAAATCCGACGCCCGCCAACGCGCCCCAACCCAGCATTGACCAATTCAGGTCGCCGCCTAACACGCCTTTCGCGAGTGAAGAGATCAGTCCGGCTTGAGGTGCAGCCAACGCATTAGGTCCGGCACCCGGGGCGCCAACGAACCCCATGGTTGTATTCAGCACCTCCATCACCGGCGGCACAACCAACGACCCAAAGATAACGCCAATGATCAGTGCGACCTGCTGTTTCCATGGCGTCGCCCCGACCAACTGGCCGGTCTTTAGATCCTGCAAATTGTCATTGGATATCGTTGCGACACCAAACACGATTCCCGTGACGATCAGCGCATAGGCGATCAGCGCCTGTGTATGCTCTTGTCCGTCACCACGCCCGAACAGACCAAGCAACATCAGCGATGACGCAAGGATCGTCAAAATACCGATTCCCGACACAGGCGAATTCGACGCGCCCAGCAAGCCTGCCATATAGCCGGTCACCGCCGCAATCATCAGCCCTATGACGATAACGAAAAGCAACGCGCCAAGGATTAGCACTAGCGCTGAACCCGCGAGTGGTCCGCCCGAAATCACCGACCACAGCAGCCAGGCAATTGGCAGCATCAATGCCGCCGACCCGCCAAAGACTATCTTGATTGGAAGGTCACGCTCAACCAATGCCAACTCTACGCCGCCACCTCGCGCGCGACTCGCCGCCATCGCCGAGCGAATACCACCAATAACCGGACCGGCAATTTTCAACAGCGCCCACACTCCGGCGACGCCGATCACACCCGCGCCAAAAAAGCGAACATCAGCTGTAAAGACTATATTCGCTACTTCCTCGGCTCCACCCGACATCCCGGAATTTGCGGTTAACAACGGCAGCAATAACCACCAGCCGGTCACTAGGCCGAGCAATTGGGCCAGTCCGACCGATAGACCCACGAGATGCCCAACGCCGAACAAGGCAAAGGACAGGCTGGTCGAAATACCGGTGGCTCCCGCCCCAACACGAAACCAACGAGCCACCTCGGTCGCCACTAGTTTCATCTGAGTTAGCAAGGCAAAGCCTGCCGATACCAAACTATTGAACACCAATATACGCAAACCTAGTGAGCTTTCGACTGCGCCCTCATTGGTTTTCGCACCAATTTGCAGCACTTCGGCGGCCGCGCGCCCTTCAGGATAGGGCAGGTCTGAATCGACCACTAGTGCGCGGCGAAGCGGAACCGAAAACAGCACGCCCAGTATACCGCCCAGCATGGTGATCGCAGCCGTCGTCACAAACGGAAAGCCTTGCCACCATCCGATCATCACCAGCCCCGGCAGCACAAAAATGATCGCCGCCAAAGTCCCCGCCGCGCTGGCGACGGTCTGGACGATATTATTTTCTAGGATTGTGCTGTTGGGTAGGAATCGCAAAATCCCCATCGATATAACCGCTGCAGGAATCGAAGTGGCAAAGGTCAGTCCGACCTTCAGCCCCAGATAGACATTAGCAGCGGTAAAAAAGAGGGTGATGAGTCCTCCCAGCAAAATCGCGCGTGCAGTCAATTCGCGCAGACCGGTTTTAGGCTTATAAATATCGGTCATCGTGGAAATCTCCCCGCGCTTCTTTTCTCCCCGGCACCGCTAAAGGCAAGCCGAAAAACATGAGCCCAGGTTACGAAACTTGTGTCGCATCTATCCTATCTTGCGCGACACTTGCATGCGACAAGTTGCATATGATACCAACATACATCATGACCGATTTAGCGACTCGTCCCAAGAGTATTCCGGGGAAACCGGTGCGACCGGTTATCGCGGCGGGTCTGTTTGGCTGGTGCGATCATACAAAAGACAATAAGCCCGCACCAAAGCTCAATGAAAAACAAGACACGGTTGATACCGCGAACAAAACCTCTGTCCGCTAAATCCGCAGCGCAGCTTCAAACGCTTTGACGGCCACATCTGGTCCCGCCGGATCGGCCCAGATAGATCCTGACACCGCAACAAAATCGGCGCCCGCTTCGACTAGCAGCGGCGCGTTGATCGGCGTAATGCCGCCAATGGCAACACACGGCAGTTCAAACATGTTTTGCCACCAAGCCAATATTTCGGGCTCGGCATAGTGCTCAACCATTTTGGTTTGGGTCGGGAAAAACGCGCCGAAAGCGACATAGTCAGCCCCCGCCTCGCCGGCTTCCATCGCGAAGTGGCGGCTCGCATGGCATGTTACGCCGATTTGGACATCCGGCCCCAGTAATCGCCGCGCCTCGCGTGGATCACCATCACCCTGCCCCAGATGTACCCCATCCGCGCCTAGCCGCTTGGCAAGCGCCATATTATCATTGACGATGAAGGCGACGTCATGCGCGGCGCAAATCTCCTGTAAAGGGGCTGCGAGCCGCGCCGCGTCATGTTGATCCTTGTCCTTGACGCGAAACTGGAAGGCCGCGACTGGTCCGCCATCGAACGCTTGCGCCAGTCGATCGGGAAAATCATCTCCGATGTGCGGCGGAGAGATGAGGTAAAGTTGACATGGGGTACGGGTCATGGCGGGTTCATAGCGGGCTGATTAGATGGCGGCAAATGCAGAAAATGCCAAATCTCGTCGCTATTAGTCTTTCCATGGCATGGACGCTCAGTGCTTGTGCGGCGACGCCTGCTCAGACCCGAGACGGTCAGGAAGTGGCGCTAGGACAATCTGCCTATGTTGGCGGGCCGCGGGTTCAGCCGGTTGCGGTCATTGAGGACAGCCGGTGTCCCAAGGCCGTACGCTGCATCTGGGCAGGGCGGGTGCGAGTCCAGATGCACTGGCTCCGCCCCAATGGCGCCGAGCAACCGTTTGAATTAGAACTGGGCGAGCCGCATCCGCTTGCCGATGGAAAGATAACGATGACCGCCGTCCGGCCAGCAAAGCAAAGCGATGCCGCAATTGCGGCATCCGACTATCGCTTTTCCTTTCGCTTTGAGGGCGGGCTTTAAGCCACCGACGCCGCGTGAATTTCATTGATCGCGCTGCCCAGAGAGGCGTCAAACTCTCCATCATCCATCGGCGCGCGCAAATCCTGAAGTAGCGCGCGGCTAAAACTGGCAATCATGCCGCGGTTCTTGGCCAGTTCCGCGCAGGCCTCGGGCCGCGAATATCCCCCGGACAAGGCTACGACGCGTAAGACTTTTGGATGATTGACTAGCGGCGCATAATGGTTTGCATTCACGGGAATCGATAGTTTCAGCATCACCTGTAAATCGCCGTCCCATAACTCTAATTCTGCCAAAATCGCGTCAAGCAACAGCGCATCGATCGCCGCGCGTTCGGCGCTCTTGATGTTCACTTCCGGCTCTATGATCGGCACCAAACCGCGCCCGGCAATCCGCTTGGCTTCTGCAAATTGCTGCGAGACATTGGTCTTGATCCCCGTTGGATTAGCCAGGTTTATAACGCTGCGCATCTTGGTGCCAAACATGCCCTTCTCGACTGCCCTCGCGCACAACGCGTCAAGGTCCGGCATCGGCTTCATCATCTGAACACCGTCCGCCTCAGCTTCGAGTCCCTTGTCGACTTTCAGGAACGGAACCACACCGCGTTCCCACAGCAGGGTTGGCACCGGCTTGCCATCGACTTCGCCATCCATCGTCCGTTCAAACAGGATCGCGCCGATGACCTTTTGCCCGTTAAAGCACGGCGCGGTCACAATCCGCGCCCGCATTGCATGGATTAGCGCGAACATTTCTTCTTCATCAGCATAGGTGTCTTCCGCAATGCCATAGCCTTTCAACGCCTTGGGCGTCGATCCGCCGCTCTGGTCCAGCGCGGCGATAAACCCCTGTCCGGTCTTCATCTGTTCCATCATCTTTGCGTTAGCGGCGGTCATAACGTCTCCGTTCGATTGCATAGGTATGTGGCGGTGCGCATAACGATCCCTATTACGGTATGCAATGCGGCTAATTTTAGCGCTTGAGGACTTCAACACCGGGCAGCGGCTTGCCTTCCATCCATTCAAGGAAAGCCCCGCCTGCGGTCGAAACAAATGTAAAATCCGATGCAACCCCAGCATGGTTCAACGCCGCGACGGTGTCGCCGCCACCCGCCACCGACACCAGCGACCCTTCGCGAGAAAGAGCTGCAGCTGTTTTTGCCAACGCTACGGTTGCGGTGTCAAAAGGCGGCGTTTCAAATGCCCCCAACGGGCCATTCCACACCAAGGTGCGGCAGTTTTTGAGAACATCGGCCAGTGCTTCGGTCGCCGCCGGACCAATATCGAGAATCATCTCATCATCAGCAACCTCGTGCACATTGACCGTGCGTGTAGGCGGATTGGCAGCAAATACTTTTGACACCACGACGTCATACGGCAAATGGATGGTGCAATTGGCGGCGTCAGCAGCCTCGAATATCTTATTGGCCGTATCGACTAGGTCATGCTCGCACAGTGACTTTCCAACATCGAGTCCGCGTGCTGCCAGAAAGGTGTTCGCCATCCCGCCGCCGATTATCAGATGATCGACCTGTGCAACCAAATGTCGCAGCACATCGATCTTAGTCGATACCTTTGCACCACCGACGACTGCGGCGACCGGATGTGTCGGGTTCCCCAGCGCCGCGTCCAACGCCTGCAATTCGGCCTCCATCGCGCGCCCTGCAAAAGCGGGCAATAAATGCGCAACCCCTTCTGTCGATCCATGCGCGCGATGAGCGGCAGAAAAGGCGTCGTTGACATATAGGTCGCCCACCGCCGCCAAGGCCGCAGCAAAATCGGGATCATTCGCTTCCTCACCAGGATAAAAGCGCGTGTTTTCCATCACGGCGATATCGCCTGGTGCCAACACTGCAATGCCCGCTGCTGCGCCTTCGCCGATGCATTCGGGAATGAACATCACCGACCGACCTAGCGCCAGTTCAAGTCCGCCAACGACCAACGACAGAGATTGAGTCGGGTTTTTTGCGCCCTTGGGCCGCCCGAAATGAGCGAGCAACAGAACAATGGCACCCTGATCGGCCAATTCGGTGATCGTGGGAACCGCAGCTTCCAAACGGGTGCGATCGCCAATCGCGCCTTCGATCATCGGCACGTTCAGGTCGACGCGGACTAGTACACGCTTCCCGTGTACATCGCCCATATCATCGAGCGTCTTGAAATTGCCCATATTCTTCTTTCCGTCTGGTTTCGTGCGAACCCTATAGCAGTCCTGCGATCACAGTGGCGGTATCCACCATACGGTTCGAGAAACCCCATTCATTGTCGTACCAGCTGACAACGCGCACCAGTTTGCCGTCGAGCACTGCGGTCTCGAGGCTGTCGATGGTCGAGCTTGCTGAACAATGATTATAGTCAATCGACACCAACGGCTCGTCGGAATAGGCTAGAACACCCTTTAGAGCGCCTCCCGAAGCAGCTTTGAGCAGCGCGTTAATCTCTTCCTTGCTCGTCTCACGGCCCGGATTGAAGGTCAGATCGACTAGGCTCACATTGGGGGTAGGCACGCGGATCGCAGATCCATCGAGCTTACCCTTAAGTTCGGGCAACACTTCAGCAACCGCGCGGGCAGCGCCGGTTGTCGTCGGAATCATCGACATCCCTGCGGCGCGCGCGCGCCGCATATCGGGGTGAATCTGGTCAAGGATCTTCTGGTCGTTGGTATAGGCATGAATCGTGGTCATCAGCCCGCGCTCGATTCCTACAGAATCGTTCAGCACCTTTGCAACCGGTGCAAGGCAGTTGGTCGTGCAACTGGCGTTAGAAACCACCAGATGATCAGCCGTGAGCTTGTCATGGTTGACCCCGTAAACTACCGTCAGGTCGACGCCTTTAGCCGGCGCAGAAATCAAAACCCGCTTGGCGCCAGCTGTCAGGTGCTTGCTAGCGCTATCACGATCAGCAAAAAAACCGGTGCATTCCAACGCAATATCGACGCCCAGCTCGCCATGCGGCAATTTCGCGGGATCGCGTTCCGCCGTGACCTTGATACGTTTGCCATTAACGACCATCGCATCGCCATCGGCGCTGACTTCGCCGGGAAAAGGGCCGTGAACGCTGTCGCGCTTGAAGAGCAGCGCATTCGATTTGGCATCTGCCAGATCATTGATCGAAACCAGCTCCAATCCGCAATCCGGCCGCTCCAATATCGCGCGCGCCACAAGGCGTCCAATGCGCCCGAAACCATTGATTGCGACTTTAACTGCCATGACAAATGATCCTTCCTGCTTAAAATTGATAGGGACGACTCAGGCGGTCAGCCGAGCCAATATTTGGGGTGTTATAGCATTGGTGGTCAGACCGAAGTGGTTGAATAGGTCGTCAATCGGTGCCGAAGCGCCAAAACTGTCGATACCAAATCGCAAGCCGTCGCGCCCGGTGTAGCGTTCCCAGCCAAATGTGGTGCCAGCCTCAACCGATACAATCAGCACATCTGCTGGTAGCAAATCAGCCTGATAGGAAGCGGACTGCTCGTCGAACAATTCGGTGCAGACCATCGACACAACGTCAGCGCCGTGCCCGGCGGCCTCTAATTCATCAGCAATCGCACAGGCCAGCGAGACTTCAGACCCGCTGGCGACTAATACGACCGACCGTTTGACAGAGGCCTGCCGCAGCAGATAGCCACCTTTGCTGCAGCGATTTTCTGTGACGTCATGACGCAATGGGGGAAGATTTTGTCGAGAAAGAGCCAGTAGCGAGGGCCGGTTTTTCTGGGCCAACGCAAGCGCCCAACATTCGGCGGTTTCTACTGCATCGGCAGGGCGCATCACCAACAGATTCGGCATCGCGCGCAACGATTGCAAATGCTCGACAGGCTGGTGAGTAGGCCCGTCCTCTCCCAGCCCGATGCTGTCATGTGTCATGACATAGATAACGCGCTGCTGCTGGATCGCCGAAAGCCGAATTGCCGCACGGCAGTAATCAGCGAAGACCAGGAATGTGCCGCCATAAGGAATGATCCCGCCATGCAAAGCCATGCCGTTCATCGCCGCCGCCATACCGAATTCGCGGATGCCGTAATAGATATAGCGGCCCGAATAATCCTCCTTCGTTAAAGGCTTGGTGGACGAGGTCTTGGTATTGTTCGATCCTGTCAAATCGGCACTTCCGCCGAGCATCGCGCCGATATCGGCGGTCAACGCGGTCAACGCATTTTCCGACGCCTTGCGGGTCGCGACCTTCGGCGGTTCCGCTACCAGTGAATCCAGATAGGCACTGAAGGCGTGGCCGGGCGATCCATCGGTTGCCAGTCGTGCCGTAAATTCTGTTCTCCTACCATGGCTGGCAAGACGATTTTGCCATTCAACATGAATAGCTTTCCCACGCTTACCGAATTCGGCCCATGCGGCGGCAATATCCGCCGGAATGATGAAGGGTTCAGCAGTCCAGCCCAACGTCTCACGCGCGGAAGCGATTTCATCAGCGCCCAAAGGTGCGCCATGCGTTGCTGACGTACCTTGCTTATTTGGGGCACCAAAGCCGATGATCGTTCGGCAAGCCACTAACGAGGGTCGCGGGTCGGCGATGGCTGCATCGATCGCGCGGCGAATGTCGGCGGGGTCGTGACCGTCGCACTGTTCGACATGCCAGCCTGTTGCAGCATAACGCGCCGGAATGTCCTCGCTCGTCGAAAGCGCCGTCGCTCCGTCTATGGTGATGCGGTTATCGTCCCACAGAACAGTCATCCGGCCCAGTTGCAAATGTCCTGCTAAACCAATAGCTTCGTGGTTTATGCCTTCCATCAGACAACCGTCACCAGCCACCACCCATGTCCGATGATCAACCAGGTCGTCGCCATACAAACTGTTCAAATGCCGCTCTGCAATCGCCATACCGACGGCCGTCGCCAATCCTTGCCCCAGCGGTCCGGTCGTCGTTTCAATCGCTTCGAGCTCAAAATTCTCGGGATGGCCCGCACACGGGCTATTGATCTGGCGGAAATTACGAATGTCTTCCATCGTCGGGCGGGCATAGCCGGACAAATGAAGCGTCGCATAGGCCAGCATCGAACCATGCCCTGCCGACAATATAAAACGATCCCGATCGGCCCATTTCGGCGCGTCGGGATCGAATTTCAGATAATCGGAATATAGTACCGTCGCGACATCGGCCATGCCCATCGGCATTCCCGGATGGCCGCTATTGGCAGCTTGAACCGCATCCATCGCAAGGGCTCTTATGGCGTTAGCCATTTGACGTTCGGACACTGGCATCTTTTCCCCGGCGCGATAATCAGCACCTATTCGGAGCTGAAGGATTGTTGATGCGCACAGCCCTTCGCGGCGACACCGTCGAGAGTCAACCGGTGACGGCATCACTAAGTCGATTCAGTCAGCAATTGCGCCGCGATTGTGGCGCTGCTAATCCCCTGTCATGGAACTTGACGAAGCCAGCCTGGCCATTGGCCGGATCGAACGGGCACTCAGCCGTATTGAGAAGTCCTTGTCTGACGGTGCTAAGGGCCCGTTGCCCACCATTTCCGTCGATGCGGCAGCGCATGATGCGCTAAAGGCAGAGGTTTCTGCGGTAATTGGCGATCTTGATCGCTTGATCGGGGAGGCGAGCCGTGGCTGATGTCAAATTCATGATCGGTGGGCGCAGCTATGAAGTACATTGTGCCGACGGCCAAGAGGAGCAACTGCAGCACCTGGCCTCAATCATTGATGCCAAGGCGAGCAGCGTGCAAGGCGGCAGCGAAGTGCGGCAATTGCTCTATGCCGCGCTCATGTTGGCCGATGAGGCCAATGATGCCCAGACAAAAGTCGGTGCATCGACACCCCAACTCGATTCGCTGCGCGCAGCGGTCGCGCTTGCCGAAAGCCGGGATGCCGAGGCGCAAGAACAATTGCGCGCCGCCGTTGTTCGCGAACAAGCTGCGCTTGATCAAGCCGCTGCAGCCTCTCAACGTGAACAGTCCGCATTGGAGCAGCTTCAGGCCGCAAAATCCGCACCGTCCAAATTGGCCACGGCCTCGCCGAAACCCGCGCATGAGCGCGCCTTATTGCAAATTGCCGACCGCATTGAGTCTCTAGCGAATCAAATGGAGCACGGCGCCTAGACTCGCCTTTAAGTGTCCTCTTGTTCAAGCCCCTTGAGTGCGGCCTTGCGGACGCTTACATAGTGGGCGGCGGGTACTGCCCGGCACGAGCCTTTGCGAAAATCCCTGAGGCGATACATCATCCTAGGGAGCTGTCCCTGCCCGGACCCTGGTCCGACGCACATGGCCCCCACCTGACGTTACTGGCGTCAGAGGACTTTCCGGAAACCGACCACGGTGGTCCCGCCAACTGCCGCCGCGATAAAAGCTCATTAAGAAAGCGACGCCGCCGCGATGACCAAGGCCTCTTTCGAATTTAGCTCTGAAAAGCGAAAGTTACGAGAAAAGCTTCGGTTTCGGCGTCAACATTGCGTCGCAACAATGGACGCTATGTCGCTTCTCGCATCCTTTCGCACCCCGCCTAGCCCCATGTTTGATATTCTAGACCAACGGGCCTGCATTGGTGGCTATGCGGCATGGCGCGAAGAACCTGACATCCTTCCCCTTCTCGCCAGACTCGGTACGACAAGCTCGCTCGCCCTCCCCTTTCATAAAGAACGCAACGGACCCATGGAATTTCGCGTTTGGCACGATGGCGATGCATTAGAAAAGGGACCATGGGGTCCGGGCCAGCCATATAGCGATGCAGCGGACGCCAATCCTGAGCTTTTGCTTTGCCCTATGCTGGGTTTTGATCGTCGCGGGGGGCGGCTTGGCTATGGCGGCGGCCACTATGACCGCTATTTTGATGCACATCCGACGGTTATACGCATCGGAATCGCTTGGGCGGTGCAAGAGGTTGATGCTGTCCCGCGTGATAGCTGGGATGTTCCGCTCGACGCGATTCTCACCGAACAGGAGTTTATTGTGACCGGAGATCGCTTGTGAATCCCCAACCCAGTTGGCGCAAACCCGCCGGCATGTTTTTGATTTTAGCGCTGATCATTATTTTGTGCGTCATCGTGGCCAGCTTTTCGCCGTGGATCAGCGACTGGCCTGTGCTGGTGCAAGGCCTAGTCTATCTGGTGTTCGGAATCATCTGGATCCTCCCGCTCAAACCCTTGCTCCGATGGATGGAACTAGGGAAATGGCGCGAGTGACGGGACTCGAACCCGCGACCTCCGGCGTGACAGGCCGGCGCTCTAACCAACTGAGCTACACCCGCGTGGGGTTGGGAGCAGCGCCAATATGGCGGTGATGCTTGCCTGTCAACCGTCGCCTGCACGCTCTCTTGCATTTAGTCGCGCTTCCCATTCTTCGTTTGGCGTCAGGGTGCCGCGTTCGAACAGAAAACCGGCCAAATCCGGTGTTCCCGTAGACGCCAGCACGGTTTGAAGAATTAACAACAAAGGGACAGCCAAAAGAGCGCCCGGCGCGCCCCAGACCCAACCCCAGAAGCTGAGTGACACAAGAATCAGTAGCGGATTGATCGTCAGTCGTCGGCCCAAGACTAGAGGCGTAATTAAATTGGCTTCCACCAAATGCACACCAGCAAAGATAACGGCTGGTAGAAAGGCGAAACCAACCGCATCAAACGTCATCAATCCGCCAAGGCACAACAGGATTGCCGCCAGGATCGGCCCCAGATAAGGCACAAAATTGCATAAGGTCACAATTCCGCCCCACATGAAAGGCGATGGCATCCCTAATGCCCAGAGCAGCAGAGCGACGACTAGCCCAAGTATCGCATTGATCATGGTAATGGTGGCCAAATAGTCGGCGGTGGCATCAACGACGTTCTGGATGACACGTGCAGTTTGCATCGCCCCGTCAAAACTACCCCGACGCTTGATCGTCCCGCTTCTCAATCTGGTCCAGCTCGCCAGAAAAAAGAACACCACTAAAATGGCAAAGAACAGCTGGATGGCCGCAGTAGGTGCCGCTGAAATAAAATAGTCGACTACGGAGGTCGGTGCTGTGGCCGCCATTGCTTGCGCCGTCGCCTCTGTTCCACTTGCCACCGATGCTAAAGTTCTATCTACAAACTTTTGTAATGACGAATAAAAGTCAATTAGGGGCGCCAAATTTGTCTGGATCCGCGGGATTGATTCCGGCACGCGAGCAAACCAGCCTGTAGCTGGCAGGACAATTATCGCCAGCGCCGCGTTGACGAGCATGACAAAGGTCGTCAGGGCAAAAAATGCTGCCAGGGCGGATGGCACACCGCGGCGTTCAAGCCATTCGAGTAACGGCACCAGCGCTATTGCGATGACAATCGCTGCTGTCAGCGGCAGAAAAAACTCCGCCCCGGCCTGCAGTGCAAAGGGAAGACCGAGACAAAAGCTGGCTCCCACAATCAAAGTCAAGGCCGCGAGCAAGCGATCGCGGCGAAAATCATCCACCTCAATTTGCCGCAATGGATTTGCGATGTCCTGGTCGACCTTCGCCCCGCGCTCTTCGGCCACCCAAATTACTCCCTGTTAAGTCCCTCATCTTAGGCAGGCTTTGCCGAGGTTGCTAGCGGCTTCACGAGGCTCCAATAAATTAAGTCCCCTCTGCCCTTTGTCCGGTTTTGGGGCAAGTTTCGCTATTAACCTTACCCATTTTAACCAGAAATTACCCATTTTGGTTGCATCTAGAGCTCCTAGGACCAGACTTCAGGAGCTTATCATGCGGACCAATTGCCACGGAAAGGCGCTAAAACGGCAGCGTTTAACCTACGCTTTGGCTATGGCGCTCGCGGTAACCATCGCCTCGCCACAACAGGCATTAGCGGCGGGAACACGCGCCGGATCGACCATCAGCAATACCGCGCAAGCCAGCTTTGACAATGGTGCAGGCACGCAAACCGTCAATTCCAATCCGGTCAATCTGCTTGTGGATGAGCTTCTTGACGTCACGGTAGCATCCAGCGATCCCGCGGATGTCCCGACCACACCTGGTGCGACCAATGGCGTACTAACGTTTGAAGTCACCAATACCGGCAACGGCAAAGAAAAATTTGGCCTGACAACAATCGCCAATGGCGGAGGCGATGATTACGACCCCACCGTAACCCAGATCTATCTCGACAATGGTGACGGCGTTTTCGATTCCAACACAGACACGCTCTATGTCCCCGGTAACAATGATCCAGATTTAGACCCTGACGCCAAGATCAAGGTTTTTGTCATCGCGTCCACGCCAGGAAGCGTGAGCGACGGAAATCGCGGCACAGTTCAACTTGTAGCGAGCGCGAAAACGGGAACTGGCGCACCGGGAACTAGCTTTTCGGGGGCCGGCGAAGGTGGGGGTGATGCCGTTGTGGGGTCCACCGGAGCTGACGGGAATGATAATGGTGCCTTTGTCGTTACATCGGCCACGGTTACGCTCGTCAAATCTGCGGTCGTTGCCGATCCCTTTGGCGGCGCAGACCCGCTGCCGGGCTCGACCATCACCTATACCATCGTAGCTACAGTTGCGGGGAACGGATCGATCAGCGGCCTCACGATCACCGACCCGGTGCCAACCAACACAACTTATGTCGCCGGAACGATCAAGCTGAACGGTGCGACACTAACAGATAGCTCAAGCGATGCCGACGCCGGCAATTTTGACGGGAGCAAGGTCACAGTCGCCCTTGGCTCAGTCTCCGGTGGGCAAACGCGCACAATCACATTTCAGACCAAGATTAATTGATGGAGACGAACATGCATAAAGTGCTGATTCTATTAATTATATCGTTCTTCTCCGTTCCTGCAGTCGCCGCTGACCAAATCGCGCTCAACAATAATGTTTTTGTGGAGCGAGTCACCACAGACGCGAACGGCAAACGACATGTGCTGCTCGAAGAGCCGAAAATTGTTGTTCCCGGCGACCAGCTCGTGTTCGTGCTCAATTACCGCAACGCCGGTGCTCGCCCGGCAGACCGGTTTGTGATCACAAATCCGATGCCGTCTGCCGTCCAATTTCAGGAAGGCGGAGACGACAAGCCAATCGTATCGATCGATGGCGGCCTACATTGGGGCATTTTAGCCGATCTGACGGTCAAACAGACCGATGGCACGATACGCCCTGCCTTAGCTGCCGATGTCACGCACGTTCGCTGGACCTTTCAAAGGCCGATTCCGGTCGGGGGAGAAGGCAAGCTAATGTTTCGGGGGGTTGTGAAATAAGCCTTTAGAAAAAGCCGCTTTTTGATTGCCAGCGGTGGGGTTCAGGCGATCAATTCATCAAGGAGTTCAGCTATGACCAGCATGCTGAAAAAAATCGGTGTAACTGGCGTATCCATGCTCGCATTGGGCATGGCTACACCTGGTTTTGCGGCGGGTACCACCGCCGGCACTTCAGTATCCAATACGGCAACCGTTGATTTTCAGGTCGGCGGCGTTTCTCAAACACAGCAAAGCGGATCAGACTCGTTCGTCGTCGACCGCAAAATCAATTTGACCGTTGCTGAAACGGGCTCGGTGACCACACAAGTTGTGCCAGGCCAAGCCAATGCAGTCACGACGTTTCAATTAACTAACCAGTCGAACGAAGTGCTCGACTTCCTGCTTGCTGCAACGCAGCTTTCCGGCGGGACTGCTGCCCATGGCGGAACAGATAGTTTCGATATTACCGGCCTGAAAATCTATCAGGACAAAACGGGCAGCGGCACCGTCGGCAGTTTTGATGGCGGCGACACACTTGTGACTTATGTCGATGAATTGGCAGCCGATGCGTCGGTTACATTGTTCATTGTCGGCAACATACCGACGGGACTTGCCAACGGTGCCGTAGCGGGGGTTCAGTTGAAGGCGACGGCGCGCGAAGGCGGTGCAGCATCGACGCAAGGTGCTGCGGTCACCCAGACCACTGGCGCTAACACGGCAGGCAAAGACACTGTTTTTGCTGATGGAATTGGTGTGAATGACGGCAATCGCGATGCCTCGCATAGCGATGATGATGATTACACCATCAACACAGCAACGCTGACCGTAACTAAGAAGAGCCGCGTCATTTCTGATCCGTTCAACGGCACGACAAACCCTAAAATGATTCCCGGGGCGGTTGTGGAATATTGCATTGCTGTCGCCAATGCTGCGGGTGGCACTTCTGCCACATCGGTCACGATCAACGATAGCGTGCCAACCCAGCTCACTTACACGAACAGCTCGATCAAGCTGAACGGGACGGTGACAGCAGGCACATGCAACGCCGATGGCGTTGCAGGTGGCAGCTATGCAGCCCCAGTTGTTTCCGGAACGATCCCGACAATAACGTCGGGGGACACCCGGACGCTGGTTTTCCAAGCCACGGTGAACTGAATGACCGTTCGGAGGGGTGAAGGAAGTTGGTTCCACTGGCTTCCTTTGCCCCTCTCCGGCACCTGATGGCGTTCACCACATCTTCTCTAGGTCGTTTGACCACCTTATTCGCAGCGGCTTTGCTCGCTGCGGCGCCGATGGCGGCTGCCCAGACTATTTCCAATACCGCATCGGCTGAATGGACGGTCAACGGGCGAACGATAACTTCGCGATCAAACCGCGTTGATCTAACCATCACCCCCCCCTCCCCCCGTCAGCCAGGCATTAGCACCTATCGTTTGACCGACGGCGGCGGTTCACGCTCTGAACCGGTCGTGCCAACGCAATGCCAAACGAATAGCGGCCCGATATTCATCAATCCCGAAGGCGCTTTCGCCGGATTGCCAACCACGCCGGCTTCTTTGCAACCGACCGACAGCTTTCATGCAGGCGAGGTTCTGGTTGTCGGTGTCAATCTTCCTTCAGCCAACACCGACCCCTTAGCTCGCGACACGCTCAACGTGACGCTGGAGCTGGAAAATGGCGACCGCGAACAAATCACGCTGAGCGAGACAGCAGTTAGCAGCGGCGAATTCATCGGAATTATCAACACCATCGGAGTTCCGCCTGCAATTGTGCAGGGCGATTGCCGACTGTCGGTGACTGCGGGGTCATCAATCTCCATGCGAGTGTCGGATTCGGCCGATGCATCGCTGTCGGCGATTGCCCGCATCGATTTTCTGGTCGACCCTTATGGTGTGGTCTTTGATAGCGGGGACGGATTGGCTGTTCCAGGTAGCCGGGTTACACTGATAAACACCGGAACGGGCCAGCCCGCGAAGGTTTATGGCGACGACGGAGTTTCCAGCTACCCAGCCTCTGTTCTCACTGGCCAATCGATTACAGACAGTTCCGGCATGGCGTATAATTTTCCGCCCGGGGAATATCGCTTCCCTTTTGTTGCTCCTGGAACCTATCGACTCATTGTCGAGCCTCCCGATCCCTATGTCGCCCCATCAGAAGCGGCACCTGCCGCGCTCGCGGGATTTCAGGCGCCCCGACGACGGGCTGCCTTTTGACATATCGCGCGCTAGCTTTGGGGACCCCTTCACACTCAGCAGCCCCGCACCAGTGCGAATTGACATCCCGGTCGACCGTCCGGGTGTGCCCCTTGTGCTGCGCAAGACAAGTTCGACCCAGTTGGCAGCGCCGGGCGACGTCATCCAGTACCGAATAGAAGTCAACAACCGCGACGCACTGCGAAATACCGGGGCGGTGACGGTTCACGACGTGTTGCCACGCGGATTACGCCTTCGCAGTGACACTGTGCGGCTCGACGGCGTGCACATCAATCCCATAATCGCATCCGATGGTCGCGAATTCAGCGTGATTGTTCCTCCTGTGGCGCCATCTGCTACCGTTTTGCTCACCTATCTGGCCGAAGTGCTGGTTTCAGCCGAGCCGGGTAGTGTGCTTAATCGTGCGACAGCGACCGACGATCGCGGTACGAACAGCAATGTGGCCGAAGCCACCGTCGCGATACGCCGCGACATTTTGGGTGACCGAATGACCATAATCGGCCGGATTACAGAGGGCGGCTGCGCCGTTGATCCCAGAAAATCGCCCGGAATCGCAAATGTCCGCGTGATGCTTCAGGATGGAAGCTATACTGTGACCGACCGCGACGGACGCTATCATTTCGAAGCAGTTCGCCCTGGCACCCATGTCGTTCAGATTGACCCATCGACGTTGCCTCTCGACCGCGCGCCAGTTGATTGTGCACGCTCGGTCCGTAGCGCCGGAAGCGCCATCTCGCGCTTTGTCGAAGGTCGTGGTGGGTCGCTAATACGCGCTGATTTTCGTGCTAAGGCTGGCGATCCGCGTAAATCCACCGTCGCTGAAACGATCAAGCGTCCCGCCCCGTTGAGCGACCCGGATGCCGCAGGAGCTAAACGTGACTGGACCGAGGATCAGACCCCCGGAATCGGCTGGGTTTTCCCGACCATCGATCATAATCCGCGATCCAAGGCCATCCGCGTCGTGATCAAGCATCTTCCCAGTCAGACCGTAGTGCTGAGCGCCAATGGCAGCGCCGTCGATCCACTGACCTATGAGGGCATTCGAAAATCCGCTGATGGTCAGGTTCAGGTCGGTGTATGGCGCGGGATTGAGATTCGCGAGGGCAGCAATCAGCTGGTGGCACAGATCAAGGATGCCGATGGCGTTGTCGTCCAAACACTGCAGCGTAGCGTCCATTATTCGATCACACCCATGCGCGCCGTCCTGCTCAAAGATAAATCGGTGCTAATCGCCGATGGCGTAACGCGTCCTGTACTCGCTGTTCGCCTCACTGATCGTGAGGGCAAACCCATCAAACAGGGCCTGACCGGCGATTTCTCGGTGCCTGCACCCTATTATCCCGCGGTCGAGGCAGATGCGCAGCAGGCACGGCAACTTGCTGGACTTGAACGCGCCCGTCCTGTCTGGAAGGTCGAAGGCGATGATGGCGTTGCCTATATTGAGCTCGAACCAACCACGGCCTCAGGCACGCTCAGTATTAATTTCAACTTTCGCGACGATAAGATTGAGCGAGGCCAAACAATCGAAACCTGGCTCGATCCCGGCGATCGACCATGGACGGTGGTTGGCTTTGCCGCAGGAACTCTGGGCTACAACACGCTCGACGACCGGATGGAGCCAGTTGCCGAGACGCTCGACGGCCTGAACGCCGACGCGCGCCTGTCACTCTATGCCAAGGGCCGGATAACAGGCAAATGGCTGATGACCATGTCCTATGACAGCGACAAAGAAAAGGATGATGCACGGTTTGGCGGAGTAATCGACCCGCGAGCCTACTACACCATCTACGCCGACCGCAACGAGACGCGCTATGACGCTGCCTCGGTGCGCAAACTTTATCTGCGCCTTGAACGCCCTCAATTTTACGCATTGTTCGGCGATTTCGAGACCGGCATTTCCGAACCGCAGCTTGCCCGCTATCAGCGCGCTTTGAACGGCGGCAAGGCCGAATATCGTGGTCGAAAGGTCGCCGCAACGGCTTTTGTCGCCAACACCCCCTATCGCTTCCGTCGCGAAGAAATTCAGGGCAATGGTCTGACAGGGCCCTATTTGTTAGCCGCGCGCAACATCCTGCCCAATAGCGAGCGGATCACAATAGAAACACGCGATCGGTTACACAGCGAACAGATCATCAACTCGGTCATGATGACGCGCCATATCGATTATGACATCGACTATTCGACCGGAAGTTTACGCTTCAGTAGTCCGGTGCTTAGCCGATCATCGAACCTCGACCCTCAGTTCATCGTCGCAGAATATGAAGTCGACGGCGTCGGCGAGCGCGTTCTAAACGCTGGTGGCCGCATAAGCTTCCAGACCGAAAACGAAAAACTGCGCGTCGGTGCGACCGCGATCCATGACGAAGACACGCTGACCAAGACCAACTTAGGCGGCGTCGATCTGCGCTATCGCCCCAATGCAGATACAGAAGTGCGCGCCGAATTGGCGCTAAGTGACACAAATGCAAAAGCAGGAACCCCTGCCGCGGCAGGTTCGGCCAAGGCGTGGCTCATCGAAGCCGAGCATCACAGCGCGAAGTTCGATCTCCTCGCCTATGTCCGTGAGCGGGAATCTGGCTTTGGCGTCGGGCAGTTGAACCGCGGCGAAGACGGAACACGCAAAATCGGCTTCGATGCCCGCCTGCGCGCGACCCGCACCCTGTCGCTGACCGGCAGCGCATGGCAGGAAGATTATCTTGATATCAATGCACGCCGCCGCGCCGCTCGCATTTTGGCGGAACATGATAATGGTATCACAGTCGCCCGCGCCGGACTAACGCATGCTGATGATCAGCTCAGCGACGGCGGCACCAACATATCAAATATCGTTCAGCTAGGCGCGACACAGCGACTATTTGAAAAGCGGCTCGAATTGGATGCTCAAACGGAATTTGCGCTTGGCGGCAAGGATGCCAGCGCCGATTTCCCCACGCGGCATCGCCTAAGCGCACGCTTTGCTTTTACCCGCGACGTCAATTTGATCGCCAGCTACGAAATTGCCGATGGCGATACCGTCAAAGCCCGCACTGCTCGCGTCGGCTTTGATGTTGCTCCTTGGGCTGGCGCACATTTGCTGGCAACGGCAAATCAGCAAGACATCAGCGAATATGGACCGCGAAGTTTTGCCGCCTATGGTCTGTCGCAATCCCTACAGCTCGGTAAAAAATGGTCAGTCGACGTATCTGTCGATGGCAACCGCACATTGGGTGGCATCCGTGCCAGCGATGTGCTCAATGTCGACCATCCCGTCGCCTCGGGAGGATTTCTGGGCAATGCTGGCACGCTGACCGAAGATTTCCTCGCATTGAGTACCGGCGCCACATATCGCACCGAGCAGTGGACCATCACCGGACGCGGCGAATATCGCGACGGCGAGCTTGCGAACCGCTTTGGCTTGACGCTGGGAAGTTTGCGCCAACTGGGAGAGGGGGAGGCTCTGGGCGCGCTATTCACTTGGACTAAGGCGAATGGCAGCAACACCGCCCCCAACACTGAAACCCTGCGCTTTGAAATGAGCTGGGCGCACCGTCCAGCAGATTCACGGGTTTCGTGGCTCAACAAGACTGAATTTCGTTCCGACAAGGTGAGCGGTGCGATCGCGGGTCAGCCCGGACCGATTGGCGGACCTGCCCTTACTATCAATGGCGATGCCACCAGCCGACGCTTTCTCAACAGCCTGTCGGTCAACTGGACTCCGCTCGGCAATCGCCAGTCCGATGACCGGGAGTCAGTGAATGAACGCAGTTGGCAGGAACGCGGTGAGTTTGGTTTTTTCTGGGGAACTCGCTATAATTTTGACCGCTTTGGTGCCGATGACGTCAAAGGCTGGTCCAACCTACTCGGAGCTGATTTCCGCTTCAACCTCGGCGAGCATGTCGATGTTGGCGCATCGGGAACGGTACGTATTGGAACCGATGCCGACACCGTCAGCTGGGCTGGTGGCCCCACGGTGACAGCAGTTCCGTTCAAAAACGCTAATGTTACAATAGGTTATAATTTTGCAGGTTTTTACGATCGCGATTTTGATGCGAATCGCTACTCGCGATCAGGCGCCTATGTCACCTTCAAGCTGAAATTCGACCAAACGAGTTTTGCAGGTCTGGGACTTTAGTCTGCAAAGAGCAAAACCGGCGTTTCGACAAGCTTCTTCAGCGCCTGAACATAGCTTGCCGCATCCCAGCCATCGACAACGCGATGATCGCAACTTATCGACAGATTCATCAATTTGGCGCGGCGGATATCGTCGCCATCAAAGACAGGGCGCTCGACAATCTTGTTCGGGCCGATGATCGCAACTTCGGGACGATTGATAACCGGCGTCGTCGCAATTCCACCCAACGGACCAAGCGAGGTTATGGTCAGGGTCGACCCCGACAGTTCATCGGCCTTCGCCTTTCCATTGCGAGCCGCGTCCGCCAAGCGCATGATTTCACTCGCTAATTGCCAGACATTCATATTCTGAGCGTCCCGAATAACGGGGACCATCAGGCCGGCATCGGTCTGCGTTGCCATTCCCAAATGTATCGCGCCATAGCGCGTGACCACGCCTGCTTCATCGTCATAGCGAGCGTTGATCATCGGAAATTGCGGGATCGTCCGACAGATCGCGACAATCAAAAACGGCAACATCGTTAGTTTGGGTCGGTTGCCGCGATTGCTATTCAAATCGGCGCGCATATCCTCGAGCGCGGTAACGTCCATTTCTTCGACATAAGTGAAATGTGGGATAGCGCGCTTTGAGGCGGCCATATTTTCAGCGATGCGGCGACGCATACCGATCACCTTGATCGTTTCGTCGGCGCGCGCGCGGTCCGCTTGAGGGGGGTGATAGCCCTGCCCCACATTGTAACGCAAATAGGCATCCAGATCTGCGTGGCGAACTCGGTCGCCATCGCTATGGACTTGTCCCAGATCAACGCCGAGGTCGCGGGCGCGGGCACGAACTGCAGGTGACGCCAAAATCTTGTCACCACTTGCCGGCGCCGAAACGGACGCGCTTACCGGAACGGGCTCGTGACTTTCTGCAACCGGCGCGGCCTTGGCCGGCTCAGGGTCAGGGACTTTTTCTTCCTTGGCTGCTGGCGGCGGCGCAGGCTTCTCGGATTCCGTGTCCGTGGGCTCTTCGCCAACCTCTGTATCGGTCTCGATCACCGCCAGCGTCGATCCGATGGGAATCAAATCGCCCACTTCGCCGGCGAGTTCGACAACCACACCGGAAACCGGCGATTCCATCTCGACCGTTGCCTTGTCGGTCATCATGTCGGCAAGCTGGGCATCTTCTTCGACGCGCTCGCCAATTTTGACGTGCCAGGCGACGATTTCCGCTTCGGCAATGCCTTCGCCAATGTCGGGAAGCCGGAATGAATAGCGGGCCATAGCGGTCAGTCCTTCATAATTTTGTTGAGCGCCGTCGCAATGCGGATGGGGCCAGGGAAGTAAGCCCATTCCAAACTATGTGGATAGGGCGTGTCAAAGCCGGTGACGCGCTCGACCGGTGCTTCGAGATGATAGAAACAGCGTTCCTGTACTAATGCCGCGAGTTCGGCGCCAAAGCCGGATGTTCGAGTTGCTTCATGAATGATCAAACAGCGACCTGTCTTTTTCACCGAAGCTTCAATTGCCTCTATGTCTAGAGGCAAAAGTGTACGTAAATCAATGATTTCTGCATCAACATTCAATTCCTCGACCACTGTTTTGGCCACGTGAACCATCGTTCCATAAACAAGGATCGTGACGGCATCGCCTTCGCGAACGGTCGCCGCCTTACCGAGATCTACGCGATAATAATCTTCAGGAACGGCGCTGACGGCATGTTTGGACCAGGGTTCAACCGGACGATCATAATAGCCGCTAAAGGGGCCATTGTAGATCCGCTTAGGCTCGAGAAACACGACCGGATCATTGTCCTCGATAGCCGCAATCAACAAGCCCTTGGCGTCATAGGGATTGGACGGAATGACCGTTTTGACCCCGGAGATGTGTGTCATGATGCTTTCGGGGGACTGGCTGTGGGTCTGTCCGCCAAAAATGCCGCCACCAAAGGGCGTCCGGATCGTCATCGGACTGATGAAATCATTAGCCGACCTATATCGCAGCCGCGCCGCTTCGCTCACCAGTTGGTCCAGTCCGGGATAAATATAGTCGGCAAATTGGATTTCGGGCACCGGCCGCAGTCCATAAGCGCCCATGCCAACTGCAACTCCAATGATGCCACACTCATTGATCGGCGTATCGAATACACGCGTCTTGCCGTGCTTTTTCTGCAAGCCAGCGGTGGCGCGGAATACACCGCCGAAATAGCCGACATCCTCGCCCATAACGACGACATTAGAATCGCGCGTCAGCATGATGTCCATCGCGCTGTTGATCGCTTCGATCATATTCATGGTCTTGGTACCGTCCGCCATTACTCAGGCTTCCAATCGGGGCCAAATTTTGCTTCCTGTTCGGCCATCATCTGGGTGCTTTGTTCTTTGAGGTGCCAGGGCATTTTCTCGAAAACATCTTCAAACATGGTTTCAAAGGGCTGGTGCATACCGTGCCCCAAAATACCTAGTTTTTCCGACTGTTTCTGAGTCGATTTTACCAATTCGTCGAGTTCCTTTCGAAGCGCTTCGTGCCGTGCGTCGTCCCATTCCCCTGACACTTCCAAATGCTGGCGCAACCTGTCAATCGGGTCGCCCAGCGGCCATGCCGCGCCTTCCTGAGCAGGGCGGTAGGCGCTTGGGTCATCTGACGTGCTATGCCCCTCGGATCGATAGGTGAAATGTTCGATCAGCGTCGGCCCGTTGTTGGTACGCGCCCGGTCAGCAGCCCATTGCGTCGCCGCGAATACCGCCAAAGCGTCGTTACCATCCACACGCAATCCGGCAATTCCATAGCCGATTGCGCGCGCGGCAAAGGTCGTCCGCTCGCTTCCTGCAAAGCCGGAAAAGGACGAAATCGCCCACTGATTGTTGACGATGTTGAAAATAACCGGGGCATTGTAAACAGCCGCGAAGACCAGCGCAGAATGAAAATCGCCTTCGGCGGACGAACCCTCGCCACACCACACAGTCGCAATCCGGGAATCGCCTTTGGATGCCGAGGCCATTGCCCAGCCCACCGCCTGCGGATACTGGGTCGCCAAATTGCCCGAGACACTAAAAAATCCATGTTCGGGAGCCGAATACATAATCGGTAACTGCCGCCCCATCAAATGATCTCCACGGTTCGAATAAATCTGGTTCATCATCTGAATCAGCGGATATTCACGCGCGATCAAAATGCCTTGCTGGCGGTAACTAGGAAAACACATGTCAGAGCGATCGAGCGCCATCGTGGCGCCAACCGAGGTTGCCTCTTCACCCGTACATTTCATGTAAAAGCTGGTCTTGCCCTGACGCTGGGCACGGAACATCCGGTCATCAAACGCCCGCACCAACATCATATAGCGCAGCATTGCGCGAACCCGATCGGCAGTCAGCTTTGGGTTCCATGGCCCAGAGGCGGTCCCGTCAAAATCAAGTACGCGAACCAGCCCATAGGATAGATCGCGCATCTCCTCGGGTTTACTTGCTTCGCCCGGACGCCATGATGCGTCTACCGAAGGCACAACAATGTCGCTAAAATCCGGCGCATCGCCAGGGCGATAACGCGGCTCGGGAACGTGCAGCGCCAATGGCGGTAAATTCGTTGCTGGTCGGCGGTGCGTCTCAGGCATGGCCTCATCCCTTCGTGGCGCGACTCGCCGCGCCTTCTTTATATTTCACAGTTGCGACATATTATTTCAATCGCTTCGCTTATGCAATGGCCTGCTTCAAACCGCGACGGGAGCTGCAATATGCGCTTGTGGAGCGTAGTCTTCGACCGCAAAATCGTCGAAATGATAGTCAAATATGTTATCGGGCCGTCGGTTGATCATCAACCGCGGCGCGCCCCACGCTTTCCGCTTTAGCTGTGTCTCAACCAGATCTTCATGGTTGAGGTAAAGATGCACATCACCGCCGGTCCACACTAATTCATGCGCATGCAAATCACACTGTTGGGCAATCATGCGGGTCAACAGTGCTGCTTCAAAAACGTTAAAGGCAAAGCCAAGGCCCAGATCGCATGACCGTTGAAACAACAGGCATGACAGTCCCCCGTCGGACCGAACGTGGAATTGATAGGTCATATGGCAGGGCGGTAGCGCCATCTGGTCGAGATCAGCCACATTCCAGCCGGTGAAGATATGTCTACGCGACCCCGGATTGTTTCGCAGCGAATCGATCAGGTCCGCAATTTGGTTATGGCCCTCTGGCACGCGGCGAAAAAGTCCATCGCCCGCATTCTCGTAGCGCGGCCAATTGACCCATTGATGTCCATAAATCGGACCAAGATCGCCCCATTGCTCAGCAAATTGCGCGTCCGCAAGCAACCTGTCTTCAAATGCTCGCGCCTCAATGGTCTCGCCGGTTTCGCGCTGATAGCGATCAAGCGGCCAATCGGTCCATATACGCACACCCTGCGCCACCAACGGACGTATGTTGGTGTTGCCAGTCAAGAACCAAAGCAACTCGCGCACCGCAGTTTTCCAGTAGACGCGTTTGGTGGTGAGAAGCGGAACGGCATCGCCAGCAAGCGAGAATCGCATCGTCTCGCCAAAGAGCGAACGCGTCCCAACGCCAGTGCGATCAACACGTTCGTCTCCTTGCGTCCAGATACGGCGCATCAGGTCAAGATATTGCTGCTCATAGTGAATGAAATCGGCCAAGAATCGCTCCTGTAGACGGATATCTTTGCTAGGCGGAAGCGCGGGCAGCGACAAGGGCTGTGGAGCGATACCACAATCGCAGTTCAAGCCCCTCTTTGCCAATTGGACGCCGCACGCTTTGTGACGTCATGACCGCCAAGATTTGATTGCGGGTCTCCAAAGCGGCCGGAAACACGACTGCATTGATATCGCGACCCAGCGGCGATAATTTTATCGCCCTTTTGCTGGGGGCCTCTTTCGAAGCACGGCTGGAGCCTATGGTCATGACAGGTTCTGGTTAATCGGACCGCCTGACCCACTGGATCGAGGCTAGCGCCAACTCCTCAAACCGTTATCTGATCCAATGTGGTCACTGGTGCAATCTCGTGATCGCCAAGGCATTTCGGCGTGTCATGCTACTCCGCCTTCAGTCGTCAGTAATTTCCATGCCCGGTTAGGCAGGCGTAAACTTGACCCGCGACGCTGCCACCCAATTGCAGTTATGACTGTCGATCTAATCGATCTTTTAATTTTGGTTCCAAATGCTCATTTCTGCTTTGCCCGCGCAGGATTGGCTAGCCTCGGCCCATTCGTGCGGATTGGCGCTTGAAGTTCCCTGTATCCACGGCTAGAGGACCGCCCTGCCTTCGCGGTGACCCACGGGTCGCGCGCAGCACGGTCGGGGAGTAGCTCAGCCTGGTAGAGCACTGTCTTCGGGAGGCAGGGGCCGGAGGTTCGAATCCTCTCTCCCCGACCAGTTTTTTCATCAGACATGCTTGTAACCATGAAACGCTCGTCCTAGATTGGTTGCACGCCGCTTTGGTTTTCCCCTTACCGGTGCGGCGAGTGTTCGCACTTATGTGTGGATGCATCCTCCCTGGACCCTGGCCACCTCGTGCTTCAAAACACGGGGTGGTTTTTTTATTCGGCGGCGCGCAGATCGGAGCAATCGTCTCGATGCGCTTTTGCCACGGCAGATATTAAGTTAGAAAACCAATTGGATAGAATGAGAACCTTAGCAGGTTCTGCGGTTCCATCGGCCTGCAGGTATAGGCTGCGGTCCATCTCTATCTGGATAGCATGGATAGACTTTTCCGGATGTCCGTGCGTCCGGATTATATGGCCGCCGGCATAAGGTTGGTTGTGACTGATTCGTTCGCCAAGCTGCTCCGCCGCCGACAGGACCTGCTCGACAATAGAATCCGCTGCCGAAGTGCCAAAGCGGTCACCAACGACAATTTTAGCGCCGTGGCCCGGTTGTCCGGAGGGAATCGTCGGCATGCTGTGCAGATCGATCAAAATAGCGCGCCCGAAGCGCGCATGGGTTGTCATCAATGCATCGGCCAAGGCTGCATGATAGGGTCGGTGAAATCTTTGGAGACGCCAGCTTAACCCTTCTGAATCAATCGGTTGTCGCCACAAAGGCCCGACATCAGAAAGCCTCGTAGGGACGACGCCCAGCCCTGCTCGTTCCTTCCGACCCGGCGCAGAAAATTGGTGCCGGATTGCGGGAGCGACTTCGCCAGGGGCCATTTGTCCTTCGGCTCGGTTGCAGTCAGCAACCGCGCGCGCCCACTGTGCGCAAATAACCGTCGCCCCTGCTGATACCGCGGGCATGGCAATCAGGTCGCACCATCCATCCTCTAACCGCTCGAGCGTCTTTTGGGGCGCGCGCGCCACTGACAGTATCTCGTGCGGATAAATGCGGCCGGCATGCGGAACGGACACGACAACGGGCAGCGCGTTGCTCTTCGGATGGCTGGTGGTGATCGCAGACGATGAAAATGCGGCTGGAAGCATGATCAAGCGGTGCCAAATAAACACATAGAAATCCAGCATTGCCTCAATTTGTTAAGTATGTCCGTCTATGGAGACTCCTCAACGCGCTGGCATTGCGGGCCACAAATGCGCTAATCTGACGACCAAGGGGCAAGTTTGACCATGATTCGCATTTTGCTGGCCGAAGACGATGATGTGATGCGCGAATATCTGGCGCGCGCGCTGACAAGTGCCGGTTATGATGTGACTGCGGTAGATCGCGGCACCGAAGCGGTCCCATTTCTCGATTCAGGCACCTTTGATCTGCTATTATCTGATATCGTCATGCCGGAAATGGACGGGATAGAACTCGCTCAACATAGCGCGAAAGTGGCCCCGCAAACGCAGGTCATGTTCATCACTGGATTTGCCGCCGTGTCGCTCCGCGCCGAGGCGAATGTCCCGCAAGCCAAATTGCTGTCGAAGCCTTTCCACCTGAAAGATCTCGTGCGGGAAGTCGACAATTTGTTCGATCGGGCCAATAAAAGCAGCCAACGATAGATAGTGGATGTCGCGTAGGGCTTGCCAGCCCGCGAAAGGCGCTTTAAGGGCGCGTCACCCGATACGTGTGGGCGTGTAGCTCAGTGGTAGAGCACTGTGTTGACATCGCAGGGGTCGCAAGTTCAATCCTTGCCACGCCCACCATTTTTCTTATTCCACCCCATCATGTCAGGCCATGCCACGCGTAAGATCGCCGCGTGAAGCGTCGCCAACCTGCGATCCGCCATCGCAGTCGAGAATCGTGCCGGTAATATAAGCCGCTGCCGGCGAGCTGAGAAACACGGCGCAATCGGCCACCTCTTCGATATTGCCCCATCGCTTCATGGCGATACGATCGAAATGTGATTGTCGTGTTGCCGCATCGGGGGCCAGTCTTTTCATCCCCTCGGTATCGGCAATGGGGCCTGGCGAAATGCCGTTCACACGAACATGGGGGCCCCATTCCAGCGCCAGCACACGGATCAACTGGTTGATCCCTGCTTTGGCTGCACAGGCATGGGCTTGAAGAGCAGAGGCGTTGATGGCCTGACCCGCAGTAATGGCGATTAGCGACGCATTGGGCCGCAATAAGTCATGACAGCCGCGAAAAACATTAAAAGTACCATTGAGGTCAATGTCCACCACGGTGCGAAAAGCATTTGCGGACATACCTAGCGCAGGCGCCAAAAAATTTCCTGCCGCACCGGACACGACTATATCTAGGGCACCCTGTTTCTCGGCTACCCGTTCCATCACGCTGCGGATCGCGTCATAGTCGCGCACATCACCCGAAAGACCAATGGCATCTTGGCCTATTTCAGCCGCGGCGCGGCCCGCTTTTTCCGGGTCGCGACCAGCAACCGCAACCTTTGCTCCCAGCATTGCGAAGCGTTTGGCGATCCCCAAATTAATTCCGCTGGTTCCCCCTGCTACAAAGGCAGTTTTTCCAGCGAGTAGATTGTCGCGAAATGTTGTCATCGGGCATCCCCTTTATTGTGAATATTTACGGCTAGACCAGAAGCATGGATTCGCAAAGCAACCGCGCAAGGGGTTGACGGCGGCGCGACGCTCGCCTTTTGCAGAGGCAGCGCTCTCAATGGAAAGAAATGTCATGGCCCGGTCCGGTCCCACCTCTAACAGCTTCATATCGCAGCGGCTCAAGCTACATTATGCCGACTGGGGCAATGAAGAAGCACCGCCATTGTTGTTGATTCACGGCGGTCGAGACCATTGCCGCAGCTGGGATTGGGTCGCCGAACGCCTTTGTGACCGTTATCATGTGATTGCAGTCGACTTGCGCGGCCATGGTGACAGCGCATGGTCGCCTGATGGCAATTATGAAATGAGCGCGTTTGTCTACGATCTGGCGCAGCTCGTCCATCAGCTTGACCTTGCCCCGGTAACGATTGTCGCTCATTCGATGGGTGGCAATATTGCAACCCGCTTTGCCGGTCTTTATCCAAACAAAGTCCGCAAACTAGTGTCCATCGAAGGGCTGGGTCCCTCGCCGGCGGTACTGGAAAAACGCGCAGAAAAGAGTCTTGCCGACCATTTTCGCAAATGGATCGAGGACAAGCGCGAAGCGGCGGGGCGGACGCCCAAACGCTATTCATCACTCGACGATGCCCTACAGCGGATGATGGCGGAAAATAGCTATTTGACCCCTGAACAAGCCCGCCACCTGACCGTGCAGGGCATCAATCGTAATGAGGATGGCAGCTGGAGTTGGAAGTTCGACAACTATCTGAACATCTGGGCTGTTTTCGACATGCCGCAAGAGGATTTGCATCAGATCTGGGCCAGCATCACCTGTCCCACACTTTTGCTCTATGGCGCCGACAGCTGGGCCTCAAATCCTGAAAAGGACGGCCGCATCCAATATTTCCAAAGCGCTGAAGTTGTCGAATTTGAAAATGCCGGCCACTGGCTCCATCACGACCAGTTCGATCGGTTCATGTCCACGCTAGTCGAATTCCTGTAGTCTGCCTGCAACATGTGCAGGTTGCACGCATTAATGGACGGGAATGGCATACACCGGACAGCTATCGACCACAAAGCGCGCGTTATCGGGCGGTGCCACGCTGTTCGCGGCGGCACTGGTAGGTACGGCCTTGGTCAACGGCCTTGATCTGCGCGTCATAAGAGAGGTCAGCGAAGCGATTTCGGCAGTGTCAATCCGCGCGCCCAAACCGCCGGCGGAGCCCCCTAAACCCGAACCCGCCCCAAATAAAACCGCAAAGGCTTCTTCACCAGCCAATCGTCATGCCAAAGCCGCGCCCGTCCTCGCGACCAAGCCCAAGTACGCGTCGCCCAAGCCGCCCACCATTGCTGCGGCACCCCAGCCAGGGACAGGCAGCGCAAGCTCGGCTGGCGCTGCGTCTGTCGACGGGCCGGGATCGGGGCCGGGCGGCAATGGCGATGGATCAGGCGCAGGCGTTAGCAAAGCTGTCTGGCGGAGCGGAGAGATCCGAAACCGCGACTACCCTAAGTCTGCAAGCCAGGCCAAAGTTGGTGGTGTGGTGGAAACCCGCTTCACCATCCTGCCTAGCGGCCGCGTCACCGGATGCCGTGTGTCTCGATCAAGCGGCGATGTTTCGCTCGATTCCACGACTTGCCGTCTTATCGAACAACGTTTTCGCTTTAAGCCTGCGACCAATTCGGCTGGAAGCCCCATCGCCAGCAGTTATGGCTGGCGACAGACATGGTGGTTAGAGCGGAAGCATTAGAGAACCAGTCCGATCTGGAGTCAGTTGCGTGTAACGGGCTTGGCCGTCTCCCATAGACAAAATGCCTGAGAAATCATGCAAGTGAAGGAAAACACGCTAACGCTCAACACGATATAGCCGGACACATGCGCTCAAACCAGCGCCTCATCGCCCAATTCCCATCGAACGGCCCTTTTCTACTTCCTTCACAGTTCATCGTCGTCGTCCAACAGGACGCGGTTGGCGGCCCCGTCCAGATCATCGAACTGGCCGCTTCGCATGGCCCAGAAAAAACCTGTGAGACCAAGCGCGCCAAGACCAAGCGCAACCGGAATGAGAAGTGCAAGTCCGTTCACCGCATCACCCTTGTTCCCGGTAGCGCGCCAGCCGCAGCGAGTTACCGACGACGATCAACGAGCTGGCAGACATCGCAACGGCAGCAACCAATGGCGTGACGAACCCTGCAACTGCCAAAGGGATGGCCAAAAAATTATATCCCACCGCCAGCACAAAATTCTGACGCACCACTCTCATCGTTCGCCGCGAGACCACGACTGCCATCGCAACTGGCTGTAACCCATCGCCGATAAACACAGCATCAGCAGCTTGCTGGCTAACATCGCTGGCGGTTCCAGGAGCGATAGAGGCATATGCCGCAGCCAAGGCAGGACCATCATTGATGCCATCCCCCACCATCAGCACGCGCCGACCCTGAATTTTCAGCTGGGCTAACTTATCCAGCTTGTCAGACGGCGACAAATTACCCAGCCCAGTCATTCCAACTTGCTTACCAGCGGCCTCCACCGCCGCCGTCCGGTCGCCGGACAAGATGGACGCACCGAGACCGAGGCCAGTAAGGCGTGCCACCGTCTCGCGCGCATCGGGACGCAGCGGATCGTTGAAATAAAGCGGCTGCAGCTTGTCACCGATTCGCAAGCCTGATGAAAGTGCCCCGTCAACCGCATCGCCTCGCATCAAGGCCACGGACTCACCCATCCATCGGGCGCGGACGCCCTCCCCTACAATTTCCTCGATTTCGCCAAGGGGAGCAGGTATGATCTTGCGCTTACGCAGCGCGGTGGCAAGACCGCGACTGAGCGGATGGCGGCTTGACTGGGCAAGCGCCAAGGCAATGGCCGCCTGTTCGTCGTCCAAGCTATCGCTATTCAATGGCCGTGGCTCTCCGATGGTCAAGGTGCCGGTTTTGTCGAATAGCGCATAATCCACCTCGGCCAGTCGTTCGAGCGCGCTGCCGTCCTTTATGAGCAATCCCCGCTTCATCAACACATTGGCCGCAACTACCTGAGCGGTTGGCACTGCAAGCCCGAGGGCACAGGGGCAAGTGATGATGAGCACCGCGACCGCAATCAAAAGCGATTGGTGCCATCCTGCTCCCGCCATCATCCATCCGGCAAAACTCGCCAACGCCAGCGAATGCACAACCGGCGCATAGGCCCGCGATGCTCGGTCGGCGATGCGGACATAGCGTGAGCGCGATTGCCCCGCCTCCTCCATAAGCCGCGCAATTTCGGCTATGGTCGTGTCGGTCCCGGTCGCTGTGACGCAAACCTTTATGGGGCGGCTCAGATTTATAGTACCGGCATGGACAATATCGCCTGTGCAAACGGCTTGCGGCCGGCTTTCCCCGGTCAGCATGCCATTGTCGATCAATGTATGACCGTCCAATATTTCACCATCTGCGGCCAGCGCTTCGCCTGCCACTACCAACATGGTCATCCCTGCCTGCAGATCCTTAGCTGCGGCCCAGCTTGTTGTTCCATCAGGCTGATAAATTGTCGCCCCGCGTCCCATGCGGCTCAGTAAGGCTCCAATGCCAGAATGCGCGCGGTTACGCATCATGGCGTCCAATACACGACCGGCAAGCAAAAAGAATATCAGCATGACGGCACCGTCAAAATAGGCATGAACTCCGCCTGTTGCCGTCTCATAGAGGCTGAGTAGCGTCGCCAACAGAACCCCGATTGAAATCGGCACATCCATATTGGTGCGCCGCTGCCGCAGCGCTTTTGCTGCCGACACGAAAAATGGCCGGCCCGAATAGAGGATTACCGGTACCGCGATCAGCGCCGACAGCCAGTGGAAAAGATTGCGGGTCGCCCCTTCCGCTCCGGACCACACGCTAATCGACAACAGCATTACATTCATCATGCCGAACCCGGCCACCGCCAAGGACCGTAACAACAGTCGCGATTCCGCACCGTCTGGCGCCAGTGACAATTCGGACGCCGGTTGCGCATCGAAGCCGATACGGCTTAACGCTGCGACAATTTGCAGCATATCAAGATCAGGGGCATGGCTGACAGCTACGTGCTTCGTGGTAAAATTGACGCGAGCGGCAGCAATTCCTGGCACCGAAATCAACCCACGCTCGATCTTCCCAATGCATCCCGCGCATCGAATGCCCGGCACGAGAAAACGACTGTCCACACAGGCCATAGCGTCTTCGCCTGCCAAGGTTGCGGATCGTGTCACCGCAGTTCCTGTTCAGAGCGCCAAAGCTGCTCTCCTACCTTGATCTCGACACGCAAAATCCATCGCCCAGGCGGTAACGCCATAATGCTTTCAAAATTGCCATCGCCAGCCGCAACAAAGGTCAAATTCTGATCGGGAAGTCGGCCCAGCGGATGCCGCGCGGTCGCGGAAATTTCAGCGCCAGAAGGAACACCATTGGTCACGATGTGAACCTTGTTCAAGCCATCGCGCTTTATCCCGACCGTCCAGCCCAACGCCTGGGCGCGATGCGCCTCGTCGAGCCAGCGATTGAAATGCTGGCTGGCGACATAGGAATTTTCGACAACGACCCCGCCAAAAGTCGAAATGGCGAAACGCGCCATGGTAAGATTCACCGCGATCACAACGCCAAACCCAAGAACAAGGATGGTTGCCATATGCCGTCCTGTAAATTCGCGGCTCATGATGCATCCTCTGGCGCGGCAAAGTGCGCTTCCCCGACATCGCTCTCGGCCTGTTTGTCTAGCGAGGTCAAGCGAAAGGCAAAATCCTGCGCTTTTGTCGCGGGCGGTGCGACGACATAGGCCCGGACGGTTTCGGTGGCATCCGCGGGCACCAAAACGGTTAGAGTCCGTGCAGCCATTTCGCGCCCGATATTGTCGCTCCACATGCTGGCAACTGGCAAACCAACTAACGTAATTCGCATCTGCCGCGGTCTGTTCTCCATATTGCGCAGTTTCAGAGTAAAGGAATTGCGGACAGATCCGTCGCTCATCAACATGAAGGGTGGGTTGCGGTCAGCCGCGACTGAAATGTCTGTGTGGGTCCTCGCGCTCAGGACAAAAAGCAGCGCTAGTCCAATCGAGCTCCACCCGCCCAGATACACCAGCGTCCGAGGCCGTAGCACCGTTTTCAAGACCGGCTGCGGCGCCTCACCTGCCGCCTCTCGCTGACAATCCTCCAGAGTAGCATAATCGATCAGACCGCGAGGGCGCCCCACCTCGCCCATCACTCGATCACAGGCATCGATACAGAGCGCGCACGTAATACAGCCGATCTGCGGGCCCTCGCGAATGTCGATACCCGTGGGGCACACCGCGACGCATTGCAGGCAATCGATACAATCGCCAAAACTGCCCGGATTCTTTTCGGCCTTTTTGATGTTTCCGCGCGGCTCCCCGCGCCAATCCTTATAAGTTACGATCAGCGATTTTTCATCGAGCATCGCCGACTGGATTCGGGGCCAGGGGCACATGTATATGCACACTTGCTCGCGCAGAAATCCACCCAACGTAAAGGTTGTCAGAGTCAGGATCGCAACCGTTATATAAGCGACGGGAGCTGCTTGCCATGACCAGAAATCCCGCACCAAAGTTGGCGCATCGGCAAAATAGAGAATCCACGCGCCACCAGTCCAGAAGCTGATGAACAAATAGATCGACCATTTGAACGACCGCTTAGCGATCTTCTTCGGACCCCATGGCGCGCGTGCCAGCTTTGCCTGCGCATTCCGATCGCCATCGACGAAACGGTCGACATGTTGAAATAGGTCCGTCCACACCGTCTGTGGGCAGGCATAACCGCACCAGGCGCGTCCGACTGCGCTGGTTACCAGAAAAAGTCCGATTCCGGCCATAATCAGCAGACCCGCGACGTAATAAAATTCGTGGGGCCAGATTTCGATACCAAACATATAGAAACGGCGATGGGCCAGATCGACGAGTACCGCTTGATCTGGGGCATAAGTGCCGCGATCCCACCTGAGCCATGGCGTGACATAATAGATACCCAGCGTGACGATCATCACCGCCCATTTGAAGCGACGAAAAGCGCCATCAATTGCTTGCGGGAAAACTCCGCGGCGCTTTTCGAACAGCTCTTTGGTCAGTTCGCGTGACGATGAATTGGATGCGCCGAAGTTACCGGTGGCGTCTGATTTGGGCCGGGATGCCTTTTCAAGGTTGTTCATCAAGCTTGACCGCCGGGTCCGCAGCGACCTCCACAAAATCTTCGCCGCCACCTAGTGAATGAACATAAGCCGCAAGCATCTTGATGGTGACAGGATCGAGGCGCCCTCCCCAAGCCGGCATCACGCCGTGGCGTGGATCGTAAATCTGGTGTCGGATATCGTCCGCACGCGATCCATAGAGCCAGATAGCATCACCTAGATCTGGCGCGCCAAACTGGCGCTCTCCGCGCCCTCCGGCGCCGTGGCAAACAGCACAATTATCCGCAAAAAGCTGCGCCCCTGTCGTGCTATCCTTGGCTTTGCCCGAAATCGCCAGAACATGCGCCGCGATCTGATTGATCTGGGCATTGTCCAGAATCTCGTCTCGACCGAATGCCGGCATCAAGCTCATTCGGGTTTTGGCCTCACCCGGCTGCCTTATGCCATTTACGATCGTATATTCGATCGCCTTAAGGTCTCCCCCCCACAGCCAGTCGTCATCGTTGAGGTTGGGATAGCCCTTGGAACCTGCGGCGCCCGAACCATGGCATTGGACGCAGTTCACTTTGAAAGCAGCCCGCCCTCCAGCCACGGCCGCTCGCATCAGTTCATCATTTTCGGGAAGTCGCTCGATCGGCACGCGTGCCAAAGCCGCAAAGAGCGGCGCTTTGCGCGTCCCTTCTTTCGAGATTTCATCGGCAAGCTGGCCGCGACTTGTCCAGCCCAGCACTCCCTCGGTGCCGCGCTCGACGAGCGGCCATGCAGGGTAGAGGATGACATAAACAACGGCCCACACGATCGAAAGATAGATGCACCACAGCCACCAGCGCGGCATCGGCGTGTCCAGCTCTTCAATACCGTCCCATTCATGGCCAACAGTCTGGGTGCCCGTCGCTTCATCGACACGACGTTTCTCGGGGGCCTTATTCGCCATCATCGTCATCCTTGAAGATTAGCGTCGCAGCTTCATGGTTGCGGCTGGCGGCGCCGGGTCGGAACGGCCACGCGATCAGCACAGCAAACACCCCCATCATCACTAACAACCCCCAGCTGTCGGCGATATGGCGCAGCGTTTCGTAGACTGAATGTTCGCTCATCGCCCCTTCTCCGTCGCCAGTTCTTCCTGCGCGGCAGCGCTGTTCACGTCGACAAGGGTCCCTAAAATCTGGAGATAAGCAACTAGGGCATCCATTTCTGTCACTCGGTTGGGATTGCCGTCAAAGTCACGGATCTGCGCCTTAGGATAGCGCTGAAGAAAATCATTCGCATCCAGCTCGGGGTCTGCTTGGGCTTTCAAATCATTGGCGGCCTGGGCAACGTCACGGTCTGAATAGGGAACGCCAACATCACGCAACGCGCGGAGTTGAGCCGCCGGATCGCTGACATTCAGGTCGGTTTTACCCAGAAAGGAATAAGGTGGCATGATGCTTTCGGGCACCACCGACCTCGGATCTGTCAAATGCTGGACATGCCAACCATCCGAATAGCGTCCACCGACACGAGCAAGATCCGGCCCTGTACGCTTTGACCCCCATTGAAAAGGATGGTCATACATGGACTCAGCGGCAAGGCTGTAATGCCCGTAGCGTTCCACCTCGTCGCGGAACGGACGGATCATCTGACTGTGACAGCTATAGCATCCTTCGCGCACGTAAATGTCGCGCCCTGCCTGCTCCAGCGGGGTATAGGGTCGCATCCCTTTTACCTTCTCGATTGTATTGTCGATCCAGAACAGCGGTGCAATTTCAACAATTCCACCGATAGCAACGGCAATGAAGGCGAACACCCCCAACAGGGTAACGTTGCGCTCTATCTTTCGATGTCCCTCGACGATCTTGCTCATGATATTTCTCTATTCAGCGGACTGAGCGACAAGCGGACGGTCGGATTCTGGCGAATAGGGCGCGCCGCTCATCGGAGCCTCTTCACGCCGTTGCCCCGCGATCGTCTTCCACACATTCACAACCATGACTATGCCACCTGTCAGATAGAGAAGTCCGCCAAAGGCGCGCATGAAATAGAGCGGTTTCAACGCCGCAACGGTGTCGGCAAACGTGTTCACTAAATAGCCGTCAGCCCCGTATTCGCGCCACATCAAGCCTTGCGTGATGCCAGCGACCCACATCGAGGCTGCATAGAAAACGATGCCCAGCGTCGCGAGCCAGAAGTGCCAGTTGACCATTCGCAATGAGTAAAGTCGCTCGCGCCCCCACAAACGCGGGGTCAGATAATAGATCGCGGCAAAGGTAATCATGCCATTCCACCCCAGAGCTCCGGCATGCACATGGCCGATGGTCCAGTCGGTGTAATGCGACAGTGAATTGACACTCTTGATGCTCAGCATCGGCCCTTCAAAGGTCGCCATACCGTAAAATGCCAACGCAAGCACCATCAAGCGGATAATCGGATCTGTACGAACCTTATCCCACGCGCCATTGAGCGTCATCAAGCCGTTGATCATCCCGCCCCAGCTTGGCATCCACAGGACAATCGAAAACACCATGCCCAGCGTTTGCGCCCAATCGGGCAGCGCCGTATAAAGCAGGTGATGGGGACCAGCCCAGATATAGAGGAAAATCAGCGACCAGAAATGCAGTATCGACAGACGATAGCTGTATATTGGGCGCTGCGCCTGCTTGGGCACAAAATAATACATCATGGCCAAAAAGGGTACCGTCAGGAAAAAGGCGACCGCGTTATGCCCGTACCACCACTGCACTAGCGCATCCTGAACCCCGGAAAAGGCAGAGTAGGATCGCGAGCCCAGAAACGACACTGGCACCGCCAGATTGTTGAGGACGTGCAGCATTGCAATGGTGATGATGAACGACAGATAAAACCAGTTGGCGACATAGATGTGCGGCTCTTTACGTCGCGCCAATGTGCCGACAAAGACGATCAAATAAGCGATCCACACTATTGTCAGCCAAAGATCGACATACCATTCGGGCTCCGCATATTCGCGCGATTGGGTAACGCCGAACAAGTATCCACTCGCCGCGAGCACCAGAAACAGTTGATATCCCCAGAAGACAAAGCGTGCGAGAGACGGAAACGCGAGGCGCGTGCGGCAGGTGCGTTGAACAACGTAAAAACTCGTCGCAATCAAGGCGTTGCCGCCAAAGGCAAAGACAACCGCCGACGTATGCAACGGTCGAACCCTGCCAAAATTGAACCAGGGCTCAATATTCAGCGCCGGCACCGCCATTTGCATGGCAATGAACAGTCCGGCAGAAAAGCCCACGACAGCCCAAAAGACCGTTGCAATGACGCCCCAGCGAATCGGTTCGTCATCATATCTGGTTGGGTCGCGCGGCATCTGGAGCCGGTCGCGCGCTTTTTGAAGCGGATTATATCGACTGACGGTCAACCACATCATGCCAAGCCCGACAATGGCGACGATCACCATATGCACGGCAAAGCCGATATCTCTTGCGTCCGCAGCGGCAATCATGGCCAGCAAAAACAGCAAAAACCACAAACCGGCACGGGTCAGTGTCGATTCCACGGACGACCTCCTTGTCAAAGCGAACAGAGGATTGCCCTGGTCGAATTCGCTTCGCGCAACATTGATCTAGATCAATTTGATCGAGGGGAGCATGATGGTTTTAAGAGAGTGATGTCCGAGACTCATCTCGTTAAAATCTGGGGCTTGGCTGTGTCTGCTAGCTAGCCCTTCGGCGCAGGCAGTCGCGGTCAACAATCGCGATCTCGCGCCGCGACAAACGGCAACGACGTTTCCAAGATGCCGAACTGGAGATAGTCGCCGATCATGTCCCATCATGGAGGGGCAGAAAATGCAAAATCAGGCAAACATACAATTGGCGAGCGCACCCCGCTACCTAGCTCGAAGCCGTACCATAGCGGAACCAATCCTTCAAAAAATAGTCAATCGAATCAATGTAAAGTGGCGGAGACTGAGTCCGCCTAATGGGCATCCGGCGATGTTCCAATATGGCTACAAAACTCACGTATTATAAGCGTTTTAGTAGATATGCCCTCGGCGCGGCGACCTTTTCGAAAAGCGGCGGAGACTCATGGCCGACTGGGCGACCTATTGCGCCACGACACTTGCGGAAGGCGACAACGTGACGCCGCTCCGCGCTAATGGTTCGATGAGAAGCGCGGGCTGATTGGCAACAACGCCGGATATGGAGTAGCAGGGTTTGGCTACCCCGCTCCCAGAAAGGCTCGCCATGCGATTGTTCAGACCGTTCTTTATATTTACCGCCACTTTTCTGTGTGCTTGCGTGCCCGTCGGGAGCGAACTTTCAAATTCAACTGCCCCTGCAACAGTCGGGCAAACGCAGGATGCGCGGGGGCTTTCCTTTGTCCAAGAGCAATGCAGCGGTTGTCACGCATTGCACCCGGGAGTTGTGTCGCCCAATTCGCAGGCCCCCAGTTTCGTGTCGGTCGCGAATGACATGGGGTTCACCCAAGATACACTGCGCGAATTTTTTCGCGATGGGCACGATACACCGGAGGCAATGTCGATCATGCTGACTAGAGAAGAGGCTGAGATGGCCTCCGCCTACATTATGTTTCTTCGCTCTCGGCCTTGATACTATGCGGCGGGTTTGCGTAATTGGCAGAACGTGGGCGGTTCAGGGGAACTTGGGGAAGTGGCACTAGCCCAATTCAGATTTTCGACCGATTGTGTGGGGGCAGCGGTCAGAGCTCCTACACAATGCAGCCAAATTAACCGGAGAAAGCACGAAGCCTATCAGGGAGCGGTTATGGGAACAGAGCAATCAAAACGCAAAATAATGCGTATTATCAATAGATAATGGCGGAGACGGAGGGATTCGAACCCTCGGTACGGAATTAACCCGTACGACGGTTTAGCAAACCGTTGGTTTCAGCCACTCACCCACGTCTCCGCATGATCTGTCGCGCTAGCGGCAGTTTGGCCTTGGCGGGCGCTATAACCACCCCTCTCGCGCGCTGCAACGTCTAAACTCACCCTATTTTTTATCGTTGCCAGAGTTCTCCGTCTGAAAGGATTCGGCTGGGCGCAAAATCGACTCGAGTCATCGCCGGTTCATTGCCCTGCAGACAAAGTGAGCCAAGATGTGGCAGGGTCGCGGCGCGCTATGCGCTTTTGCTGTTCAGACCTGTCTTCTGGGGGAATATAATGCGTAAGTCGCTTTCAACCATTTTCACCATAGCAATCGGAGGACTCAGCCTTGCGCTGGCTCCTGTCGCAACGGCTGCACAGATGACGCAGGTCGACCCGAATACCGCAATCGATGCGGATCTCGACAATCCGACGCCCCCTCCTCCCCCGCAAGCATCATCGTCGTCATCGATGCAAGGAATGGATATCGACAGCGATCGAGCTTCAGGGGCGGAAGCTACGTCGCCGGCAGGTGAGCCCGCTTCATCCGACACCTCCACCGAAGGGGTTGCGCAGCCCGTTGTCACCAACACTGCGGCGCCGGGCACCACTTATGGTGAAGACGACTTGATCGGTGCCGCAGAGGGGGTGTTTGGTAAAGGAGCCAAGGGTCTAGCTGGCCTGATCGAAGATATATTGCGCAAACAGGGCGAACCAAACGCATATATTGTGGGGCGTGAAGCCGGCGGCGCGCTGGTCCTCGGTGTACGTTATGGGTCAGGCACGCTTTATCACAAGATTGAGGGCGAGCGACCGGCCTATTGGACAGGTCCGTCCGTCGGGTTTGATGCCGGCGCCAACGCAGGCAAGACCTTTGTCCTTGTTTATAACCTCTTCGACACCGAAGACTTGTACAAACGCTATCCAGCCGGTGAAGGCGCAGCCTATCTGTTGGGTGGCTTTAATGCCAGCTATTTGCGGCGCGGTGATATCGTACTGATCCCGATACGTGTGGGGGTTGGAGCGCGCCTTGGGGCCAATGTTGGCTATATGAAGTTCCGCAAGAAACAGAGCTGGCTGCCATTCTAGTTCACCTCTTCCGCCAAGGCTGATTCCACCGCTGCAAAATTCACTAGACCCAACTTGGCGGGTATATACTCTGTCCAAGCTGCATCAACCTGATCCGCTACTGCTTGCGGAAGCATAGTCTTGTACCCACCCACCTTGCCTTCGCGCACTTTAGCTGAATATCGCTTCCTAAGGGAAAACCGTTCCGTTTCTCGGACAATTCACGCATCATCGCATCGTCAAACTGGTACTTGTTCGCCAACATGTAGGGTAGCGACGATCGCTCTATCGTCAACGCCAGCAGCTCATCACCAAGGGTGATATCGCAAAAATCCGCGAGCCTTCGAACATGATCCGCTGGGTTCTTCACCATCTGGGCAAAGGAGAAAATGAGGACATCGGAATCATACCGACGTGGCCACCAGCTCGCCAGATGTTGCCAATAGTTGCTCCCCTCTGCACTACCCGCCATCCAGCCTGTAGCAAACGCTTCAATTGAAACCGTTCCGGGCTCGATGAACCAGCCTTCCATGAATTTGAACATCGATAGCAACGCGTCTTTCGGGTCGCGCAGAGACACGACATAACGTGTCCCGCGCGGCGCCGCATCATAGGCCAGATGGCTTTTGAACCCACGCGGCTCTGCGCACTGGTCAGCATTCAAATCCAATCCCAATGCGACTGAGGATTCGATCCATGGAACCACCTTCGAAATATCGTCATAATCGCCGACGCCACGAGTGCGCAGCGTGTGGAACATTTGTTGAAGCCAAGTCGCTCCGCACTTTCCATAGGGCGCTATGATGACGTCACTTGGCCGCGCGCGAAAGCTAGTCAAGGCCGCTCCGATTTCATCAGGGTCAATGACTGCGACCATCGCTCGCTTGAATTCAGCGACACTATGCGCGCGGCGTCCCAATTTCTCCACCATCGGAATTCCCATTTCCACGCTTCAGGATTGTCTTGCAACCAAATAACAGCTGCGGCGGACATCCAGCCGCTAATCACCATCGAAGGCAATCAGGGTCTCGCTTGCCAAACCACCGTTGAACAGTCGGCGCGATCCGCCAAGGTCCGGCAAGTCGATCACGAATAGCGCTGCCGCAACGACTGCTCCCGCAGCCCGCATCAATTCTGCGGTGGCAAGGATCGTTCCGCCTGTCGCGAGCAGATCGTCGACAAGCACAACACGACTGCCCGGAACGATTGCGCCTTCGTGCAACTCCAGGCGATCGCTGCCATATTCAAGCGCGTAGTCAACGCCAATCGTTACACCGGGAAGCTTCCCGGCCTTGCGCACCGGAACCAAACCCAGTCCCATGGCAGTCGCCATTGCAGCTCCGAACAGGAAACCACGCGCTTCAACAGCGACAATTATATCGGGTTGATAGGCGGCGGCCCGTTCGCAAAGGCGTCGCACGCACTCGGCAAATCCTGCGGCGTCGCCGATCAGCGTAGTAATGTCACGAAACTGGATGCCTGGCTTTGGAAAGTTAGGGATCGTGCGGACGAGTGCCGCAAGGTCCAGATCTGGTTGGGGAGCGCGGGCGATCATCGCTGGTAATCACCCATTGCTACCTCAATGCTTCTTGTCAGCCCAGATGTTCCGGTATGACAGATAGGCCAGAATGGTAAAGATGATCAGGAACAGAAGCGCTGCGCGGCCACCGATCAGGCGGTTTTCAAGCTTTGGTTCCGCTGTCCACACCAAGAATGCTGAGACGTCACTCGCCATCTGATCAACCGTCGCCTTGGTACCATCGGCATAGGTGACAGCGCCATCATGGAGCGGCGGTGCCATCGCCAGATTCAAGTTAGCGAAATAGGGGTTGAAATGGAGTCCCGACGCCGGCTGCAATTCCTTGGGCAAGTTGGCCGGCGGATTCTGGAAACCAGTGAGCAACGAATAGATATAGCTCTGACCGCCTTCGCGCGCCTTGGTTATCAGCGACAGATCAGGCGGCAATGCATTATTGTTTGCCGCGCGGGCCGCCACATCGTTCGCGAACGGCGCGGGGAAATGATCGGCAGGAGTCCCCTCCTTGGTAGCAGCTTCGCCTGTATCGGGATTGAGCGAAGGAACCTGAAATTGCTTGGCAAAGGCTTTGATCTGACCTTCATCATATCCCAGCGCTTTGATATCACGAAACGCGACTAAATTGAGGCTGTGGCACGCCGAGCAGACTTCTTTGTAAACCTGCATCCCGCGCTGAACCTTGTTCACGTCAAACGTGCCAAAGGGTCCGTCACTCGACAAAGCAAGATGACGGGGTTCTTTGTGAAAAGCGTGGGCTGCGTCAGGTGTACTGCTGAGCGGCGTAGTGAAAATCGCCATCAACAATGCTGCGATGAATCCCAAGCCGACTAAAAATCCGAGCGGACGAACCATGGCTGTTTTAGCTCCCCAAAATGTCCGGCGCTCAGGCCGTTGTCGCTGCCGACGATGACTCGTCAACATGTTTGCTCAAAACCGCTTCGGTGATCGAATTGGGCATCGGCGCGGGCCGTTCAATTCGCGAAACGATAGGCACGATAATCAGGAAATGGGCGAAATAGTAAATTGCGCCAATTTGACTGAGGATAACCCAGGGCTGCGTCGCTGGCTTCATTCCGCAGGTACCGAGCAGCACGATGTCTGCCATCAATACCCAAAAAAACTTGCGATACAGTGGGCGGTACGTTGCAGATTTCACTGGCGACCCATCGAGCCAAGGCAGGAAGAACAGCAGCGCGATCGATGCAAACATCGCAATCACACCCCACAGCTTCGCTTCTACCCACAGGAAGTTAAAAGTGAAGGCACGCAAGATCGCATAGAAGGGCCAGAAATACCATTCCGGTACGATATGCGCCGGGGTCGATAACGAATTAGCCGGAATATAGTTGTCGGCATGGCCCAGCAGGTTCGGCACAAAGAAGGTGAGCAGCACAAAGACGATCAGGAAGATCCCCAGCCCAAATCCGTCCTTCGCTGTATAATAAGGATGAAACGGAACCGTATCCTGCTCATCCTTGACTTCGATTCCGGTCGGATTGCTCGAGCCTGGAATGTGGAGCGCCCAGATATGCAAGATAATCACGCCCAGAATAACAAAGGGCAACAAATAGTGCAGCGAGAAGAAACGGTTGAGCGTCGCATTGTCAGGCGCAAATCCACCAAGCAGCCAGACGCGGATAGGCTCGCCGACGACCGGAATGGCCGAGAAGAAACCCGTGATAACCTGCGCGCCCCAGAAGCTCATCTGACCCCATGGCAACACATAACCCATGAACGCAGTCGCCATCATCAATAAGAAGATAACGACACCCAGCAACCAAACCATTTCGCGTGGCGCTTTATAGGATCCATAGAAAAGACCGCGAAAAATATGCAGATAAACGACGATAAAGAACATGCTGGCGCCGTTCATGTGCGCGTAGCGCAGAAACCAGCCTGAATTCACGTCGCGCATAATATGCTCGACTGAATTGAACGCGAGGCCCGCGTTGCCCGCATAATGCATCGCCAATATGATGCCGGTGATGATCTGTATCATCAATGCCGCACCAGCCAGCACGCCAAAGTTCCAAAAATAGTTTAGATTGCGCGGTACCGGATAGCCCGGTCCAGTGGCGTTATATACCAACCGCGGAATCGGCAGCTTTTCATCCATCCATTTCATCAACGGATGTTTTGGCTGATATTGCTTGGCCCAGGGAAAGCTCATCTTATCTCGCTCCTCAGCCGATCGTCACGACAGTATCGCTGTTAAAAACATAGGGTGGCACGAACAAATTCTTCGGTGCCGGCCCTTGGCGAATGCGGGCGGCCGTATCGTATGCCGACCCGTGGCAGGGACAGAAATATCCGCCAAATGGACCGCGATTTTCGCCCTCGCCGGCGCCCAGTGGTACACAACCCAAATGGGTGCAGACGCCCAGCGTAATAAGCCAGTTTTCTTTGCCTGCCTTGGTTCGCTGATCAAGGGTTTCAGGGTCGCGCAATTCGCTCATCGGCACTGCTTTGGCGGCGGCGATTTCAGCTGGCGTTAGATTACGAACGAATACCGGCTGTTTGCGCCAGCTGGTTTTGATCGCTTGTCCAACCTCGATCGACGAAATGTCGATTTCGGTCGATGATAGAGCCAGTACGTCGGCCGAGGGATTCATCTGGTTAACCAGCGGTCTCACGACTGCGACCGCGCCGACACCGGCAAAACTCACCGCTGCAATATTGATAAAGTCGCGGCGGCGGACACCATCTTCGATGCCTGCGTTTGCTTCGGATTCACTGGCCATTCGACTGCCCTTGCATGGCTGAACTGACAAATATCTCTCGAAATTGGGTCGCCCTGTCCGCAGTTTTTGCAATGCGGTGCATCCCGGCGGCCCCTCCGAGAATTGGGGGCCTGATAGCCGCACATCCAAGGCTTGCCAACAGGCAATTTCCCTTTCTTGTTGGCTAATTCAACCCTATCGATATGCAGCCATTGTCCCGCTATGCGGGGTATATGGATATTGCGCTCTATCAACCAGACATTGCCGGCAACGTCGGCACGACCCTGCGCACAGGCGCATGTTTCGGGGTTAAGGTCCATATTATCGAGCCGTGCGGCTTTGCATTTTCGGATGCCGCGCTTCGGCGCGCAGGCATGGATTATGCAGCCAGAGCGACATGGCAACGCCATGCCGACTGGCCGAACTTTCGCACGCTTATGCACGACGAAGGGCGGCGGCTGGTCCTTTTGACCACTAGCGGCGCGACTCCCCTGCCCACCTTTGCGTTTCAACCTAAAGATGTATTGTTGATGGGATCAGAGACTTCAGGCGTTCCCGCCCATGTCCATGCCGAAGTCGGTGCACGCGTCTCAATTCCGATGCAGCACGGCTTTCGCTCCTTGAATGTCGCGGTGGCGGCTGGCATCGCATTGGGTGAAGCATTGCGACAAACGAAAGGCTTTCCGGCATGATCTCGCTCGACAAGCAGCAACTGACTGCAAAAAACTGGTTCGAGTCGCTGCGCGACCGCATCTGCGCTGAATTTGAGGCGATTGAAATGGAAGCTGGCAGCAATGCCCGCTTTGATTATACGCCTTGGGACCGCGAGGCCGATGGATTGGATCCCGGCGATGGCGGTGGCGGCGTGCGCGGAGTCATGAAGGGCCAGATATTCGAAAAGGTCGGGGTGAATGTATCGACTGTCGGCGGTGAATTCGCGCCCGACTTTGCTCAGTCAATTCATGGGGCAGATGAAGACCCCAGCTTTTTTGCCACCGGGATCAGCCTCGTCGCACATATGGCCAACCCGCATGTTCCCGCCGTTCATATGAATACGCGCTTTTTGGTGACCACCAAGCGCTGGTTTGGCGGCGGGGCGGATCTGAACCCACCCATACCCTATCAGGACGACACGGATGCCTTTCACGCGCGCTTACGCGCAGCTTGCGCGCCATTTGGCCCTGATGTGTATGAACGCTATGCCAAATGGGCTGACGAATATTTCTACATTCCCCATCGCGGCGTTCATCGCGGAGTCGGCGGAATATTCTATGATCATCTCGATTGCAGTGATGATGCCAGCTTTGATCGCAATTTCCAACTGACCCAGGCGGTCGGCGAAGCCTTTCTCGACATTTTCCCACAAATCGTCCGCAAGCGCATGGAAACTTCTTTCACCCCTGCCGACCTCGAAGCGCAGTCAGAATGGCGCGGGCGCTACGTTGAATTCAACCTTGTCCATGATCGCGGGACATTATTCGGGCTTAAGACCGGCGGCAACATTGAAGCGATCCTGATGAGCCTGCCACCGATGGCCAAATGGAGCTGAAAGGAAAAGGCCGCCCCTTCCGGGACGGCCTCCTCGCACTTCTAGGATGATCATTGCGTATCAGGCAAAAACTTCACCACTGCCTCCGCCACCGACAGATCGATAAATCGCCGGAGGAATTGCCACACTGACCAGAATGATCGGTAGGTAAAAAACAAGACCGACTAGACCGCCGCCAATCATTGCACCCATTCCGACGCTGCCGGACATCATCGTACCGCTGATGCCACCGACAATCATCATCGCGACAAACATATATATCACCGCAGCTATGGTGATGAGGACGTAGTAACCCACGATCGTCCATTGCGACGTAGAGGTCAATTTCCAAGATTCGATCAAAGCAGCGAATGGATTGCTAGATCGATTGGCCGCCATCACAGGACCTGCGATCGACAAGCGGCCAAAAAACCACAGGTAAAAGGCGACGATTGCAATATAGATCAGTGCACCAAAGGCAATAAATCCGGCAGAGGCGCTGCCGCTGGCAAGACTTTCAAGCGACATGCCGCTTGCCCCGAAAACCGCAAATGCCAACAAGCCAAAGATCAGCATCACAATATACACCACAATTATCAATGCGATTGAGACCACGAGCATGGCCAGCATGAAGGCGATTCCTGCTCCCAATGACCACCCAATATCCTCAGCAGGATTATTTCCTACCAATCCGGATCGCCAGATCAGCATTGATGCGGCGTATATTATTGTCCCGGCCAAAATGCCAAACAACATGAAGGACCCGAACGCACCAAATGCAGCGGTTGGATCGCCCTGCAATGTCATCATTTTCGCCATCGCCGAACGTAGCAGCAACGCACCCAAAACAGCACAAATCACGACCGCTCCCGCCATGATCGCCAGCATCATTTTCCAATTTTCAGAAACAAAAGCGATGGTCGCCGAAATGGCGCCGCCAATTGTCATTTTAGTCATCCCCATTCTCCCCCTGTTTGAACATCAGTTGAAGCCCTTATTTAGCTAAAAACTTCACTTCTGCTTTGCGTTGATAGTTGCCGATAAATAGCGGCCGACACTGCCGCCGAAACCCAGCCCGCCGCCGCCGTGGTGAAGGCTTCTATTGCGCCTCTGACCAACCGCGCAGCCTCCAAACCTCCAAAAAGCATGCCCAAACTGCCAAGCAACAGGGCCGCGATAAGTATCACTAGCCCAATCAGAAACAGGAACAGAAAAATCATCCATCCATTATCCCTGGTCAATTCCCAGCTCTTTTGAATTACCGTGATCGGATTACGCATGCCAAGATCAGCAACGACGGGCGACACGACCGACAGCCGGCCAAGCAGATAGAGAAAGGGAATAACAAACAGCAAGACCGCTACGCCCATCATAAAGCCGGTTAACAACTGGACGGCAATCATCGTCGGCAACATGGTCAGCGCAAATATCAGCGAGTCGCCCACGCTGAGACCACCACGCGCGAGCCAAAGTCGCAAGATGGCAATGCTCCCAACTGCAGCGAGCAATCCGCTGACTAGAAAACCCGGGGCCGCCGCGATCAAATTTTCCCGCGCTGCGGCCATGACCTGATCGAAGGAAGCACCCGTGGGCGGTTCGACCGGAAGCGGCCCGAACCAGCTAAAGGCCAGCGACGGAAGGAATAGAAACACAGCTGCGATTGCAATGGTCAAGGTTGTGTGTGAGCGTAGCAACAGGATCGTATCATCCCACGCTGATGCCATATCAAACTGCCGCATTTTTACTCCCAATCATAAATGGTCCCATATGCTCGCAGCCTGACAATCTTGACCTTCTATGTCCAGCTTTGATAGCCTTTTGATTCCATTGCATCTTGCTCTTGGTACAAGTTGACGGCAGGAAATCTCCCATGGCCCTGCACAACGCACCCGAATGGAACATTGCATCGGGACTTACCGACTATGAAAGCGCGCTTTCCGATATGGAAATGCGCGCTGTCTCCATACATGCAGGTAAGGATGTCGAGCGTATCTGGCTGGTCGAACACCCGCCGCTTTATACTGCCGGCACCAGCGCTGATCCTGCAGAGCTCCTCGATTCGCGCTTTCCGGTATTTGCGGCAGGTCGTGGCGGGCGCTACACCTATCATGGCCCGGGCCAGCGGGTCGGATATGTGCAGCTCAATCTGGCACTGCGCGGCCGCGATCTCCGTGCCTATGTCGCCGCGCTTGAAGGTTGGGTAATAGATACGCTCGGCCTTCTGGGCGTCTCTGCCCGCCGCGCGCCGGGCCGCATTGGAATCTGGACTGATGATCTGCTGGGTCGCGAAGCAAAGATTGGCGCGATCGGTGTCCGCGTGAAACGCTGGGTAACAATGCACGGATTTTCTATCAACCTCGCCCCCGACCTTCAACATTTTGACGGAATTGTTCCCTGCGGAATCGCCGAATTTCCAGTCACAAGTTTGGCCGCACTCGGCAAGGACACAAGTTTCGCCGACCTCGATACGGCGCTCGAGCAATGCCTTCCAGGCTTTCTCGACAATCTGACACTGAAGGATTAAGACCAATCTCATGAAGACAAGCCCATTTGCGACCCTCCTGCTGCTCGCCTTGTGTAGCTGCGACAGTTCCTCTTCACCCGACAACAAGACGACGACCAAAATGGACGCGGTCGAGGTTCAGCCGGGCAGCATTAGCGATTCGATGATCATCCTCGATGATAGCGACACCGACGGCACCGCCGCGGACGACAGCACGCCCGATACCAAAAACGACAAGGGGACGGACGAAAAGTCCGCGGCCAAGGCCGTTGACGAAATATCGGAAGGTCATGGCGAGGCGCGCATCACCGATCCCGCGCCGTCACAAAAAAAAGTTGAGCCCGAAGACAATTGATCGTCGGTTTATCGCAGACCCAGATTTTTGTGAGTCTGAAGCGACAGCCGCCATCGCGGGTCACTCATCACCAGATCAATACATTGCACAACATTGGCGGCAATCTCCTTGTCGTCGAGCGGCTGGATCAACCGATGGGCGAAATCGAGTGAAGCGAGCTTTTCCACATTACTGCCAGGTTGCGGCCATACGAGCTTGAGCTCGTCGCCGCTTTTCTGCACCAGTTCGCTCCCGGCTTTGGGGCTTACGCAGATCCAATCAATACTGCGCGGGACGGCTATCGTGCCATTGGTTTCGATAGCGATAGCAAAACCTGCCTCATGCAGCGCCGCGATCAGTGCGTCATTGACTTGCAGCATCGGTTCGCCGCCCGTAAGCACGACGAAACGGTCAGCAGTGTCGCCCCCCCATGCAGCGGCAATAATCGCAACCAAAGCGGGAGCATCGGCGAATTTTCCACCCAGCGTCCCGTTAGTTCCGACAAAATCCGTATCACAAAATTTGCAGATAGCGGCGGCCCGATCGACTTCGCGCCCGCTCCACAGATTACAGCCGGCAAAGCGACAAAAGACAGCGCGGCGTCCCGATTGCACACCCTCGCCTTGCAGCGTCAGAAATATCTCTTTGACGGCATAACCCATTACGTAGCTCCGTCAGCCGTCCACCGAATAGACAGTCGGATCGACCAGCCCGGCGTCGCGAAACCCTTTGCTCCGGAGGCGACAACTGTCGCACTGGCCGCAATGCTTTCCGTCGAAGGTCGGGTCATAACAGGACCAGCTGAGCCCCGTATCTAGACCCAGTCGCGCAGCTTCAGCAACAATGTCGGCCTTGCCCAGATATTGCAACGGCGCGTGGATGTGGAATCCGGTACCAACATCACCCGCCCTGGTCGCCAATCGGGCCAGATCCTCAAAACCGGCAATGAAATCGGGTCGACAATCGGGATAGCCCGAATAATCGAGCGCATTAACGCCTATGACGATGTCGCTGGCGCCGCGCGCTTCGGCCAGTCCAAGCGTTAGCGAAAGGAAGATGAGGTTGCGCGCGGGGACATATGTCACCGGAATATCGCTACTCAGCCCATCTTTTGGTACGTCGATATCTGCGGTCAGCGCCGACCCCCCAAAACGACGCAGGTCGAGCGGCAGGACTATATGTTCCACCGCACCCAACTCTGCGGCGATTCGCGCCGCCGAATCCAGTTCAACGCGGTGACGCTGATTATAGTCGATAGTAAGGGCAATCACGCGTGCGCCGGCTTCGCGCGCCAGCCCCGTGCAAACGAGCGAATCAAGTCCGCCCGACAAAAGGACGACGATCGGTTTTCCCTGCATATCTTGCATGGCGGCCCGTTACGTCTCCCGCTTCTCAGGCGCAAGCCCTGTGCAGGCTGCATTGGCCAAAAGAAATGAGCCGTCAAACATGGAGTTTGACGGCCCAGGTCGACCAAAGGCCGTTTTAGGGAGAAGCTACACACAAAATGTGTCGCTAGTCCCAGCTAAGCCTAATTGGTTAATTTGGTATGAACGTCACAAGGTTATCAGCTACCGCCTGCCGCACATGCGCCAATCCGACGCCCCTCAATCGCCTGCGAGAATGGTTTGCCATCGGCAATTCCCTGCGTATCGATTTGAACTAGTCGATTAGTCTCGCGCCGGATCGTGGTACGACCATGGCCCGCACCAGGACAGGTATAATGTACCGTCACGCTAGCAGGCTGATCTTCGATGACGTAGCGTGAACAGCCGGTTCGGCTGTGGAATATCTGGATCATGCGCCGCGCGTCACCCAAGCAATATGTCTGAATTAACGAACCATCATCGCTGGATCGCAGTTCCCAGCTGCCCTTTTCGAGCTGGTCAAGCATCACGAGACCAGGCGTAGCAGCCGGTTGGGCAGCAGCAGCAGAAAAGATAAGGGCAACTCCAGACAAGCTGGCCAGTTGCGAAAAGATCGCCATTTATTCGTTCCAATATTGGCCTCCAAGCGGAGGCGGACACGCGACCCTGTGCGAAAGAGAATAATGCCACATCTATGAAATTTCAACCGCTTGTCGTCAATTTGGCTCGATTGGCCGCTATGAAACACTGAATTCGACTAGATGATTTGATCATTCATCCGCTGGAATCGCGGCAAAGGGAATAGGAAATAGCCGCGAACAAAATGCGCAATCGACTATAATCTGCCCCTTCTCATCAACCATCTCGGCACGCTGTTCCGGTGGGAATTGGGCCAGCACGCTGGAAAAATGTTCGACGCTGCACCGACAGCCGCGAGAGACCACCAACCCCGGTTCGACACGCACCTCGTCCTCGTGGAAAAGCCGCCACGCCAGCGTTTCGAGCGAATGGGCTGGATCGGTCAATTCCTCGGCTTTCAGCGTGGCGGCGATCGTACGGGCGTGTTCCCACTCGGGATGGTCATGCCGCACATGCAACCGGTCGCGTCCGACCTCGCCTTCGGGCAAATGCTGTAACAGCATGCCGCCCGCGACGCATCCGGCCTCGGCATCATGCCGTGCTGCCAGTTTGATTAGACTGGGAATCTGTTCCGACTGCTCGAAATAATGTTCAGCTGCCGCGCCGATCGACGATCCTTCGAGTGGGACAATCCCCTGATAGCGTTCTCCCGTCACCGCCTGATCAAAGGTGATCGCCAGAAAGCCTTCGCCAAAGAGCGCAAACAGCGTCGGGGCAGGCCCTGCCACCGCCAGTCGCTCGGCATCGAATTTCAAATATCCGCGGAGCTGACCAGCCTTATAATCACAGACGAGCAATTCGATGGGCCCGCCGCCGGTTTGGGCCTGCATCGTCAACTGACCATCGGCGGTCTTGAGTGTCGAGCCAAGCAATACGGTAAGCACAAGCGATTCAGCGAGCAGAGATTCGGCCACAGGCGGATAATTATGTGCTGTCAATATTGTCTTGAGCGTCGGCCCCAGTCGTACGAAGCGTCCGCGCACGTGGCGGGCGGTGATGGTGAACAGCAACGGCTGATCAAACCATGTTTCGACGCTCGCACTCACAGTTTTTCCAAAGCCCAAAGCAAGATCGACTTTTGCGCATGAACACGGTTTTCCGCTTCGTCCCAGACGCGAGATTGCGGTCCATCGATCACGGATGCGCTCACTTCTTCGTCGCGATGTGCGGGCAGGCAGTGGAGGAACAGCGCATCATCTTTCGCTTCGCACATCAAGCGGTCGGTAACTTTATAGGGTGCCATCGCCGCCAATTTATTATGGGCATGGTCCTGTCCCATCGACACCCAAGTGTCGGTCACGATGACATCAGCACTTGATGCCGCCTCGCGGGCATCACGTATCACGTCGATTCGAGCGCCGCGTCCTTGAGCCGCCGCGACATAATCGGGATCGGGTTCATAGCCTTGCGGACAACCCGCTCGAATGTTGAATCCGAACAGACCCGCCGCCTCGATCAGCGATGACAGGACATTGTTGCCGTCTCCCAACCACGCGATTTCGAGCCCTGGCAGCGACTTGCCCTGTTCGACCAAAGTCAGAAGGTCAGCAACAATCTGGCATGGATGCGACAAATTCGTCAGGCCGTTGATGACAGGCACCGTGGCATATTCTGCCAATTCCTCAATCTTGGCATGGTCGTCGGTGCGGATCATGATTGCATCGACATAACGCGACAGGACGCGCGCTGTGTCGGCGATTGTCTCGCCGCGCCCCAGTTGCATCTGCCCCGCTTCCATCACCATCGGCGAGCCACCCAGCTGGCGTATAGCAAGGTCGAACGAAGCGCGGGTGCGAGTCGAGCTTTTCTCGAAAATCATTGCCAACACATGGTCAGCTAAAGGCGCATCAACGTCTACCCTGCCCCTTGGCCACCCTGCCCGCGCGGTCTTGCGGTCGATTGCATTTGTCAGCATCGCGGCCACTGCATCCGCGCCCGCATCCGACAGGTTCAGGAAGTGACGCGTCATGCGGTTGGCGGCGTATAACTCGCCGCGCCCGCAGACAGTTTTTCGATGAATTCGTTGATGTGCGATTCTTCAATGTTAAGCGGCGGCAGAATGCGTATGACATTGTCGCCCGCCGCAACCGTCAAAAGCCCGTGATTGTCGCGCAAATGGGCAACAAAAGGACGGCTCTCGCTCTTCATCTTGATACCAAGCATCAGCCCCATACCGCGAACGCTGTCGAACAACTGGTCATGATTCGGGATCATCTGTTCCAGAGCGCCGCGGAGACGCTCGCCCGTTGCTTTGACTGTCTCGAGAAACCCCTCTTCTAACACGACATCAAGCACAGCCTGTCCTGCCGCCATCGCCAGCGGGTTGCCGCCATAGGTGGACCCGTGCGTACCAATAACCATACCGCGCGCCGCCGCCTCGGTCGCTAGGCACGCCCCCATTGGAAAGCCGCCGCCGATACCTTTGGCGGTCGCCATAATGTCGGGTGTCACGTCAAATTGTTCGTGGGCGTAAAGCGTGCCAGTACGTGCAACCCCGCACTGCACTTCGTCAAATATGAGCATCATGTCGCGCTTGTTGCAAATATCGCGCAAGCCCTGAAGGAAAGGTTGCGAGGCGGGGCGGATGCCCCCTTCGCCTTGAATCGGCTCGACCAGAAAGCCTGCTGTATTGTCATCGACCAGATCAAGCGCGGCGTTCAAATCATCAAAAGGCGCATAGGCAAAGCCGGGCAATAAAGGGTCAAATCCCTTGCGCAACTTTTCCTGGTTGGTCGCCGAAATCGTCCCGAGCGTGCGGCCATGGAACGCATTGTTGAAGGTGATAAGGGTGTGTTTTTGTGCATTGTCCGCGCTTGAATGGTAAGCGCGCGCCGTTTTGATTGCACATTCCACCGCCTCGGCACCCGAGTTGGTGAAGAATACTGTGTCGGCGAACGTATGATCAACCAGCCGGTCCGCATAGGCCTCGCCCTGCGGGCTCCCATACAGGTTCGACACGTGCATCAGTGTCGCCGCCTGTTCCTGAATTGCCTTGGTCAAATGCGGATGACCGTGCCCGAGCAAATTGACAGCGATACCGCTGGCGAAATCCAGATAACGTTCGCCGCGCTCGCCAATCAAATAGGCACCCTCTCCGCGAACCGGACGCACCCCACACCGGGGGTAGACGGGCATCAACGGGGTAATAGCCATCGGACAAACCTTTCAATTCTGGCAAAGTAAAAAGGCGACCCCGTGTGGGCCGCCCTAAGTCGGGGCTTTCCTATACTGCCCGCGTCGAAGCCGCGTCAACACAGGCTGCCGCTTCTATGGCAAGTGCCACCGAATGTTTCCGCGCTTCATGGTCATATATTGACGAGGACAATATGACTTCGTCAACGCCAGTGCGCTCGACAAAAGCCTTCAGGCCGTTCGCAACATCGTCGACCGTGCCAATCGCGCTGCATTGCAACACATGGTCCAGAATCGCACGCGCATTGGGGGGAAGAGTTTGTAGATACCCTGCTAGAGGCGGCTTCATGCGGCCCGGATTTCCCGTACGCAGCGCGACAAACGCCTGCTGCTGCGAGGTAGCCAGCAAAGCCGCCTCCTCACGCGTGTCGGCTGCAAAGACATTGAAGGCCGCTGCCGCATAAGGGGCGGCGAGTTGCGCCGATGGTTTGAAATCACGGCGATAAATGGCGAGCGCTTCGTCGAGCGCGTCGGGTGCAAAATGAGAAGCAAAGGCATAGGGCAAACCCAGCATTGCCGCCAGCTGGGCACCGAACAGGCTCGATCCCAACAACCACAGCGGAACATTGCTGCCGCCGCCCGGAACCGCCGAAATGCCAAGCCGCTCATCCCCGGCTAGAAACGCCTGCAGTTCGACAACATCCTGCGGAAACTGGCGCTCATCGCCCGAAAGATTGCGGCGCAACGCTTGTGCGACGCGCCCGTCCGATCCCGGTGCGCGCCCCAAACCCAGATCGACGCGTCCGGGAAACAGTGCCTCTAATGTGCCAAATTGTTCGGCTATCACCAACGGTGCATGATTGGGCAGCATGATGCCCGCAGAACCAATACGGATTGTCGAGGTCGCCGCGCCAACATGTGCGAGCACAACCGCCGTCGCCGCACTCGCGATACCCGCCATCCCATGATGCTCGGCAACCCAATAGCGTTGATAGCCCAGCGCCTCACAATGCGCCGCCATATCAGCGGCATGGGAGAGCGACTCGGTTATGCTGCCGGTGTCTGTAACGGGGACAAGATCCAGAAAGGATAATTTTATCATTACCTCTAGTTGGGCAAGCTCTACCATGATTGCAACGTTTCGTTCCGCAACCTATGCACAGGTCCTCTGCTCTGCCGAGAGGAATGATCTGCGATGAAAAGCCGTCGACTAGGAAAAAGCGCCCTGTATGTTTCCGACATCTGTATGGGCACGATGACTTTTGGTAACCAAGTCAACGAAGCCGAAGCGTTTCGCATTCTTGACCGCTGTGTCGACGCGGGCATCGATTTTTTCGATACAGCAGAGGGCTATCCGGTTCCGCCCGACGCCAAATGGGTAGGGCGGACCGAGGAAATCGTCGGACGTTGGCTCAAGACCAAAGACCGCCACTCGCTAATCATCGCGACCAAGGTTTCTGGGCCAAGCCATGTCTGGTTCAAATCGCCAAAACGCGGCGGCATGACCGCGCTTGATCGGCACAATATCATCACCGCTGTCGAGGATAGCCTGCAACGGCTGCAGACCGACTATATTGATCTATACCAAACTCATTGGCCGGACCATGATGGCCCATATGACGAAGTGATCGAAGTGCTAGACGAACTAGTTCGCGCGGGCAAAGTACGGGTGTTGGGCTGTTCAAACGAAACAAGCTGGGGGCTAATGAAAAGCATCGCCGCCGCCGAGCGTCTTGGAACCGCTCGCTTCCAAACCATCCAGAACAATTTCAGCCTTAACAACCGCCGGTTTGAGGATGACCTGAAACAGGTGTGCCGGCAGGAAGGCGTTAGCTTGATCCCATATTCTCCGCTGGCTGGAGGCGTGCTTTCAGGCAAATATCAGGGCGGCGCGACTCCCGACGGCGCTCGCTTTTCCCGTTATTTGAAAATGGAGGGCCGACAGGCCGACATGGGCCGCCGCTTTGTCAACGACCGCAGTCTCGCGGCTACGGCACGTTACATGGAAATTGCCGCCGAGGCCGGAATGCATCCGGTGACGCTAGCGACGGCATGGTCGAAGCAACATGATTTTGTCGCTTCGACCATTGTCGGGGTGAGCCAATATGATCAAATCGAACCGATATTGGCGGCATCGGACCTGCTCCTAGATGATGACGTCATCAAGGCGATCAATCAGGTCGGGAAGGACATTCTTTACCCGATGGGATGATCGGCGCGACCCGCTCGTTCTAGAAGGCAGCAGATCTTCATACGAACGCAATGTCTTGAGTGCATACGGGGTGTGTCTGGAGACATTATAATGAAGTTCATTTCACTAAAATCACGCGGCGGCGACTATCTGGTCGTCGCAGCCAATGTCGCCTGGCTCCGCGAAGCGGAAAATGGCCAAACTAATGTGGGCATGGTCGGCGGCGCACCGCTGCTCGTGGTGGGCACTATCGAGGCTACCGCAGAAAATATACTCGCTCAGGCCAACGCTCTAGAGTGCTAGGCGAGTTTTGGATGCAGCCACTGCATCTCGCGCCGCGCGCTTACTCCACCGTGACCGACTTCGCCAGATTGCGCGGCTGATCCACATCGGTGCCCTTGGCCACCGCGACATGATAGGCTAGCAACTGCACCGGCACCGCGTACACCAGCGGCGCAATCAGCGGGTGAACCTTGGGCATTTCGATGGTCGCCATACAACCTTCACCCGCCTCAGCGAGTCCTTTGGCGTCCGAGATCAGCACGATCTTGCCGCCACGGGCACGAACCTCCTGCATGTTGCTGACGGTTTTCTCAAATAGCGGCCCACTCGGCGCGATCACGATCACCGGAACCAATTCGTCGATCAGCGCTATGGGGCCATGCTTCATTTCGCCGCTCGCATAGCCCTCCGCATGGATATAGCTAATTTCCTTGAGTTTCAGAGCGCCTTCGAGCGCCAGCGGATAGTCGGGGCCGCGCCCTAAATACAGCACGTCGCGTGCGGGCGCGATCAGATGCGCCATAGCGGCAATTTCTTCATCATGCCCCAGCGCCTCGTTGAGCGCAGCAGGCGTCTCGGTGAGATGCTTGACCACGGCGCGCTCTTCGTCACGCGTCATACGACCTTTGACAACGGCAAGATACGCAGCAAGCGCAGCGAGAACGGCGAGTTGGCATGAAAAGGCCTTGGTCGAGGCGACGCCGATTTCAGGCCCGGCATGGGTTGGAAGCAGTAGGTCGGCCTCGCGCGCCATGCTGCTCGTCGGGACGTTGACAACAACAGCGATTTTCTGCCCTTCTTGTCGGGCGTGACGCAGCGCGGCTAGGGTGTCGGCGGTTTCTCCCGACTGGCTGATGAACAGCGCCAATCCGCCGGCTTCAAGCACAGGGTCGCGATAGCGAAATTCGGAGGCGAAATCCAAATCAACGGGCACCCGCGCGAATTGCTCAAACCAATATTTTGCGACCATTCCCGCATAATAACTGGTGCCGCAGGCGACGATGGTGATACGATTGATCGTTGACAGATCAAAATCCATTTGCGGCAGCGCTACAGCCTGCTCAAGTGGACGGATATAGCTGCGCAACGTTTGTGCCACGACTGTCGGCTGCTCGAAAATCTCTTTGAGCATATAGTGACGATAGGGTCCTTTTTCTGTCGTCGCCGCCGAAAGGCCGCTGGTCGTCACTTCCCGAGTTACGGGCTTGTTTGCGGAGTCGAATATTTCTGCGCCTTCGCGCCGGATCACGGCCCAGTCGCCCTCGTCAAGATAACAGATCTTCTGGGTCAGCGGTGCCAGCGCCAGCGCGTCGGACCCTAAATAGGTTTCGCCATCGCCAAACCCGACGACTAGCGGCGACCCCAGTCGCGCTCCGATCAGCAAGTCGGGATGCTGGCGAAAGGCTATCGCAAGCGCAAAAGCGCCACGCAGCTGCGGCAACACAGCCTGCACCGCCTCTTGCGGAGATTTGCCCGCTTCGACCTGCTCGCTCACCAGATGCGCGACGACTTCGGTATCTGTCTCACTTTCAAACACCCGTCCGCGTGAAATCAGTGCGTCGCGCAGCGGCTTGAAATTTTCGATAATGCCGTTGTGGACCAGCGCGACTTCGCCGGTTGCATGCGGGTGCGCATTGTTAGTGGTGGGCGCGCCATGGGTCGCCCAGCGGGTATGGGCGATCCCGATGTCACCTGAAGCCGGGTTCCCCGCCAATTCCTTGACCAGATTGCCCAGCTTGCCCTCAGCTCGGCGACGGACAAGCTGATTGTCTTCCACCATGCAAACACCCGCCGAATCGTAGCCGCGATATTCCATGCGCTTGAGGCCATCGACGAGCCGGTCCGCGACCGCTGCTTTGCCGACAATTCCAATAATTCCGCACATGATATTAGCTTTCGTTCAGGGCATTAGGGGAGAAATCAATAGAATCATTAAACAACGTGCGGTTCAATTCTTTTGCAGGTTCCTGTCTACATAGATCATTGCGAACTGCACCGGATCAGCGGGCTCTTCATTGGCTCTTTCAAAGCGCATCTTGCCCTCAGCCCAAATGCGCAAAATTTCGCTGGGCAAGTCAGGCGGGAAATTCATCTGCTGCGCTACAATTTCCGCCCAACTTCCCCTTAGCCCGAAGCTTTGCGCGAGTTGCGGCACCATCGCGGCGCAATAGGTGTCGGTCGCGTCATCGAGGTGCCCGATGGCTTTCAGCACATAGGCATCGACGAAACGCAGGAACGGTTTGTTGGTATATCGGTCGCTCAACTTTTTGTCTCCGCCGCCTTCTTTTTGCGCATCGTATCGTGAAAGCGAACGGCCCAGCCCGGCTTAACCAGCTGCTCAGCACGGACCATGCGCAGATCACCGTCGCCCACATCACGGCTTACCGTGCTACCCGCCGCGACGATGGCGTCATTACCGATCGTCACTGGTGCAATCAGCGCGCTGTTGCTGCCGATGAAAGCACGTTCGCCGATGATCGTCTGATATTTGAAATAGCCGTCATAATTACATGTTATCGTTCCTGCCCCGATGTTCGCGCCCGCGCCCACCGTCGCATCACCCAAATAGGCCAGGTGGTTGGCCTTGGCACCCTTGCCCAGGACCGCCTTTTTCATTTCGACAAAATTGCCGACTTTCGCCTTCTCTTCCATCACGGCGCCGGGGCGTAGTCGCGCGAAGGGACCCACCTCGCACTTCGGTCCTATGGTCGCGCCCTCGACATGGCTATGCGCACGGATCGTCGCACCCTCGGCAATGGTTACGCCGGGTCCGAAAAAGACATTGGGCTCAATCGTCACGTCGCGGGCAATTTGCGTGTCCCATGCGAGCCAAACCGTTTCGGGAGCAATTAGCGTAACACCGTCGGCCATTGCAGCACTGCGGCGACGGGCTTGCCACACGGATTCCATCTCGGCGAGCTGGGCGCGGTCATTAATGCCGGCCACGTCAAGAGGATCGGTCGTGACCGCAACGCAGGCACGGCCATCCGAATTGGCGATATTGACGATGTCGGTTAGGTAAAATTCCTTCTGTGCATTGTCGTCGGTGACACGTGCCAGCAATGCGAATAAGTCGTGTCCCTTGACTGCCATCAAGCCGGAGTTGGATAGTTTTACTGCCTTCTCGGCGTCGCTTGCATCCTTTTGCTCGACCATTTTGGTGATGCGGCCTTCACTCACAATCACGCGGCCATAGCCGGTGGGGTCTTCGGGCTCGAAAGCCAGAACCACCACAGCGGGAGAGTCGTCGGCATTAAGTCGGTCGATCATTGCCTGCATCGTCGCGGTCGGGACAAAGGGCACATCGCCATAAAGAATCAGCACATCGCCGACAAAATCAGCGAGAGCAGCTTCGGCCTGTTGCACCGCATGACCGGTGCCCAGCTGTGGCTCCTGCACTGCAAGGTCTGCCGATCCGGCAAGAGCCAGCTCAAGCTGGTCCTTGCCGCTACCGACAACGACAACCTTCTTTGCCGGGCTCAGCGCATCCACACTGGCCATCAAATGCATCAGCATAGGGCGACCGGCGATCGGATGCAGCACTTTGTGCAGCGAGGATTTCATGCGGGTGCCCTGGCCCGCGGCTAGGATGATGGCGGCGACTGAATTGCTCATAACCGCGCCATGCCAGCAAATGGTTGCGGATTCCATAGCTTCGCTTCATGTGCCTGCGATGACTAAATTTCCTTTTCAGATCGTCGGCTTCGACCTCGACGGCACTTTGGTCGACACATCGGGTGATCTCACCGCTGCGGTCAATCACGCTTTGGCTCTTGTCGACCGCCCACCGTTCAGCGAAGATCAGGTCCGCCCGATGATCGGCCTCGGCGCAAAGCATATGCTGGAGCAAGGGCTAATGGCCAGCGGTGGATTGCCTGCCGACGACTTCAAACCACTCTATCGTTCGCTACTCAGCTATTATGAAGCGCATGTTTCAGTTTACAGTCGTCCCTTCCCCGGCCTGCTCTCGCTCCTAGACAACCTCGACGAAATGGGCGTGCGCTATGCGGTGGTGACCAACAAATTTGAAAGTCTGGCATACAAGCTGCTCGACGAACTCAACCTGTCAACACGTATGGGCGCCATATTGGGCGCGGACACATTGGGCATCGAAAATGCGAAGCCTTCGCCTGCGCCGGTCTACGAGATGATCAAACGGTGCGGCGGCGGACGTGCAGCGTTTGTCGGCGACAGCATTTATGACGTCATGGCGGCTAAGGGAGCTGGCGTGCCCAGCGTGGCAGTGAGTTTCGGCTTTCTACATCAGCCCGTTGCCGAGCTAGGCGCCGACCATATCATTGACCATTTTGACGAACTGCTGCCGTTGCTTGCCGAACTCTAGGCCCGGCGCAACTTGGTCCAAAGATGGCGCGCCAACATCAGCGGCGGCATCCGCAACCAGTGCGATCTTATATAGAATCCCTTTTGAATGACGGGGCGAGTGGGTCGTCCCCAGTCGTCGCGTGCGAGCAACCGCTGGCGAAACCAGTAATCATCATTCTGTGGCCTGATCCAGCCTGAAGGGGCCGATGCGCCATAAATATCGTGAGCCAGGCGCGTTGCGCGCCGGACCGGATTTCCTAGCCCATGCATATCAGCGCGCGCATCCAGCAAGTCCCAAAATGCGGCGTCTGCCTCCATAAAATCGCGGGTCAGGCAATGAAAATCCCACAGATTGCGCAGTCCGCCCTGCAAATCGCCGTCTGCCATCATATGCGCCGCGCAATGACAAGCCATGTCCGTTGGCGACAATATGCACAGCCCCGAGTCCAGCGTCACCGCCTCCGCCATCATGGCAACAGCGTCGGGCGTAACCCGGTGCGTCACCGGCAAAATCGTGTGGTGAACATCAATCATGCTGTCGCGGTCCTTGTGGATCAGCGGCGGCAGTTCATGCATATGATCGCGATAGTAAGCGTCGTCATAGGGATCGGGTTTGACCCATTCCCAGCCAGCAGCCAGAAGAGCATTTTCGGCCCGTGCGAGATTGTGAACAGCGACCATGATGTCCAGATCACCGATCTGACGGCCGGCGACGCAGGACATATCGGCGGCGGCATAAGCTGTGCCCTTGAGCAGCACAAAATCAATATTAAGGGGGGTCAGCGCGCGGCCCGCCATTTCGCCCTCCCACAAAGCCTGTTGCCGGGCCAGATCCGAGGAAGCACGCAGATCGTTGAACAGCGCCGCCACGCTGTCGGGCAGGTCGTCCGCTTTGAGCTGATACGCGAGGGTCGATAAGAGCGCCTCGGCGCGAGCGACACTGATCACCCCATCCCAGTCGCGCGGCGTCAGGCCGCCGCTCGTTCGTCGCCCGGCCAGCAAATCGACGAGGCAGGTCATCGAGCTCATCGAGCGACCTCAGCCCATAACCGCTCGACGAGGGTTAATCCGCTAGTGCTATCGGGATAGGAAACGGCAAAAGCAGGCACGCTGCGTACCAAGTGGGTCAGCGCCGCAAAGGCCGACTCACCCAGCGTTCCATAATTTGTCGATGCTTGGGTCAGGCGGACGAAGGCCTCGCCTTCACCTAACCGGTCAATTTGCTGCACTCCGCCAAAAGCCGGGAACAGCAACAGCGCAGGACGGGCAGGTTCGTGCATGGCGGCGATCGCATCGGATCGCGGAATCAGGTGGCGAATGTCACCTTTTGGTGTTCCCGCCAGCAACGGTCCTAGTCGCGCTGTTTCGACCCGCGCGGCTACTTCGGCAATCGCTTCATTCTTCAAACTCACCGCTCGCGGAAAAGCCAGTGCATCGCCGCTGACCGGATCGATTAACGTGAACTCATCCCCCATCAGCCGCCAATCGCCTTCACCGAGCAGCGCTGCAAGCGTCGATTTTCCCGATCCCGACTCGCCCGACATGATGAGCGCACGTCTATCGCGTGCCACCGCGCTGGCATGGAGCAGCATATGCCGCCGCCAGCCAAGTGCGACCTGCAAATTCATCGCCATTTCGGCAGCGAGCAGCCCCATCGGCAGCGGTAGAGGTAATGCGTCGGGCACTATATAGTCGCCGCCAATATGCACCGAAGGCCGAAGCCAGCGCCGCCACGGCCGCGCCGCGAAAAGCCGCACCGTGGCGTCGGCGGAGCGTGTGATATCCTTCGGATAATCGGCATAGAGCCGGTCGAGCGCGGCAATTGGCTCCGCCCAGTCGCTTCCGATCCGAAACTGCACCGGGCCAACGGCAATTCGGGTATGATGTCTCAAAGTGATTCAACCAGACCGAGAGCGACCAATTCATTCAGTCGTTCGGTAAGAAGGGCCTCGGCATTGCTTCCATCGCCCAAATCAAATTGCTGGGCCAGCCGTTCAGCAATTTCGGCCACACCGCAAATATCGTCGCCCAAGGCGCGCAACATTTCGGGCAAGGGCGACGCCAGTACATGCGTCTGCGTCGAACGCCGGTCATAAAGGGCAACCAGGAGCCCCAACGCTTCACTTCTCAACGCTTCACGGGGGGCTGCCCGATAGTGCCGTTCAATCATATTCTTCAGCAGCAATCGTCATCTTGGCCAACAGGGTCATCAACATGGTCCGCTCGTCATCACTCAGTCGGGATTCGAGTCTCGCTTCCATAGCCAGCGTCGCTGGAACGATCTCGTCATAAAGAGATTGACCGGCGAGGGTGAGTTCCAGATGGTGTGATCGCCCATCGGCTTCATGCGCTTGCCGCGCGATCAAGCGCCGGTCGGCCAAGCCCTTGGCAGCGCGATTGACCGTAACCTTGTCCATCCGTGTCGCCGCGACAAGCTCGCGCTGGGTCAGTGGCTTTCCTTCACCCAGCACAGCCATCAGTCGCCATTCGGGGACTTTAAGCCCGAAGCGACTTTGATATTCGGATGCTAGCCGACCGCTGACCGCGTAGGACGCAATCGACAGCCGGTACGGCAAGAATTGATCAATGTTGAGCGAATTTGCAGCCATAGCCCTCATCTTATCGCTTATCTGACGTCTGTGAAGGTCAGAATGATAGACGCGCACCGATCCACAGGGTGCGTGGGGTCGCGCGTTCCAACAGGCCCGCCGACGAAATGGCGGCAGGAACAAGCGCATTGAACAGATTCTCACCGCGCGCTTCGATGCTCAGCGGCGCCAAAATTTGCCATGTGAGCATTGCATCAACTGTCAACGCTCCATCAAGTAACTGCAGTCCCAGATCATCCTCATTCTGCGCACCGACATAGCGTAAGGTCGTCGATGCCCGCACCGGTCCATGGTCATAGCGCAGTGATGCGCTGCCATTATGTTTGGCAATCTGCGCCGGACGGCGACCGTCAAGCGTGGTCGCCCCACCCGACGCGTCAACACGCGCATCGACATAGGCATAGGTCGCCCGAAGCACAATTGCGCCAAACGAGTGTTCGGCGCTAAGCTCTACGCCTTTGCTAGTAATCGCATCGAGATTCTGGCGCTGGCTATAAGTAGCACCCGCGGCAACGAAACCGACACCTGGAAACACGCCAGGACCCTGCCCCAACGTGACGTTCGCGATGGCATTGTTCAGTCGATTGGCAAACAGCGTTGCCGACAGTTGGGCACCCTCAGCCAGCCACTCGATTCCGACCTCTCCGCCCCACAATCGTTCGGGTTTTAGCATTTCATTGGCGGCGGTAGCATCAGAACCGACCCGAAATGGGCGATATAGTTCATTAAGCGTGGGCAACCGCCATTCGCGATAGGCTGCGGCGCGAAATGCGAAAGGTCCCGCATTCCAACGCACGCCGGCGCGCCCGCTGGCTTCCCATCCCTGCCGCGCCGCAAAACTCTCATCAGACCGGATGCTACCGCCAATGTTGCGCTCGGTGCGATAGCCTTCGCCGAGCCACCAATGGTCGAGCCGGCCACTCGTCGTCCACAGCAAGCCGTCGCCTGGCGAACCCGACGTCCATTCTGTAAATCCGCCCAGCGTATCGCTGGTGCCACCCGCATCGCGGTGACGCGCTGGCGTCAAGCCGGTGAACAGGAAATCTTCAGATGTGCGGCCCACAGTGCGCCGCCAATCCATACCAAGACGCAACGGGTTCGCACCGGCGACGGCAGGGCGCAGTTCGATCCGCGCGCCAAGCCCCGTTGCCGGCACATGCTGGCGCAGCGCAGTGTTAACGCTGTTGCGGTCGGCCGCGACGCTGCCAAAGCCTGTGTCAAAAGTGCGCAATTGAATATAGGCTAGCGCAAAAGCTTGCATTTCGCCTGCGGGGTCATGGACAAGGCGCGCGCTGGCGTCGACACCATCGACCTTGCTTTGCGAAAAATCGAACCCGCGATCGCGGCGGTCAAAAAAGCCGCGCAAGCTGACATCGACGCGGCTGCTGTCGCCTGCGTCAATGCGCGTGCGCAGACCTAAACCGCCTTGCTCATACGGGGCCGCGCGATCAACAATTCCGCGCTGGCTGGCGATGATCGGAACGAAACCATCACCCCGCGCATAGCGACCATCAAAAGAAATTTGTCCGCTTCCAAGGCTTGTTCCGACATTCGCAGACGCATCCCTACTGTTACGGCTGCCATAGGCCAGACTGGCCGCCGCGCCGTCGGTCATATCCGATAGCAACGCGATCGTTCCCGCAAGCGCACCCGGACCATCGGCTCCGCTTCCGCCGCCACGGCTGATCTGAATGCCCCCGAGGTTGATCGCGTCATAAGCTGTCCACGCAACCCAGCCGCCAAACGGATCGGCCTGCGGTATGCCGTCGAGCGTCACCAATGCGCGGCTCGACGCATTGCCGCCGAGTCCGCGTAAGGTTATGCCTTGGCTCGTGGGATGCGCGGAGCGGGCATCGGAGCGTCGAAATTGAGCGATTCCGGCCTCATCGCGCAATCGATTTTCGATACGCGTTCCCATATCGGGATGGAGATCAGTTAAAAGCGTGGCGGACTGAATTTGATCGCCAAGGTCACTCCCCAGCAAGCCGCTGGCCCGGACCACAATGGTCTGTTTCGCAGACGGTTCTACCTGCTCATCTGCATCCTCCGCCGTGGCCGCCGTTGGCACCGCGAGTGCGACAGCACCTAAAAGGAAACGGATCATATCTTTTTGACGGCGGTTGGATGCGCGCGTTGAAATGCGTCAATCTCCGCGCAAGCGGCATCAATTTCCACCAAGCGAGGATAGGTGTGGAGCGGCACTTCAAATCGCCGCGCATTGTACATTTGCGGGACCAGACATGCGTCCGCAATATTCGGGGCGTCGCCCCCTAGAAATTTGCCGTCGCCCGCCATCGCCTCCAACGCATCGAACCCTTCGCAAATCCAATGCTGATACCAGCGATTCTTGGTCAGGTCATTCAGTCCGAGATCCTTGGTCAGATATTTCAACACGCGCAAATTGTTGAGCGGGTGGATATCACTGGCTACCACATGAGCCTGCGCCAGCGCGACGGCGCGGGGCATCGCATCATTGGGTATCAGCCGTGGTTCGTCATAGGCGCGGTCGATCCAGTCGATGATAGCCAGACTCTGGATTATCACATCATCACCTGCGACCAGCATCGGGACAAAACCCTGCGCATTCTGTTCCAGATAGGCGTCGCTTCGTTGTTCGCCGGCAATCAGGCTGACCTCGACGCGCTCATAATCGAGCCCTTTGAGGTTGAGCGCGATGCGCACGCGATAACTGGCGGAAGACCGGAAATAATCGTGGAGAACCAATTTTGTCATGATCCGGCCCCCTGCCCGTCTTTAGGCGTTTCGGCAATCCATTGCCGCAAAAGGGCTACGCCTTCCTTATGCACTGTCGAGCGACCCAGTTCGGGCATCGCGATTCCAGGGTCGAGGCTTTCGAGACGATAGATGAGAAAGCTTCGTTCGGGTTCGCCGGGGGCGATCGCAAAATCTCGATCGCCGCTACCGCGCCCTGCCGCAGTCGGGCGCTTATTGATCCCGTAATTGGTTCCCATCTGGTCGGTCCAGCCTAGAAACAACCCGCTGTTCGACGCGCTGCCTTGGGGGTTGTGGCAATGGCTGCAATTGACTTCCAGATAGGCTCGTGCGCGTTCAGCAACAGTGCCCGTGCTGGGATCATCCCACCGCGGCAAGCTTGGCTTGAGAGCTGCGGGATCGACAAAAAATCGTGCCAGTTTTTGGGCGCTCGCGGTGGGGTCCGGCGTGAAGTTGCGTTGCTTGGGGCCGATGGGCAGCACGACACCGGCGCGATTATGGCATTCCTTGCACTGGTTCTTGTTGGGGACGGCATAGTTGATGCTATATGCGTTCCCATCGGGCGCGGAAAACTTCACCTCAACCCGCCGCCCCGCGATCGCCAGAGAGGCATCCTTTCCATCGGCGTCCCAAATATAGGGCAAACCGACCCACCCGCTCGCACGGTGAATCAGCAATCGGGTCTCGAGCGGTTTGGCGTCATTGCGTCCCACCCAACCAAAGCTTTTGATCAGCACGCTGCCCACCGGAAAGTCGATCGCGCCATCCTGGCTGACCTGCGCCTTTCGCCCCGCCGGAGTCCACACACCGCGATGCTTATCGGCATAATCGCTGAACAGCGGCGTTTGCAGCGTATAGGGCAGAACCGCATCATCCAGCTTGCTGGATCGCGGCTGAAAAAGGCCGAAGGCGGACAATTTGGCTGGCATAATCGTGCTGTCGATCAACGCCTGATCGGGCGCGGATGCGGGCAAGGCCGTCACCCCGCTGGCGCAGAGCCAGGCCGCCGCCAGCGCTGCGCCAATCCGCTTCACTTCACTTTGTCTTCCATGCTCGCTGGCAGCGTGATTCCTGGCAATGCAGGAGGCACTGTCCCTTTCGACAGGTCGACCGGAGTCGGTTTGGCTTCACTTTGCGGGGTCGAAACGTCCGGCAGGTTAAGCGACAATGCGCCGACGCTGTCGAGCACGACCGCATTACCTGCTCCGTCCCACAGGACCGGCGGAATGCTGCCACCCATTGCTTCGGCTATTGCCGCCCCGCCTTCGAAGTCAGGGGCATATCCGGCTTTGCCGTGCATATTGTCGCGCACCAATATCTCACGCGGCAAGGGCAGATAATTGGCATCGTCTGTTTTATTGCGATAGCCAACGATCATCACATTGGCGGTGCCATTATTCTCCAGCACATTGTCGAAGACTTCGACATGGCGATTGGCCATCACCAGCACACCCGTACCGGTTGGCACGCCTGCGACAATATTGCCCTTTGGCGCAAAATTAGGCGTCATATTGTCGAGCACTAGATTGTCAAAAACGCGGACATTATGCCCGCCTTGCTGCGGCAGACTGGGCAGGTCGAACACCAAAATCCCACCTGTATTCATCGTCGCCAGATTATCGTGAACATCAGCATCATAGCAGTTTTCAATCTCAATCCCCGCAACATTTTCCTTCGCAATTGAATCGCGAACGATGATGTTTCGTGACTGACCGACATAAATGCCCGCATCCGACGCACCGCGCACATAAACGCTGTCGATTAGCACGTCCTGACTTTCGACGGGATAAATGCCATAGGCGCCGTTGGTGGCCTTGGGGCCGGCGGTCCATTCGACGCGCAGATGATGATAGACGATGCGGTCGGCATCCTTGGATTTGATCCCATCGCCACGCGTGTTAAGCACCGCAAAGTCGGTCAGCATTACATCATCGGATGTAACGAGCAGACCCTCGCCTGATCCCTGTTGGTTGGTAAAATCCAATATGGTGCCGCCATCGCCCGCGCCGGCCCCGCGCAGTGTTACACCATCAACATCGAGCGACAGACCATCGGTCAGGTTCCACGTCCCTGCGCCCATCTCGACCACATCGCCAGGTTCCGCAAGGATGAGCGCTTCCTGCAATTTTTCAGCGGGCCGCTCGCTGTCAGCGGATACCGAAAGCGTTTTGGCAAAGGTTGGACTCGCGGCGAATGCTGCAACACAAGCCAGTGTTATAAGTGGACGACTAGCCAATAAATGGATTCGCATATCTCTCTCCCTGCTTTTATGGTGTAATGCGACAAACAGAAGATAAAACCAAGTCGCCAAGCACACACCCTCTCCCATCACAGATTTGCCGTAGAGGATGCCATGACCCGTTCCCTGATATTACTCGCTACCGCATTGGGACTTGCCAGCCCTGCTTTTGCCGCCCCAACACCTATAACCGGACGATGGGCAACTGACGACGGCAAGGCTATTGTTGAGATGGCCCCTTGCGGCGCCAAAATTTGCGGACGAATCCTTCGCCTGATTGGCACGGAACCCGCGGGCGGACAACGAGACGAACGCAATCCCGACAAAGCAATGCGCGACCGCCAATTGAACGGCTTGAGAATTTATTGGGATCTGGCTGCCGATGGAAATGGCTGGAAAGGGCAAGGCTATAGCCCCGAAGACGGCCGCTATTATAAAGCCAATCTAAGCGCGACCGGCAACCGGCTAACCATGAAGGGATGTGTGTCGATTTTCTGCCGTACTGTTACTTGGACACGGATGCGATAAAGATGGGCTAGGCCGCTGCGTCGCCTACGATCCAGTCAACACCGGCATTGGCATGGATGCGCGTGGTGTCGTAGATCGGCAGTACATTGGCGTCGGCGTCGACCAAAATTTCAAGTTCGGTGCAGGCAAGAACCAAAGCCTGCACGTCCTGTTTGGCTATATCCGTAATAAATGTTCGCATCGTCCGGCGCGAATTCTCGGTCACTTTGCCCTGGGTCAACTCGTCATAAATGATGCGGTCGATTTCTTCGGCACGCGTCGCGTCATATGGGGCAAGGGTCAGGCCATGCTGAACCAGTCGCTGGCGATACCATCGACCTGTCATTACATTTTGGGTGCCGATCACTGCTGCGGCCTTAATGCCATCGGCACGCATCGCGTCGCCAGTCACGTCGACAATATGTATGAGCGGAACGGAAATCGCCGAAGCAATCTCGTCCGCGACCCGATACATGCTGTTCGCTGCGATCATCACGGCAGTGGCCCCTGCCGTTTCCAACCGCTGCGCCGATTCAATTAGCACATCGCGCGCATGGTCCCATTGCTCTGGCGTCGTCAGTCGCGCCAGATCACAAAAATTCAGGCTTTCGATCAGCAATGGTGCCGAGCAAGCAGGCCCCACGCGTTGCTGGATGCCCTTATTGATACGGCGATAATAACGCTCCGTCGACGCCCAGCTCATCCCGCCAATCAAGCCAAGCTTACGCATCAGTGTGCCATCGCTTTGACAATATCGTCGACCATTTTCTTCGCGTCGGCGAGCAACATCATCGTCTGATCCATGTAAAAAACGTCATTGTCGACGCCAGCATAGCCGACTCCGCCCATGCTGCGCTTCACAAAAAGCACCGTCTTCGCTTTTTCAACGTCGAGCACCGGCATCCCGTAAATGGGAGATGTTTTGTCGGTTTTGGCCGACGGGTTGGTGACGTCGTTGGCGCCAATCACAAAGGCTACATCGCACTGGGCGAATTCGCTGTTGATGTCTTCCAGTTCGAACACCTCATCATAAGGCACATTCGCTTCAGCCAGCAGCACGTTCATATGGCCAGGCATGCGTCCCGCGACCGGATGAATCGCGTATTTCACCGACACGCCCTCTTTTTTCAGCACATCGGCCATTTCACGTAGCGCATGCTGCGCCTGCGCGACCGCCATGCCGTATCCGGGAACGATGATCACGCTTTCAGCTTGCTTCATTAGGAAGGCCGCATCTTCGGCGCTGCCCCGTTTCCAAGGCCGCTGTTCCTTTGAACCGCCGTCACTGGCACCGGTGTCGCCTCCAAAGCCGCCTGCTATCACGCTAATAAAGCTGCGATTTATCGCCTTGCACATGATGTAGGACAATATGGCGCCCGACGACCCAACGAGCGCACCGGTGATGATCATTGCAGTGTTGCCCAGCGTAAAGCCCATCGCCGCCGCCGCCCAGCCGGAATAGCTGTTAAGCATCGACACGACGACCGGCATGTCGGCCCCTCCAATTGGGATTATCAACAGGAAACCGATTGCAAAACTCAACCCCGTGATGGTCCAAAACACCCAAGGCGACTGGTCTGCAAGGAAATAGCCGATCAGCCCCAATATTGCGGCCAGAACTGCCAGATTGATGACATGTCGCCCTGGCAACATGATTGCTGCGCCCGACATATTGCCATTGAGTTTGAGGAAAGCGATCACCGAGCCCGAAAAGGTGATTGCACCAATGGCGATCCCAAGGCCCATTTCGATTCGGCTAACAGCAAAAATCTGCCCCGTTGAATCGGCAATATGAAAGGCTGCCGGGTTTAGATATGCTGCTGCTGCAACGGCGACCGCCGCTAGACCGACAAGGCTATGAAAAGCGGCAACAAGCTGCGGCATTGCTGTCATCGCAATCCGCCGCGCCATGACTATGCCGATGGTCGCCCCAATCCCGATAGCAATCAGCAGTTCGATCAACGCCCCGCTGTCCAGCGTCCAGCCCGCGTTGCCGACACCGGCGTCGCCACCCGAACCTGGAATATGCGTCACCAGTGTCGTGACAACGGCAATCGTCATCCCCAGCATACCAAACTGGTTGCCGCGGCGACTACTCGCCGGTGACGACAGGCCGCGCAGGGCGAGAATAAAGCACACACCCGCGACCAAATAGGCCAGTGCCACCCATGGATTGATTGGTACAACCTCGTGCATAGTCTTCTTCCCCTGTCGAGCCGGCGTGTAGCCGCGTCTGACCCTTCAAACTAATGTCGTTTTGCGACTTAGCGCTCTTTTTTCTTATACATAGCCAACATACGCTGCGTGACAGCGAAGCCACCAAAGATGTTGATGCTAGCCATTACTACTGCGGCGAGCCCCAACCATTTGGACGTCACCGATCCAGCGGCGGCGCTGGCAATCAGCGCCCCCACGATAATCACCGAGGAAATGGCGTTGGTGACGCTCATCAAAGGCGTATGCAGCGCAGGCGTCACCGACCAGACGACAAAATAGCCGATAAAACAGGCCAGAACGAAGATTGAAAAAATGGCAATGAAGTCCACGGGCTGCTCCCCTGTTGATTCCGCGAACCCCCCTATTGCCGGTCCGCCGCGCCGCTGTCGACCCCCAAGAAAAATGCTGACCTTCAGGGAGGTGAGTCCGGCAATTTCGTGGCTCGCCTCACAAAACCCGCTCGAATCAGATTTCTGTTTCAAAAACAGTAAGCGACTAAGGCCAATCTGGTACCAGCATCCCGTTCACCACATGGATGATGCCGTTTGACTGCATGACGTCCGGTATTGTGATATAACCCGTGCTGCCGCTCATTCCGTCAATTTTTATACTACTATTGACTTGCGTAAAGGCCAATTTTTGACCCGCCATCGTCGTCAATGTAGCGCGGCCGTCCCCTGCTTTGATCTTGGCCAACAGATCTTGAAAGGTGATGCGGCCGGGGACGATGTGGTAGTTGAGCAATTTGATCATACTAGCGCGGTTCACCCGCCGGACCAAAAAATTGGTCACATTTTTCGGCACCGCGGCAATGGCTTTGTCTGTCGGGGCGAAGACGGTAAAGGGACCCTCGCTATTCAGCGTATCGACAAGACCCGCCGACATAACCCATTTCGCCAGCGTCTTGTGAACCGGCGATATGGCGACATTTTCGGCAATTGTGCGATTGGATAACATGGCGACGCCATCCACATTAGTGACTACCACGCTGTTTTGCGGCACTGACTCCACAGCTCTCGATGTATCGACATAGGTTGAACTGTCCATGCTCGAACAGCCGCTAACGGCCAAGGCCGAGAGGCATAAAGCGAAAATCGGCGCTAATCGCATCGATCAATTCTCCAATGATATAGAGGAAAACCCCCCACACAGGACGAATGAATCAGATAGTATGTTGCCAGTTGGCAAAAATAAATTTGCCGATTCTCAGCCCAAGAGCCGATCGTTCACAACCTTTCCGCCCTGCGTGAGGCGGACAGCATTGCCGATTTCATCATCAAGCACCGGTTTACCGGCTTCCTTGTCCCAAAATGCCGAAAGGAAGTTGAATAGGTTACGGCTGAATAGCGCGCTAGTGTCTGCGGGCATCAATGCCGCAATATTTTTGGCACCAATAACCGTGACACCGTGGATCTGCACGGTTTCGCCGGAAACAGCCCCCTCTACATTGCCCCCGCTCTCGGCCGCCATATCAACGACGACGCTGCCGGAGCGCATAGTCGCCAGTTGAGCATCGGAAATCAGTCTCGGTGCAGGGCGCCCCGGAATAAGCGCCGTGGTTATGACGATGTCCTGTTTGGCGATATGTGCTGACACCAATTCGGCCTGGGCAGCTTTATATTCATCGGACATTTCCGTGGCATAGCCACCGGCCCCCTCACCTTCAATACCCGCGACATTCTCGACAAATATCGGCTTGGCACCCAGTGACATTATCTGTTCTTTAGTCGCACTGCGCACGTCGGTTGCGCTAACCTGTGCACCGAGCCGCCGTGCCGTGGCGATCGCTTGCAGTCCTGCGACACCGACGCCCATGACGAAAGCCTTTGCCGCGCTGACCGTGCCCGCTGCCGTCATCATCATAGGGAAAGCACGACCATAGGCGTTTGCCGCCATAAGCACCGCTTTATATCCGGCTAGATTGGCCTGACTCGATAAGATATCCATCGACTGCGCGCGGGTAATGCGCGGCATAAATTCCATTGCCAGCGCCTCGATGCCCAATTTGGCATAAGCATCGATGCGCTCACGCTCACCAAAGGGATTGAGGCCAGCTGCAAGCCATGCACCCTCGGCCATACCCGCGAGCGAGGCCGGATCAGGGCCTTGTATCGCAAGGATAATATTAGAATCTTGCAGAACCTTGGCGCGCGCTTCCACTTTCGCGCCAGCAGCTTCATAGTCAGCATCGGCGATCGATGCTGCTTCACCCGCGCTCGATTCGACCGCAATCTCGGCACCCAAGCCAATGAATTTACGAACTGTTTCCGGTGTTGCGGCAACCCGCATCTCACCATCTGCTTGTTCTTTCAGAACCGCTATGCGCATATCCGTCGCTGGCTTAGCTGATCAACAAAACGACAATGATGGCAGTGATGGCTACCGCGATACTGCCCATCTTGAACATCTCGATGAAACTAGCATAGGTTTGCTTTGCCGCATTCATTTCCTGATTTGCCATGTCGATCTTCCCCTTATCAATCGGGCGCCCGCTCGGTGCCGCGCAAGATTCTTTGACCCAGAATCGGCCATCAATTCAGTCTTACCCACGCAATGCAGGATGCTCAATAGATCGTTTGAACTTGCCGCACATCGTTTCAAAAATCTTTTGGCTTAATCGCCCCTTTACTCCTCGCCGTTATGGTGAGCGAACAGAGCAGAGGAAATGGCTCTGTATGAACATTTTACAGGGCGAAAAACACGATGGCATCTGCGCGCGACACGCGAACAGTTATGGTAGTGGACAATGAAGCTGCACAACAGCGATTCATGTCAGCACTGTTGTCTCGCGGCGGCTGGCGCAGTATTTTGGCCGCCGACACAGATACCGCACTCGCCAAGTTGGGCACCCAGGAAGGTTTAGCGCTCGACGCTGTGATAGTAGATCAGGGCGCGCCCGGCATGGCGGTTGATAAGTTTGTCACCGAACTGCGCCGCTGGCGGCCCGCGCTACCCCTCATCGTCATAACAATGCGCAACAATGTCGATGTTGCAGTGGCCGCCATGCGCGCCGGAGCAAGTGACTTTGTTCAAAAGCCGATCGCTCCCGACCGCCTTCTCGGAGCCCTTGATCGCGTGGCCTGTGACATCGGCCCACAGGCAGAACTTCGTCCACTGACGGAAAAGCTGCGCGCTCCACTCGCCTTCGAAGAAATCATAGGTTCGAGTCCAAATTTTCGCAGCGCGCTCGCCATCGCCGCGAAGGCTGCGCGCGCGCGCGTCCCCGTTCTCATCAATGGTAAGCCCGGCGTAGGCAAAGAAGTCTTTGCGCGTGCAATCCACAGCGCTTCGCCGCGAACCAAAGCTCCGCTGGTGATGGTTGACTGTTCGGCAGTTTCGCCGGGCCTCATTGGATCAGGCCTGTTCGGCCATGAACGCGGCGCCTTTCCCGGGGCTTTTGACCGCCAGGTCGGACGACTGGTGGAGGCCGACGGCGGAAGCATCATTATCGATCATATCGAATGTATCCCGCTCGACACCCAAGCGCGCCTTGTTGAATTCCTCAACAGCGGTGAAGTTCAGACCATTGGCGGCTCAATCCGAACAAGCGTTGACGTAAGGATTATCGCAACCAGCGCCAGCCCGCTCGACCAATTGATTGAAGCTGGTCATTTCCGCGAAGATCTTTTTTACGCCCTTTCCACCGCGCAACTTGTCCTGCCGTCTCTTTCTGAACGGCGCAGCGACGTCGGGCCGCTAACGCGCCATTTACTGACGCGGATAGGCGGCCTGCCCTCTATGCGGCCGCTAGGCGTCACCGATGATGCTCTGCGCCTACTCGCCGCTTATGCATGGCCCGGCAATGTTCGTCAGCTTCAGGATGTCTTGTTCCGCGCTGCCGTCGAAAGCGAAACTGATGTTCTGACTAGCGCCGATTTTCCCGCCATCGAGGCGGCACTCGGCGGCGGCACCTCGAACACCGACCGCGACGTCGCTATCAATGGCGAGGCCATCGGAATTACCCTCTATATGCCCGACGGCAATTTGCGCCCTCTCGAAGAAATTGAGGCCGATGTAATCCGGTTGGCAATCGGCCATTATCGCGGGCGGATGAGCGAAGTCGCTCGACGACTGGGTATAGGGCGCTCGACCCTTTATCGCAAACTCAGCGATCTGGGAATTGACACCGCCGCCTGATAGGCGCGGCAGAAACACAACCACCGCGCTAGCGCGCCAATCACGCCGCTGCGATCGCCTTTTCAATTTGGGCAGTTTCTACGTTTGTTAGCGTATTAGGCAACTCGCCAACCAATCGCTTTTCCAGTTCTCTATGATAATGGCCGCGCATTACGCCCAGCGTCGCGGGATCCGCAATGACTAGCAATTTTTCGATCTCATGGGCCAACACCCGCCGATTAAGTAATTCGGCCACACCTGCGGCATGTCCGCGCTCCTCAATATCACGCACCTCGGGATTAGCTCCGCTGCGATTGCTGTCGCTAACTTCAGGCGTGGTTGCATCGACGAGATTCAATATCGCCTCGTCACCATCATTACGAAACAGAATGAAGCGCGTGCCGTCGGCGACGGCTACGTGGCTTCCATGGGGCAGCTGCATATAAATCTCCAAATTAGTGATGGTCAGAACGACCGGTAATAAAGAAGATACGCGGGACTAGGGTGCGAAGTTGCTATTTGGCAATAATTCGCGGCGCTTCATCATGGGTTCTGGGGCCGATCTGAGAGTCGACACCGCCGCTCGACGTCATTATGATGCGGGCATGGGCCATGATTTTGGAGGCAAGACTGCACTTGTCACTGGCGATGCCTCGGGCATCGGACGGGCGGTCGCTGAAGAATTGCTGCGCGCAGGTGCGATAGTTATTGGTGTGGACCGCGTCCGCGGTCAGGATGTCGGCGACACGGCGTTTTGGCAGGCGATGACCGGTGATCTAGCCGAAATTGATATCGCCGTCGTCAATGCAGGGATGAGCGAAGTGGCGCCGATAGTCGACATTGACATCGAGCGGTGGCGGCGCTTGATGCATAGCAATCTCGATGGCGCGATGCTGACGCTGCAAGCTGCCATGCGCGCGATGATTGCGCATGGCCGTGGCGGCGCGATTGTTACGTGTTCATCAATCTCAGGGATAAAGGCCGAACCCGCAACTGCCGCTTATGGCGCATCAAAAGCGGCGCTGATACATATGACCAAAGTCGCTGCCAAAGAGGGCGCGCCGCACAATATTCGTGTCAATGCTATTGCGCCCGGCGGCGTTGACACACCCATCTGGGACGGCATGCCCTTTTTTGCCGATATGATTAAAGCAGAGGGCAGCCGTGATGCCGCTATCGCAGCGCTTGGGCGAATGGCGACACCTCTCGGTCGATATGCCAGTGCCTCGGAGGTTGCGGCCCAAATCTTGTTTCTCTTGTCTGATGTCGCAGCCACCATCACTGGCGCGGTGCTGACCAGCGACGGCGGATACAGCCTCTAACCCACCAGCGCCGCGTCGCGTAGTCCGCGCCAGACGCGAAGCGCTTGGCGATTCTCGGGAATGTCGTGAACGCGCAGCAATTGCGCGCCCTGACTCGCGGCCTGATAGTGAAGCGCAACTGTTCCGCCTAATCGCTGGTCGACCGGTGCTTCATTATCAAGCGCGCCAATCATCCGCTTGCGGCTCGCCCCGAATAACAACGGACATCCGAGCGTGTGGAACAGCGCCAACCCGTTGACCAGCGCCAGATTGTCGGCAACGCCTTTGCCAAAGCCAATACCCGGATCTATCAAAATGCGTCTCGCATCTATGCCTCCCGCGATACACGCCGCAACACGCTCAGCCAACAAGTCATAAACATCGAACAGCACATGAGCATAGGAACCGCCTTCATGCGGGTCGCTTTTGACGCTTGGCGCGTGCATCAACACCAAGGCGCAGCCCGAATTCGCCACCACCTCCATCGCGCGCTCATCATATCGAAGCGCCGAAATATCGTTAATCATTGTCGCGCCCGCAGAAAGCGCAGCCTCCATGACTGCCGCCTTGCGTGTATCCACGGACACCGCAACACCGCCCCTAACAAGGCCAGCAACTACGGGCTGTACGCGCTCGATTTCATCGCCTTCCCAGATCATCTGTGCACCTGGTCGCGTCGATTCACCGCCGACGTCGACTATCGCGGCCCCTGCTGATGCCATCGCAAAGCCAGCATCAATCGCCGCCGTCGCATCGACATGCTTGCCACCGTCGGAGAAACTGTCCGGCGTCGCATTAACGATCGCCATTAATTGCGGCTCACTCAGACGGACATTGCGCGCTCCGAGCACTAGAGTGCCACGCGGTTGCGTAACGGCTTCGCGTTGGGCGGCCACTGCAACTGCTAGCCTGTCGGGTAACCCATTGATCCAGTCGTCCAGTTGAGGCGCTGCGACAATCGCGCTTTTGACCACATCGCCATCACGTACGCTGACGTTCCAGCTGGCAAACCAAACCATCGTGTCGGCAATCCGCAGCGCATCATCGCCCAACTCGTGCGGTCGATCGACAAATCCTGTCGGGCGGCAATAAATGCGTGCGTCCGCAGAAAGCTTGGCAAAATCGGCCTTCGTCAAGGGCTGGAACACCCCCTAAGCCTCGTTGGCGAGTAGCCAATCCTGTCGGACCTTATCAATCAGTTGCAACCCCTTGGGTGTTTCCACATGCCAAAAAGTCCAGCCATTGCAGCTTGGTGCGCCTTGCAATGTGGCTCCCATTTTGTGGATGGAGGCTTGCTCGCCAGCGCAATCAAGGCTGCCATCTGCACGCACCTTGGCTTTCCATCGACGCTTACTGTCGGTCAGTACCGAACCCGGTGCGATCATGCCGCCTTCGACCAAAGTGCCGAACGCAACACGTGTAGCGGCCTTGGGCGCCTGCATCGTCTTGATAGTGCTTTCGTCGAGCGGAAGCGCCATCGCAATACGCTCTTCGGCAACGGCTATATAATCATCCTCGCGCTCGATGCCGATGAAATGGCGCCCTAGTCGTTTGGCCACCGCCCCGGTCGTACCGGTCCCGAAAAAGGGATCGAGCACTACATCGCCGGGATTCGAACAGGCTAACAGCACGCGATATAGCAAAGCCTCTGGCTTTTGCGTCGGATGCGCCTTTGTCCCGCCCTTTTTAATTCTTTCTTGCCCGCCGCAAATTGGAATCAGCCAATCAGACCGCATTTGCAATTCATCATTGAGCGTCTTCATCGCACGATAATTAAAGGTGTAGCGCGCCTTTTCGCCCATCGATGCCCAGATCAGTGTTTCATGCGCGTTGGTAAAGCGGGTACCCTTGAAATTAGGCATCGGGTTTGCCTTGCGCCAGACGACATCGTTGAGAATCCAATAGCCTTGATCCTGCAACGCAGCACCGACGCGGAAAATATTATGATAGCTACCGATTACCCAGATGCTGCCACCCGGTTTCAGGATTCGGCGTGCTTCAGCCAGCCATGCGTGCGTAAAACGGTCATAAGTCGCCAAACTGTCGAATTTGTCCCAGTCATCATCAACTGCATCAACCTGCGTTCCGTCAGGACGATGCAAATCGCCACCAAGTTGAAGATTATAAGGCGGATCAGCAAATATCAGGTCTACGCTCGCAGCCGGAAGCGCGCGCATCTGTTCAACACAATCGCCTTTCAAAATGCAGTCAAGCGGCAGGCTGGGCGCAATTTTATTCGGCTTTGCAGTCCGAGTGCCGACGCGTTCCAAAACCCCCATAAATTCCCCCACGATGGTGCGGCGACGCCAATTGCATCGCTCTAACTCGGGCAAAGTGAATCCCGCAGAGTCCGCCGTCAAGCGCAAAAGCCTAGGGATTCCACATCACTAAAGAGTTAACATGATGAGAACGAAACAAGTCTTGCGCCATATATGGCGTATGGACGGCGGGGTGGACTCTAGGACTGGTAGTGTGTCCCGCAGGACTCACAGGTCAAAAAAAGAGCAAATTTATCCTCGGGTCGAGGCTTGGGAGTTTGATAGGCTTGCGCGTTTCAAATAGCGGGGTCCACGCCGCTCAAATCAACCGAGCGTTCCCATAATTCACGCGCAAGCGCGGGGTCACGCGCTGTACGCGTCGAACGCGCTGGTCCCGACACACCCGACACTTCACCCAGTCCTTGCGGTCCGAGATAATCGCCGCCCTGCACATCGGCGCCAGTCGCTGCATGCAATGTCGGCCATGACCCATGCGCGGCGCTGTTGAAAAAGGGCGCAGCAAGCGGGGTGAATATCCTCAAGGGCAACGGGACATGGCGGGTCAATTCAGTTAAGGCGACACCGGGGTGGCACCCTATAGCCTGGGTTTTCCGTCTCGCAGCTTCCAACCGACGGTCGAGCTCATAGAGCGTAAGCAAATTGGCGAGCTTGCTCATCTGATAGCGTCCCCACTGCTGATAGCCGCGCACCGCCGACAGGTCGCTATAGTCCATCTTGCCCCCCTTATGTGCCAAGCTCGCGGTGAGGACGATGCGGTCCTCGACATGTCCATGGATTAACCCGGTGAACGCGAAAGTTCCCAGATGATTGACCCCAAATTGTAGTTCAAAACCTTGCTTGGTGAGGGTGCGCGGCGGAATCATCACACCGGCATTGTTGATCAGCACATCGAGGCGTGGTCCTTTCAGTGCAGCCGCAGCCGCTTCACGCACCTGATCTAGATCAGCGAGATCTAAAGCGAGGAAAGATAGATCGGCGTCGGGGGCATCCGCGCTAATCTTTTCGATTGCCGCGCTCGCTTTGTCTTGGTCGCGGCAAGCCAAAATGACGGCGGCACCCTGCATCGCCAGTATCTTGGTTGTCTCGAATCCCAGTCCGGCATTGGCGCCCGTTACCAGAAATGTACGGCCCGTCTGCGAACCGACATCATCGGCCGTGAATCCTCTGCTCATGCTAGTGCTCCTGCCTTAAACAAGCTGCATTTGCGCTACGGGGGCAAAGCTTGTCCGGTGGAGCGGCGTCGCGCCAATCTGCCGCAACGCCGCCAGGTGCTGAGCTGTACCATAGCCCATATTACGCTCCCAACCATATCCGGGATAATCACGTGCCGCAGCGACCATCATCCGGTCGCGATGCTGCTTGGCGACAATGCTTGCCGCTGAAATGCAAGGATGAATAGCATCCCCGCGCACCACCGCCGTTGCTACATAGCGCCACTTAGGCAAACGGTTACCATCGACCAGCACTTTGGAGGGGTCGACCCCCAGCGCTTCGACCGCACGCGTCATCGCCAGCAACGTAGCCTGCAAAATGTTGATATCATCGATCTCGGCGACACTCGCCTCGCCAATCGCCCAGCGACATCGTGCCTTAATTTCGCTATCAAGCGCCTCACGACGGCGCGCGGACAAGCATTTACTGTCGGCCAGCCCTGCAATACCACCGTTGCACAAAATAACTGCACCCGCGACAACTGGCCCTGCAAGGGGCCCACGTCCTGCCTCGTCAACCCCGACGATCATATCCGCCACGGTGGATGGCGCCGATATTCTCCCGCCTGATATAGGCAAATCGAATTGCCGGCGGGGTCGGTAAGCCGCGCCTCGCGCCAGCCCCAATCCTCATCGCGCGGCGCAGAATCAAAACGCACGCCCTTGCGACACAAATAGGCATGCCACGCATCGAGCGCGCCCGACTCGAGATAGGTCATCGCACCGTCCGCTTGCCTGTCACTGACATGGATCGACAAGGTCACACCATTTGTCGCTTCAAAGCGCGCATAACCACCAGCCCCCTCTACGACCGGACTTTCGACGATCTGCGTCAATCCCAGCAATTTGTAAAAGGCTACGGAGGATTCATAATGATCCGCCGGTAATGTAATCTGGTTGAGCGCCGGCCCCGGGAACAGACCATCGTTTCGCACGGCCTGCTGTCCCATCGGGCCATGCCCCTGCCCCAGCCCCGGCGCATCGAGAAGCGACATACGGACAAAATCACGCGCCCGCGCTACCGCCGGAACAAGCGTCATCCCCTGCCCCAACCCGACCGCAATCGCACTCGCCAAGGTACAGCCGGTTCCGTGCGTATGCTGCGTGTTTATACGCGGCGCTTCCCAACGCGCCACCTCGCCCTCTTCGGGCTCGATCAACCGGTCGAGGACCATCTCGCCCTCGCCATGTCCGCCCTTCACCAGCAACGCACAATGGTGCGCCAGGACGGCAGCTTCGCCGCCCAGCGCTTTCAGCTCAGGTAGGTTCGGTGTAACTATGGTGGCGAGGTCGAGCAATTGTGCGAAGGCGGCGATCGTCGGCGTGTCGGCGAGGGGCGCCCCGCTCGTTGCCACCATCACCGGATCGAAAACTATCGGCACCGCCAAACCGCGTAATCGATCTGCCACCGCGGCTGCGGTATCAGCACTACCGAGCATGCCAATCTTCACGGCATCGACGCCAATATCGATAATGACGCTTTCGATCTGAGCCAGTACCATATCCGTCGGGATCGGATACACCTCTTGCACACCGAGCGAATTTTGCGCGGTGATCACGGTGATCGCTGTCATCGCGTGACCGCCAAGCATGGTCACACTTTTGATATCGGCCTGAACGCCTGCCCCGCCGCCGCTATCCGAACCGGCGATGATCAGGATGCGCGCAGTCACGCGTTGCGTGCGCCGGGATGCTTACGCTCGGTCGAGGCCGGGAATTTTGCGAGCTGCGCTCCATGACGCATCGGACGGTCGAGCAGGTCCCCGCCGCAATTGGGACAAGTTTCCTCCAATAGGTCGGCACAATTGGCGCAAAATGTGCACTCAAACGAGCAGATAAAAGCACCATGCTTGTCTGCGGGCACATCGCGGCCACAGCGCTCGCAATCAGGTCGCATTTCCAGCATATCAGTTCACTACCTTTCTTACCGCCGCACAAATGCTGTCGACGACAGCTTCAACCTCTGCGGCATCATCACCTTCGGCCATCACACGGATGAGGGGTTCAGTTCCCGACGCGCGGATCACCAGCCGTCCTTTGCCTTCCAGCACGCGTTTGCCATCAGCAATGGCGGCTTTCACCCCGTTATCCTCTAAAGGCGCACCACCAGCGAAACGCACATTCTTTAACAATTGTGGCACCGGGTCAAACAAGTGCAGCAATTGGCTTGCTGGCTTGCCCGATGCAACTAGTTCGGCCAGCACCTGCAACGCCGCCAATGTTCCGTCTCCTGTCGTCGCATGATCGGTCAGGATCATATGTCCCGACTGTTCACCGCCGACATTAAATCCGCCAGCGCGCATCTTTTCCAGCACATGACGGTCGCCAACGGCGGTGCGTTCTAGTGTCAATCCTTCGCCTTGCAAGAACCTCTCTAGCCCAAGATTGGACATCACCGTTGCAACAACCCCGCCGCCCGTGAGCCGCCCATCCTTGGCCCAGCTTGACCCCAGCAACGCCATTATCTGGTCGCCGTCGATGATCGCACCTTTCTCGTCGACAAGGATCAGCCGGTCGGCATCGCCATCCAACGCAATGCCAATATCGGCCCCGCTAGCCACGACGGTTTCCTGCAACAGGCTGGGCGATGTCGATCCGCATTTGTCGTTGATATTGATGCCATTAGGAGTGACACCTAGCGTAACCACATCGGCCCCCAATTCCCAAAACACCGTGGGCGCGCTGTTATATGCGGCACCATTGGCACAATCGAGGACAATCTTCAGTCCGTCGAGGCGAACATCCTCCGGTAAGCTCAACTTCACAGCATGAATATAACGACCACGCGCATCCTCAATGCGCTTGGCGCGACCGATTTGGGCAGGGTCGGCCAACCTAGGTTCACGCGCCAACAAAAGCTCTATCTCAGCTTCGTCCGTATCGGACAATTTATATCCATCGGGACCGAATAATTTAATGCCATTATCATAAAAGGGATTGTGACTGGCCGACAGCATCACGCCGAGATCAGCACGCATCGAACGGGTTAGCATTGCCACCGCCGGGGTCGGCATCGGACCGACCTGCACCACATCCATACCCACGCTAGTAAAACCGGCAACGAGCGCATTTTCAAGCATATAGCCGGACAACCGTGTGTCCTTGCCGATTACAACCCGATGCTTATGGTCGCCACGCAAGAAATAGGCGCCTGCCGCCATGCCAACCCGCATCGCAACCTCGACCGTCATCGGAATCTGATTGGTCAGCCCGCGAATCCCGTCGGTGCCGAAAAACTTGCGCATTGCGTAGCCGCTCCTTACGCCGATCAACTATGAACCAAGCGCCTGACGTCCGCCTCCGCCCGTTCCAGTCCCGCCTAGGAAAGCAGACCGCTCTTGGCAAGCGGTGCAAGGGCAATCGGGCATGAAAGCAGCGCTGCTTATCGTCGGTGCCTTGCTCACCGGAATATTGCTCGGCGCCCTAGCTGGGGCAACTTCACCCGATTTTGCGATTGCCTCAGCGGGAATCGCCCAACCGATTGGCGGATTATGGTTATCTGCGCTGCAAATGACGATTATCCCACTGATTGTTTCGCTGCTAATTACTGGGATCAATGCGGCCTCCAGCGCTGCGCGCGCTGGACGTATAGCAGCACGCTCGGTCGTCACATTTATAGTCATTCTTTGGTGTTCGGCGATCTTCGCGGCCATTGTTATGCCACTAATCCTGCAAGCCTTCCCAGCCTCGAACGAAGCCGCCGCAGCACTTCGCACAGCGGCAGGCATTGATAGCGCAAGCGCCGATGTTCCAGGCTTTGCAGACTTTTTGCAATCGCTCGTTCCGACCAATCCAATTGCCGCCGCCGCAAATGACGCCATCCTGCCGCTGATCGTCTTCACCACCGTCTTTGCCTTTGCTATCACTCGACTGCCAGATGAAAAACGCGCGCCGCTGACCAGCTTTTTCGACTCCTTGGGCGATGCTATGCTCGTCGTAATCAAATGGGTGCTACTCGTCGCCCCAATTGGAATTTTCGCGCTCGGCTATGCGGTAGCAGTGAAGACCGGACTCGCCGCGCTCGGCGGTCTCGCCCATTATGTTGCGACCGTATCGTCGATCGGTGTTCTGCAGACGCTGATAGCGCTCGGGCTCGGCATTTGGGTTTCGCGCGGCGACGCAGGCCATTTCGTGCGCGCCATATTGCCCTCGCAAGCCGTGGCAGTTTCAACCCAAAGTTCGCTCGCCTCCCTACCCGCCATGCTCGAATCCGCCGAAGCGGTGGGTGTCCCAGAGGAGCGTTCAGACGTGACGCTGCCGCTCGCGGTCGCCCTATTTCGCTTTACCGGTCCCGCCATGAACCTTGCTGTCGTCATCTATGTGGCGCATTTATTCGATATGCCGTTGACGCTGCCAATGTTGACGGCGGGGGTAGCAGTGGCGGCAACGACGACCTTGGCTTCGGTTAGTTTGCCAGGCACGATCAGTTTTATCACCGCCATTGCGCCGATTGCCGCTGCGATGGGCGTTCCGATAGCCCCACTAGCCATATTGGTGGCTGTTGAACAACTGCCGGATATCTGGCGGACCGTCGGAAATGTCACAATGGACGTGGCGGTGACCAAGATGGTCAGCAACGGCATTAAAGAAGAGGAAACTGCACCATGAAATACCGCAGTCTCGGTCACGGTCTGAAAGTGTCTGCCATCGGCATTGGCTGTATGCCGATGATCAAAGGGGGCAACATTCTCTATGGGGAGTCCGCTGATTTAGGTGAATCGACGCGCACCATAGAACGCGCCATTGATCTGGGCGTCACCTTCTTTGACACTGCGCAAATCTATGGCCCATTCAGCAACGAAGAATTATTGGGTGGGGCAATAAAGGGCAAGCGCAACGGGCTCGTCATCGCCACCAAATTCGGATTCAAGTTCGAGGGCAATCAGATTATCGGTGTCGATGGCACGCCCGCCAATGCCCGCGCTACCTGCGAGCAGTCGCTCAAACGACTGGGCATCGACACTATCGACCTTTTCTATCAGCACCGCGTCGACCCCTCGATCCCCATCGAAGAGGTTGTGGGGGGCATGATGGAATTGGTGAATGAAGGTAAAGTGCGCCACATCGCGCTGTCCGAGGCTGGTCCCGACACGCTGCGCCGCGCAGCCAAAACGGCTCCGATCACCGCATTGCAGAGCGAATATTCGATTTGGGAACGCGATGTCGAAGACGAAATACTGGGCATCTGCCGCGAGAATGGCATTGGTTTCGTCCCTTACTCGCCGCTTGGTCGAGGCTTTCTAGCCGGGGCTGTGCGCAACCGTGCCGAATTGCCCGAAACAGATTGGCGCCGAAATGATCCACGTTATTCCGACGAGAACCTTCCTGCCAACCTCGCTATCGTCGATGCGATTGGCGCAGTCGCCGATAGACATGGCGTTTCAAAAGCGCAGGTAGCGCTCGCATGGCTGCTGGCACAGGGCGAAGACATTGTCCCTATCCCTGGCACAAAGCGGCGGAAAACGATGGAAGATAGCGTGGGCGCAGCTGACATAACCTTAACGGCAGGCGATCTCGCCGCCATCGAAGCTGCGGCCCCGCGCGGAGGAACAAGCGGGCCACGTTACGGCGAAATTGCAATGCGAATGGTGCGGATCTAGCCGATCCAGTGCCAAATTCCGGCTGACATATAACCGAGAGCACCATGTGCCCAGCTAGCCGCAAGCCACAGCAAGATTCCGCCTAGTAGAGCGTGCGTTCGCAGGATCGCATCCCCCCATGGGCTGCGACCACTAAATTGGCGGGCCAGCGGAACAAAACTGGTGCGCGCCACCCAGTGGCGCCAACTGTCGCCCATCAGCCGCGCCTTCTTTGCATCCTGCCCTGCCGAACCGGCGAGCGCGAGAAAGGCGATAGCACCAGATAAAATCCATTGCCCAAGTGTTGGCACCACGATCGCATGCGCCAGAGCCCACAATGCAAAACCCCACATCATCGGATGGCGGGTCATGGCATAGACACCGCGCGGGGCTCCTTGCGCCACTTGAGCCGCATTGGGGACAGGCAGGGCGGGATTGCCGACCAAAGATCCGACAAACAGGACCGACGCAAACAGGAGCAGTATCGAAGAGACCACCCACAGGATATTGCCCGCAACCCAATAAGGATCAGCTGGCGGCAAGCCTCGATAGGCCTGAATCACTATCAAAAAGGTCCCGACCGCAATGAGCGAATAGACAATCTGGAACCCTGCCGTTCCGATGCGATCAGCCAACGGCGCGCGCAAGGGATGTGACAACAGGAAATGGGTGCCGACAAATAACAGGCAGGCCATCAGTAAGGAATAATGCGGGTTCACAGCCGATATTCTCCTACCCATTCTGTGAGCGGAACGATGCTCAATGCGTATAGGCTTTGGGCAAGGCCCCTTCCTGCGGCGTACTATACCGGTCACGCAACCGGTCCTGCCGCGTCGTCAGCGACTGCGATTTTCCGTCAATCCAGATCGCTGTCGGACGACTGCCAAGTTCCAGTGGATCGCCATCCCAAATTACCACATCGCCAACCCGTCCGGGTTGCAACGAGCCGATCATGTCTGCCATCCCGACAGCCCTTGCGGGTGCGCTGGTAATCGCTGAAAAGGCCTGATCCCAGCTCATCCCCGAAGCACCAGCTATGCGCGATTGACCAACAATGTTGCCAGCATATTGCATGGCATAGCCCATTTTGTGCGCGTCGTCGTCGTCAAACACGCCAATGGAGACATCCACTCCGGCAGCCTCCAGCCTACCAGCATTGGATTGCGTCGCCGCCAGCCGTTCAAAATCACCTGGCAAATCGGTCAACGGCGATACCAAAACTGGCACCTTTGCCGCAGCAAGATCGCGCGCAACAAGCCAGCCTTCCGTCGCACCGACTAGCACCAATTTCAACGCCGGAAATTCTTGGCGTAGTTTCAACACATTCAAGATATCGGCGGCACGGTCGACGCGAACGAAAAGACGATCCTCACCCTTGATGACACGCACCAAGGCCTCGGCATCGGCGCGCTGAATCAGGGCATCAGATGACCATTCGGCAAAGCTCGCCGGATTGCGGGCATAACTTCGCGCCGCGAGCAATTGTTCGCGGAACAATAGGAATGTCGCGGCCCGGCTGCCCCCCGCACTCGACGCGCCATCTTCACCAAATTCCACAAATTGAAAGGCGCGTGCCTTCGTGACCATCTCATGATCGTCGCCCAAATCGACTACAGCGCCTAGCCCGTCGAACAGGCCGCCACTATTGCCCGGCGCGACAATCGCCCGCGTGACACCCGCTGCGCGGTTGACGGCAATTGGCGACCCCATGGGATTGAGCGCGGGTGAGATATCAATCGCTGCCGAAAAGCGCGACCGGCGCGAAGACCGATCATTTGAACCGTTCACCGCATCGACTTCAACCAGCCCGATGCGACTGAAGGCTGCGACAACTCCGGGAGTGACATATTGCCCCTTGGCATCGATGGCTGCCATTCCGCTGGGAACCGCAATACCGCCGCCCGCAGCGACTACCTTGCCGCCTCGGATAACTACTGTGCCATTCTCTATCGGAGGACTGCCGTCGCCAATTACCAACTTGCCATGGGTAATGGCAACATCCTGCGCCGCGACCGGAGCGGCGATCAACATCGTAGCGGACAGCATCAATGCGCGGATCATTTCACATCCCCTTCACCGGGCTGACCGAGTTCGAAATCACTCACGGGCCGATATTTGGGGTCTAGTGCATCATACATCAGCGCGCCATCGATCCACACCTTCTCGGGTCGCGAATAGACACTGAACGGATTGCCATTCCACAACACGACGTCGGCCATTTTCCCCGCAGTCAGACTACCCGTCTTTTTATCAATGCCCAGCGCCTTGGCGGGATTGGACGATAACCAGGTCCAAGCCTGTGCATCGCTGATCTGAATACCCATACGCCGACCCGAAGCCAACGCTTTGGCCGCTTCCTGATTCAGTCGCTGAATCTGGTTTTCATCATCGGAATGGACAATCGCACAAGCTCCCGCATTTTGCACCAAGGCTATATTTTCGGGGATCGCGTCATAGGCTTCCATCTTGAAACCCCACCAATCCGCCCACATCGCCGCGCAAATCCCTTCTTTCTTGAGAAGATCGGCTATTTTATAAGCTTCGACGGCATGGTGAAACGCCGTGACCTTATAGCCGAATTCATGGCTCATATCGATCACCTGCGCCATTTCGTCGGCACGATAACAGTGGTTCTGAATCAGAATATCACCCGCCAGAACGCCCGCCAGCGTTTCCATCGCCAGATCGCGATCGACCGACTTTCCGCTATCGAGTTTTTTCTTATAGGCGACCGCCTTCGCCCAGGTTTCGCGGTTGACGGCAAAATTGCCCATGCGCGTCGAAGGCATGCGTCCTTTGCCGCCATAAACGCGCTTGGGGTTTTCGCCGCACGCCATTTTCATACCGTAAGGCGCGCCCGGAAACTTCATTCCCTGCACAGTGCGCGCAGGCACATTTTTGAGCACCACCGACCGACCGCCCATCAAATTGGCCGATCCGGGAAGAATCTCCAGCGTGGTAATCCCGCCATTGGTCAGCGCACGGCTGAATCCGGGGTCCTGCGGCCATACACTATGCTCGGCCCAGACCTCGGGCGTGGTCGGGTTTGTCGCCTCATTCCCGTCTGACATTCCCTCAACACTCGGCGTGGGATAGACACCCAAATGGCTATGGACATCGATGATACCGGGGGTGACGAACTTGCCGGTCCCGTCGATCTGCGCCGCGTCGGCGGGCACATCCATATCGGCCATAGAACCGCCGACCGCCGCGATCTTGCCGTCGCGCAGCAGTATGACGCCATTGTCGATGCGCCCGCCGTCACCGTCGAAAATGGTGACGTTGCGGACCACCGTCGGCACGCCTGGATAGGCATGATACGTCGATGGATAGGGGTTCTTGTTAATCGCCACCGCTTTGTCTGCGGTTGCGGGTTTGTCACCTGCAGAGGACGGCGTCGAACCCGACGCCGCACAACCGCTGATGACCAAGGCAAGCGCAAGCGATGCCGCTCCGGTACGCATCAAGATCGTCATGTTATGCCCCTGGATTCGTAGGATGTACGCCTGCACCCTGCGGCTCGCCAAATTCCGCGCTACCTTCAAGCTGACTATCTGCATCTTTTAAGGTGTCGAGATGCATCAGCCTTTTGATCAACGGCGAAACCACTATCACGAGCACGCCAAAGCCAACCGCCCACAGGCCGATAGTGCTGTAAACGTCGAGCACCAGCGCCTTGCCAGCACCTTCGCCGCTAGCATTTTCCGAACCCGTCGCTGAGGCAATCAGGCCCGCTGCGAAATTGCCAGTGGCCGAGGCGAAGAACCACGTGCCCATAATCAGACTCGCCATATGCGCGGGGGCTAATCGGTTCATTGCGCTAAGTCCGACAGGTGAAAGGCAAAGCTCACCAGTGGTATGGAACAGATAGATCAGAAAGATGAAAATGACCGGCGTCGCATTCTCCAGGCCGAATGCGTCAGCACCCCATTTGAGCACGAAGAAACCCAAACCTAGTTGCATCATCGCGAGGCCGAATTTGACGGGCGTAGAAGGCTCCATCCCCTTGCGGCCCAGCCATGTCCATAGTCCCGCAAACAATGGCGCCAGCAGAACGATATAGATGGCGTTGATTGACTGGAACATCGACGCTTGGACTTCCCAGCCGAAAATGTTGCGATTGACATGGCGGTCGGTGAACAGGTTGAGCGATGAGCCAGCCTGTTCGAAAAGCGCCCAGAACAGGATCGATCCAAGAATAAGGAACATCGCCGCAAAAATGCGGTCACGATCGTGCGACGGCAATTTGATGACGGCGGTCCCAAGGACGTAGAGTACAAGCAATCCGCCCGCTACGCCGAGCAGCGTTCCGACCACTGCTTGATTCTGCACCAACCACCAGACAATGACGACAGCGCCAAGACCCGCGAGATATAGCAGCCATTCAAACTTAAAACCCATGACGGTTGATGCCAGTTTAGCCTCATTCGACGACTCGCCACGACCGAGGAGCAATGGTTTGAAAATGACGAAAACGATCAAGCCAAGCAGCATACCGAAACCTGCGGCACCAAATCCATAGGACCAACCATATGTCTGGCCCAGATAGCCGCACAAGATCGAACCAAGCGCCGCACCGAGGTTAATTCCCATATAGAAAATGGTGTAAGCACCGTCACGGCGCACATCGGTTCGCGGATAAAGCTGGCCGACAATTACCGAAATATTTGCTTTCAGGAAGCCCGACCCCACAATGATGAACGCTAATGCAAGCCAGAAGACATTGAGGCTGATGGCATCTTGTCCGCCGTTGCCCTCAAAGCCCATTAAAAAGTGACCGAAGGTCAGCAATACGGCACCATAAAGAACCGCCTTTCGCTGGCCCAGCCATCGATCCGCAAGATAACCGCCGACTACCGGCGTGATATAAACCAGCGCCGTATAGGCACCATAGATGACGCTCGCCTCACCATCCGAATACAGCCAATGCTGGGTAAGATAGAAGATTAAGAGTGCGCGCATTCCATAATAGGAAAAGCGTTCCCACATCTCGGCAAAAAACAGAACGAACAGGCCTTTGGGGTGTCCTAGCCACGTCCCTGCAGCATCTCCATCCTGTGCATAAGCTTCGGTCATCAGCGACCCTTCCCTGGGTAAGTTTGATTTATCGACGGCGAACACCGTTCGGTTAGAAGGCAACCTAGCGCGAAAATTGCGTAAGGGAAGAATCTAATTACGCGGGTAACCAATCACTGTCAGATCGCAGGCTTGTCTCGGACATCCATAATTGCCACATGCAAGCTATGTTCAACGACACTTCATCGCTCATCGCCTATCTCTCTTCGCGTCGTTCCGGCAAGGCACGAGACATGATCGAGCCTGGCCCAGATGACGCCCAACTGCGCGCCATTCTTACCCTCGCCTTGCGCACGCCCGACCACGGTAAACTGGCGCCGTGGCGCATCATTATCGTTGCTGGCGAGCAGCGCCCCGCGCTGGCGGCCCTTCTCAAGCGAGCCTATATCGCCGAAATTCCGGCGGCCGCCGACATGGATCTAAAACCTCTCGACGAATTTGCCTTTCAGGCACCTCGATTGATCGTGGTCCTCTCGACGCCCAGACGCGAAGCAAAAATCCCGGTTTCGGAACAACAATTGTCGGCCGGCGCGCTGGGTATGAACCTGCTTCATGCAGCCCATGCCTACGGTTTTGTCGGTAGCTGGCTAACCGGTTGGGCCGCGTATAACCGCGATGTCGCGGCCGCTTTTGGCGCGGCAGAAGGCGACATCATCGCCGGTTACTTTTTCATTGGGACCCCAGCAAAGGATCTGCAAGAACGGCCGCGTCCGGATTACGATGACGTCGTTACCGACTGGGACATATAATTACACGACCACGCTTCTGTATGAAACTAATCTCATTTGACTGTGGTGCTGTCTTATGGCATTAAGTCGGCATGCTCGATCAACCAAAGCCCGTCTATCAGCGTCTGCGCGACGTAATTGCCAATGCCATTCTTGATGGCAGTTTCCACGATGGCGACATGTTGCCATCGGTCCGCTCGCTCGCGGCAGAGGAAGGGGCCAACCCGCTCACGGTTGCCAAGGCTTATCAGACCTTTCAGGACGAAGGGCTGGTGATGGTCAAGCGCGGGGTCGGCATGTTTGTGGCCGAGGGCGCAACGGCCCGACTGCGTACGTTGATGCGCGAAGACTTCCTCACCAATATCTGGCCGCCCGTGGCGCAACAGATGCGCCGTATCGGGCTCGATGCGCAGACCTTACTCGACACATCGGACGCGTGAGCGGGGCAGCGTTCTAACTCCTCACTGTCCGATAGCCGCCGCTTTTTCCATAAGGTCGCGTGCGGCTAGATTGTCGCCCTTTTTCGACAAAAAATTTGCATAGATTTGCATGATGCCTGCATTCAACGGCTGTAACCTATACGCTAACGCGATAAATTGCAGGGCGCGCGCGTCATCTCCTTTTGCGGACCAAGCCAGCGCCAATTCGCGCAAGACCACAACATCCCGATTGCCGATGCGTTCTCGCACACGTTCAAAATGGCTGATGGCATCATCCCAATGTTCCAGATCCATCGCCAAATGTCCGGCCAACCGGTCAGCCGCGATGCTCGACGGTTCGCTGTCGCGTAGGGCTAAAATTGTTGCCCCTGACCCAGCCACGTCGCCAGCGCGGCGCTGTGCGTTGGCAAGGCGCAGCGTGGTACGCTCACTGGCGTCAAGGTCACGCGCTGCGCGATAGGCAAGAATTGCTGTCGTCATGTCGCCCGAAGCCATCGCGGCGTCACCCACCAGCAATTGCGCTTCGGTCACGCCGCGATTTACAACCCGTAATTTTTCAGCGCGCGCGAGGGCTGACTTGGTTTGGCCTCCCGCCAGTTCAGCGGCAATTGCGGGGATAACGACCGACGGGTCAAGCGGGTTCGAAGTGGCGTCGGCCGTCAGCTGGCCATAGCGATTGGCCAGAGCAAAAGGTTCCGCCTCGCCGCGTTGGAGGCTTGCCCCGCGAGCTAGAAAGAATGCCGCATCTGTAGGCTTGCCAAGTTCGGCTGCTACACGGGCCGCCAATTGCAGCGACCAGCTATCGGCGTCGGCGCGTGCCACCAGCGGTGCCAGCGCTTCTTCGGCTCCATCGGGGTCGCCGCTTGCCCAGTTGGCCACCGCAAGCAACCGCCGCGCGGTCATGTTATTTGGTTGCTGATCGAGCAGCTTCTCCGACAAATCAGCCGCCACCGACTCTCCCCCCAGTTGCAGCTCGACTATCGCGCTCACCAACAAAAAGGATGGCTGACTATTAAGCAAGCCACGAGTCCGTTGCAGCAGGCTGCGGGCGAGCAGAAAGTTGTCGGCGCGCGCCGCGAGCACCGCCTGCAGAAAATAGGGACGCGGATCGCGCGGCGCCAATTCGGCCGCACGCCGCACTGCCACCAGCATGTCCTTATATCGGCCAAGATCGCCCAGCGTCGCCGCGCGGTCAATCAGTGCCGATACATTATCGGGGTCAGCAACAAGCGCTGCATCATACCAGGGCAACGACGCTCTCAACCCTGCCTGTGTCCGAACCAGATTGGCCTTAAACGCCAGCGCTTGACTGTTACCCTTGTCAAGTTCGATAGCAAAGTCGATAGCGTCGCGCGCGCCCAGCGCCTCGGCATTCGCACTACGAAAGCGAGCAACATCGACCCACAGTCCAGATTTGCGTGGCAAACTCCTAACCGCGATATCCAGTGCGTTGCGGGCCGAATCCAGATCACCGCGATCCAAATAAATGGACCCCGCAATCCACGCCGCCTCACCATTCATCTCGGAAGCGATAGGACCGTTAGCCATGATCGCAAGTGCCCGGTCGGCGTCGCCTTGCATTGCAGCGGCTTTGGCAAACAGCGGACGCAGTTCCTCTTCTGAACCGCCTGCGGCTCGCGCCGCGTCGAGCGCCGCCTCAGCTCCGAGACCATCGCCAATGTCGAAAAGCACACGCGCAAGCTTTACTTGCGCGGCGGCATTCTTTGGATCGTCTTTAAGGGTGTTGAGCAGTTCGATGCGCTTCCCTTCGAGCAGCTTGCTCGGGCTCGCATCATCTTGCGCACCGCACGCGGCTAGACAGGCCGTCAAGAACAGCGGCGCAACCACCCGCGTCCACCGAAAAAACGAACATGTCATTCAACCCTGCAACTGATATTGTTTGAGCAGATCATAAAGCGTGGGGCGGCTTATCCCGAGCAGTTTTGCGGTCGTAGATATATTGCCTTCGCACTGGGTAAGGGCGCGACGGATCGCGACCCGGTCTGCAGCCTCACGCGCACTGCGCAGATTCAGGTAAGCCGTATCGCCATCGCCACTGTGCGCCGCCATATCAAGGTCGTCACGCGTCACCAGCTTACCATCGGCCATGATGACAGCACGTTTCAGTCTATTCTCCAACTCACGCACATTGCCCGGCCACGCGGCCTCGTCGATAGCTTGAAGCGCATCAGGCGCAAACCCGCGCACTGTCGGATTCATTTGGGGCGCATATTGGTGCAGGAAATGGCGCGCCAGCAGCACGGCATCGCCAGGTCGTTCTGAAAGTGCAGGTATCTTAATAACCATTTCGGCAAGACGATAATAAAGGTCGTCGCGAAAATCGCCCGTAGCAATCATTGCATCAAGGTCACGGTGCGTGGCACAGACGATGCGCGTATCGACCGCAATCGGCTTGCGCCCGCCGATGCGCTCGATTGTCCGCTCCTGCAAAAAGCGTAGCAATTTGACCTGTAAAGGCAGCGGAATATCGCCCACTTCGTCGAGAAATAAAGTACCACCATGCGCCAGCTCTATCTTACCTTCGGTCATCTTGACCGCGCCGGTAAACGCCCCCTTTTCGTGCCCGAACAATTCACTCTCCAGCAGGTTTTCCGGGATCGCTGCGCAGTTGATGGCAACGAAGGCCCCGTCGCGTCGATTGCTTGCCTGATGCAGTCCGCGCGCTAGCAACTCTTTGCCCGTCCCACTGGCACCCAGCAGCATGACGCTCACAGCCAAGTTGGCGACGCGCTCGATCGTTTGCGCGACTTTCAGCATCTCGGGCGCACCGGTAATCATTCCGCCGAGCACGCGGTTGTCGCCACTTCCTTCGGACGCAAGCCGCAGATTTTCCAGCTCCAACGCGCGCACATGAAAGGCGCGACGGACGATCAATCCTAGTTCTTCTATGTCGATCGGTTTTTGATAAAAATCCCATGCTCCTGCCGCGATGGCTGACAAAGCGCTCTCGCGCGCGCCATGGCCTGACACAACGATGACTTTTGTGTCGGGCTTCTGCGCCAGTATCGCTGTCAGGGTGCGAAACCCCTCGTTCGTTCCATCGGGATCGGGTGGAAGGCCCAGATCAAGTGTCACCACCGCCGGCTCTTCGGCGCGGAGCATATCGAGAGCACTGTCATGGTCGCCAGCAATGACGACCTCATAATCGTCATATGCCCATTTGAGCTGCTTCTGCAGCCCCAGATCATCTTCGACAACCAACAGCTTGCGCGGTTCGGTAGAGGGGGTGTTGGTCATGAGTTGATGGCCTTTGCACTTATTTGGGTGTCGTCTGAAACCGCTGATGGTTTGTCAGCAGGCAACCAGAGGGTGAAACAGCTGCCCTTGCCGAGCTCGCTCACGACTTCGATCGTACCGCCCATCGCTTGCGCTAATTGCAACGCTTCAAATGCGCCGAGACCAAACCCGCCATCTTTGGTCGACACAAAGGGTTTGAACAATCCGCTACGTACAAATTCGACACTCATTCCCTCGCCCTGATCCAACACGTCGATCCGCACCCGGTCGTGATCGCTCGCCGCGATAATTTGGACAGGCGCGTCATCGCGGCTGGAATCGATAGCATTGGTGACTAGATGCCCGACAATCTGGCGAATCATGTCGGCATTGCCCCACACTGACAGACTTGGACTGCACCCCAAAAAGAGCGGATGACGCTGCTTCGCGGTTGCAGCAACGGCTTCTAGCAAGGGCTCAATTGCGACCGCCTGGGCGTCGCTGGTGCGGCTTTTCTGGCGTGGCGACAGGCGTGCGAGCAATTCGCTGAGCCGCGCTACCGACAGCTTTAACGTGTCGATCATGTCTGCGCGAAAGGCGGGTTTGTCGGCATGGCGTTCGGCATTGGCTGACAACAGGCTCAACTGGCTGGCCAGATTTTTGATGTCGTGCATGATAAAAGCAAAGCGGCGATTGAACTCGTCAAAACGCTTGGCCTCGGACAGCGCCTGTTGGCTTTGCGATTCAGCCAAATAGCTGGCCGCCTGTTTGCCCGCGATGCGCAGAACATCCAGATCCTCCCAGTCGAGCGTCCGCGAAATCGCCGGACGGTGAAGGATCACCACCGCCAGCATCCGCCCGAAATGCAGCACTGGCACCACAACCCAGGCGTTTGGATCTGTCATTAGCCAGTCAGGAATGGCAAGATCGGCCAGCTCTTTCCCCTCGCCTTGCCGCTGTCGGTCTAGATCGACGATATGTTCAGTTTCCTGCAACATGATTCCGCACCGCAAAGGCAGTGCGGCCTCACTGTCGACACTGGTGGGCCAGTGCCACCGGTCCGTGACGCGAAAACCCCCTTGGGAATCGGGTAGCATCAACAATGCTCCCGGACTGCCGGTCAGTTCGGCGAGTGCCTTGCCTACACGGCGATAAATGTCCCGTTCAGCGTCGCCATCTTGACCCAGTGTCGCGGTAAACCGCATCCATTCGGCACGATAGTCGTAACGATGTTCAAAGAAATGCTTTGAAATCATCACAGACATCCACGCCCGCGCTTTGACAGAGGCGAAAAGTAATCCGCCAACGCTCAGCGCGACGATCAGGAATAGGCTTTGCGCCAACTGGCCATAATTGCCACCGAGCGAACGGGCGACCGCACCCGTCAAACCGATCAGAACCAGATAAACCGCGACCGTCAATAGGATGATCGTCCGCATTGCGACGCTGCGCGAGAGACGCAACTTTTCACGACCCACATCCATCGCCGCCAACAAGAAGGTCGGCAGGATCAATAACGCCACAGCAGGCAAAAGTAGCACAAGCATTTGTGCCGGTTGCCCAGTGAGGGCGCTGATCAACTGCACATTTAGTTCGTAGGCCCAGAGCATTGCAAAGCCGCCGGCCACGGCGAGCACGGGCATGCGCAGTCCAGTACTATTGTTCCGCACTCCACTGTCGACTAGCAGCAATCCCCCGGAGGCCGTGAGCATGGCAACCACCGAGATTCCAGGATACATCCAGTCTTCATCAAGTGCGACCGTCGATCCGTACTGCATCACCATGGCAACAGCACCAAAAAATAGCGCTACGCCGCAAATGGTCATCAGAAGACGGCGGATCAGACGTAGTGTACGGGGAGGCGGCGAGGTCGTCCAAAAAGTCCCACCAAGCCAGCCCAGCATCACCAGATTGCGAAGCGCCACCAGCACCAGCACATCTGAACCATCGGGTCCAAAGCTATAGAGCGCTCCGCACCAGCCCGTCATTGCCGCCGCTGCTAATACCAGCCAGCGATGCGATGGCATCAATTCGGCCATGCGGTCGCTTGGTCGCATGATCAACCATAAGGTGACACCGCCGAAGCACAATAACGCCAGCCCTGCGAGAATCGAGTATATGTTGGCGAGCGCCGACGACATGATTAGCGCGCTCCCTCAGGCCATAGCACGACGCGTACCGTCTGAAGTAAGATCAGTAGGTCGAGGAAGGGCGAGTAATTTTTGGCATAATAAAGATCATATTCCAGCTTGATCCGTGCATCCTCAACCGAGGCGCCATATGGAAAGTTGACCTGTGCCCACCCCGTTAATCCCGGCTTGACCATGTGGCGTTCGGCGTAAAAAGGAAGCTTTTCTTCCAGCTCATCGACAAAGCTCGGCCGCTCGGGGCGCGGTCCAACGAAGCTCATATCGCCTTTTAGGACGCACCAAGTTTGAGGCAATTCGTCGATCCGCAGCTTGCGAATGACATTGCCGACCCGCGTGATCCGTGGATCATTTTCGGATGCCCATACGGCCTTGCCTGCGGCCTCAGCATCGGTCCGCATAGACCGGATTTTGAATATGTCATAATACTCGCCAAACAAGCCGACGCGCGATTGGCGATAAAATATCGGCCCCTTGCTATCCAGTTTGACCGCCACCGCTGCGATCAGGATCAACGGTAGACCGACAACCAGGACCAGCAGGCTCGCGACAATGTCAAATACGCGCTTACTGAACTTTGAAATGCGTTGACCCGCGGAAAATCCATCTGAAAAAATCAGACCGCTCGGATTGGTGGTCGCCAAATCAACTCGTCCGGTTTCGCGTTCCAGAAAGCTGGCAATATCGTTGACATGAACTCCGGTTGTTTTGATGCGTAACAAGTCACCTAGCGGCAATGCATTGCGCCGTTCTTCCAGCGCCAGAACCACCTCGCCCGCCTCGAGCGCGACCACATGTTGCGACAGATTGGTGATGTCCTCGCGCGCGACGGCATGCTCGACTGAACGCTCTACACTGTTCATTGCAACATAACCGACAACAGATAGGCCGCTCCCTGGTTGAGAAGCCAAATCTCCCAGCCGTGCTGCGCGGGGTCCTGCCCCCAAAACCAATATGCGCCGCCGAAAGGCATCGGCTCCTGCCGTCTGGGTGAGCAGCAACCGGATCGCGAACAACAGTGCGATCGCTACCGCCATCGCGTAGATGCTATTGGCACGCCACAAAGTAACTGTAGGCAACAAAAAGCGCAGCACGGACAGAAAAATCACACCCAGCGAAATTGCGGCCAGTAAACGCGCGGTGCTAAAACGCATCGATCGCAGCGCTTCATTGCTGTACATTCCTGTCGCCATCATCGCGAGCAAATTGGCGAGAGCGAAGCTTATGAGTGGCAAAGCCCTGCTGGCAATAACGCCTGAATCGATGGCCACTTGGCGCGCATAGAGCTGCCAACCTGTCTCTGCCGAAATAAGCAGCGCCAGAAACTCGATGAATGCCAGCCAGACTACGGCATGTGGCACATAATGTTTAAACAGTCTGAACATCGACGCATGCGCCCTTTCAGGTCTGTTTACTAGTTGCTAGGCATGAAGTGTCGGTTAATTTTACACTCACAATTGACATATTTTGAAGATGACGGCGCGTCGGTGAGCCGATAGACCTCCCCCATGATTCAAATGATCCAACCCGTCATCCTGTGCGGAGGCGCCGGAACCCGTTTGTGGCCCGAATCGCGCGGCACCAGCGCAAAACAATTTCTGTCTCTGCTCGGGCCAACCAATAGTCTGTTTCAACAGACTTTGACCCGCACACCCCAAGATAAAGGATTTGCACCACCGCTCATCCTCTGCGGGGCCGCCCATGTGCCGACTGTCCGCGAACAAACGGATGACATTGAAGCTAAGCTGATCATTGAACCCATGCCGCGCAACACCGCCGCTGCCATTGCACTCGCGGTTGCGCATGTCGCGCCTGACACCTTAATGCTTGTCATGCCCAGTGATCACGTCATTGCCGATGTTCCTGCCTTTCAGGCAGCAATTGCCAAGGCGGCTCGTCTGGCCGCGAAGGATTATCTGGTCACATTCGGTATCACGCCCGATCACCCTGACACCGGCTTTGGATATATTGCCAGCGGTCCGTCGATTGGTGGTGACGGATTTTCCGTGGCTCGCTTCATTGAAAAGCCACCGCTTGAAGATGCCAAGGCGATGCTGGCCGATGGAGGGTATAACTGGAATGCAGGCATATTCCTGTTTCGCGCGGGTCGGATGCGCGATGCGATGCTGCAGCATTGCCGCCCGATATTCGAGTCCGCAGCCAAAGCCTTGGACGGCAGCCAATGGGATGGCGACGCTCTCTATGCCGATGCTGAACAGTTCGGAAAAACCCCCAATGACTCGATCGACTATGCCGTGATGGAAAAGGACGCGCGGGTTGCCGTTGTCCTCGCGAAGATGGGTTGGTCCGATCTTGGCAGTTGGCAAGCTGTCCATACTCTCTCGCCGCATGACGAGGCCGGCAACGCGCTGCGCGGCGACGTTTTTGTGACAAATAGCCGTAACTGCCTTGTGAGGGCGGGTGAAAAACGCCTGTCGATCATCGGCATGGACGATGTGGCGGTGATCGTCGATGGCGACGACATATTGGTGATGCCGCTTAACCGTTCGCAGGAAGTCAGGGAAGCGGCAAGCGGCGCGCAAGCTCTCTTAATCGCCTGCGAAATCAAACGCACTAAAGCCGCGTTCGCCGTCACGGAATCTTAGAGGTCTCCCCATCGGCGGGGCCGAGCGCTGAATACAACCAGTGCGCGTGCAGCGGCGACAACCCAGCCCGATGGGGGTTGCCCTATCGCGCATCAAATCAATGCCGCGTGCAGCGACCAGCGATGGCGCGACTTTGGCATCGACGCCCACGCAAATCGCGAAATCTTGCAGGAGGCCCAGAACCAGACTCGCCCGGCGCGGTGACGATCCGCGACTGGCTGAACCAGCGCGATCCGTCCTCCAGCTCAACCAGATCAGCCACAACTTCACCCGGACGGGCAAAAGCTTCATGGACAGCCCACAGCGGACAGCGCAGGTCGCTCTCGACCAAAGGTGATCGACTCGCCCCGACATAGCGTTTCGACCCCTGCCCTGCGCGATCGATCCGCAACATGAAAAAGGGCAACCCCCTCGCTCCAACCCTTTGCAGCGTTGTCAGTCTATGCGCCACTTGCTCAAACCCCGCACCAAAGCGTCGCTGAAGCAGCAACAGATCATAGCCTGTCGCATCACAGGCGCGCAAGAAACGACCATATGGCATCATGAGTGCAGCGGCGAAATAATGGATCAAATGGCGTCTGAAGAGATGCTCCGCCGCTGGTAGGCTAAACTCAGCCCCCGCGACCAACGCGTCTATCTTATTTTTTGCTTCGATTTGCGCCAATGTCGCGGCGGCCTGAAAAGTGCGGGAGGCCGGGCGCAGCAATTCGGACAGTTGTAACTGGCGTGCATGCCAGTCAAGCCAGCGCAGCCGGTCCGGCATCACATCGCTTGGCAAGATGCGAATGCCCAACTGATGCTGCACGCGCAGTCGCTCTGAAATCGTCCCATACAAGTCGGCACCCGCAAGTCTTAGCTCGTCGAACAACATTTCGGCCTGTTCGTCGAGGTCGGCGAAATGGTTGCGCCACTTTTCAATCGCAACGCGCACTTCATGCACTTCTGGCGCATCAGCCAATTCCACATTCGCTGCCCCCGGAGCTCGATCGGCTCCGTCGAACAACCGCGCGAAAGCGGCGGCTGTCGTCGGGGCATTTGCCAACCATTCCTCGACCTCGCCACTATCGATGCCCAAATCGGCAAAGCGGTCATCGGCTAACCTGCGTCGCAACCCCGCGATGCCCCCCGGCACAATATCATCGGTCAGCCGCGCCGGATCGAAATCAAAGCGTTCGGCCAGGCGGACGATCAGCGCCGCAGATAAAGGCCGCTGGCCATGCTCGATCAAATTGAGATAACTAGGTGAGATATCGAGCGCCTCGGCCATCGCAGCCTGGGTCAGACTCGAGCGCCTTCGCAAGCTGCGAATGGCTGGACCTGCAAAGATGCGCTGCACACTCATTGTAATGTCCTTTACAACTTTACACTACATTTTGCACAAAATCGATTATGTTGACAAGATTTATTCACAAAACTTTTCAAAAAATGCCCCTGTCTCCTTATAACGGTCGCATGGTTTCTGCCTTTCGCCGGGCAGGCTCAACAAAGGAATTATATGATGGGCTACAACGAAGACATGGCACAGGCCGGCCGTCTCATCCGTGACTATGACGGAACATGGGATGGCATCAGCGCCGAATCGATCGCCCGTATGCGGCTTCAGAACCGTTTTCGGACCGGCCTTGACGTCGCGCGTTACACCGCTCGTATTATGCGCGCTGATATGGCCGCCTACGACGCTGACCCCGCCAACTACACCCAGTCACTCGGTTGTTGGCACGGGTTTATCGCCCAGCAAAAGATGATATCGATCAAAAAGCATTTTGGCACCACCAAAGGACGTTATATTTACCTGTCGGGCTGGATGATTGCTGCGTTGCGCAGTGAATTTGGCCCCTTGCCTGACCAGTCGATGCACGAAAAAACCAGCGTTCCGGCGTTGATCGAGGAAATCTACACCTTCCTGCGTCAGGCCGATGCTCGCGAGCTGGGCATAATGTTCCGCGAACTCGATGCCGCCCGGGAAGAAGGCGACCAGCTTAAGGCCAAGCAGCTACAGGCCAGTATCGACAATCATGAAACCCATGTGGTCCCGATTATTGCCGACATCGACGCAGGCTTTGGCAATGCCGAAGCAACTTATTTGCTCGCCAAGAAAATGATAGAAGCTGGAGCCTGCGCACTCCAAATCGAAAATCAGGTGAGCGACGAAAAACAGTGTGGGCATCAGGACGGCAAAGTCACCGTTCCGCATGAAGACTTCATCGCGAAGATTCGCGCCTGTCGTTATGCCTTTATGGAATTGGGTGTCGAGGACGGCATCATCGTCACCCGCACAGACAGTCTGGGGGCTGGCCTGACCAAACAGATCGCCTTTTCTAAGGAACCTGGCGATCTTGCTGATCAGTATAACAGCTTCCTCGATTGCGAAGAAATCGAAGGAGCGGGCAATCCAGGCGACGTTCTGATCAACCGCGATGGCAAACTGATGCGTCCCAAGCGTTTGCCTTCCAATCTGTATCAATTCCGTACCGGAACCGGTGAAGACCGCTGCGTGCTCGATTGCATTGCCAGCCTGCAGAACGGGGCCGACTTGCTCTGGATTGAAACCGAAAAGCCCCACATCGAGCAAATTGCTAGCATGGTCGATCGCATTCGCGCCGTCGTCCCGAATGCCAAACTCGCCTACAACAATTCACCCAGCTTCAACTGGACGCTCAACTTTCGCCAGCAGGTTTATGATGCTTGGGTGGAGGAAGGCCGCGACCTTGCTGCTTATGATCGTGCCAAGCTGATGAGCGTTGATTACGACGGGACTGAACTTGGCAACGAAGCCGACAACCGCATCCGTACATTCCAGCGTGATGCGGCCAAGCGAGCGGGCATCTTCCATCACCTTATTACCCTGCCGACCTATCACACCGCGGCGTTGTCGACTGACAATCTGGCACGCGAATATTTCGGCGACGAAGCCATGCTCGGCTATGTCAAAAACGTCCAGCGCGCTGAGATACGCGAAGGCATTGCCTGTGTGAAGCATCAGAATATGTCCGGCAGCGATATCGGCGACGATCATAAGGAATATTTCGCCGGCGACGCCGCGCTGAAAGCCGGTGGCAAGCACAACACAATGAACCAGTTCGCCGCCTGACCCTGTTTCGCGGGGCAGCCAAGCGGCTGACCGCACACGATCTTTCCTGGGGAGGAAAGCCTGCCCGTCAGATACCTTCGGGTGTCTGGCGGGCATTTTTTATTGGCACACGCACGCCGCCATGCCACCTCGACCGTAGGAGGCCGCTATGTCCGTCAAAATCACCAACATTGGCCATGTCCGCATTGTCACTATCGACCGCCCCGCCAAGCGCAATGCGGTAAACCCCGCAACCGCGAAGAATTTACGTGACGCATTCGCAGACTTTGTAAAAGACGCAACGGCTCGTGTCGCCATTTTGACTGGAAGCGGCGATCAGTTTTGCGCAGGCTTTGATCTCAACGCGGTCGGCACTTCGGTATATGATCCCAACGGCCCCGGTCCGATGGGGCCAACACGGATGCAGTGCGAAAAGCCCGTGATCGCTGCTGTTGAAGGTCATGCCGTAGCGGGAGGGCTCGAACTTGCCCTGTGGTGCGATATGCGCGTCGCATCACAAAGCGCGGTATTCGGCGTTTATTGTCGGCGCTGGGGTGTGCCGCTCATCGACGGTGGAACTGTGCGTCTGCCGCGTATCGTCGGACAAGGCCGCGCAATGGATATGATCCTGACGGGACGCCCTGTTGAAGCTGACGAAGCCCAACGCATCGGCCTCGCAGATCGCGTAGTACCAGAAGGCGATGCGTTGCCTTCAGCCATCGCACTCGCGCAACAGATCGCCGCTTTTCCGCAACTGTGCATGAACAGCGACCGATTGTCGGCGTATCGTCAATGGGACAGTGATTTGGCGGGCGCGCTCGTGCAGGAAGCAAACGCCGGTGTTGCGCCATTGCGCGATGGCGCAGTCGCGGGGGCTCAGCGCTTCACCGCCGGAGCCGGACGCGGTGGGTCTTTTTCCGACTAGCGCCCACGTCAGGCGAAATCGCGCGCCAGTTCGCGGCGAGCTTCGTCGCCGATCACGGCTAAATGGCCATAGGCGGGATGGTCAATACCCACCGTCACCATCCCCTCGCCGCCCCTAAATTTGGCAATCGCGTCGGCGGAAAAAGGAAAGTGGAGGAATTGCACCGCGCTGGCTTTGCCGTCGCCACGCGTGCGCTCAACATCGCCCTCAGGCGACGCCTCGACGCGAATTCCCGCGACGTCGATAAGGATGTGGCGCTCGACTCCGCCCAATTGCTTTAGAAATGCCGTGCGGCGCACCGGATCATCCATCTCGAAGAACAAGGTTGCGGTTAGCTCGCTGCCATTAGGCACCATGGGGTTATAGGCCAAAAGCTCGTCAGCGATCTGTTCCTCCCCGCCCTTTTCAATGCGTAACATTTCGTGGACCTGCCACCACATACTGTCCCAATTTTCAAAAATGATCGTTGCGTGCGGGCCGATTGACAATCGCCGAAATTTCTTGCGCAGCACATTATCTTGCCGCTTTTCGGGTCGGATCGTTTCATATTGGTCGAGCGGCATGATGTCGTCGCGGGTTATGGTGCGCGTATCACGGGGCATATCAGATCAATCCATAAGCTTTGGCCAACACTTCGATCGGGTGGCCGATGTGCTCAGGTCGTTTGTCGGGGTTAGAAGCCGCAATCACTTGCTGAAGATGCGGTCCGGCGAGCGGACATTCGCTAACGACTAGGTCGGGGTCATCCTTCATGAGGTTTCGTGCCGCAGGACGCCCGATCTTGACTGCCTTGTCGAAATTGCCCTTGAAGATGCCCCATTTTCCACCGTGGCCAGAGCAACGATCGGTGAGTGCGGCTTGCGTTCCAGGGATCAGCCGCAGCATCTCCAACGCCTTGGGGCCCATATTCTGCGCCCGGGCGTGGCAGGCGAAATGAACCGCAATTTTTGCTTCCATTTCGGGCAGGGGCACTAACCCCGCCTCTTTCGACAACCGCACTACATATTGCGACAGATCATAGCAGTTAGCAGCGAGATGACCGACTGCCTCATTCCCGGGCTCTAACAATGGCCATTCAAATTTCAGCATCAACGCACAGCTGGTGGTCAAGGGCACGACATCCCAACCATCGTCAATCAGAGCGCAAAAATGGACAGCCACCCGCTCTGCAGCACTAGCCACAGCGGCCAGATCACCATTTTCGAATTTGGGCATGCCGCAACATTCTGGATGTTCGATGCGGATCTGTACCCCATTATGCGCCAATACTTTCATTGCCGCTTCACCCGCCGTCTGGTCGTTGAAATTTCCATAGCAGGTGGCATAGAGCGCAACCTTGCGACCAAAACCTGGCGCATCGGCATTGGGCGGGGGGATGCGTGCAGTGTGGGTCAGCGGTTCGGCAGAAAAACTCGGCAGGTGGGCGCGCGTGTCGATTCCAACCGTCGCTTCCATCAAAGGGCGCGTCAGCCCATTACCATCTTTTGTAGCCCAATTAGCGAGGCCACTTAGCATGCTGCCTAATTGGCCATTGCGATCGGTCTTGGCGAGCTCGCGGTCAGCGAACCGCGTTTGGCCTTTGCGATGATCAACAGCGCGGTGCCGCAGCATTAGGTGCGGGAAATCCAGCTCCCATTCGTGCGGTGGCACATAGGGACATTTAGTCATGAAGCACATGTCGCACAAAGTGCAGCCATCGACGACGGCCTTCAAGTCACCCGTCGAAAGGTCATCGACACTCTCGTTCGGACTTTCATCGACCAGATCAAACAAGGTCGGAAAACTATCGCACAAATTAAAGCAGCGTCGGCAGCCGTGGCATATATCAAACGTACGGCGCAGCTCTTTGTCGAGCGCAACCTCATCGTAAAAGCTCTCGTCGGCCCACGCAATCGGGTGGCGGGTCGGCGCGTCAAGACTGCCTTCCTTCATCGCTGGCTCCTAGGGATCGTAATGAAGTAGCTCCCGTGTCCTGAGAGGGGGGATGGACACGGGAGCAGGATTCCCGCGATTCAGTGCAGGAATTTACTGCGGCAAATACGGGATAGTTGCCGGAAAAACTTGGGTCAGACGTTCGCCATCACCTCGTCGAGCGTTTTCTGAAACTTACCGGCATGGCTTTTTTCTGCCTTGGCCAGCGTTTCAAACCAGTCGGCAATCTCGTCGAAGCTCTCATCACGCGCAGTGCGTGCCATGCCCGGGTACATATCGGTATATTCGTGAGTTTCGCCCGCGATAGCGGATTTCAGATTGTCCACGGTGTTGCCAATCGGCATATCAGTTGCGGGATCGCCGCCGCCGCCCTGCAAAAATTCCAGATGGCCGTGAGCATGGCCCGTTTCGCCTTCCGCTGTCGAACGGAAGACTGCCGACACATCATTATGGCCTTCGACATCAGCCTGCTGCGCGAAATAGAGATAGCGGCGATTAGCCTGGCTTTCGCCGGCAAAGGCAGCTTTCAGATTGTCTTCAGTTTTTGATCCCTTGAGATCCATGACTTCTCTCCCTTGTGTGCGACAACAGACGAGCTGACAGCACCGCCAGCCTCTTCGTTGGACTACGCGCGCGCGCGCGTCCAGACTAACAAGGAAAATGTGTTACAGTGATTGACTAAGTCGATGAAAAATCGATATGTTATTGCGAATTAGTCGCAGCTTTCACCATTGGAGACGCGCGTTCTGCCTACCCCCAATGATATTCAACTCGATGCCACTTCACTTAGGCATTAATTTCAACGTCATCGCGGTCAGGGCCTCGGTTGCTGTTGCCACGACCGCAGAAGCATCCGGTGCCCAGAAGGGCGAGTGCAGACTGGGTAGCGTCCGCCCTTCTTTCTTGGCAGCGTCCATCTCCGCTTGGGGAACGCCACCAACCCAGATGATAAGACTTTTGATGCTGGGGTCCGCGCGGACATAGCGCCCGAAATCTTCGCCGCCCATTACCGGAGGCATTTGTGCAACACGCGCGTCACCAAATGCCCCTTTTAGAATTTCCGCCATATCCTTGGTGAAATCAGGCGTGTTGAAGGTAGCGGGGGTATATTCATTCTTTTGCACCGACACGATCGGCATCTTGTCTTCGGGCATGCCAGCCGCAATCGCCTCACCTTTGGCTATCCGGGCAATGCCGGTCAGCAAATGGTCGCGTACTTCGTCGGTGTAACTGCGCACCGTTAGCTGCAACCGAGCTTCGTCCGATATAATGTTGTGTTTCGCGCCAGCATGGAAGCTCCCCACTGTAACGACGGCGGAATCGAGCGGGCTAATTTCTCTCGAGACCAACGTCTGCAATGCGGTGACGATCCGGCTCGCCAAAACGATCGGGTCTTTGGTCGCCTGCGGATAGGCGCCATGGCCGCCGACCCCTTTGACCAGAATATCGACACTATCGACATTCGCGAGCGCATAACCGGGAGTATAGCCAATTTGCCCCGCCGGAAATTGGGCTGCATCGTGAAACGCCAGTGCATATTGCGGCTTTGGAAAGCGGGTGAACAGCCCATCCTCCAACATCATCCGAGCGCCTGCTCCGCGCTCTTCGGCTGGCTGACCAATCATCACCAGAGTTCCCGACCATTTATCCCTGTTTGCAGCCATGAGGCGCGCGACGCCAACCCAAGTCGTCATATGGGTATCATGGCCACAGGCATGCATCACACCGGTTTCGACCCCTTCAGCGGTCGTCACCTGTACCTTGGAAGCCCCGGGCAGGCCCGTTTGTTCAGTCACCGGCAATCCGTCCATGTCGGTGCGCAGCAACACCACCGGGCCGAGGCCATTCTTCATCACTGCCACGATTCCGGTGCCGCCAACTTTCTCGGTTACGTCAAAGCCCAATGCGCGCGCTTCGGCCGCGAGAATTGCAGCCGTACGTACTTCCATAAAACTGAGTTCAGGGTGCGCATGCAGATCCTTGTAGATCGTCATCAGCGACGGCAAATCTGATTGCACTTGTTCAGTCAGGCTTTGTGCCATCGCCGGTGAAGTTAATGCCAGCGCCGCCGCGCTCATCGCCATCCATCGCATATGTGATCCCCTGCTCATTGTTTTCATATTCGGCCTCAATCTGCAGGTCGCAGTTCAATCACATCCAGCAAGGATTCATAAGCCGGCGAGGGTAGAACTAGGCGCCAGCGCTCTTCACCGATCCGTTCGATCAGCCCCGCCATGTCTCGCATCCGGTCGCTACCATAGTCGACTGGTTGCTGCTCATCGCCCAGTTCGAGCGTACCAAGAAAAACCTGACGCTTCAGATTATCCGGAAACACGAGCCCGACCGGCCGTTGCGATCCACTGAGCTTGCTCAGACTCGATATTCCCTGTTCTGCTTTCACCTGACACCGGAACCAGTCATAGGCAATAAAACCCAAATTACCGGCCTTCGCTCCCACCTTAACGGTCCGGCAGCGATAGTCTCCGGTCGGCAAAAAGGCATTGGGGAGCGCGGCCATAGGCTTCAGCAAGTCGCCTTCACGGTCAATATCTGCACCATAGCCCTTTGCGCGTGCATCGGCGAGTGCGGCAATCCAGCTACCGTGCCATTGACGGATACGCATGCGATCAGCTTCGGTCGCGGTCCCGCGCCAAGTTCCCGCCTCGGCCGGGCGGTCAGCCGCGGCAGGCGGCACGACCGGCAAGGACTGACAACCCACTAGGCCCGCACTTAAACCAGTAAGCAGCATAGTGGACAATAGTTTAGACGTGCGACCTGTCATTTTCGGCTTCCTCCGGTCCGGTTTTTGAGTCTTAGGTGCGCGCACCAAAATCCTCAAGGCGTTGATTATTGAGCGGTCCATCCACCATCAACGCTCAAATTCGCTCCGGTAATATTCGCCGCCTCCTCACGGGTTAGAAAGCTGGCCATGGCCGCGACCTGTTCGACCGTCACAAAGGATTTGGTAGGCTGCCCCGCTAGTAACACATCGTTGATAACCTGTTCTCGCGTCATTTTCCGCGCCTTCATTGTGTCCGGAATCTGATTTTCCACAAGCGGGGTCCACACATAGCCGGGGCTGATGCAATTTACCGTGATTCCCGCGTCGGCAACCTCCAGTGCGACCGTCTTGGTCAATCCAGCGAGCCCATGTTTGGCGGTGACATATGCGGATTTAAAAGGCGACGCGACTAGCGAATGGGCCGATGCAGTCGCGATAATCCTGCCCCATTTCTTTTTGCGCATACCCGGCACGGCGTGGCGCATGGTGTGAAAGGCGGCTGTCAGGTTCAGCGCTATTATAAGGTCCCATTTTTCGACGGGAAACTCCTCGACCGGCGCAACGAATTGCGTCCCCGCATTGTTCACCAAAATGTCGACGCCGCCCAAATCCTTATCGGCGCGCGCAAACATTGCCTCGATTTCCTCGGGCTTGGTAAGGTCGGCCCCGTCATAGGTCGCCGTGCTGCCATTGAGCACTTCCAGCGCGGCACGTTCTGCCTCAATCGCATCGGCGTCGCCAAATCCATTAATGATGATCGATGCACCGTCGGCTGCCAGCGCCTTTGCGATACCGAGTCCAATGCCCGAAGTTGAGCCGGTCACAAGAGCCGTTTTACCTTTCAATCGCATCAAAATTTCCTTTCAGTTGTTGGCAAAGAATTTTGTTAGCTCAATGGGTCAGATGCTCTTTGGTCGCAACGCTTCGGACTGGACCACAAAGCTGTCCGACCGGCCCTCAGCAATGCTTTCGGCCAGCAGATGGCCGTCTTTCATCGCCTCTTCGACTGCGGCATGGCCCAGCGCCCAATTGACCTCCATAGACGTGTGCGAAAAGTCGAAATCGCGAGCGCCTGTCTGCCATGACGGAGGCTGATGTATTAGTTGCACAACATTCAGCGCGTGAGTGTTGAGCATATTGCGAACCGCCTTAACCTCCGATAAATCCAGCGCCGAGTCGGGCAAGGCTTTCAGCATCTTGTCGACTAAGGAATGTTCCTTGCGCTGCCGCAGCAACCCGTCTGAAATTCGGCGGGTGCGGCTTGAATAGCGAATATCTTTCTCTCGCGACCATGCTTCGGCCATGTCATGCGGGCGCGGCCCGCGGGCGGGGAACAAATCGACCTGAAAAACGAGCATGTCCTCGTTAACTGCGTGCACGACATGCTCGAGGGGCGTGTTGGAGACAAGGCCGCCATCCCAATACCAAACACCATCGATCTCAACTGGCGGTAATCCGGGAGGCAAAGCGCCAGAGGCCAATATATGGCGCGCGTCAATCGTGTCGATTTGAGTATCAAAATAGCGAAAATTTCCCGTCTCGACTGCAACCGCCCCTACTGACAGTCGGACGTTGCCATTATTCACCCTGTCCCAATCAACCAAACGGTTGAGGGTTTCGATAAGCGGAGCTGTGTCATAAAGACTAACCGCCCCTGGGGTCTGCCTTTCCGCGAATGCCGGTGACGGCCAGCGCGGCGTGAAAAACCCCGGAACGCCAAAGGTCGCCACCTGTCCCGCTGCCGCTAAATGACTCCATTGGCGCGCATAATCACTATCCAGCGTTGGCAGCGACGGCAATGCCGACGAAACGCCCTCCCAAAATTCGCGCAGTCGGCCAACCGCCTGTTCACGGGGGTTCCCCGCGATGATCGCTGAATTGATCGCACCGATCGAAATGCCAGCTACCCAATCCAGTTGGATTCCCAAGTCAATGAGTGCCTCATATACACCGGCCTGATAGGCCCCCAAGGCTCCGCCCCCTTGCAAAACCAGCACGACATGGTCGGGCAGCGGAAGGGCGGCAGACGTGGCGCGACGGGGCATGGACTCGGGTAATCCCTTTAGGCTGGAGAGGGGAACGCGCTGCTCGTTGCACCCCTACCCCATTCATTGCAAGCCAATGTCCCATCCCCCATCGGCACCGAAGGCACTTTCAATTGCCGCATGCTGCTGCCACAAAAGGCTAGGACAAATTTTGACCGATGGAGAGCATCGATGCGCCTCGACGATTATGAACCTGGAGACGATATTCGCGATCTGGGACGCGGCGGCGGCGGATTCGGCGGCGGACGCAGCGGTGGTGGTGGCATGGGCGGCCTCATTTTCGCGCTGCTGCCAATGTTACTTGGCCGCAAGACGGGCTGTGGTTCAATCCTGATCCTTGGAGTGCTCGCTCTTGTCTTTTTTGGCGGCGGCGCAAATTTTCTCAGCGATAGCGGGGGCGGCACCGTCGACCCTCAAGCGGACAGCCGCAGCGGCACCCCCGTTGCTTGCGATACAGCTGCCGAAAAATATGCTTGTAATGTTTTCGGCTCAACGCACAAAGTGTGGGCCAGCCTGATCAATGGATATCGGAAACCGACGCTCAACTTCTACACCGATCAGAATCAGTCGGGCTGCGGTGCAGCCCAATCCGCCATGGGTCCCTTTTATTGCCCTGCCGATCAAGGCGTCTACCTCGACACCGTATTTTTCGATGAACTTGCCAATCGCTATGGCGCGGCTGGCGATGCGGCACAGGCCTACGTCATCGCACACGAAGTGGGCCACCATATCCAAACACTAAACGGAATTTCAGACAAGGTCCGTGGCGCCCAGCAACGCCGATCGCAAGCCGATGGTAATGCCATGCAAGTTCGGATGGAATTGCAGGCTGATTGCTACGCCGGTGTCTGGGCCAGTCGTGCCCGCACCAGTGATGGTCAACGGTCAATCGAATCCGGCGATATCGAAGAAGCAATGATCGCCGCCAACGCGATTGGCGACGACACTTTGCAACGCGCAGCAGGCCAACGCCCAGTGCCCGAAAGCTTTACACATGGGTCCAGCGAACAGCGTATGGCGTGGTTACGCAAAGGACTGCAAACAGGGGATCCACAAGAATGCGACACATTCAACGGCGCGCTCTAAATTTGAGATTAACGGCGACATTTGCTGCAGCGCTTGCCGTCGCTACACCGGCAACGGCGACGACGCTTTATGTTGAAACGGGGCGGCTCATCGACGGCGTGACGAATGATGTACGCACGGGTCAGTGCATCACTATTGCTGATGATCGCATAGCCGCTGTTTCGGACTGCGGCGACACGCCCGACGGCGCAACGCGGCTGGACTGGTCGGCTTATACCGTCCTGCCAGGCCTTATCGATCTACACACCCATTTAGCCGATACGGGGCAAAGCGCGGACGTCGCTGCGCCGCTCAAAGCTTCACCTGCCACCACAGCGCTCTATGGCGCCCGCCACGCCCGCATCACCCTCGACGCCGGATTCACCGCCGTGCGCGATGTCGGCACCTATCGCGGGCTCACCGATGTCGCGTTGCGCGATGCGATAGAGCGCGGCGATGTGCCGGGACCACGCATGTGGGTCGCGGGCGCCTATATCACCATCCCCGGCGGCGGCGGAGAATTGAACGGCGTGTTTGACGACAACAGCAAACTGCCCGCCGACATGCGGCTGGGTGTTGCCGCAACGTCCGAACAAGCAGCACAAAGAACCACCTACCTACTCGACCATGGCGCCAATTTCATCAAGACCATCGCCACCGGCGCGGTGCTTGCCATCGGCACTGAACCCGGCGCGCCCGAACTTACGGTCGATCAGCTGCGTGCCGTAGTGAGTGTCGCCCATGCCCGCGGCAAGCGCGTCACCGCCCACGCTCATGGCGCACAAGGGATTAAGAACGCGATCACTGCAGGGGTCGACAGCATCGAACATGCCAGTCTTGCCGATGAAGAAGCACTGCAAATGGCCAAGATGCATGGCACATGGCTGGTTATGGATATCTTCAACGGCGACTACATCAATGAAATCGGCACCAAAGAAGGTTGGCCGGAAGAATATTTGCGCAAAAATCGCGAAACGACCGACGAACAACGAAAGGCCTTCAGTCGCGCCGTTAAAATTGGTGTCAAGCTGGGCTTCGGCACAGACGCCGGTGTCTATCCTCACGGCATCAACGCGCGCCAATTCTCCTATATGGTCAAATATGGAATGAGTCCGATGCAGGCTATTCAGGCCGCCACCGGAAACGCTGCGATAGAAATGGGCCGCGACGACATCGGCGCCCTTGTACCGGGGCGCTATGCTGATTTGGTGGCAGTTAAAGCCGACCCGCTCTCTGACATTCGCAGCCTTGAACATATCGACCATGTGATGAAGGGAGGGGCGGTCGTGCGCTGATTTCAACCTGTTGGCTTGCATCATTGCGGCACGCCGCTAAACTCGTTTCATGCAAAATCTTATACTGCCGAGCGCAATTGCGCTCTCCGCCGCCCTTGTCACCCCCACCCTGGCGCGACCGATGACCGCCGTCGACCTAGCGACACTTAAGCGTGTTGCTGCGCCGTCCGCATCGCCCGATGGTCGCTGGGTCGCATTTCAAATGACCGAAACCGCACCTGAGGCTTATGATCGCACGACCGGCCTGTGGCTCGTCGACCGACTTGCAAAGGATGCCAAGCCGGTCCGCGTCGCCGATGCATCTGGAAAGAATGAAAGCGCGCCCAGCTTTGGCAAGGACGGTACGCTGTTCTTCATCTCTGACGCCTCGGGCAGCGACCAGATTTGGAGCATAGACACCCAATCGATGGCCGCACCTGCCGTTCAGGTCACATACGAGAAGGCGGATGTTGCGGGCTTTAAATTGTCGCCCGACGGCAGGAAAATTCTCGCTTGGGGCGATATTCCGTGGGAATGCACCAGCTTCGGCTGCGACGCGAACGACAAGGGTGCACTTGTTGGCCCCGGTAGCGGTCGGCTTTACAAGGATGGCGTCGGCTTTGTGCGCCATTGGGATAAATGGGAAACCCCCGGCACCTATAGCCGCCCTTTTGTCTTCAATCTTGACGGCGGCAAAGCGGTCATGGGCCGCGCGTTGGATGCGGGACTGGTCGGCGACGCACCCTCCAAACCCTTTGGCGGTGGTGAAGAATTGGCGTGGGGGCCTGACAGTCGCACCGTCTATTTCACTATGCGTAAATCGGACGCGTTCGAGCCGCGTTCAACCAACCTTGATATATACAAGGTGGTTGTCGATGCGCGCATGACGCCGATCAATCTCACCGCCGAAAATCAGGCGACCGACACCCTTCCCGTTCCATCGCCCGACGGCCAATGGCTCGCCTATACAGCGATGACGCGCCCGAATTATGAATCCGATCGTCAAGTGCTCATGTTGCGCAACCTGAATACGGGCGTGGTGCGCAAACTAACCGATGGGTGGGACCGTTCGGTGGGATCGATTATCTGGGCGCCAGATGGCAAATCGCTCTACGTTACGGCGCAGGATGTGCTGGATCACCCCGTTTTCCGTGTCGATGTTACCAGTGGCAAAATATTGCGACTGAAAGCCACGGCCGACAGCAATGACGGCAATATCGGCAATGTCACGCCGTTGTCAGATGGCAGCTTGCTCTATACTCACAACAGCATCACTGACCCGACCGATATTTTTGTTCGTGATGCCAGGGGCAAGATTCGCCAGCTGACTAACGTCAATAGGGATCAAATGGCAGAGCTTGATCCCGTCACCGTTACTCGCATGAGGTTCGCGGGCGCCAACGGCGACACGGTATGGGGCCAGATCATCAAACCCGCCCAAACAACCGGTAAACTCCCCGTCGCATTCCTTGTCCATGGCGGACCGCAGGGCAGTTTCGGCAATAGCTGGTCGACACGCTGGAACCCCCGCATCTATGCTGAGCAAGGCTATGGCACCATCACCGTCGATTTTCACGGCTCCACCGGCTATGGTCAGGCCTTCACCGACAGCATCAATAAGGATTGGGGAGGAAAGCCGCTCACAGATCTGAAACTCGGCCTCGCCGCAGCGGGGGCGCAGGACAATCAACTCGACATCCACAACGCCTGCGCACTTGGTGCTTCCTATGGCGGTTATATGATGAATTGGATTGCGGGCAAATGGACTGACGGTTTCAAATGTCTAGTGCAGCATGACGGCGTCTTTGACGCGCGTGCCATGGCTTATGAAACCGAGGAACTTTGGTTCGACGAATGGGAACATGGCGGCGCCTATTTCGAGGTGCCCGAAGAATTTGAAAAATGGAATCCGGTCAACCATGTCGCGCAGTGGAAAACGCCGATGCTGGTGATCACCAGCGAAAAGGATTTCCGCATCCCTTATACTCAAGGCATCGCCACCTTTACCGCGCTTCAACGCCGCGGCGTCGAATCGCAATTGCTGGTCTTCCCCGACGAAAATCACTGGGTGCTCAAGGGCAAAAATAGCGTTCAGTGGCACAACACTGTCTTCAACTGGCTGGACGCCCACCTCAAGAAATAACTTCGTAAGAGTGTGCCTACGCTCGCACCCCCTTGCCGCGCTGCACCATGACTGGCAAAGCGCGGTCCATTATGACGATGGAAAAAATATTCGATCCTGCCGCGATTGAGGCGAAATGGGCTACTCATTGGGAGGCGGAGGGGCTGTTCCGCCCTCACCGGCCCAACGCGACCCCTTTCACAATCGTCAACCCACCGCCGAACGTTACGGGAGCGCTCCACATTGGTCATGCGCTCGATAATACGCTGCAGGACGTTCTCGTCCGCTATGAGCGGCTGCGCGGGAAGGATGCATTGTGGGTCGTCGGCACAGACCATGCGGGAATCGCAACACAGATGGTTGTGGAGCGCCAGCTCAACGCGCAACAGCAAAAGCGCACCGATTTCACGCGCGAAAATTTCATCGCCAAAGTCTGGGAATGGAAAGAGGAAAGCGGCGGCCAGATCACCCGTCAACTCCGTCGCCTAGGCTGTTCGATGGACTGGAGTCGCGAGCAATTCACCATGGACCCGCATTTCACCAAAGCGGTGGTGAAAGTGTTTGTCGACCTGTTCAACCAAGGCCTGATTTACCGCGACAAACGCCTGGTTAACTGGGATCCCGGTTTTAAAACCGCTATTTCCGACCTAGAAGTAGAAACGGTCGAGAAACAGGGCCATTTCTGGCATTTCCGCTACCCACTCGCTAATGGTGTAAAAACCGCTGACGGAAAAGACTATATTGTCGTCGCAACCACGCGCCCCGAGACCATGCTCGCCGACATGGCGGTCGCGGTGAATGCCAGGGACAAACGCTACGCCAGTTTGATTGCTGCAAATGCAAAGGTCGTGCTTCCGATAACTGGGCGCGTCATCCCTATCATCACCGACGAACATGCCGATCCTGAACTGGGATCAGGCGCGGTGAAAATTACACCCGGTCATGATTTCAACGATTTCGAGGTTGGCAAGCGTGCGGGCTTCAAGGCCAGTGAAATGCTCAACATGTTCGACGGCGATGCCAATGTCATCCAGACAGCAGGCAGCGACATTCCTGACGAGTTTATCGGCCTGCACCGCTTCGCGCGCGGCGGGGTCGACGGAGCACGCGAAAAGGTTGTGAAGCGCCTTAAGGCAGAGGGTTTCCTTATTTCCCATGTGGACAAGGACGGCGCCGAACACGACGCCGAGCCGCGCACGATCCAGACTCCCTATGGCGACCGGTCGAATATGATCATCGAGCCCTGGTTGACTGACCAATGGTATGTCGATGCCGAAACGCTGGCGCAGCCCGCCATCATGGCCGTAAAAAATGGCGACATCGATATCGTCCCCAAATCATGGGAAAAAACCTATTTCAACTGGATGGACAATATCCAGCCCTGGTGCGTGTCACGGCAATTATGGTGGGGGCACCAGATTCCGGCATGGTTCGCCGAGGACGGGCAGATTTTCGTCGCTGAAAACGAAAAATCGGCGCAGGCCCTTGCGGGTGAAGACGTTGCATTGCGCCGCGACCCCGATGTCCTCGACACCTGGTTCAGCTCCGCGCTCTGGCCCTTTGCCACCCTAGGCTGGCCCGAAAACACGGAACTCGTCCAGCGCCATTACCCAAATGATGTGCTCATCTCGGGCTTTGACATCTTATTCTTCTGGGATGCGCGAATGGCGATGCAGGGACTGCACTTCATGAAAGAAGCGCCGTGGAAGACATTGTATCTCCACGGTTTAGTCCGCGCACCCGATGGCCAGAAAATGTCCAAGTCGAAGGGCAATGTGGTCGATCCGCTTGGTCTTATAGATCAATATGGCGCCGACGCCTTGCGCTTTTTCATGGCTGCGATGGAAAGTCAGGGCCGTGACATCAAAATGGATGATGCGCGGCTAGCGGGCTATCGCAACTTTGCCACCAAACTATGGAATGCCGCGCGCTTCTGTGAGGCAAACGGCATCGCCGCCAGCACCACCCTTGCCGCTCCACCCGCGAGTCTGGCGGTCAACCGCTGGATCATCGGCGAAGTCGCCGACACGGTGGGAAAGATCGACAAGGCGTTTGCTGAGTATCGCTTCGACGAAGCCGCCAACGCCATTTATCATTTCGCGTGGGACCGGTTCTGTGACTGGTATCTGGAGCTCATTAAGCCCGTCCTTTCTCGGGCCCCGCAGGCGGGAGCGACCGGGGGGCCACAGAAGGGCGAGCCAACATCTGCGGACGCGGTTAGCTCGATCCGCGAGCCGGAGAGAGGCGATGTTTTGGAAACCCGCGCCGTCGCCGGCTGGGTACTCGACCAAATCCTTGTCCTGCTTCACCCCTTCATGCCCTTTGTCACAGAAGAGCTATGGAGTGCGAACGGCGACCGCGTGCATTATCCGTTGATCACAGCCAAATGGCCCGAGCCACAGGCAGAGCGCGATCTAGCTGCCAGCGCCGATATCGATTGGCTGATCAAGCTAGTCGGCGAACTACGCGGCGCCAAATCCGAACTCGGCTTGCCGCCAGGTGCGCGCTTGCCTTCCCACTTTCCAGCCAATTTACGGGCGCGCGCAACCACTCTCGCCGCTCCGCTCGAACGAGTAGCCCGCTTATCGTCGATTAGCTTTGAGCCCGCCCCATCGGGTGCCTCGGCCCAACTTGTTGTAGAAGGTGAAACCATCACGGTGCCGCTCGAAGGCGTCATAGACATAGCTGCCGAGCGCGACCGACTTACCAAAGCGCTGACGGCCGCAACCAAGGAACGTGATGCTTTGGCTGGACGCCTGAACAATCCCAGCTTTGTCGAACGTGCCAAGCCGGAAGCCATTGATAAGGCCCGGGTTGATCATGCTGCGAAAGTTGCCGAATGTGAACGGCTGACGTCCGCCTTGGCTCGCCTGGGATGACAGCGGACACCGGTTCCGCCGGTCCGCCGATCGCCTCGGCGGCAGATCCGGCTTCTGGTCCATTCCCGCCGCGTCAGGTTGCACGCGGACGACCCAATCTGACGAGCGGCCCTGTCACCAAAACGCTGATCATCTTTGCGCTGCCGACGCTGGCATCGAACATATTGCAAACACTCAACGGTTCAGTGAACGCCATATGGGTCGGGCGTTTTCTGGGTGAAAATGCCCTCGCAGCGACAGCCAATGCCAACATCATCATGTTCCTCATGTTCGCGACCTTTTTTGGATTTGGCATGGCCGCCACAGTCCTCATCGGACAATCCATGGGTCGTGGTGACATCGACGCAGCGCGACGCGCAAGCGGCGGTGCAATCGGGCTAGCGGCACTATTTTCGGTGGCCATATCAATTGTAGGCTGGTTCACCGCTACGCACATTCTGCGCTGGCTGGCGACGCCTCCGGACGCCTTTATTCTCGCACAATCCTATTTGCGCATCACTTTTCTGGCAATCCCGGCATCTATGCTCTCCGTCATGCTAATGATGGCCTCACGTGGCGCAGGCGATGCGGTTACGCCGCTCCGCTTCATGCTGGTTTCGGTCGCCATCGACATTATTCTCAACCCCGTGCTCATTCTAGGGCTTGGCCCCTTCCCACGTCTTGGCATCACGGGAAGCGCGCTGGCGACAGCGATCGCCGGGGCAATTAGTCTTCTTGGCATGATTTGCTGGTTTTATCTCAAAGACCACCCGCTGCGGCTGCGTGGAGAAGAGCTATCCTATCTCATCCCACGCTGGACTGAATTGCGTTTTACTATCTTGAAAGGCGTACCGATGGGTGCGCAGATGTTGGTTATTTCCAGCGCCGGGCTGGTGATGATCAGCCTCGTTAATCGCGAAGGCCTGTTGACGACAGCCGCCTATGGCGCGACCTTGCAACTGTGGAGCTATGTTCAAATGCCTGCGCTCGCCATCGGCGCGGCGGTCAGCGCAATGGCGGCACAAAACATCGGCGCGCGACAGTGGGGCCGACTGACGGCGATCACCAACGCCGGGTTGGCGGTGAACACCTTTCTGACGGGGTTACTGATTGCATTGTTGCTACTGTTTGATCGAGCCGTTCTAGCCCTATTTCTCGGGCCGAGCAGTCCGGCAGTCGATATCGCACGCCACATCCAATATCTGGCAACCTGGACTTTCTTGCCCTTTGGCGCGACCATCGTCATCATTGGCACTTTGCGCGCCAATGGCTCGGTAATCCCGCCGCTCATCATCTTGGCGCTATCGATGTTCCCGATCCGGCTGGGTATCTATTATCTGGGCTATCCGACGTTGGGCGGCGACGCCATTTGGTGGAGCTTCCCGCTTTCCTCTCTCGCCTCGCTGGCAATGGCTTCAGCAGTCTACAAGCATGGCGGTTGGCGGCGCTCCACCGACGCGCTGCGAACCGCCGATCGCTTAAAGGGAACCATCGATTAGGTAGACTAGCGGCCACGGCGTTTCGACCAACCCCCGTCGCAATTCGACTGGCGCCGCAACGCCCGCTAGCCTTTGTGACCCAATTGGCGGTAAACCTGAGGCAATGACACTTTCCCCACGCCAAGCCGCTTTGCGTGACAGGCGCGCCAAGATGCTCGCCGCCGCTCCCGATTGGCGGGCGTCGGACGCGCGCGTCAATCCCCGTGTCGCGATAGGCTCAATTCTCGCCATGTGGCTGCTTTATTTCTTGATCACCACCGGGCTCGCCATGCTCACCGGCGCGCCCGATCAGTTGGAGTTCGTCGGACGCCGCGCCATCGTGGTGGGTGCGGGTATCCTCTGCACTTTCGTCCTTTACCAACTCTTGCAGCGCGTTCAGCCACAAGGTTTTGGTGCCCGCCTCGTCGCCGCACTTGGGACCGCTGTGCCGCTGGTTATTGTATATGCAACGATTAATCTCCTCGTCTTCTTCTATTGGTATCCATCCGAAGACACGACCAAGCTAATCGCTGAAATCCAACAAAAATTTCCCGTTGCATGGGAAACGGTGCTGATCCTCGACAGCTCGATCCGCTGGTATTTCTTCTTTGCCGTATGGGCCGCGCTTTATGTTGCCTTTGGATATGCCAATGAGATGCGCGCAGTCGAACGGCGCGCCAATAGCTATCGGCTCGAAGCGAAAAATGCCCAGCTGCGCGCGCTTCACTATCAGGTTAACCCGCACTTCCTGTTCAACACGCTGAATTCGCTATCGACACTGGTGATGCGTGGGTCGCGTGACGACGCGGAAAAAATGATCATGAATCTGTCGGCATTCCTCCGTTCCAGCCTTGAGGTTGACCCTGAACAACTGGTTAGTCTTGAGGAAGAAATCGCGCTGCAGCGGCTTTATCTCGACATTGAACAGGCGCGTTTTCCGGATAGGCTGCATGTCGAAATGAATATGCCCGACGATCTGAAGGATGCCTGTTTGCCGGTGCTGATCCTGCAACCTATTATCGAAAATGCGATCAAATATGGCGTCGGTCCCAGCAAGGGAACAATTGCTATTCGCCTATCTGCTGGCGCGGAATATGGGTTGCTGATCCTGCGGATCGAAAATGACATCGACGAAAAGGCGCCGGTTCCGCCAGCAGGCACCGGGCTTGGTCTTGGCAATGTTCGCGAAAGGCTGCTCACGCGCTATGGTCCCACCGCAGGGTGTGAATGGGGTACAAGTGATCACGGTGGTTTTATGGTATCGCTTTGGCTTCCTTTGACGCGGGCGGGGTGCTGAACATGAGCCAGACTTTGCGCACCCTCATCGTCGACGACGAACCTCTCGCCATCGAACGGTTGCAGATTTTGGCAGGTCAGCAGGAAGGAATCTCGCTCGTCGGGACCGCAGGCGACGGAGCATCGGCCCTCCGCCTCGTCGAGGCACTTTCGCCCGACCTTTTGCTTTGCGACATTGCTATGCCCGATCTCAACGGATTGGAGGTGGCTGCGGCGATGGAGCGGCTCGACAATCCGCCGGCGGTGGTCTTTGTTACCGCCTTTGATCGCTATGCCGTTGCGGCATTTGATGTGGCAGCCGTTGACTATTTGCTCAAACCTGTTGCGATAGACCGGCTGGCGCGCGCCATTGCCCGCGTTCGGGAATGGCATGCAAGTGAAAGAGGATCGGTCAGAAAGGGCAAATGGATTAACGAATTCTGGGTTCAAAATCGCGGTGAAATGTTGCGTGTCGATGCGAACCAAGTAGACCTGATCGAAGCGGAGCGTGATTATATGCGGCTGCACATTGGTCAACGGAGCTGGCTCATCCATCAAACAATTAAGGAGTTGGAGGCGCGGATGGATCCGGCGCACTTCCTACGCATCCACCGGTCTAAAATGGTTCGCCGCGATGGCATTATGGGTTTGAAACACCATGGTGACGGAGCGTGGAGCGTCGATCTAGGCGTGGGCGGTATCCATCGAATTGGTCGTACCTATCTTCACGATGTAAAGGCGATCATGCAAAGCACATGACCGCCTTTTAGCGCCGCGTGTAGAAGCCAGTGACTAGCTACCACTAGGGACCGTTCAATGGGCGAATCCAAATTTGACATCCTGGGCGGCAAATTGGCTGTCGTTCCGTTTGAACAGCCTCGCCAATTGTTCATCGGCATCTCGCTTTGCAGTATCCATGCATTTCTGAGTCTTTGCGCGTTTGTTTAAATCTCTTTCTGTACTGTACAGACAAACATCACGAATCGCCATCCGTATGCGCGTCTTTAGGGTCGCCTGCCCCTTGGGGCTGGAAAGATTGAGATCGTCGTGATTGACCACAATCTGATTTCGACTTTCGAGCGGGCTTTCAGCCTGTGCCACCGTGCCAATTCCGGCTAGGATAAGCGGTGTTGTCATCAATAATATTCTGGAAATCGTCATCGTCGCATCCTCTCTCAACTAGGTGGAGATATGCAGGACATGAAAAATCAGACCGGGGAAATCACGATTTCCATATCCCGCATCCTCGTTATGCGACATCTTGTTACGTAACTCTCATCCATTTCGACCGAAAAATACATACGCTCGACCAGCAGACGAATTGTGCCGGACCATCGACCAGCGGCCAAACGACCCTTTTGCCGTCATTTTTGTCCAGCTTTGCAATTTGAGGGGGTTGCGATAGGTTATGAAGCTGATGCTTCAAAAGACTCAAACCAGATGACACCCGATGACTTGGCGCGCAAGACGTTGCCTTGGCTCGTTTTTTTGACAATCGGGTCCGTTACCGGTGTCTGGCTCGGAAACGCGATCGTCTCTGATGTCCGCCCCCTAGCGAGCGCAGATATCACCGCTTATGCCGAATTATCCGGCAATCCCGATGCTTTGCTACCCGACAGTCACCCATTTGCGCCCTGCGGTAACTGTGCGGACAGTTATGGTGTTGCCCGCTCCGCGCGCGAACAGCGCGCCGGGGATTTTGATGATGGGTATCGTGCCTTAGGCCGCGTAGAGGTCGATTACCCTCAATTAGCGGCACCCAGCGACGATTATCGCTACGGAGGGGGCTTTCCTGAAAAGTCGCCCATTCCAACCGCACGACCGATGTCCGATACGCTGGACCGCCAAATGCCAGCCGATGTCTCAATTCCAAAAAAGGGCGCTTCAAAGCGAGTGATCGTACAACCGCTGAAATCACAGCCAGACGCAATCCCGCTTGATCGCAAGACCACGCCGCTCATCTACTGAACCGAGCCTACTGCGAAAAGTTCAAAACCTAATACCGAGACTTTGGTGGTGATGGAGCGCATCGGTTTGCATCTCCCGCTTTGCACGCTGCAACATCGGCTTCCCACGCCATGCGTTCGGCTGCAGCCTGCGACGCAATTCGCTGTTTTTCGGCTTCATAGGCCGCCGTTTCGTCGGTAAAAACCTGCTGGTCGTGGGCCTCTGCGCGTGCCGCTTGATCAACGCTCATGCGATAAGCGGCTATTTCAGCTTCGGCCCGCGCAGCTTGTTCTGCGTTTAATTGCGCCGTGTGAGCCCGTTCTTCGGTGGTGGTGCCGTCGGGGAGCGGTTCAAACGCGATAGACGGCCCGGCCATCACCATCGTGGCAACGGCTGCAGCACAAATATAAATTCTGGTCATCACTATACTCCATGGCTTCATTCCGTCGCGCCCCATCATCTTGGCGCACAGGCTCTAAACGCATCGAACATAAAGCCGTTCCCGCACGGACCCGTAACGGCATTTGACCTCTCGACCGCAAACGATCATTTAGACGTCTTCCCGTCCCACAATTGGCGAGCGCCATTGCCCCATAAGATCAACTATCCCGTCTTTCTCATCCCGCTCGCTATCCTGCTGGCCTCACTAATCCTAAGCTTGTGGTTCGGCGCCAGTTTCACGACGGTCGAGAAACAAGCTAATGATTGGATTCTGCTCTATTGCGGCTGGTTGTTTGCGGGAGCGGGCATAAGCTTTCTTTTTCTGCTCTTGATGGTAGCACTGTCGCCGCTTGGCAAGACTATCGTCGGCGGCGCGGGCGCGAAGCCCGTGCTAGGTCGATGGCGATGGTTTGCCGTAACGCTGTGCACTACCATCGCCACCGGCATCCTGTTCTGGGGCGTTGCCGAGCCGCTGTTTCATTTAAACGAGCCGCCATCGATGCTCGGCCTGACGCCGGGCAGCACCGCAGCGGCGACCTTTGCCATGTCAACAATGTTCCTGCATTGGACGCTTACGCCCTATGCCATCTACACAGTAGCAGCGCTCGCCTTCGCGCTTGTCTATTACAACCGCCGCGAACCGTTCAGTCTGTCCTCACTTTTCGTACCGTTGATGGGCCAGCGCGCGCATGGCTTGTTCGGTACGGGTGTCGATATTATTTGCCTTTTCGCATTGGTGGCCGGAATGGCTGCCGCGCTTGGCGCCGGGATCATTGCCTTAGCGGGCGGCATCGAAGGTCTAGGAAACTTTCAGGGCGGCGCGACTTTGCACTGGCTGATTGCAGCGGCGATTGTCGTGACCTTCATCCTCTCGGCAGCAAGCGGGCTTCAACGCGGCATTGCTCGCTTGTCGATCATCAACCTATGGCTGTTTATCGGCCTAATCCTGTTCGTTCTGATCACCGGTCCTACAGTGCAGGCGCTGGACCTCGGCGGACGCGGTTTTTCGAACTATGCCTCCAACTTTCTTACGCGCAATCTTGCCATCGGCGTTGACGGCGGCTGGAGCCGCACTTGGACCATTACCTATTGGTCAAATTGGTTCGCCTGGGCGCCGGTAACCGCGTTGTTCCTCGGTCGGCTCGCTGTTGGATATAGCGTCCGCAATTTCATTCTTTACAATCTCCTGCTTCCATCGCTGTTCGGGGCCATCTGGATGGTTGCCATCGCTGGAAGCACCATCATCATCGATCAGAACGGAGGCGGCCTCTATGCGATGTTGGTTCGCGACGGACCCGACCCCTTATTATATCAACTCTTCAGCGCCCTTCGAGGTGGTCCGATCGCGCTTCTGTTTCTGATCATCGCGATCTTCTTGTCTTACGTCACCGCCGCAGACAGCAATGTTTCGGCGATGAGCGCGCTGTCGACACACGGCATTTCGCCCGAGGCGCCCGAGGCTCCGTTGATGATCAAAGCTGTCTGGGGGATTACCGTCGGGCTTGTGGCGACGATTTTGGTGTCAGCCTCCGGCCTCGAGGGTATTCGCATGATGTCGGTGCTCGGGGGTTTTCCGGCGCTGTTCGTCATCCTCGGAGCGGCGCTGTCGCTGGCAGTGATGATGGTGCGGGGCCAGCAATAAGCCATCCCCCGCAAACCACCTGAAGTCACATCACCAAATGCGCGTGCGCTTGTTGGGTGCTACATAATATTTGGAATCCGGGCTGATGTGAAACGCCGCGTACCAGGCGTCCAGGTTGCGCACCGGACCGATGACACGCCATTTTGAAGGACTGTGCGGATCGCTGGCAACTTGCTGACGCGTACTATCTTCGCGCTGTTTGTCGCGCCATGACTGGGCAAAGGACAGGAAGAACCGCTGGTCGCCGGTTAACCCGTCAATCACCGGCGCATTCTTGCCGTCCAGCGCGCGATGATAGGCGTCATAGGCAATCTGTAGCCCGGCGAGATCGGCGATATTCTCCCCCATCGTCAGATCAGGATTGATGTACATGCCCGGCGCCGCCTCATAGGTTGCATATTGTGCCCCAAAACCCTTGGCTTCGGCGTCAAACCGCTTGGCGTCCTGCGGTGTCCACCAATCATGCACCGCTCCTTCGGCATCAATTTTGCGACCCTGATCGTCGAATCCATGGCTGATTTCATGCCCGATTATGGCACCGATTGATCCATAGTTGACCGCTTCATCCGCGCTTTCGCTAAAATAGGGAGCCTGCAAAATGCCCGCAGGGAACACGATCTTGTTCTCCAGCCCACCATTATAGGCGTTCACCGTTTGCGGGTTCATCGCCCATTTCTTGCGGTCAACCGGCTTGTTCAGATCGGACATCGCATAGGCATATTCAAACTTCCCACTGCGCTGCACATTGCCATATAGATCGGTGGGGCTGATTGTCAGCGCCGAATAATCGCGCCATTTATCGGGATAGCCGACCATAACGTCCATGTGCGACAATTTGGCCAATGCCGCTTCCTTGGTCGCGGGTGCCATCCAGTTGTTGCTGCGGATCCGGTCGCCCATGGCGAATTTCAAATTGGCGACCAATTCTTCCATTTTTGCTTTGGCGCTCGCCGGGAAATAGGTCTCGGCGTAGTTCTGCCCAACCAACTCGCCTAAGCTGCCATCCACGAGCCGCAAGCCGCGCTTCCAACGCGGACGCAGTTCCTTGACCCCGCTTAAAACTTTGGACAGTTCGAACCGGCTTTCGACAAATTCCTTCGACAAATAGGGTGCAGCATTGTCGGCGACATGAAATTCCTGCCACAGCTTCAACGTCACGATCGGGGTCTTGGCATAGAGCGCGGCAATATCGCGGATCGCAGTATTCTCATTGACGATAATCCGATTCTGCGGCGCAATTCCGGCTCCCGCAAACCACGCTGCCCAGTCGAGCCCGGGCGCATAGGCACTCAGCTCGTCTGATGACATCGGATTGTTGATCTTGCTGATATCCCGTCGGTCAGCGATCTTCCAGCTGACCATTGCGATATCGGTCTCGAACGCCATAATCGCATCGGCACCTGCTTCGGGATCGCTATTGCCGATCTTGGTCAGCGTTCGCACGATATAGGCGCGATAGGCGTCACGCTGGGGCTTGAACTGGTCATCCAGATAATATTCGCGCTCGGGAAGACCCAGGCCATCCTGTCCCATCCACAGCGAATTCATGGTGGGATCCTCAGAGTCCGAATAAGGTTCGGCACTGATGATCGATAACCCAAAGCCGCCCTGGGTCGTTCCCATGAAGCGCGCCATGTCACTCTTAGTCTGAATCGCATCGACCTTGGCAATATCGGCCATCAGCGGCTTAACTCCCAGATCATCTACGCGCGCCTCGTCCATAAAGCTTTGATACAGGCCGCCCACCTGACTATCAGCCGACGCGCCCAGCACCAGCGCACGCAACTGCCGCTGGGTCAGATTATAGACGTCATAGCTTACCCCTGCTGACCCTTGATCATCGGGGATTTCGGTGTGGGCAAACCATCCACCATTGGCATAGGCATCGAAATCATCGCCCGGCTTCACACTGGTATCACGCGCCGTCAGATCGACGCCCCAGTCGCCAAAGATCAGTGGCGAAACGGATGTGTCGTCACTCGCCGCAGCATCGCTATTTGCCATAATCTGCGTTTTTGCGATCATCTGTTGTGCTTGTGGTGTTCCCGCCATCACGCCCATTGCCAGCGCCAAGGCGGCTGACGATGTATGCCAATTCATCTGCATGTGATTCTCCTGGTCCCCGTGGGCCTAGTTTCGACCGCGCGGCCCGGATGAATTGTCTTTCATTACCACCGCTAGCCGTCAAGTAGCCTATAGTCGTTGGTCGACGCGGCGGATGCTTTGGTAGAATTTACTGCGCCGATATCAACCCTCGGCCAGTTCGATGCCACCGTCGGCAACCTTGCATCGCTACGCCCTCCGCCCCATTTGATGTCGCCTCCTCTGCGCGCCCCTTGCACGTTAAGAACAAATCTGGAACAAAGCCTCCCATGAGTCTCACCCATATCTCTGTCCGCGGTGCACGCGAGCATAATCTCAAAGGCGTCGACGTCGACCTACCGCGCGATAAGCTGATCGTTATCACCGGATTGTCGGGATCGGGCAAATCGAGCCTCGCTTTTGACACCATTTATGCCGAGGGGCAGCGGCGATATGTCGAGAGTCTGTCGGCCTATGCCCGCCAATTCCTCGAAATGATGCAGAAGCCCGATGTCGAGCATATCGATGGCTTGTCTCCGGCAATCAGCATCGAACAGAAAACCACAAGCCGCAACCCGCGCTCGACGGTCGCCACGGTCACCGAAATATATGACTATATGCGGCTATTATGGGCGCGAGTGGGCATCCCCTATTCGCCTGCTACGGGAGAGCCGATTACCGCACAGACAGTGAGCATGATGGTTGACCGCGTGATGGAATTGCCGGAGGGCACGCGCGCTTATCTGCTCGCCCCGGTCGTGCGCGGGCGCAAGGGCGAATATCGCAAGGAACTGGCACAATGGCAGAAAGAGGGCTTCACCCGTGTCCGCATCGATGGCGAATTTTACGAAATTGGCGAAGCCCCCGCACTCGACAAAAAATATAAGCATGACGTCGAGGTGGTGGTCGACCGTATCGCTGTGCGCGAAGGCCTTGAAACCCGCCTTGCGGACAGTTTCGAAACCGCGCTGAAGCTGGCTGAAGGACTGGCCTATATCGACCTCGCCGATGGCGTGGTCCCAGGACGCGAAGAGGAAGAAAGCGGCGGCGCCATGAAGGGCGCAGGACTCCCCGCCAACCGCATCGTGTTCAGCGAAAAATTCGCCTGCCCTGTATCGGGCTTTACCATCGCAGAGATTGAGCCCCGGCTGTTCAGCTTCAACGCCCCGCAGGGCGCCTGCCCCGCATGCGATGGCTTGGGAGAGCGGTTGGAGTTTGATCCCGACCTCGTCGTCCCCAACCATGCTCTGACGCTGAAAAAGGGCGCAATCGTTCCCTGGGCTAAATCGAACCCGCCCTCACCCTATTATATGCAGGTGCTGGACAGTCTCGGCAAAGCCTATGACTTTGACCTGACGACACCCTGGCAAGATTTGCCGGGCGGCGTGCAACAGATCATCCTGTTCGGCAGCGGCGGGATGCCCGTCGAGCTGACATTCAGGGACGGCCGCCGCAGCTATTCGACGCACAAGCCATTCGACGGGGTAATTGGCAACCTCAATCGCCGCATGTTACAAACCGAAAGCGCATGGATGCGTGAGGAGCTGGGTAAATATCAGACCGCTCAGCCGTGCGAAACTTGCCACGGCGCGCGGCTACGCCCCGAGCCGCTCGCGGTGAAAATCGTCGGCGAGGATATCAGCATGTCAGCGCAGCGCAGCGTCGCCGATGCGTTAGCATGGTTCGGCAGTCTCGAAGCCAAACTGACCGCGCAGCAACAGCAGATCGCCCGCGCCATCCTCAAGGAAATCAACGAACGATTGGGTTTCCTCAACAATGTCGGACTCGACTATCTCAACCTTAACCGCACCAGCGGCACATTGAGCGGGGGCGAGAGCCAGCGCATTCGTCTCGCCTCGCAGATCGGAAGCGGACTCAGCGGCGTCCTTTACGTCCTCGACGAGCCCAGTATCGGCTTGCATCAGCGTGACAATGACCGGCTGCTCGCGACGCTCAAACGCCTGCGCGATCTGGGCAACACGGTAATTGTCGTCGAGCATGACGAGGACGCAATTCGCCACGCCGATTATTTGGTGGACATGGGGCCGGGCGCAGGGTTGCATGGCGGGGAGATTGTCGCCGAGGGCACACTGAAACAGGTGCTAAAGAGCAAGACCAGCCTTACCGCCGCCTATCTCAATGGCACGCGACAGATCGACATTCCCGCGCGCCGCCGCGCGGGCAATGGGTTTGATCTAGTGTTAAAGGGTGCGCGCGCCAATAATTTGCAGGATGTCACCGCGACCATCCCGCTCGGCACCTTTACCTGCATCACCGGCCTGTCGGGCAGTGGCAAATCGAGCCTGATCATCGATACGCTATACGCCAGCGCGGCCCGCATCCTTAATGGCGCGCGCATGGTGGCGGGTCCGCACGACAGCCTGAAAGGCCTCGAGCATTGCGACAAGGTCATCGACATTGACCAGTCGCCGATCGGCCGCACCCCGCGCAGTAACCCCGCGACCTATACCGGCGCCTTCACTATCATTCGCGACTGGTTCGCCGGGCTACCTGAAAGTCAGGCACGCGGCTATAAACCCGGTCGTTTCAGCTTTAACGTGAAGGGCGGTCGCTGTGAAACCTGCACGGGCGACGGGCTGATCAAGATCGAAATGCACTTTCTGCCCGATGTCTACGTCACCTGCGAAACCTGTCACGGCAAACGCTATAACCGCGAAACGCTTGAAGTGAAGTTTAAGGGGCAGAGTATCGCCGACGTTCTCGATATGACGGTCGAAAAGGCGGCGGATTTCTTCAAAGCCGTCCCATCGATTCGCGACAAGATGGCGATGCTCTGCCGTGTCGGCCTCGGCTATATCAAGGTTGGGCAACAGGCGACGACACTGTCGGGCGGAGAGGCACAGCGCGTCAAACTTGCCAAGGAACTCAGCCGCCGGTCAACAGGCCAGACGCTGTACATCCTCGACGAGCCGACCACAGGTCTGCATTTTGAGGATGTCCGCAAATTGCTTGAAGTGTTGCAGGCCCTGGTTGATCAGGGAAACAGCGTCATCGTCATTGAACATAATCTTGATGTCATCAAAACTGCCGACTGGATCATCGACCTGGGACCGGAAGGCGGGGTAAAGGGCGGCGAAATCGTTGCGGCGGGTACCCCCGAAACGGTTGCAGAAAGCCCACGCAGCTTTACCGGCCATTATCTGAAGCCCATGCTTGCGGCACAGAAATCCGCCGCTTCCTGATCGCTGGAGAAGAAAAAATGACCTGATTTCGGGCTAAACGATGCCAAATCCGCACATTTGGCAAAACAATCCTCGCTTTTTCGCGAAAATGTGACAATAGGCTTCGCAGCGCCCCGCATGTTGTGATGGGCGCACACGGAGTTTCACGTTATGCCTACCGGCACTGTTAAATGGTTCAACCCCACCAAGGGCTTCGGCTTCATCGCCCCCGAAACGGGCGGCGCGGACGTTTTCGTCCACATCTCGGCTGTTGAGCGCTCGGGAATGAGCAGCCTCAACGAAGGCCAGAATGTTAGCTATGAGGAAGAACTCGACGAGCGCAAGGGCAAGTCCAGCGCCGTCAACCTCAAGGCACTTTAAGCGCCAGACGATCCGACCCCTCGCGAATCCCACCCTACCGGGACGGACTGACGCGAGGGGTCCTTTCCCTTATGATCCATAAGGCCACGCCCCGAACGTACATCGCACGATTTCGGCCTCTGCGATCTATCGTCCGGCCTGCACCTAAACCCGCAATCAACTCCGCCCGGCGCTCGAGACTGACTTGGCCCGGCGGCCATACTTGTTTCACAATCCGTGGCTCGAAGCCACATCATCGCGCCAAGATTGGCCCAACAACACGCCCCCAACTTGCGCTCATTTAGTTTAGCGTGGTTAGGCTCAGGCGCGCGTCTCCGAAACCTGTCCTGACTTCGGTTGACGGGGACAGGGCCGAAAGGTCGCTACTCCTTCACCGCGGCTGCCTTCTATCTATTCGGCACCTTTTCAGGGGCGCGTCCGGAGTATCAAAATGCCCCCTTACATGACACTTCCATGACACTCCCTGTCATAAACCAGTCACACTAATCCCGCAGAGGGCGGGTAACGAGTCGTCGATACCTCGCTGCCTCGTGCTGCTTTCACAGTTGATTGGAAAATCGATGTTCAAAAAAATTGCGCTCCTTGCCGTTTCCACACTGGCCTTGTCGGCGTGTCAGGATCAGGCCGCGTCGGGCGGCGCCGCGCGCGACTATATAAGCGCGGTTGGATCTTCCACCGTCTATCCTTTTGCAACTGCGGCGGGCGAGAAATTCGCCGAGGCGACAGGTAACAAGACGCCGAAGATCGATTCGACCGGCACCGGAGGCGGTTTTGAACGTTTTTGTGCGGGCGTTGGTGGCGATACCCCCGACATTTCCAACGCGTCGCGCCGCATGAAGAAATCAGAATTTGAAAAATGCGCCGCCAATGGTGTGGCCGAAATTGTCGAGGTTCAGATCGGCATCGACGGCATAGCCTTTGGCGAATCACAGCGCGGACCGGGGCTGAAATTGACAGAGGAAGATATTTACAAGGCGCTGGCCGCCAACCCTTATGGCAAACCCAACACCGCCAAGACGTGGAAAGACGTCAATCCGATGCTACCCGCAGTCGCCATTTCGGTTTTTGGTCCACCGTCGACCAGCGGCACCTATGATGCGTTCAAGGAACTGATCCTTGGCAAAGGCTGCGACGCCGACCCCGCGATGAAGGCGCTCAAAGCCAGCGACTCCGACAAGCATCAACAGGTTTGCGAAGGGCTGCGCGGATCGCCTTATTATGTCGAACAGGGCGAGAATGATAATCTGATCATCTCGAAACTCGACAAGAACCCCCAGAGCCTTGGCATTTTCGGTTATTCTTATCTGGAATCGAACATGGACAAGATAAAAGCGGTGCCGATTCAGGGCGTCTCCCCGACCTATGACGCAATTGCCAACGGCAGCTATCCCGGTTCGCGCCCCTTGTTCATCTACATTAAGAAGGCGCATGTTGGTGTCGTTCCGGGGATTGCCGAATATGTCGCCGAGTTCTTGAAGGGCGCGGCTAAAGGAGGTTATCTGACCGCAAAGGGCCTCATCGTTTCGCCCAAAGATGTCAGCGAGCTTGCCGCGACCAATGCCAATAACATGATGCCTCTCGACGGCGCGCAGCTGAAGTAAGCCATGCATCTCGCGCAGAATTTTTCCCGTCAGTATCACACAAGCGCTTGTGTTATGGACAGGACGGACCTTGGGTAAGGAAACGGGGACACGGTGACTTTCAACGCGACCGCCTTGTTATTGCTGACGGCCGGGCTGGCGCTGATCGGATGGCTCGTCGGGCGCGCACGCTCGTCCCTGCTAGCAAAGCGGTCAGGCACCAAACTCCATTCTCTACCCAGTTATCACGGTTGGTATGTCGCGCTTTGGCTATTTGCACCCGCTGCCATATTTCTAGCGGTGTGGACGACCGTGTCGCCTGCCCTCATCACAAATCAGGTTCTGGCCAGCGAGGCGGCGGCGGCGCTTCCCGCCTTCGGTTTTGAGCGCGGCGCTATTCTTGCCGATGCCCGTAGCGTCGCGCTAGGCGAGCAAGCAACTGTCAGTAATCCTGCAGCGGCAAAGCTGGTGCCCGCATATACCAAGCAAACGAAGCGCTATGCGTGGATCGGCATCGCGGCGATGCTGGCGCTGACGCTCGCGGGCGGAATTTATGCCTTCACACGCATCCGCCCAGATTTCCGCGCCCGAACGCAGGTCGAACGCATCGTCATGGCGGCGCTGTTCCTGGCCTCGCTGGTCGCCATTTTGACGACCTTTGGCATTGTGTTGTCGCTATTGTTCGAATCGATCCAGTTTTTCCGGCTTGTCTCCCCGATCGAACTGCTCACCGGTACCTATTGGAATCCGCAAAGCGGGGCGCCGGTCGCCGGAACATTCGGCGGCATTCCTTTGTTCTGGGGTACTGTGCTGATCGGCGCGATTATCGCGATGATCGTCGCCATTCCCATCGGCATGATGAGCGCGGTCTATCTCACCCAATATGCCGCTCCGCGGGTACGCCGTTGGGTCAAACCGATGCTGGAGATTTTGGCGGGCGTCCCTACCGTTGTTTATGGCTATTTCGCCGCGCTAACCATCGCTCCGGCGCTGCGGAATTTCGCAGTGATGCTGGGTATCCCTGGCGCCAGCACCGAAAGCGCACTCGCGGCGGGCATTGTCATGGGGGTGATGATTATTCCTTTCGTCTCTTCTATGGCGGACGACAGCATCAATGCCGTGCCGCAATCGATGCGCGACGGTTCGCTAGCGCTGGGGGCCACGCCGAACGAAACCATCCGGCAAGTTCTCATCCCCGCAGCGCTGCCCGGTGTAATGGGCGGCATCCTGCTCGCAGTCAGCCGTGCGATCGGTGAAACGATGATCGTGGTGATGGCGGCTGGCCTGTCGGCCAACCTTACCGCCAACCCTTTTGCCAGCGTCACCACCGTGACCGCACAAATCGTCAAATTGCTCACCGGCGATCAGGAATTTGACAGCGCCAAAACGCTCGCCGCCTTTGCGCTGGGGCTGGTGCTTTTCATCGTGACCCTGCTGCTCAACATCGCCGCCCTGCGCATCGTCAAACGGTATCGCGAAGCCTATGAATAAGTCCACAGCCCCCACCAACTGGACTAGCCCGGCGATGAAGGCGCGCATCGCCGCGCGCTATAGCGCCGAGCGACGTTTCAAGCTGCTCGGCCTGCTTGCAGTGCTTGCATCGGGGGCGTTTCTGGCGTTCCTGTTGATTGTGATGGTCGGCAACGGATTGCGCGGTTTCACTTATACCAGCGTGGATGTACCAATCGACTTTGCTGCCAATCCACTGACTGTAGATGCGTCGCGTCTGGGCGATGCCGACGCCGATCAGGTCATCGCTAATTCAGGCCTATCTGACATTGTCGCCTTCGCGGCTGACGATGCATTGGGTAAAGGCGGATCGGCGCTGATCTCAGAAAATGGCTGGAAAGAAGTTCGCACGCAGATCAAAAAAGAACCCGAATTGCTAAACACCAAAACGGTATTCAAGTTGCCGGTGGCCAGCAGCATCGACATCATCGCAAAGGCCGGCGGAGAGGGGCCATTGGCAAAGCGGGTCGCGGAACTGGAGCGAGCGGGCAAGCTGTCATCGGGTATCCACTGGCCGTTCTTTCGCAACGCCGACGCTACCGACCCGGCGGTTGCTGGCATTTGGGGCGCACTTAAGGGCTCGCTGCTGACGATTTCCATTGCATTTTTGGTTGCTTTCCCAACCGGCGTCCTCGCCGCGCTTTATCTTGAAGAATATGCCCCGCGCAACCGCTGGACAGACATGATTGAAGTCTCGATCAACAACCTTGCCGCAGTGCCTTCGATCATATTTGGTCTCCTCGCCCTCGCCGTTTTCATCAATTGGTTCGGTCTATGCCAAGCCAGCGCACTCGTTGGCGGGCTGACTTTGGCGCTCATGACGATGCCGGTCATCGTCATCGCCAGCCGCAACGCCATAAAATCGGTCCCGCCGTCGATCCGCGATGCAGCGCTGGGCGTCGGGGCAAGTCCGGTGCAGGTCGTCTTTCACCATGTCCTGCCGCTGGCGCTGCCCGGTATATTGACTGGTACAATTATTGGCATGGCGCGCGCCTTGGGTGAAACCGCACCGCTGCTGCTCATTGGTATGCGCGCTTTTATCGGCGATGTTCCTGGCGGGATTTGCGCGCCGGCGACGGTGCTCCCGATGCAGATCTTTCTCTGGTCCGACGAAGTCGATCGCGGCTTTGTCGAAAAAACCTCCGCTGCGATCATCGTCTTGCTGATCGTGCTCCTGTCGATGAATGCCTTTGCCATTTATCTGCGCAACAAATTTGAAAAACGCTGGTGATCATGATCGAAACGTCCGACCTTCTGCCCGCCGATCCCAAGATGACCGCGCGCGGTGTCAACGTCTTTTATGGCGAGAAACAAGCGATTATCGACGTATCGATCGACGTAGGCGTCGACCTTGTTACTGCCTTTATCGGCCCGTCTGGGTGCGGAAAGTCGACCTTTTTGAGGTCGATGAACCGGATGAACGATACGATTTCCGGTGCGCGGGTTGAAGGCAAGATCGAACTCGACGGGGAAGATATCTACAGCTCGTCGATGGACGTGGTCCAATTGCGCGCACGGGTCGGCATGGTGTTCCAAAAACCGAACCCTTTCCCCAAATCCATCTATGACAATGTCGGCTATGGCGCGCGAATTCACGGACTGGCGCCAAACAAGGCCGAACTGGATATCATTGTAGAGCGGGCGTTACACCGCGCCGGGTTGTGGGATGAGGTCAAGGACCGGCTGAACGAAAGCGGCACCGCCTTATCGGGGGGACAGCAGCAGAGATTGTGTATCGCCCGCGCGATTGCGGTCGATCCCGAAGTTATTCTGATGGACGAACCCTGCTCAGCTCTCGACCCGATTGCGACGGCAAAAATTGAAGAGCTTATCCACGAATTGCGTGGCAAATATGCGATCGTCATCGTGACGCATAATATGCAGCAAGCGGCCCGCGTATCGCAGCGAACAGCCTTTTTCCACCTCGGCAATCTTGTAGAATATGGCAAAACCACAGACATTTTCACCAATCCACGTCAAGAACGGACGAAGGATTATATCACCGGCCGCTACGGCTGACGCCGCCAAGCGCGAAAGGGCATTAGATCATGGCACTCGTCAACGATCATACCGTCAAGGCTTTTGACGAAGATATTAATCGGCTGCGCGGCCTAATCAGCGAAATGGGCGGCCGCGCCGAGCAGGCGCTCATTCAAGCGATGAGCGCGCTCAACAAAGGCGATCTTGATCTCGCCGCCACTGTGGTCCGCGACGACAAGAAAATTGACGCGCTGGAAAGCGAAGTCGAGCAACTTGCGGTCCAGACAATCGCGTTACGCGCACCAATGGCCGACGACCTGCGCGAAATGATCGCGGCGTTGAAAATCGTTTCGGTCGTCGAGCGGATCGGCGACTATGCCAAAAATATCGCCAAGCGCGTGTCGTTGATGGACCAGTCACGCAAGATCGAGGCAATCCCGCTGCTGATGTCGATGTCGACCATAGTCGCAGAGCTTGTACATGATGCGCTCGACAGTTTCGCGGCGCGCGACGCTGACCTTGCCATCCGAGTGACTGTCCGCGACAAGTCAGTCGATGATTTCTACAACAGCATTTTCCGTACGCTTGTTACCTTCATGATGGAAAACCCCAAGCATATCACCGAATCGGCGCACCTACTCTTCGTCGCGAAAAATCTGGAACGCATGGGCGATCATGCGACAAACATTGCCGAGATGGTTTATTATGTCGTAGCCGGTGAACATATGGACGAGCGCGAGCGCGGTGACGCGCCGGAAGATGGTGATGCGGAGCGAGTTTGATGCCGCAGCCCGACCTGCTTCTGATAGAAGATGACGAGGCGATTGCCGAACTCATCGTCTGGCATTTTGCCCGTGAAGGATTCTCTGTGAGGCAAACCCCCGATGGGGAGCATGCGCTAATCCTCGCCGAGGAACGGGTTCCCGATATTGTGTTACTCGACTGGATGATCGATAGTCTGCCCGGCATCGAAGTTTGCCGGCGACTGCGCCGCAATCCTAAATCGGCGAATGTTCCAATCATCATGCTCACCGCACGCGGCGAGGAAGAGGATCGAATTCGCGGCCTCGAAACAGGCGCCGATGACTATGTCACAAAGCCATTCAGCCCGCGCGAACTAGTGGCTCGCGTCTCGGCCGTCCTACGCCGTTTACGTCCGGCGCTCGCAGGCGAGATTTTGACTTATGCAGACATCGAACTTGATTCGGTCGCGCACAAAGTAATCCGCAATAGTCAGATCATAAGCATGGGGCCAACCGAGTTTCGCTTGTTGCGCCATTTCATGGAGTATCCCGCGCGTGTCTTTTCGCGCGGCCAGCTGCTGGACAGTGTCTGGGGGCAAGATAGCGATATAGAATTGCGCACCGTCGACGTCCATATTCGCAGATTGCGCAAAGCCATAAACGTGCCGGGCACCAGCGATATTATACGAACCGTGCGCTCGGCAGGCTATGCGCTAGATGCCGGCAAGAACGGTTAGCGAGACGTGCTTACCGCCCCTTGAACGAGGAAGAAAATACGGGTCTGCATCCAGAATCTAGAAATCTATCTGCGTACGCAAGCCAAATGCGTCAGCCGAGTAGTTGCGATCCCCGCCGGCGGTTGCGATAGCCGCGTTATCGAAATTCAGATGACCGTAGTTGGCGATTATTCGGACGTATTGGATTGGCGCCCAGACAAGGGAGATGCCCGCCGTTCGTTGCTTGCCGCCGACAATGCCGCTGTCGTTCAAGTTCAGATAGTCATACCGTGCATTTACTTCGATCGCCCCGAGGCCGCCCTCAGTGACGGGGTGCGTCGGCGCCATACGATCATAACTGCCTCCTTTGTAGCCGCGCCGGTCACCCGGTGTCAGCACCATGCCTACCTCGGCATAGCCACCAAAGAATGTAGGATCGGCAAACCCTGGTCGCTTAACAGTTTGCCAAAACCCTTCGCTCGTGACGTGAAAAGGCCCAGAAATGGCAGCGGCCTCGAGCCCATAGCCATGTTCGCCGGTTGCTGTAATGGCGCCTGTGTCAACAAGGCGCATATCTGTTGTATGGACAAAAGGACGCGCGCGATAGCGGGTGATTGCCGCCTGATCGTTAAAGTTACGCCAATGCGTCGATCCGCCCAAATGGAATTGCGTGTTCCCGATTTTGGGCATGAATATAGCGCGCGCATCAAAGCTTACGCTATTGTTTGCGTCATTGAGCAGCGCATTGGCATTGTCACCAAACACGCCAGCCTGCACAAGGACGGACTTACCCTTATATTGGGTCGATAAGCCGACGCGCCGTTCGAAACCGAATGCCTGTGTGAATGCCGCGCGTTCAGTAAAGGTCGTAAACAGGTCGCTCGTCATTTCGTCGAGTGACCAAAATGGTTTAATCTGCCCTACCGTCACGGACACCGGTCCGGTGCCATAGGTGATATATAAATCGGTCAAATCAACCGAGCTGTTCGCAATATCCGCCTCCACCCGATAGGAAAAACCGCCCGGAATTTTTCCGTCAACGCCCAAATAGGCGCGGCGAAATTCGGTCCCGACCCCACCACGGGGCCCCATCACCCCGGCTGGCGCGTCGATTCCCGCCATATCGATTTGCAGCCGTCCGCGCGGTTTGAAGCTCCAGCCATCAGAGGATTTAATCTCCGGTGCGCCATTCCAGCTAATCTCGGTTTTCGGCACATCTGAAGCATGAGCAGCGTCAGGCGCAGGAACCGGAGAGGCTGAAAAAACAGGCGCATCCACCTTCGCCGCATCTAGCCGCGATTTTAGCGTTTCGACCTGCGCTCGCAAAGAAGCAATCTCCGCCCGCATCGCGGCAACATCGTTCGCCGTCAATTCTTGTGCCGAAGTGACCGATGGCAGCGTCAACATCGATGTGGCGAGTAAAGCAATGGAAAGTTTCTTGTACATGCAACGAGCTCCGGATTCAGATTTCACGATCTGGCGTCGCTAATATGGCCTATAAATGACATTATAGAGACGGCGTGATGACATTTTTGTTGCGCCGCGATTTTCTGGCTTTCGCTTGCCTCGTTGCGTCGAGCGGCTATGGACGGCGCAGAGATTCAAGGAGAGATACATGACCATCAATTTTAACGGACGCGTTGCCATCGTTACAGGCGCCGGCGGTGGGCTCGGTCGCGCTTATGCTCTCGAATTGGCGCGGCGCGGTGCCAAAGTGGTGGTAAACGATCTCGGCGGGTCACGCGATGGCACAGGTCATTCGGATGCCGCGCTGCAAGTCGTAGAAGAAATCAAGGCTGCAGGCGGGACCGCCATGTCGAATGGCGGCAGCGTCACCGAATATGAGCATATGGTCGAAATGGTCGCCAAGACCAAGGAAGCATGGGGTCAGATCGATATTCTAATCAATAATGCCGGTATCCTGCGCGACAAAAGCTTTGCCAAAATGGAGCCCGCAGATTTCGATATGGTCGTCGATGTCCACCTGATCGGCAGTGCCAATGTCACCAAAGCTTGCTGGGAAACCATGCGAGAACAGGCCTATGGCCGTATCTTGATGACTGCATCATCAACAGGATTGTTCGGAAATTTTGGTCAGACCAACTATGGTGCGGCCAAGCTTGGCCTCGCCGGTTTTACCAAATCGCTTTATCTGGAAGGCGCGAAATATAATATCCGGGTCAACACCCTCGCCCCCGTCGCGGCAACACGCATGACCGAGGATATCTTTCCCCCCGAACTTTTCGCCCAGTTCAACCCCGAAAATGTTGTCCCCGCTGCGCTATTCCTTGTGTCCGAAGATTCACCATCCAACGCCATAGTTGGCGCGGGTGCGGGCGTCTATCAGACAAGCTATGTCACACTGACACCGGGCGTCGCGCTACCTCCTGAAGACCGCACAGTCGAAGGTGTAGCTGCGGCTTGGGAGCAAATCTGCGATCGGACGGGGGAGACTGTTCCGCAGTCTGGGTCGGAGCAATCCATGGCGATCCTAAAGGCATTGCAAGCGTTGCAGGGCTGAAACTGCAAATAAACAACGTGGACGGCGTCCGCCATGCTGTATTGACACACCAACACGCTCGTGCCATAGAATCCGTGGGGCAAGGGGATCGAACCATAGAGGACGACCCCAATGTATAGCGACAGCGACTTGCAAACTGCGGTTGACGCGAAAATATTGACGCCGGAAGCATTAGAGGCTTTTCGCGCCCATATCGCGTCGGCTCGATACGCCCCCGGTGCCGACGAAGAACATTTTCGATTAATCTCCGGCTTTAACGACATATTTGTGAGCATCGCAGCGGTGATTTTGCTCGTCGCGGTGGGATGGATCGGTGAATCCATTCATCCGGCGCTTGCAGGCATCGCGGTGGCGGGTACGGCTTGGGGTCTTGCCGAGTATTTTACCCGCCAGCGTCGCATGGCCCTCCCCAGCATCGTTCTAGTTCTCGCCTTTGCCGGCGGCGTTATGGGCACCATGGTTGGGTTTCTGGTCAAACATGGTGAAGCCATTTTCGGCCACAATCCAGCCGAAGCAACTATTGCCATCCTTGCTAGTGGGATAGCCTTGATAACCGCTGGCGCAACATGGCTGCACTGGAAACGCTTCATGGTGCCGATAACAGTCGCGGCGGGCAGTGCGGCGCTGGCTGGTACGGTCATTGCCCTCATACTCGCTATCGTGGGCGGAACCGAGCCGCCCGTTAATTTGATCCTGTCGCTCGTGCTTGTGGCCGGGGTCGGCATATTCTCAATCGCCATGTGGTGGGACCGCAGCGACAAAGTTCGCCAGACCCGTCGTAGTGACGTTGCCTTCTGGCTCCACCTTTTGGCTGCGCCGATGATGGCGCATCCGATCTTTGCCCTGTTGGGCGTGACCGAAGGCGACAATATCACCGCCTTGGCCGCCGTGATGGTCGTCGTGATCTATATCGGCTTTGGCTTGATCGCACTGGCGATCGATCGACGCGCCTTGCTTGTTTCCGCACTGGCCTATGTGCTCTTTGCGTTGACGCAGCTCTTTCGCGAATTTGGGGCAGTCGAACTCAATGTCGCCTTAACCGCCTTTGTCATTGGATCGTCATTGTTGCTGCTCTCTGCCTTCTGGCAAAATGCACGCCATGCTGTGGTGGGCTTGTTGCCCGACAGCTTGGCTGAACAGCTTCCGGCAACGATCGCCCTCGTCAGTCCGCAACCAGCTTCATAAGCTTGCGTTCCACAGGGGCGAGCACATTCGTCAGTTCGTCCCCACGTTTCAAAATCGCCCCGCCTTCGGACACCAGCGCCCACATGCCCTGGCGATTCCGCAAGGCGGGGCGTTTTTCGATACGATATTCGGGTCGTTCGGCAGCGCGCCGGAAGGCGGCAAAGCTGGCCACATCACGCTCGAAATCCATCGCATAGTCACGCCAATTTCCGGCAGCGACCATCCGGCCATAAAGATCCATGATGCGCGTCAACTCCTGCTTATCAAAACCGGTATGCTTGCTCGCTAGCCGAACGTTGACTGGCCAAGGCGTCACCGTCCCCATCAGGCGCGGCTCTGACTGCCTTTTCTAGCCGGTTTATGTCCATCCTCACGCGTTTCCGCCTGATCCGCGATCAAATCATTGATCTGCTTTTGGAGCACTTCCAATTGGCATTGCAGCAACTCAACCTTTTGCGTTGCCGGATCAAAAGTATCGCAGCACGGAGTGCCATAGGGCACAAATTCGCGCGCATACTCAGCAGCATCAACTAGTGTCGAGCGGGCAGGAATACCAACCATCACAGCGCCTTCGGGGACGTCCTTGGTCACGACTGCATTGGCGCCCACACGCGCCCGCGAACCCACAATCACCGGTCCCAATATCTGTGCGCCGGAACCGACGATCACCCCATCAGACAAGGTCGGATGACGTTTACCGCCGATGCCATTGGCAGGATCGGTCCCACCGAGCGTCACACATTGATAAATGGTCACATTGTCGCCGATTTCTGCGGTTTCGCCAATCACGGTAAAGCCATGATCGATGAATAGATGGCGTCCGATTTTGGCGCCTGGATGAATGTCGATTGCCGTCAGCCAGCGCGACACATGATTGAAAAAACGCGCAAGAAAGAACAGATCAGCTTCAAACAGCCAATGTGCGATCCGATGAAGGCCAACCGCCAATAAACCCGGATAGAGGAGTATTTCCCAACGCGAGCGCGGCGCAGGATCACGCGCCATTATGGAATCGAGATAAGCGACCAGCCCACGGAACATCGCATTGTCTCCTGCGATCAAAACGAAGCTGCAAGATAGGGCTTAGGCGGCGTGATTTCCACCCCCGAACGCAATTCGACCCGTCAGCGTCCAAAAATGCCAAGCCGCAGCAGCAACAGGGCCTCGCGCCGCCATTGGCGCTCCCCCGCCCTCAAAGCGATCGCCTGCGCCCACCGATCGAGTGTAAAGAGCGCCTTCTGATCATGAAAATCGGTGCGTGCGGACTTTGGTAGGCGCCCCGCTCGCGCCAACAATGTGTGCGCGGCCTCTCGCTCACTTTGCAACATCGCGCCCCAAACCAAGCCCCACCGGGCCCCCGCCGCCGGTCGCCCCTCTAGCGGGCTGGCTCCATGGCAAAGCGCGAATGTTCGATCGCCAAAGTCACTGGCGCCAGCAATGCGCGCTGCATCATCTTCGGCAAAGATCATATTTTCAACGGGTTCAGTAAGGGCGGCAAGGTCGCTGCCTTGGCTCCAACTGTCGCGCAATTTGGACAAAAGTGGCTCGCCTTCAGGCAATTGGGTCGGGTCATTAGCCAAGTGACCTAACATATCTCGCCACCAAGCAAGTTTAATCTGCGCCACCAACGGGTCCCGCGCATCGAACAGTAAACGCGACAGTCGCTCCACCAACGCCCAAAGTGACGTCATGGCGGCACGCTCTTCGCGTCCGACCATGACCATCACGCGTGGGTCACGCATGTCGGGGTAGGCGCCCCCAACGGCGGTTTTAATGAGGGCCTTAGTCGCGATTGCAGGCAAGTTTTACCGCCGCGATGACGCGCGCTGTATCGACTAGCGCTGCCTTTTCCAGATTGGCGGCATAGGGCAGCGGCACATCTTCATTGCATACCCGCATAACGGGCGCGTCAAGATCGTCAAAGCCTTGTTCCATCGCTACCATCGCCAGCTCGCTTGCGATGGAACAGGTGGGCCAACCTTCTTCTACAATCACTAGCCGGTTCGTCTTCTTGAGGCTTTCCAGCACAGTGGCCGTGTCGAGCGGGCGGATAGTGCGTAGGTCAATGACTTCTACCTCGATCTTCTCCCCTGCCAGTTCATCAGCCGCTTCCAGCGCAAGCCCGACGCCGATTGAATAGCTAACGACCGTAACGTCTGCGCCCTCGCGCATGATCCGTGCCTTGCCGATCGGAAGGACGAAATCCTCGACTTCGGGAATATCAAAGCTCCGGCCATAGAGGAGCTCATTCTCGAGGAAAACAACCGGATCCTCGCTGCGGATCGCTGCCTTCATCAACCCTTTTGCATCGGCCGCATCGTAAGGACAAACAACGATCAGCCCCGGAACGCTGGCGTACCAGGGTGCATAATTCTGACTATGCTGTGCACCAACGCGCGAAGCGGCGCCATTGGGACCGCGAAAAACGATAGGACAGCGCATCTGACCGCCCGACATATAGTTGGTCTTTGCCGCACTATTGATAATATGATCAATTGCTTGCATCGCGAAGTTAAACGTCATGAATTCGATAATCGGACGCAGTCCGCCCATCGCGGCCCCCGTGCCAAGCCCTGCAAAGCCATATTCGGTTATCGGAGTATCAATAACACGGCGGTCACCAAATTCGGCCAGCAGGCCTTGCGTGACCTTATAGGCTCCCTGATATTCGGCTACCTCTTCGCCCATTACAAAGACGCGATCATCGCGTCGCATTTCTTCGGCCATTGCATCGCGCAACGCCTCGCGCACAGTCATGCGGGCCATGGCTGTGCCTTCAGGAATCGCCGGATCAGAGGCACGCTCGGTCGGCGCTGGAGCAGAATCCGCAGCGGCAGGAGTCGGCGTATCGGTCTTGGAAGCCGGCTCGGCCGGGTCGGGCGTCGGTGCGGAGCTAGCTTCGCTGCTATCCTCATCGTCACCCGCGATCAGTGCGATAACGGTGCCGACCTTCACATTGTCGGTGCCTTCAGCAATCAGGATTTTCCCAACAGTCCCTTCATCGACCGCTTCGAATTCCATCGTCGCCTTGTCCGTTTCAATCTCGGCCAATATGTCGCCCGACTTGACCTCGTCGCCTTCTTTGACGAGCCATTTGGCTAGGGTCCCTTCTTCCATCGTAGGGGACAGCGCCGGCATTTTCAGTTCGATGGCCATCAATATTGCTCCACCAGCACGTTTGTATAAAGTTCTTTCAGTTCAGGCTCGGGCGCATTTTCGGCAAAGTCTGCGGATTCGTTCACCACTTTGCGAATCTCCTTGTCGATGGCCTTGATCGCGTCTTCGGTCATCCCGGCGTCAAGCATCAACTTTTTCAGCCCCTCAATCGCATCCGACTTGTCGCGCACAGCCTGCACTTCTTCGCGGCTGCGATATTTTGCGGGATCGGACATGCTGTGGCCACGATAGCGATAGGTTTTGAGTTCCATTAAGACTGGCCCCTTGCCAGCACGCACCCATTCAATTGCCGCTTCGGCGGCTCCGCGCACGGCGAGCACATCCATGCCGTCGACCTGCATTCCGGGGATACGGAAACTCTCGCCGCGCCTGTACAGCTGGTCTTCGGCCGACGACCGGTTGACCGAGGTGCCCATCGCATATTGGTTGTTCTCGATTACAAAGATGATCGGCAGTTTCCACAGCTCTGCCATGTTAAAGCTCTCATAGACCTGACCTTGGTTCGCCGCGCCATCTCCAAAATAGGCCATGCAAATGCCGCCATCACCCCGATATTTATGGCCAAAAGCCAGCCCATTACCGAGCGAGACTTGAGCGCCGACGATGCCGTGCCCACCATAAAATTTGTGTTCGACGCTGAACATATGCATCGACCCGCCCTTGCCGCGCGAAATGCCCGCAGCGCGTCCGGTCAGTTCGGCCATAATGAGTTTGGGATCAATGCCATAAGCCAGCATATGACCATGATCGCGATAGCCGGTGATGACGCTATCCTTATCGCCATCAAGCGCGCTCTGAAGCCCGACGGCCACGGCTTCCTGACCGATATAAAGGTGACAGAAACCGCCAATCAGCCCCAGGCCGTAAAGCTGCCCAGCCTTTTCCTCAAAGCGGCGGATGAGCAGCATGTCTCGATAAAATTTTTCCAACTCGTCCGGGGTCGCTTTATAGGGCGTCGGATCGCGCGGCTTGGCCCGGTTGCTGGTGGGCGCAGGCGTCGCCGCCGTTTTTGAGGGCGCGGTTTTTTTGCTCGCGGGTGCTTTGGCCAAGGCCTTTTCCTTTACGTCTCGCCGTTAGGGCATGCTTCCCTATAGGGCGGCAACGCTGCGCTTGGCAACGGCCCGAGCCAGTCAACGCAACCAATTTTACGTATGCGACGGCGATGCGTCAGAGCGCAGGGTCGGGCTTCATCGGAATGATCACATCATCGGGATGCGAGACCCCCAGTTCCTTGCGAATCATCTCATCGGCAAGATCAGGGTCAACCCGCCGCTGGTCAAGCAGATTAACTCGATTTTTGAGCTCGCTCTGACGCTTGGTCAGCTGCGCCAACACCGCTTGTCGCTTCGCAACCGACTGATTGTAATCGCCCCAGGCATAAAGTCCTGTAGGACCAAAAATGGCATAGCCAACCATTGCAAGGACGGCCAATGCAGCAATAGCCGGACCGATGGCCCGATTGAATGATTTATGGATTTTATGGCGCTGCGTCATCAAAGCTCTTGAATCATAGCTGATTCGGTCCGTCAAGCTCCGAAATGCACGTTTTCCACTTGTCTGGAATTCACTGACCACCTCAGATAACCTGCTGCCATGTCTTTCGCTTCAGAGCCCTTACGCGAAAAGCGAACTGCCATTAGGTCTTTGGTGACGGAAATCATGATATGTGCGCCACAATGGAACAGCTTCGAGATGCCATATATTATGAGCAACTGGCTCGTGTGGCGCGGCAAAAGGCCGATGCTAGCGCTGATCCGTTTCTCGCGCGCCGTCTTCGCGAGGCGGCGATCAAGCACGAACGCATGGCAAGAACTTTACGTCGAAACGATAGCGAACCGCCAAAGTAATTGCCCGCGCTTGTAGATCGCTGCTGCCCCTTCAGGCGCAAAATCAGTTGGTACGGGTCGCATCGGTCATGGGCTCCAGAAAATCGACATGTGAATCATGGCGCAGCTTGTTCGGCCCGCGTTCCAGAAGGCGCCGCACCCTAGGTGACGCACCCTCACTCAGCGCGCTCAGCAGTTGGGAATTCACCGCATCCGCTTGGGTTCGTCTCTGGTTGTGGCGGACATAGTCTAACCAGGTCGGAACGTGATAGCGCTCGATCCATATTTCTGGGTCGGCAAGGTCACGCTGAAGTGCCCACCCCTTAGCGCCGTCACGCAATCGTATCCGCCGCCGTTCGGCAATAGCGTGCAGAAATTTGTCCTCATTTTTTGCAAGGATGCGATACTCGATCATGATAACCACCGGTCCGCTGCGGGCTTCAACCGGAATAGCTGTTTGCGGCTCACTCCAACGACCGAGCGGGTCAAGATTGGCGCTTTCTAAATTGGGCAACGGACGCATGAGGCCCGTCGCGGCGCCGACGATTGTCACCGCCGCCGTCGCCATCAACGAAATTTCGATGCTGAAGACTTCGGCCACCCAGCCGAATAGCCAGCTGCCGATAGCCATGCCCCCGAACGCCATCATTTGGTAAATCGCTAAGGCACGCGCAACGACCCAGCGCGGCGTGGCAAGCTGCACGGTGACATTGAATGTCGACAGGGTGACCAACCAACCTGCCCCGGCTAATACCAACGCCAATCCGCTCACGACAAGCCAGCTACTTAACGCAATTACAATGGCGGCAGCGCCCAGCGCCAACGCACCAAATCTGATGAGCATTTCGCTGTTGAATTGAGCTCGCAACCGTTGCGATCCCAGCGCGCCCATAACCGCGCCGATACCAAATGCCCCCAGCAAAACGCCATATCCCAAAGCGCCCCCGGCAACAATGTGCCGCGCGACCAGAGGCATGAGTGCCGGCACTCCCGCTGCCCCCAGGCCGAATAGCGCGGCGCGTCCCATCACCGTCCGCAACGACGGAGACATGATGACATATCGCACTCCCGCGCGCATCGCCACGCCGATGGATTCCCGGGGCAGGCTGTTTTCGGGCAGCACCGGTCGCCATTTTAGCAAGACCGCAATCAAGCCCAGATAGGATATGGCATTAACCAGAAATGCCACGGCGGCACCTGCAATCGCGACGATGCCGCCCCCGATGGCAGGGCCTACACTGCGCGCCACATTGAACCCCATCGCGTTGTAGGCGACCGCTGCCGGCAAAACCGTTCGCGGCACCATTTCACCGACCGAAGCCTGCCAAGCCGGCGCGTTAAGCGCAGTTCCGCAGCCGATCGCAAAGGTAAAGACAAGTAAAAGCCACGGTGTCAGCAAGCCATTCCACGCCACCACCGCGAGCGCCATTGAGATGACCAGCATGAAGCTTTGCGCAAAAATCATCACCAGACGCCGGTCCAAATTGTCGGCAATCGCGCCCGACCATAGCGACAGGAGCATTATCGGTAGCGTCGTCGATGACTGGACAAGCGCAACAAGAACGGGCGACGGTGAAAGCGATGTCATCGTCCATGACGCGCCGACCGACTGAATAAGTCCCCCAAAGTTCGAGAACAGACTTGCGATCCAGACCGCCCTGAAAATGGGAATAGCCAGCGGCGAAAGGGGATTGCGGTCATGCGACGCGGGAGTGTCCATGCCAACTGTCTAATCCGCTATCGCAGACCTGAGAAGTCATTGAGTCAACATCGCGGTACGGGCAGATGCGCAAGCTCTTAGCCCTCGTCTTATGCCTAGCTTGCAAACTTGTGATTTTTCATCAGCTGACGGGAAAAAATTGAAAATTAGCTATCCCAAGACATTAGTAAAGTCGCCCACCGTTCCTTGGCAGGCGTAGCATACCTGCCTCATATATAACCTTCGCGAATATGGTCCGTGTCTAGGGGGGCTTGGGGGTGAGCTTTTGCTGCGTTCATCACCCCCAAGTTATCGGCCCCGCCTACATCCGGTAGGACAGGCGGAGATAGCCGAACTGACCCGGTACGTCATATGTCGTCGGATCATAATTGTTGAGGCTGCAGCTAAAGCACGCCGGCGGATCGACGTTGAACAGATTATTCACGCCGGCCGTCAGCGCAAAGCGACTGTCAAGGAAGGTGGGCCGCAATTGAATCTGCAAGTCCGTATAAAAGCGCGAGGCGAGGTGCTTGGTGGCATCCTGAATTTCGTCGACGGCGTCGATGTAGCGCCCCGTTACACTGGCCGTAAAGAATCCCATCGTCCAGTCAAGCACACCCGTCGCCTTGAATTTGGGATAAGCCTGATCGGGGCTACCGCGTTCAAAGCCCTTGTAGCTGGTCACTGTCACGCCCGCTGTGGCGGGGACGGTTTCCTGATATTTGAACAGAAAGTTCGCATTGAGGCTTAGGCCGAACATTCCGGCGCTGGTATTGTCCGTCCGAAGATTGAACGTCGTGTCGATCCCCCGCGTCCGGATGCCACCCGTGTTCAACAGCACGCCATTAATTCCAGAGATGAAGCCCGAGGGTGTGCGGGAAATGGCCGCACAACTGAGCGCATCGCCAGCGACTGCGCAGCGATTGAGCAGCACATCAGCACCAATCGAAGCAATCGCGCCGGTCAGTCGAATATCGTAATAATTCACTTCGACATTCAACGCACTCAACGAACCGCCGCGAGCCCATTCGGGGCTATAGACGCCTCCAAAAAGCCAGGTCTTTGCGGTTTCCGGCGCCAGATTAGGGTTGCCCCCGGTAAGCACCGGTAACTGTCCGCCTTGCGGTTCTTGATAGCTGCCATTGGCGGGAACGCCATTTGCAGTGCAATTGGCGCGAACTGTCGCCGACGTCTGATACAGCGATCCGGCAACATTGGTGCAGGGGTCCGAAAGAGGCTGGTCGAATCGTGACTGCGAGCCAAAGAGTTCGCCGATTGAAGGCGCCCGCAGGCTTTCGGCGTAAGAACCGCGCAACAGCAAATCGCGCAGCGGCTTCCACTGAGCACCCCCCGTCAATGTGGTGTTGCCGCCAAAGGTTGAATAATTCGAATAACGCGCCGCGCCATTAAGCTCGAGAAGTTCAATGCCGGGCATGTCGCGGAACAACGGCAAGCGCACCTCGCCATAGAATTCATCGACCGAGAAACGTCCGCTTGCCGCCTGCGCTGGGATATCGGCGCCCAGTCCAGCCTGAATAATCGGATCAGGCGTGAAGCTGCCAAATTGGGAGCGATGTTCGTAGCCGATCGCGACACCCACCGGACCGCCAGGTAGGTCGAACAATTCTCCCGATAAGTTGGCTTCAAAATCGGCCAGGCGCTGATAGCTTTTGTCATGCTCATCGAAACCGACAAAGGCCAGCATTGCCGGCGTAACGGAGCCCACACCACCGAAGATGTTGAACGGAACGCACGAACCCGTGCACTGCGCCACAGGGCCGAGTGCCTGAGCCAATTTGGCGGAATTCAGGTTGCCGGTGAACAGCTGATGCGCATCGTTGACACCGTAGGTAGCGTTCAAATCATAATACCAATTGCGATTGAACAACTGGAACTTGCCGTCGATCGTGCCGGTCAAATTGAAGGTGTCAACTGTTTGCGTGTAGGTGCGCTGACCCGCCTCGACCAGACGGCGACCGATAAAGCTGTAGTTGGCCGTTCCGCCGTTGGCGCCCGAATTAAGCGTGACGCCAAAGGGGTTGAACGGATTGGTTGCGTCGATCGAAATCGTATCAAGCAAATTTCCGTTGCCCGCATCAGGGCCGACGAAAAGCGGCAAGAAGGCGGCTTGGTTTTGCGAAAGTCTGTGATTGTAGACTGCTTTGACGCGCACATTAAAGGCATCGGAAAATTCGGCGCGCGCGTTAGCAAATGCGCCGTACCGCCGGCTTGGTGTTTGAAAATAGTTGAACGGCGCGAAATTGAACCGGTCCGCCGATGTGAACGGCTTGTAATCGCCGGTGACCAGCGTCGGGTCATATACTGGGGTCCGGCCGATCACCGGTCCCCGAAGCGTAATGCTGGAGCCGAGGACGTCAAAGCGGCCCAGCGGCGTACCGCTGCTGCAACCGCCGATGGGATCGGTACAGCTGGTTTGACCCGGATTGGGAAATTGCGAAACGGCACGATCGGCGGCGCTCACCGAGCCTTGCCCGACATAGCTAGCGCCTACAACAAGGTGCACGCCCTCTCGTCCAGCGCCATAGCTTATCTGATAGCTGCCGACCTCGCCGTCACCCTGACGAAACTCGCCCACTTGCGCCGACGCCTTAAAGCCGTTCTGGGTCGACTTGGTAATGATGTTCACGACCCCGGCGATAGCGTCCGAACCATATAGCGGCGAGGCACCCGATTGCAGCACTTCGATGCGATCGATCATCCCTTCGGGGATGGAGTTGAGGTCGACGGCATTAGGGATGCCGCTGGCCGATGCGCCCGAAACATAGCGCAACCCATCGACCAGCACGAGAGTCCGTTTGGCGCCGAGATAGCGCAGGTCGATAGTCGACGATCCCGCGCCAACGCCACCGCCGTCGGGCGGGTTGCCGAGATTGCCACTGTTGTTGAACCGGGTATTCAGTCCGCCCGCCGAGCCGGGAAGCCGCTGCAGCACATCGGCGACCGACGACAGGCCCGTCCTGGCGATGGCTTCACTATCGACCGTCACTACGGGCGAAGGCTGGTCGAGCGGGTTGCGACGGATGCGCGAGCCGGTCACGATAATTTCCTGGCCGGAGTTGGTTGTGCTCGTCTCCTGCGGCGCGTTTGAGTCTTCCGATTGGGCCACCGCAGGTGCGGCGGCCAGGGCCGACAAAACTATCGATAGTGCAGCGCCTGTGCGCAGATTAAACCTAAGTAGAGACATCGCAAAAAGCCCTTCTTATGCCCGGTATGAAAGTGGGGAGATCGTCCCTCTGGCGCGAAGTTTTATGCGAGGCTTTGGGGGCGCACAATCGGGTCAATTGAGCGATGAAACGAATTGTCGATGACTATGGCAAATATGTTACACTCGGCAGCTGGGAAACGAGTCTCAACTCCATGATATCAATGAAAAATATCCATCCCCAGGTAGCGGGCCATGCCGCCCAACTCCTCCTCAATGCGAATCAGCTGGTTATATTTGGCGAGCCGATCCGACCGCGCGAGGCTGCCGGTTTTGATCTGGCCGCAGTTGGTGGCGACAGCAAGGTCGGCGATTGTCGCATCCTCGGTCTCGCCGGAACGATGCGACATCACCGCCGTATAGCGTGCACGGTGCGCCATATCGACAGCGTCGAGAGTTTCCGACAAAGTGCCGATTTGGTTGACCTTAACGAGCAACGAATTAGCGAGACCGTCCTCGATCCCCTGCCCCAACCGCACGGGATTGGTCACAAACAAATCGTCACCGACGAGCTGGCATTTGTCGCCGATTAAGTCGGTTAGCGACTTCCAACCCGCAAAGTCATCTTCGCTCATCCCGTCCTCGATCGACAGGATCGGATAGTCGGCCACAAGCTTGGCAAGATAGTCAGCCATTTCGGTTGGGCTGAGCGATAGCTTCTCCCCCGAAATTTCATATCTACCGTTCTTGAAAAATTCGGTCGCTGCACAATCGAGAGCGAGCACGACATCGCTCCCAAGCTTAAAGCCAGCCTGTTCCACCGAGGCGGCAATAAAGTCTAGCGCGTCGCGGGTCGAAGCGAGGTAAGGGGCGAAACCGCCCTCATCCCCGACCGCCGTTGCTAATCCCTTGGCCGTAAGTCCCTTTTTTAAAGTATGGAAAATCTCGCTGCCCCAACGCACGGCCTCCGCGATGCTGCCGGCCCCCACGGGCATGATCATGAATTCCTGAATGTCGATCGGGTTGTCGGCATGCTCACCGCCGTTGATAATGTTCATCATTGGAACCGGCAGAGTACGCGCCGAAACGCCGCCAACATAACGGTAGAGCGGCAGTCCGCGGGCATCTGCGGCGGCTTTGGCAGCCGCGAGGCTCACCCCTAATATCGCATTGGCGCCCAGTCGGGCTTTGTTCGGTGTGCCATCCAGATCGATCATCACTTGGTCGAGTTCCAGTTGATCCTCAGCTTCCATCCCCACTATTGCATCGGCGAGTTCACCGTTAACCGCCGCCACCGCTTTCAAAACGCCTTTGCCAAGAAAGCGGCTCTTGTCACCATCGCGCAACTCCACCGCTTCATGCGCGCCGGTCGATGCTCCTGATGGCACCGCCGCGCGGCCAAGACTGCCATCCTCTAGCAACACCTCCACTTCGACCGTCGGGTTGCCCCGGCTGTCGAGAATTTCGCGGCCATGAATGTCGATTATCGCGGTCATGTGAAATGTCCTGCTGGTTAGCGTGAGAGACGGGCCTGTCCGCCAGTCCATGGATAAGGGCTCGCCTCCTATCTGCGCGGCAGGGCCAAGGCAATAATGCATAGGAATTTAGCACGCCTATGGAACCTTTGCCCCCGCGCTGCTATATTATAGGTAAGGACTAGAAATTCGCTGTTGCCAATTCGCGCAACGGTGGTGCCACGGAAAAAAGGACCAAAAAACATGGCCAAGCCTGCGACCCCCTCTACGACCAAGAAGCCAATCAGCGCCAAGACCACGACGCCGCGCAAAGTCGCTGCCAAACCCGCAGCAAAAAAGGCTGTCGCAAAATCGGACAAGCCGATCCGCGATCAACTGGCTGCGACACGCGACACTATCAAATCAGAGGCCAGCAAAAAGGCCAGTTCGATCCGCAAAGAAGCGTCGACCTTCGCCTCACAGGCATCTTCCAAAGCTCGCGAAGCCGCTGAAAAAGGCAAAGGTAAGGCCGCGGACTCGGTCAGCAGTCTCGCCAAAATGCTCGAAGATAGCGCCGGCACTGTTGATAGCAAATTCGGCAAGCAATATGGCGATTATGCGCGCTCCGCCGCGACTACGGTAGCCGGACTCGCCACCACGCTTGAACAAAAAGACCTTGAAGAGCTGGCTGAATCGACGCGTGATTTTGTTAAGAAAAGCCCGGCGGTTGCGGTTGGCGCAGCGGCTGTAATTGGTTTTGTACTGGCACGAATGCTAAAAGGTGGCAGCGATAACGGCTGACACGTCTTGACGCACACAGATAGCAATGCGCCCGCCTCCGATGCAGTCGGTCCGCTGGACCGACTGAGTCATGGCTATGCGCCAAAATCGGCCGCCACACGACCGCCACCTGAGCCGCTCAACGATGTGGTGAGCGACGTTGTGCAAAACGTCACAGCGGCGGCGCGCGCCGAACTTCGATTGCTTGAAGCTCGTGCAGACATGGCCAGACATGGCGCTCAACAAACAGGCATGTGGGGATTTATTGCAGCAAGCGCCTTATTGGTCGCACTGCTTGCGTTGGCATTTGGTTCAATCCTTATTCTGGCGACATATGTGGGCCCCTTGGTGGCAACCTTGATTGTTTTTGCCGCACTGTTGCTGTTGGCGGTCTTTGCTGGCCTTCGTGCACGGCGAAGCGCGGCCAATATAGCAGCCGCGTTCCGGTCGGACATTTTTGGCGATTCAAGCGAAGAGGATGGCGAATGAACCCGATGCGTGTCCGGCTCGACAATGCGCTGCGCAACGCAATGTTGCAACGCACACAGTTGCGCGGCAGCGTTAGCAAGGCCAAAGGCGAATTAGCGCCAAAATCGCTGATTAATCGTGGCAAATATCGTGTGGGTGAAAGGGTCGACGCCGCCGTCGATTCCGCACAGTCCGGGTTGATTGAATATCGGGTTCCGATTGCGCTCGCCGCCGTGGCAGGATTAGCCTATGCTTTTCGCGATCCCTTGCGACGCGCGATGCCAAGAGTGGCAGAGAAATTGAGTGGGTTGGCGGACAAGGTCATAGATCTGGCGAAGTCCCTTGTCGGCACTGAAGATGATCAAAATATTGCGGAGGAAGATGATGAAATCACTGAATGAAGCAACGCGCGATGCCCAAGCCAAGGCCGAGGAACTCGCCGAAAGCGCCCGCCAGACCGCCGAAGCGGCGCGGGTGCGGATTCAGGACAGCTATGGTCGCGCGCGCGAAGTCGGCGGCGAGCTGGCGTCCAAAGGCCGGGAACAAGCCGAAAGTCTGGCGCGGGTATCTGCCGATGCGTTAGAAAAAGGCAAGAAACAAGCGACCCGCGCGAATAGCAAACTAAAGGAGGCCGCCAAGGAGCAGCCGATGGCACTTGTCGCTGGGGCGGTAGCACTTGGCGCCCTACTTGGTTCGCTCCTTCCCAAACGCCGCGATTGAGCCGCTTGTCGTAGCAGCATCACCCTGTTAGGGGCGCGGCCATTGGCCGATGCCTCTGATTAGGAAAAAAGTATGAGCAAATTACATCTGGTTTTCGGTGGACGCGTTTCCGACCCTCAGGGTCTGGATTTTGTCGACCTGTCCAATCTGGATGTCGTCGGGCTCTTTCCGGACTATAAGTCGGCCGAAAAAGCATGGCGTAGCGCCGCCCAGCGTACCGTCGACGACGCCGAAATGAAATATGTCGTCGTTCATTTGCACCGGATGTTGCAACCCCAAGGCGGCGCAGACGCCTGAGTGCGGTCCCCGCATGACGCCGACGCGTCAAACGCCATTTTTAACGAAAATTATCGGCGTATGTTTGAATTTTGAGTCGACGCTCGGGTGTGGAAATAACCTCTGCTTGGATGCCGTTGCGTGCCGCATAGGCTAGGGCTTCATCATGGCTAGCAAAGTTCAAACGAATTTGGCGGCGCGTGTCGCCGCTTCCTGCCCAACCCATTAGGGGATCGGGCTTTTTCGCCTCGCTCGGAGCAAATTCCAGCATCCAGCCAGCCGTCCGCGCACGACCCGACTGCATAGCGTTTTTAGGTTGTTGAAAGATACGAGCGGTCATCCATCTATCCTGCTGCAGGGCCTACTGGCGCTGCCATAGCCCGTCTACCGACGCCGCGAAAGTAGATTTGCGCCGCCATCATGCTTCGCCTCGCCGCGCCTGAGCCGCCTTGGTGAGCAAGGTCGGACGGGCGTTTTTAGGGTCGTCTGGCCAGCTATGTTTTGGATAACGCCCGCGCATCTCGCGCGCAACACCACCCCAGCTTCCAAGCCAGAAGGACTCAATGTCGCGCGTTGTTTGCAACGGACGATGCGCCGGAGAGGTTAGTGCAAGAACCAACGGCACGGGCGGATCACCGACCGTGGGATGCCTCGACAGCCCAAACATTTCTTGCACGCGAACGGCGACTTGTGGACCGCCGTCATGAGCATAGTCGATGCGATGCTCGGTCCCTGCTGGCGTAATAAAATATTCAGGTGCCACAGCGATCAGGCGCTGACGGCTCGGCCAATCCAGCTGCCCGAGCAATGACTCTGCCAGTCGCCCGTCGTCAATATCGCGCAGACCCCGACAATCTTCGAGTAAGGGCGCAAGCCAGAGGTCCAGATTTTCCATCAGTGCCGCGCCGCTCAGCAAATCCACTCCCGCAAAAGAGGCTCTCTGGCGCAGCGATTGCGAACGCCCGCCCCATCCGATCAACCCCATACCCTTTTCGCGAACCGCCGCAATCCGGAGCCCGACATCCTCGGTCACCGCGTCTCCCTGTCGCGCTATAGTGCCGCTCGCCAGTGCGATAGCGCCCAAGCGCCGTTCGCGGCGATGGTCGACACGATCGGAGGCAGCATCATAGCGGCTGGCAGTTTGTGTAATGATCTGGTCCGCGAACAATGCCTCGACTTCGGTCAAATCAATCGCAGCTGCGGCTAGTATGCGGACACCTGATGCCTGTCCTTGCGCATCGGCAACGGCGAGCCATTCATTTCCCGCCAGACCGTCAGTGGGATCAAGCCGATAGGCACGCCCGCCCACACCCAGATATTCTCCGCGTTGACCTGCGCGGCGACGCGCCACCCGTTCAGGCCAGGCCATCGCCACCCAGCCCCCGACTGTGAGCGCATTTTCCTTTAGCTCTGCAGTATCCTCGATTTTTGATGCCAATCTGGCCAGTCGCCGCGCCAGTCTCCATGCGCCTTCTGATCGTTCACCGCGGCTGGATCTCCACCTTTGAAGGCGCTGCTCGATATCGACCATACGCCCGCCAAGCCCCGGCTCGGTCAAAAGCACCGCCAGCTGCGCGGCTTGATCGCCCTGCCCCGCCCGCGTTGCATGAATAAGCATATGTGCAAGCGGCACCGGCAGCGGGAGCGCCACCAACGCACGCCCTTCATCCGTAATGCGGCCATCGCTGGTCAGGGCGCCTATCGCGCGCAGCCGATTCTTCGCCTCCGCAACTGCTGCGGGCGATGGCGGGTCAAGCCAACCAAGCTGTCGCGGATCAACTATGCCCCAGCTGGCACAATCCAGCACCATGGGCATCAAATCATTCTCATGAATCTCGGGCGGATCAAACGGCGGCATACCCATCGTCGCCGCTTCTTCCCACAATCGATACACAACCCCGGCCGTCTGTCGCGCCGCTCGTCCAGCGCGCTGTGTCGCCGCAGCCTGACTGGCGCGTTCGGTGACAAGCCTCGATATCCCTGCGGCCTTGTCAAAACGCGGGCGGCGCGCGAGGCCTGCGTCGATGACGATACGCACACCGTCAATTGTCAGACTGGTCTCGGCTATGCTGGTCGCCAGGATGATTTTGCGTAGACCATCTGGATCGCGCACCAGAGCTGCCCGTTGAAGCGCCGGATCGATCTGTCCATGCAGCCCGTGGATAGCGACCGGCAAGCGGCATTGCTCCAACAATGTTGCCGCCCGTTCAATATCACCAGCGCCGGGCAGGAAGACCAAAATGTCGCCCTCTGCCTCGTCACCAAGCGCCAATCGCACCGCCGACACGATAATGCTTGGCAGCGGTTCCTCGGCGCGGCGTCCCGGATAGCGGGTTGTGAGCGGAAAAACCTTACCTTTACTGGCCACCACCGGTGCGTTGGCAAGCAAGGCCCCAAAGCGCTCGCCGTCAAGCGTTGCCGACATAGCCACAAGGCGAATATCCTCACGCAAGCCTTGCTGGGCGTCAATGGCGAGCGCTAGCGCAAAGTCACTATCGAGACTACGTTCATGCACCTCGTCAAACAGCACAGCCGACACGCTTGTGAGTTGGGGGTCGCTCAAAATACGGGCGCGAAACAGGCCAGGCGTCATCACTAAAAGGCGCGTCGCGGCCGAACTTTTGCTGTCGAGGCGTGTTGCATAGCCCACGCGTTCACCGACCTTCTCACCAAGTTCTGACGCAATGCGCTCCGCCGCTGCGCGCGCCGCCAACCGCCGAGGCGACAACAGCCAGATCGCGCCGCTACACCAGGGTTGCTCCAGCAATGCAGGAGCCACACGTGTCGTTTTGCCAGCCCCCGGCGGCGCGACAACCACAACATTGGGCTTGAGAATCAGCGCCGCCATAATGTCGGGCAGAACGGCGTCGATCGGCAAGGCCATCCGGGAGGATGTCATATGAATTTAGTAAGCGCGGGCGACCGCAAAACCCACAGCCTCGGTCAATGCGGAACGCGCCTGACTAGGCGGAAAACCCGCGATGGCATCGACCGCGCGCTGGCCATAGTGGCGCGCCCGCGCCAGCGTGTCGGTAATCGCATTATGATCGTGAAGCAGCTGCGTTGCATGCTCCAGATCTTCGTCCGAAGCCCGGTGTCCCGTCATCGCCAATTTCCAGAAGTCGCGCTCTTCGGCACTCCCGCGCGCATAGGCGAGGATGACCGGAAGCGTCAGCTTGCCGTCGCGAAAATCATCGCCGACATCTTTGCCCATCGTCGCTTCATCAGAAACATAGTCAATCGCATCATCAACCAGCTGAAATGCGATGCCAAGGTTACGGCCATAGGCGTCCAATGAGGCTTCGATCGCTTCCTCGCGTTCCGCGACTACAGCGGCAATCTTACTCGCTGCAGCGAATAATTCGGCAGTCTTGGCGCCAATGATCGCCAGATATTGGTCCTCGCTCGTTTCGACGCGGCGCTGCGCCGAAAGCTGGTTGACCTCGCCCTCTGCAATTACAGCCGACGCGCGGGACAATATTTTGAGGACTTTCAAAGAACCGTCTTCGACCATTAATTCAAAGGCGCGGCTGAACAGGAAATCGCCGACCAGGACCGATGCGCTATTGCCCCAGATGATATTCGCGGTTTTACGCCCGCGGCGCAGATCCGAACCGTCGACGACATCGTCATGGAGCAAGGTGGCGGTGTGAATGAACTCGACTGCAGCAGCCAATTTGCAGTGGCGATGTCCCGGATAGTCGAGCATCTGCGCGCAAGCAAGCGTCAGCATCGGGCGCATCCGCTTGCCGCCACCGGCGATCAAATGACCGGCCAGTTCGGGAATCAGCGGAATGTCAGACTGCATCCGGTCGAGGATCACCGCATTGACTTCGTTCATGTCCGAGGCGACCAAAGCCATCATCGGATCGAGCGAAGGCGGCTGGTCAGAATGGATGCGGTGGATTTCAGCGGTCATAATGGGCGCAGCCATGACGAGGTAGTGCGCATTTTGCAACGAATTTCAGCTTGCCAGCGGGGTAGTGGCAATGCCAAGCGAGACCCCATCATAGAGGATCAACGTCGATGGATGACCAATTAAGCCGCTATCGCCAGAGCATCGACAATATCGATGCCGCGCTAGTGTACATGTTGGCCGAGCGTTTCAAAGTCACGAAGGCGGTGGGCGAACTCAAGGCACGGATAGATCTCCCCCCTGCCGATCCCGACCGTGAATCGCGTCAGATCGCGCGGCTACGCAGCCTTGCCGCCGAAGCCGATCTCGATCCGGCGTTTAGCGAGAAATTTCTGCGCTTCATTATCGAAGAGGTGATTCGACACCACGAACAAGCCAAACGCGACCAGTGACCGGTGCGCCAATGCATGGCGCCGAATTCAGGCCGCAGGCAGACGTAGCCGAACCAGCAAGCCACCCAAATCTTCACTTTCCTCCAACGTAATCCCGCCGCCATAAATCTCGGCAACGTCACGCACAATCGCCAGGCCCAAGCCTGTTCCAGGCTTGCCGCTATCCAATCGCACGCCGCGATCAAAAATGCGTTCGCGGTCAGCAAGGGCGATGCCGGGCCCATCATCCTCGACCAATATTTCGGCGGTTGCGCCCTCGTGCTGAATGGTAACAAAGACGCTGCCGCCGCCATATTTTGCCGCATTCTCTAGCAAGTTTCCAATTAACTCGTCGAGATCCTGCCGCTCGACTTGTGCAATCACTGCGTGATCGCCTGCCGCATCGAGGCGCAAATCAGGATAAAGCCTGCCAACAGCACGCGACACGCTGGCCACGCTATCCCAGATGTTCGCGCGCGCTAGCGCCGCGCCGCGTCGACCCACCGCGCGTGCGCGGGCCAAATGATGCTCGATCTGGCGCTGCATTGTCGATGCTTCGCGACGGATTGTCACCGCCAGTTCGGCGTCGGAATTGGTTGCGCTGTTGATGAGCACGGTCAGCGGGGTTTTGAGCGCGTGGGCAAGATTACCCGCATGCAATCGCGCTTCCTCCGCTTGTTTTTCATTATGCGCCAACAACGCGTTCAACTCGTCAACCATCGGGCGCACCTCCAGCGGCAGTGGCGCATCGACGCGACGCTTCTGACCCCCACGCATTGCGGCGATCGCCTGACGTATATGTCGCAGTGGCCATAGGCCGTAAATCGTCTGCAAGGCAGCAAGGATGATGAGCCCGAGCCCCAACAAAGCCAAACTGGGAATTAATGTGGCGCGGACTGCGCCGATTTGCTCATCGAGCGCAACGCGTGATTGCGCGATTTGAAAGCGCCAGTTGACCTTGCTCCCCGGCAGCACGACATCGCGTTCCAACACCCGCAATTCCTCATCGGGAAATTGATTGCTGTTATAAGTATGCAGCGCGGAATCGATATGGTTGGTGGGTGCCTCCAATCGGCGCTCCCATAAGGAACGCGATGGGTATGGTTCTTGCTTGCCGCCGCTGATTTGCCAATACAAGCCGCTATATGGCTCCAAAAAACGTTGGTCGCCTAGCGGCTGCAAAAGCCGCACCTCTCCGTCAGGACCGACTTCTGACGACCGGATCATCGCCAACAAAACATAGTCAAGGCCCGTATCGAAGTTGCGGGTGATGGCCGTCGTCAAAACCCGATCAAGGGCAAAACCACCGCCGATGAGCAAAAGCGAAATCCACAATGCCGCAATGCCGATCATGCGGCGAACGAGAGACCCCGTCGACCGGTTTGTCGGCGTGGGCGTGTTCAGAACGTCATCAGATGTCGCGACTGGGTCGTCGATCATCGGCTTCCGTCTCAGCCCTGCGGATCGTCGAGTTGATACCCAAGCCCGCGAATAGTGGTGATGATCTCGGCACCGAGTTTCTTACGAATTCGCGTAACAAACACCTCTATCGTGTTGGAATCACGATCAAAATCCTGATCATATATATGTTCGATCAATTCGGTCCGCGACACCACCTTACCCTTATGGTGGAGGAGGTATGACAACAGCTTATATTCCTGCGCGGTCAGCTTGACCGGCTCGCCCGCCAATGTAACCCGGCCTGACCGCGTATCCAGCCGGACACTTCCGGCGGTCAGTTCGCTCGAGGCATTTCCTGATGCGCGCCGGATTAAAGCGCGCAACCGCGCAATAAGCTCTTCAGTTTGGAATGGCTTGGCAAGATAATCGTCGGCGCCTGCATCCAGCCCCGCGACCTTGTCGGACCAGCTATCGCGTGCCGTAAGAACGAGAACAGGAAAATTACGCTTTTCCTTGCGCCAGCGGTCAAGCACGGTCAGGCCATCGACCTCGGGCAAGCCCAAATCAAGGATCGCCGCATCGTAACTTTCGGTCGACCCAAGGAAATGGCCGTCCTCTCCGTCGGTGGCAAGATCAACGGCATATCCCGCTCCTTCCAACGTCGACTTCAACTGCGGACCCAATGTGGGTTCGTCTTCGACAATCAGAATTCGCATAATGCGCCTTTCAACCTCTTGGGTGGACGTATCCGACCCTTGTTAGTAGTGACTGTATCAGCCTGAACGAACATCGCAAAGCGTCGTTGCACAGACCAGACTGTTAGGGATTACGACCGAGTATGCGACCGGTACGCGCATCTACATAGACAATGACCACTTGATTGCCATCGAGAAATTTGAGGCCATAACGCATAGTCGACGCGTCATACTGCGGGCCGCCCAAATAGGTCATCTCATTATAGGGCGCCCGCGAGCGAACATTGTCAATAAGCCGCTTGAGCGGAATCACCTGACCTTCCGCCGCTGCCTGGCGCAGATGATCTTGATCCTTGTCGCCACGCGCGCTCGCCGAAATATCGAGCGCGAGCAAAGGCGCAAGAAACATCACCACTAAAATGTGTGTCCGAAAACTTTTCATGCCCGCCTGTCTAGTGGCGCCGCATTGAATAGGTGATGAATGATTGGGTCAACCACTAAATGGTTTGAACAGCCGCATAAACGTCGAACGGAACTTGACGAGCTCGACCGGCGACAACTTTGCTTGAACCAAGGACGGTGTTGAAGGAAAATCGGTCAGGTGCGCAGAAGCGTCTACAATATGCCTAATGGTGGGCGCGGCAAGGATTGAACTTGCGACCCCACCCGTGTGAAGGGTGTGCTCTACCACTGAGCTACGCGCCCGTCCGGCGGGTGCAACAGACGCACTCGAACCGAAAGCCGCCCGTCCATAGCCGCTACGGTCATGAATGCAACGTGCTTTTGCTTGGATAACCTGCACCGTCAATGAAATCGGGCCGCAACTTGCGTTACGGCCCGATAGAATTTCTAGCGATGTAGCAACTGATTAGTTGCAAGCATCTTTCAGAGCCTTACCGGCCTTGAACTTGGGCTGGTTGGATGCCTTGATCGTCATCGTTTCGCCAGTGCGCGGATTGCGACCGGTCGATGCTTTACGCTTGCTGACAGAGAAAGTGCCGAAGCCAACGAGACGGACTTCGCCGCTCTTCTTTAGTTCGCCGGTGATCGCGTCAAAAACGGCTTCAACAGCCTTGCTCGCGTCGCCTTTGGTCAGGCCGCTGCTGTCAGCGACACTAGCGATCAGGTCTTGTTTGTTCATGCCTAAGGAACCCCTGTCTGTGGTTGATTAAATGATTCATGGTCAAGCCATGTGTCGGCACTAACCCTCTTTCACCCTGTCTTGTCAAAGTAAAATGTCGGATTTTACTGTCTTTAGCCGCAAAATTACGACGAATTTTGACAAAATCGCATAGGGATCAATGCCGGATAGCGGGATCGGGTGCGACACCACCGGCGATAGGAGGCGAGGCAGCAAGCTCATCTGCCTCGGTCCACTCGATGGGTACGACCGGTGAAACTAGCGCCCGAGCGATTACTTCATCGACATGCGACACGGGAATGATCTCCAGCACACTGGTAATATTCTCTGGTATTTCAACGAGATCCTTTTCATTCTCCTCAGGTATCAGGACCGTCTTAATACCGCCGCGCAAAGCCGCGAGCAGTTTCTCCTTCAATCCTCCGATGGCCAATACGCGACCTCGGAGCGTGACTTCGCCGGTCATCGCGACATCGCTGCGAACCGCAATGCCGGTGAGCGTCGAAATCATTGCCGTTACCATGCCGACACCGGCCGATGGCCCGTCTTTGGGAACGGCGCCTTCGGGCAAATGAATATGAATGTCCTTGCGGGCAAAAAGACTCGGGCGAATGCCGTAACTTGGTGCCCGTGCCTTTACGAATGAAAGAGCAGCCTGCACTGATTCGTTCATTACTTCGCCCAATTTGCCGGTTGTGCGGATCTGACCCTTGCCGGTTGCGGTTACAGCTTCGATTGTCAGCAACTCACCGCCCACCTCAGTCCAGGCGAGCCCTGTCACCGCCCCGATTTCATCCTCGACATCACTCATGCCATGGCGGAATTTGCGCACGCCTGAAAATTCGCCGAGATTGTCCGGGGTTATGATGACACTCTTGTCCTTGCCTTCCAATATCCGGCGCAGCACCTTGCGTGCCAGTCGGGCGATCTCGCGCTCGAGCGTGCGGACGCCAGCTTCGCGGGTATAGTAGCGGATCAGGTCACGTAGCCCGTCTTCGGTCAGTTCAAACTCACCATCCTTCAGCCCATGGGACTCGACCTGTTTGGCGATTAGATGGCGCTTGGCTATCTCCACCTTTTCGTCCTCGGTATAGCCTTCCAGGCGAATGATCTCCATCCTGTCCAGCAAAGGTTGCGGCAGATTGAGTGAGTTGGCCGTGGTAACAAACATCACGTCTGACAGGTCCATATCGATTTCCAGATAGTGATCCTGAAACTTATTATTCTGTTCCGGGTCGAGCACTTCGAGCAGCGCCGACGCGGGGTCGCCGCGAAAATCCTGACCGAGCTTGTCAATCTCGTCGAGCAGGAACAGCGGGTTCATCGCCCCTGCCTTTTTCAAATTAGTGACGATCTTGCCCGGCAGCGAACCGATATAGGTCCGGCGGTGACCGCGAATTTCGGCTTCGTCGCGTACGCCGCCCAGCGACTGACGAACAAATTCGCGCCCTGTGGCGCGCGCTATGCTGCGCCCCAATGACGTCTTACCTACACCTGGCGGGCCGACGAGGCACAAGATCGGTCCCTTTAGCGTGTTGGTTCGTGCCTGAACCGCCAGATGTTCGATGATCCGGTCCTTCACCTTGTCGAGCGCATAATGATCATCGTCGAGGACCTCCTGCGCTTTGGCGATGTCTTTCTTGAGTTTAGACTTCTTACCCCAAGGCAAACCCAGCAACGTGTCGAGATAATTGCGGACCACGGTGGCTTCAGCCGACATCGGCGCCATCGCGCGCAGTTTCTTTAACTCTGTCTGCGCTTTAGCCTTGGCCTCTTTCGACAGCTTCATGGTGTCGATTTTGGTCTGCAGCTCCGCCAAATCATCGCCGCCATCGCCATGATCATTGCCCAGCTCGCGCTGAATCGCCTTCAACTGTTCGTTGAGATAATATTCGCGTTGGCTCTTTTCCATTTGGCGCTTCACGCGGCCACGGATCTTCTTTTCAACTTGCAGGACGCCGAGCTCGCCTTCCATGAAGGCAAAGACCATCTCCAGTCGCTTGGCGGGCTGATCTTCAACGAGCAGAGCCTGTTTGTCGGCCACCTTGATGTTGAGATTGCCTGCCACCGAATCGGCAAGTCGCGAGGCATCATCGATTTGAGACAATTGAACCGCCGTTTCGGCAGGCATTTTCTTGTTAAGCTTGGCGTATTGCTCGAACTGATCGATGACCGAGCGCATCAATGCTGCTGTGTCGACGCTATCATCGGCGGTATCGCCGAGCGCCTCGACCGACGCCATAACGGCATCGGATTCGCTCTTGAGCGATTTGAGCTTCGCTCGTTCCTTGCCCTCGACAAGGACACGAACCGTGCCGTCGGGTAGCTTCAAAAGCTGGAGAACCGTTGCAATTACGCCAATATCATAAAGATCATCGCGCGATGGATCATCTTCGCCCGGATCAAGCTGGGCGACCAGAAAGATTTCCTTGTCTGCTTCCATCGCGACTTCAAGTGCGGCGACCGAACGGTCGCGTCCCACGAATAGCGGGACGATCATGTGCGGAAAAACTACGATGTCACGCAAAGGCAAAAGGGGGAATCTATTGGTCATTGTGGCTCCAAGGCTTGCGCCAAACTAATGCATCGTGCCCGCATTATAGGGGCATTATGGCTAATATGGCGTAACTTGTTGCGCATTCAACGCCGCTGCGGCGATATCTCTCCCAAACCGTGGCTCAAAACGGCAGTTTAAAGCCCGGCGGAAGAGGCAAGCCGCTCGTCATTTTACCCATTTCATCGTTGCTGACCTGGTCCGCCTTTGCGCGTGCATCATTGAACGCAGCAGCCAGCAGATCTTCAAGCATCTGCTTTTCCGATACCTGCATTAGGCTATCGTCGATCAAAATCGCCTTTATCCGTCCTTTGGCAGAGGCCTGAATGCGAACCAGTCCGCCGCCCGACACCCCCTCGACCTCAATCGTGTCGAGCTTAGCCTGCGCTTCCTGCATCTGGGCTTGCACCGTAGCGGCCGCTTCCTGCGCCGCCTGCATCATTTCTTCGATAGACTTCATGACGCCGACCTATGCCGTGACTCATCATTTCCTACAAGTCTTGCGTCGGGAAATGCGACGAATGCTGCTTTGACGACCGGCAAATCAAGGATCCGGCGCTCATTTTGGGCGGCACTCGCGGCGCGCTGCTCCCCCATGCTTGGCGTTGAATCACCATTCCCGGCTTCAACCTGCCAGCGGCTGCCAGTTGCGGCAAAAAGCGCATCGGCAAGTTCGCGGGCGAATCCAATCGACAGTTCGGTCTTGGAATCAAAGATAATCGCGCCCGGTGTCAGACTGATCGGGCGCAAATGGTCGAACACCATCCCTGCAAGCCGATGATTCCCTTGGCTTTCGAGCAGATTATGCAGTTGAGCCAGCGACAGTTCGGTCGGCGTAGTCGCCTCGCCAGCCGTCTCTCGCGAATCTTGCGCAATGGGCGCTGATCCTGTCGCAGCGGCGCCCGCTGCCACAGCAACAGGAGCTGTAATGTGGGCGCCGCCCGATTCAAGCAATTTGGCCAACTCGCCCGGATCGGGCATCGACGCCGCGTAGATGATACGCAGCAGCAGCATTTCTATATGCTCGAGCGGATTATTGGCGCGTAGCACCTCATCATGCCCCTTGATCAGAAGCTGCCACAATCGATTGAGCGGTGCGAAGCCCATCTTGCCCGCCCAGTCCCCAATCCGTTCGCGGTCCCCATCCGGCAATGCTGGGTCTTCATGCCGCGACACTTTTGCAAGCGTCACCGCATGGGTCAGATCCATCAGCCCACGCACCAACGCCACCGGTTCGATACCCAGCGCATATTGCGCCCGGGCAAGGTCAATCGCGCCTGCCGAATTGCCTTCCAATATCGTCGCCATCAATTGCGCAATGGTCGAACGGTCGGACAAGCCCAGCATCGTACGGACATGATCCGCGCTAATCTTGCTGCCCCCATCAAGGTCGGCATGGGCAATCGCCTGATCCAATATCGACAAGCCGTCGCGCACCGACCCTTCGGCGGCACTTGCGATCAACCAGATCGCCGGCGCCTCGGCGACGACTCCCTCCTTTTGTAAAATCTGACTGAAGTGGGCGAACAACATGTCAGGCGTAATCCGCCGCAAATCGAACCGCTGACACCGCGATAATACCGTCACGGGCACTTTGTTGACTTCAGTCGTCGCAAACAAAAATTTGACGTGCGGCGGCGGTTCTTCGAGAGTCTTCAGCAGCGCGTTGAACGCGTTGCGCGACAACATATGTACTTCGTCGATGATATATATTTTGAAACGGGCGGACACAGCCGCATAGCGCACCGCTTCAATAATCTCGCGCACATCGTCGACGCCTGTGTTCGACGCAGCATCCATTTCAATGACGTCGATATGGCGCCCTTCGGTGATCGCTCGGCATGGTTCGCATACCCCGCACGGATCAATCGTTGGCCCACCCTGCCCGTCGGGTCCGATGCAGTTAAGCGCCTTGGCAATCAATCGCGCGGTCGACGTCTTTCCGACGCCGCGCACACCGGTCATAAGGAATGCATGCGCCAGCCGATCGCGGGCAATGGCGTTGCCAAGCGTGCGGACCATCGCATCCTGCCCGATCAGCTCGGCAAAGGTTTGCGGGCGATATTTACGCGCCAGCACGCGATAGGGCCCGCTGGTAGCTGGTGTCGCAGGAGGCGTGGGCTCATCAAGGCCCAGCGCGTTCATCGGTATTTCATCTTCGCCGGAATCGCTCATGCAACCGTCTTAGGCAAAGCCGTTGTTCTTGTCGAAGGGTGAAATGGGTTGGGAGCCGGAACGACCCGCCGCAAATTCGTTGCGGCTGCTTCCTTCCGGATCTGACCGGGTTGGCGAAGACGGCGTCCGCCCGACTCCCGCGGCGCATATGGCGATGACGCCGGCGAAATGCAAGCCGTGCTCAGCGCGGCCCCTGCATGTTGCGACTTTCGCCGGGAATATGGACGGTCAATCCGTCGAGCGCGTCAGTGAGTAAAATTTGGCACGCCAACCGACTCGTCCGTCGAACTCCTGCCGCCAAATCGAGCATATCCTCTTCCATTTCACTCGCGACTGGCAGACGATCAAAATCAGCCTTCTCGACGATCACATGACAGGTCGAGCAAGCCATCTGACCCTCGCAGGTTCCCTCAAGCGGCATGTCGTGCACTTGTGCCAGATCAAGCAAGCTGGTGCCAACCTCGCCCTCTGCCACGGTTAGTCCCTCGCCGTCGGCATGAATGAAGGTGATGCGCATCAATTCACGCCCTGCAACCGCGCTGCGGTCTTGATTGCTTTGAGCCCATCGCGCAAATCCTGTTCGCGGGTATAGCGGCCCCAACCGAGACGGATCGAGGCGCGGGCATCTCTTTCGCTGACCCCCATGGCACGCAGGACGTGGCTAACCTTTCCCGATCCGCTGCCACACGCGCTGCCGAGCGAAAAGGCGACTTCACGTGCGTCGGACATCAATCGGAGCGCATTGACGCCGTCGCGCCGGATATTGAGGTTGCCATGATAACGCTGTGTCATTGACCCGCTGATCTGCCATTCGGGCATCGTTTCTATGGCTATCGACCACAAATGTTCAGCATGCGCCTTATCATCTTCAAAGCGTTCAGCCGCGAGTGCTGCCGCTACACCGAAACCGGCACAGAGTGCAGGTGATACTGTCCCCGCACGCATACCTTGTTCCTGCGCGCCGCCAACCAACAGCGACGGCAAATCAATCCCGTCGCGCACCCATAGCGCGCCAATTCCCTTAGGGCCGTGAATTTTATGCGCGGAAATGGCGATCAGGTCAGCGCATTCCGGAATGGCAACACGCCCATAGCCCTGCACCGCATCGCAAATGAGCAAACTGCCCTTGGCATGGGCCACCGCGGCAATATCTGCCACAGGCTGAATGGTCCCAACTTCATTGTTGACCAGCATGGCCGCGATCACCCCATTTTGCGGTATCAGATCAGGATCAACTGGCAGGGCCACCCCCTCACTATCGACCGGCAGCACAGTTGCGCCAAGCCGTTCGAGGCATTGCAAGGACGCCGCATGCTCCACCGACAAGCCGGCGACTCCGCCTGGACACGTCTTTGCACCACAAAACAGCGCCCAGTTTAACGCCTCGGTGGCACCCGATGTGAAATAGAGTCGCCCCCCCCGTGGCAACAACGAGGCTACTTGATCGCGCGCTACCTCCACCGCGGCGGCGGCGGCACGCCCAGCCTTATGAGTGCTCGACGGGTTGGCAAAGCCTTCATTCGCGTCCGGCACCCCAAGCCATCGCAACATCGCCTCGCGGGCCTCAGGTGCCAGCGGCGTGGTTGCTTGATAATCAAGGTAAATCATTTGAACCTTCGGGCGTTATTGCGAGTGATTCGCAAAAGTTGCATCTTGCATCACTTTTTCTATATAGGCCGCGCCTCAGCTTCGCCACCCCGCCTGCAAGGTGATTCGGCAAGCAACCCATAACAATAAGAGGTGCTCCCATGCCCGACGTGATTTTTCCCGGCCCCGAAGGTCGTATTGAAGGCCGATTTAGCCCGCCACCGCGCGCCCGCGCGCCGGTTGCGCTGATCCTTCATCCCCACCCGCAGGGCGGCGGCACAATGAACGACCGTATCACTCAGGCGATGTACAAAAGCTTTGTCGCCCGCGGTTTTGCTACCCTGCGCTTTAACTTTCGCGGCGTTGGTCGCAGCCAGGGAACATTCGATAATGGCATCGGTGAACTAAGCGATGCCGCATCTGCGCTAGATTGGGTCCAGTCGATCCATCCCGAAGCGCAGACTACATGGATCGCCGGCTTCAGCTTCGGCGCGTGGATTGGCATGCAATTGTTGATGCGTCGCCCCGAAATTCGTGGTTTCCTGTCAGTGGCGCCGCCTGCCAACATGTATGATTTCAGCTTTCTGGCCCCCTGTCCTTCCTCGGGGATCCTAGTTGCCGGCGGTCAGGATGAGATTGTCCCGCCGAGCGCAGTTCAGAAACTGGTCGACAAGTTGCGCACGCAAAAGGGCATCACTATCCACCATGACGAAATCCCACGCGCCAATCACTTCTTCGAACATGAACTCGACCAATTGATGAAGAGCCTCGATAATTATCTGGATATGCGGCTCGCACCCGATTCGCCAATCCGCTGACTCTAAATCCCCTTGCGGCGCAAGGGGATTATTTTACCGGCGCCAGCCAGATTGCCATATTGGCAAACATCACCAAAGCCGCGACCAGCATCAAAAGCGCGCGGCGACGATCCCCGTTGCGAAACACAAAGATAGCACCGGCGGTCAAGAGAACGCCGGTCAACATCAGCACTGACAGGATCGTGTCGGTCATGCCGCCCTCCTATCGACCAGATACACTTTTTGCTACCTCGCTTATGGCCAACCGCGGTGGCTTGGCCTAAAGCGCCCGCATCGATTCCCCGCGACCGACAGGAGCCGCCCCCATGCGTATCGCCATCGCTTCGGACCATGCCGCTTTCGAACTCAAGGCGATATTGGCCGATTGGCTGCGCGACGCCGGACATGAGGTTCAAGATTTGGGTACTCACACTGCCGATAGCGTCGATTATCCCGATTATGGCTATCGTCTTGCCGACGCCATCGCCAAGGGTAGCGCGACCCACGGCGTCGCTTTATGCGGATCGGGCATTGGCATTTCGATCGCGGTTAACCGCAACCCAGCGTGCCGCTGTGCACGCGTCGATGAGCCGTTGTCGGCCCAACTGGCGCGCGAACATAATGACGCCAATGTCATCGCCATGGGCGCGCGTCTCGTCGGAATCGACTTGGCCAAGGCATGCATTACCGCTTTTCTCACTACCGACTTTGCCGGCGACCGCCATGCGCGCCGAGTTCGATAAGCTTTCCCACCCGGCACAATTGGAGACCAGCCGATGACCACAACCACGCTCAATAAGCCTGTTGCCATCCGGTCGGCCGGATATTTTACCGATAGTGTCGCTACGTCCGACCCCGCCGTCGCCGCCGCAATGAAGCATGAGATGCAACGCGAGCAATATCAGATTGAACTGATCGCCAGCGAAAATATTGTCAGTCAGGCTGTACTGGACGCACAAGGATCGGTGTTCACCAACAAATATGCCGAGGGCTATCCGGGGCGCCGCTACTATCAGGGTTGCGCGCCGTCAGACGAGGTCGAAAATCTGGCCATTGATCGCGCCAAACAATTGTTCGACTGCGGTTATGTTAATGTTCAACCTCATTCGGGTGCGCAGGCCAATGGCGCGGTGATGCTTGCCCTCACCAAGCCAGGCGCTACAATTTTGGGCATGAGCCTCGACGCCGGTGGGCATTTGACCCATGGCGCACCGCCAGCCATGTCGGGAAAATGGTTTAACGCCGTACAATATGGGGTCCGCCCTGAAGATCATTTGATCGATTTCGATCAAGTCGAAGCCTTAGCCAAGGAACACCGCCCCTCGCTTATCATCGCGGGTGGCTCTGCCTATCCGCGCACTATAGACTTCGCGCGTTTTCGCGCCATTGCAGATGACGTAGGCGCGCTGTTAATGGTCGATATGGCGCATTTCGCCGGACTTGTTGCTGGCGATGCCCATCCGTCACCCCTGACCCACGCTCATGTCGTAACCACCACCACACACAAAACACTGCGCGGACCACGCGGCGGAATGATCCTGACCAATGACGAAGCAATTTCTAAGCGCATAAATTCGGCAGTGTTCCCCGGGCTTCAAGGTGGGCCCCTGATGCACGTCATCGCCGCCAAGGCTGTGGCATTCGGCGAAGCTCTGCGCCCCGAATTCAAAGATTATGCCAAGGCCACCGTCGCCAACGCACAGGCGCTAGCGGCGCGGCTAAAGGCACGCGGCGCCGACCTCGTCGCTGGCGGCACCGACACGCATCTTGCGCTCGTTGATTTGCGCCCGCTTGGCGTCACCGGACGCGACGCTGACGAAGCGCTCGAGCGCTCGGCGATTACCTGCAACAAAAACGGCATCCCCTTTGATCCGCTTCCCCCCGTCAAAACCAGCGGCATCCGCGTCGGCTCACCCGCCGGCACCACACGCGGTTTTGGCGTCATCGAATTTGAGGAAATTGGGGACATGGTTGCTGATGTCCTCGAATCGTTACGCGACAAAGGCGATCAAGGCGATGCCATCGTCGAAGCCGATGTCCGCACCCGCGTCCGCGCCCTCTGCGAACGCTTCCCCATCTATGGAGGCTGATCCATGCCAGCGCATGACAACGACAATCTGCTCGACGCATCGATCGACGAGTTAAAGGCGATGGGCAAACAGGGAATGAGCCATCCTTCCACACGCCCGGTCCTGACCGGAGGTGCAATTGGTGCCGCTGCCGGCTTAATGCTTCCTCTCATTAGCTGGCCATTCGGCCTTCTCGCAGGAGCCGGAATCGCGCTTTACAGCCGGGTACGTCGCTGACCGATGCGGTGTCCCTATTGCGGCCATGAAGATAGTCAGGTGAAGGACAGCCGCCCCACCGAAGATGGGGCGGCAATCCGGCGGCGGCGGCAGTGCGAGGACTGCGGCGCACGCTTCACCACATTTGAACGCATCCAGTTGCGCGAAGTCGGCGTGTCAAAAGCCGATGGTCGCCGCGAACCGTTTGACCGCGAAAAGCTCATGCGCAGCGTCCAGATTGCATGCCGCAAGCGCCCAATTGACGCCGTGCGCATTGAACGACTGGTGTCCGGAATTCAGCGTCAGTTGGAAACATCGGGTGAAAACGAAGTCAAAGCAGCGCAAATAGGTGCGATGGTGATGGAGGCGCTGAAGGGCTTTGATAGCGTCGCCTATATTCGATTCGCCAGCGTCTATCGCGAATTCACCGAGGCGAAGGATTTCGAAGAATTCGCTTCAAGCGTCAACGCAGCAGCGCCCAAAATTTGACAAAAGCTATCTTAAAACCGGTCATCGTCCTCGTCCGGCCGCAGCTTGGTGAGAATATCGGCAAGGCGGCCCGCGCGATGCTCAACTTCGGACTAACCGAATTGCGGCTGGTGGCACCGCGCGATGGCTGGCCTAATCCTGCGGCCGGACCCACGGCGTCAGGCGCCGACATCGTTCTATCCGGCACAATGGTTTTTGACCGCCTGGCAGACGCAGTTGCGGATTGCGCGCATATCTATGCCACAACGGTCCGCAAACGCGGCGTGACCAAGCCCGTCATCACGCCCGAAGTTGCAGCACAAGAGGTGCGCGCCCGCTCTGGTCGATCCGCCTTTGTCTTTGGCCCCGAACGTTCGGGGCTCGAAAGCGATGATGTCGCACTGGCGCAGACCATCATCACCGTTCCGATCAATCCGAAATTTGCGTCCTTGAATCTGGCACAGGCGGTCATCCTCCTCGCCTATGAATGGTCACGAGGAGAAAGTCTCGCCAGCCCGCCGCAGGTGGAGCCCGATCCGCCAGCCCCGCACGCGGAATTGGAAGAATTGATCGACCATCTGGTTCGCGACCTTGACGCCACCGGTTATTTCTTTCCACCCGACCGCAAAAAGACCACCTTACGAACGCTCAGGACAACGCTCACCAAGGCGGGTTGGTCGAGCAACGATGTCCGAATGCTACACGGTGTCGTTTCTTCCCTTGGACGCAACCAAAACCGCGACTGAGGCGGCTGCATCATTCGGCCTATTTCACCTGTTCCGCGTCCCAGCGAGCAAGTTCATGGTCGATCGATTGCTCGACCAGTTCATTCCATACCGCCCGCAGCCTGTCAGGGTCTAGACCCGCGGATGCCGCCTCGCGCGCTACATTGTCAAGAACTTGCGCTTTGCGCGATTCGTCGCGGACGCTCGCGCGGCAGGGCTTTATCCGTGCTGCGGCATCCATATAGCCAAAGCGCCGAACCAGCAGCGCGACGAGCTGGCGATCTGTCTCATCTACGCCAGCACGCACGTCGAGCATAGTTTCACACTGTTCAGGATCTTTAATCTGGTCCATGCGGCCCGGCTTTAGCGGCTTTTTTCCTTCTGTCGAGACATCGCTGCAATGCTTGACATCTTAACAAGCTCCGACTAATCGCGCGCCTTCGCAATGGACCCCGCACCCCGGTGAAGCGGCGGTCGCGCATGGCAAAGCCCGAAAAGGCCTGCCCATGCGGTGCGACCCGGGAGCCGCCGAAATCCTTCGGCACACAGCAAATTGGAGACGATTATGTCTAAGCGCCATAGCGCCAAGTATAAACTCGACCGCCGGATGGGCGAGAACATCTGGGGCCGCCCCAAGTCCCCGGTTAACCGTCGTGAATATGGCCCCGGCCAGCATGGTCAGCGCCGCAAGGGCAAAGTGTCGGATTTCGGCATTCAGCTGCGCGCAAAGCAAAAGCTGAAGGGCTATTACGGCGACATCACGGAAAAACAGTTCAAGCGCAACTATTTCGAAGCGTCGCGGATGAAGGGCGATACCGGTCAGAATCTGATTGGTTTGCTCGAGCAGCGTCTCGATGCCGTCGTGTACCGCGCCAAATTCACTCCCACCATCTTCTCGGCGCGTCAGCTTGTCAGCCACGGCCACGTTTATGTCAACGGCGTCAAGTGCAACATTGCTAGCCGTAAGGTCAACCCGGGTGACGAAATCACGCTGGGCAAAAAAGCCCAAGACATGGCGCTGGTCGCCGAAGCCCAGAGCCTGCCCGAGCGCGACATTCCTGACTATGTAGCAGCCACTGACACTGCCAAGGTCACTTACGTCCGCGTCCCGACGCTCGACGAGGTTCCCTATCCGGTAAAGATGGAACCCAATTTGGTTGTCGAATTCTATTCGCGCTAATCGGGCACTTCACAGCAAGTCACAAGAGGGCGGCCCTGCAAAGGGTCGCCCTCTTGTATTTTTGGAAACATCGAAGTTGGGTCCAATCGCAAAGCGACATACTTGCACCGTTCGCGTGGGAATGTAACAAGGATCATATTGAACTCCCTGCAGAACAAGAGGAAGATAGATGAGGAAGAAAATAGCCGTGCCATTGGCATGTCTGGCGATGCTCGCTGCTGCCGGATGCAAACCCGCCGCATCGTCGCAAACGGCGATGCCCGATGTACAGATTCCCGATCTGTCGCTTAGCACCTTGCAGGATGTGACCAAGGAATTGTCGTCTGATTCCTATGAGGGGCGCGCGCCCGGCACGGTTGGAGAGGAAAAGACCCTCGCCTATCTCATCAACAAATTCAAAGCGGCGGGGCTTGAGCCTGGCAACAATGGCAAGTGGACACAAGATGTTCCGCTGGTGGAAATCACTGCAACCAACCAGACACCGTTGACCTTTACCGGTGGCAAGAACACGGTGACTTTGCAATTTGGTACCGACTATGTTGCAGGCAGCTATCGGCTCCAGCCTGAAACCCGCGTCAAAGACAGCGACGTAGTATTTGTCGGCTATGGCATCAATGCCCCGGAAAAAGGCTGGAATGACTATGCCGATGTCGATGTGAAGGGCAAAACTGTTGTTATTTTGGTCAACGACCCCGACTGGGAGAGCAAAGAGGCCAAAGGCGAATTCAATGGTCGGGCGATGACCTATTATGGGCGCTGGACCTATAAATATGAAGAAGCTGCCCGTCAGGGTGCCGCCGCCGCCCTAATCGTCCACGATACGGAGCCTGCCGCCTATGGTTGGAATGTCGTTGAATCGAGCTGGACCGGCACCCAATATCTGGCCGAAAGCGCCGATGGCGGCGCCGACCAAACTATCGCCAATGGCTGGATCCAATTGCCCAAAGCCAAGGAGCTCTTTGCCAGCGCCGGTCAGGATTTCGACGCACTGCGTGCAGCGGCAAAGAAAAAAGGCTTTAAGCCCGTCGCGCTTTCCCGCATCAAAGCCTCGTTTGCCTTCGATAACCAGATTTCCAAAAAATTATCGCACAATGTGGTGGGCTTGTTGCCGGGCGCAAAGCGGCCGCACGAATATGTGCTGTACACCGCGCATTGGGATCATCTGGGCCATTGTGCGCCGGTAAACGGAGACGACATCTGTAACGGAGCTGTTGACAATGCCACCGGCGTTGGCGGTCTGGTCACGCTGGCAGAGGCGCAAGTCAAAGCCGGCGCGCCCGATCGAAGTATGGTGTTCATGGCTGTAACGGCCGAGGAATCGGGCCTATTGGGTTCCGACTATTATGCTAAGAACCCGATTTTCCCGCTGAAGCAGACGGTCGCCGGCGTAAATATGGACGCGCTGAACAGCATCGGCCCGTCAAAGGATGTTGTGGTCACCGGGCGCGGAAAATCTGAACTGGATGCCTATCTGGACAAGGTTGTCGCGGCCGAAGGCCGTGTGATTGGCGTCGACCCGTCGCCTGAGAAGGGCCATTATTACCGTTCCGATCACTTCAGCCTTGCCAAGCAAGGTGTGCCGATGATCGACTTTGGCAGTGGCCAAGACCTAATCGACGGCGGCAAGGAAGCAGGCAAGAAGGCGGCCGATGACTATGTCGAAAACCGCTATCACGCCCCGTCCGATGAATATGCCGCAATCAAGAATTGGGACGGCATGATCGCTGATTTGAAACTTTATTATGTCGTTGGCCGGATGCTAGCGATGACTGACGCTTGGCCCAATTGGGTTAAAGGCGACGAGTTCCGCGCCACGCGGGACAAAAGTCTCAGCGCAAACTGACCTGAACCGATGACACCGCTCATGCCCGCCGAATGGGCGCCGCATGAAGCGGTGTGGATCGGATTTCCTCATCTGGCCGACGAATGGAGCGGCCAGATTGACGCGGCCCGCCGCGACATTGCCGCCTTTGCCAATGCCGTCTACGACGGCGGCAAAGGCGAGCAGGTGCGTCTGTTGGTCCGCGACGAAGCCAATGCCGAACTGGCGGCAAAACTTGTCGCGCCCGGCGTGGATCTGCTGATCCGCCCCTTTGGCGACATCTGGCTCCGCGACACTGGGCCGATTATCGTCGGCACGAGGGACAACCGCGCGGCACGCAACTTTGCCTTTAATTGGTGGGGCGAAAAATTCGTCATGCCAGGTGATCAGGAGATCGGCCCCCTCTTGGCGAGCGAAACCGGCCTACTGTTGCAAGACTATAACTGGGTACTCGAAGGCGGCGCGATCGATGTCGATGGCGCCGGACTAGCTGTTACCACCGAAGAATGCCTGCTCAACCCCAACCGCAACCCGTCGCTGACCCGAGCAGACCTGGAAGCGCAGTTGGCCGAGGCTCTCGGCATCACCAGCTTGCTGTGGTTAGGCAAGGGCTTGGTTAGCGACCATACCGATGGCCATGTCGATAATTTGGCCCGCTTCGTGGGCGAAGGACGGCTTGCACTTCCGGTCGTGGCAAACGACGATGATCCAAACCGCGCCATCTATGCCGATGCCCGTCAGCGCACGCGGTCCTTTGGAGTCGAGATTGTCGACCTGCCCTCTCCCGGTCGCGTTGAAATCGGCGGTGAACTCGCGGCGGCGAGCTACATGAACTTTTATATCGGCAACAGCACGGTCATCGTTCCGCTCTATGGTGTGCCGAACGATCAACCAGCGTGCGACGCCCTCGCCACATGCTTCCCCGGCCGTCGCATTGTCGGCGTGCCCGCGCGCGGCATCCTTGCTGGTGGCGGCAGCTTCCACTGTTCCAGCCAGCAATTGCCATGCTGACCGCCGCCTTCTTTGTCCGCGCACTGATCAGCGGGATTTTGGTGGCGATCATTGCCTTTGTGGCACGAAAGAGCCCCGGCATCGGCGGGCTGATCGCCTCGATTCCTCTCGTCTCCACCCTCGCGATGATCTGGCTTTGGAGCGATAGCCGTGACGAGCAACTGGTGGCCGACTATGCGCTATCGACCTTTGTTTATTTCCTGCCCTCGGTCCCGATGTTCCTCATCATTCCGCTAATGCTGCGCAACGGACAGCCCTTTTGGCTAGCGCTTGGCACGGGCATCGCAACAACGGTGCTGCTGTATCTGTTGACGATACGGATTGCGTCGGCTTGGGGCCTGACCTTATAGGGTGGGGATGACCCGCACCCTGACCGTCGCCTCACTCCAGCTTCCGCTGCCCGGCCCCGCTGCGTCCAATATCGAGGCTGTGACGGCGCTTGTCCGGCAGGCCGCAGCAAAAGGCGCGCAAATCATCCTGCCGCCCGAATTGTTCGAAGGCCGCTATTTCTGTCAGGTCGAGGACGAGACATTGTTCGCCAACGCCCTACCGACTGCCGATCACCCGAGCGTCGTCGCCATGCAGGCGCTGGCGGCAGAGCTGAAGATCGCAATTCCGACCAGCTTTTTCGAACGCGACGGACAGCATTATTACAACACGCTGGCGATGATCGGCTCCGACGGCGCGATCATGGGCACATATCGCAAAAGCCACATCCCCGATGGTCCCGGCTATGAGGAAAAATATTACTTCCGCCCCGGTAATACCGGGTTCAAGATCTGGGACGTCTTTGGTGCCCGGATTGGCGTTGGAGTGTGCTGGGACCAATGGTATCCCGAAGCCGCGCGCTCGATGGCGCTGATGGGAGCGGAGTTGCTGTTCTATCCTACAGCCATCGGCTCAGAGCCCTATGACGCCGACCTCGACACTAGTCGCATGTGGCGTCGCGCCATGCAGGGCCACGCCGTGTCCAATTGCATGCCCGTCATCGCCGCCAACCGCATCGGCATCGAAGGCGACGCGAATTTTTACGGGCACAGCTTCATTACCGACGAATGGGGTGATTTGACGCAAATGTTTGGCGCAAGCGAAGAAGGTGTGCTGGTCGAGACCATCGACCTTGATCGCGCCGCTAAACACCGCGCTGGCATGGGATTCTTCCGCGACCGTCGCCCGCAACTTTACGGTCGGCTTGTAGAAGATATTTAACAATCAGGTCGCACCGAATGCCTTGGCCTGCGCCAGTATGCGCTCCGCCGCCTTTTGATGGGGAATATCGATCATTTTGCCATTCAGCCCGACAGTCCCTGCGCCCGGATTGTCGGCAAAAGCCGCAATGACGCGCTGCGCATGGGCAATATCCTCCGGCGACGGCATAAACGATTCGTTGATCCCCGCCACCTGCCCGGGATGGATCGCAAGTCGACCGGTGAATCCCTCGGCCCGCGCGGCTCGACAAGAGGCGCGCAAGCCTTCATCATCGCGGAAATCCACATAGAGCGTGTCGATCGCAGGTACGCCGCTTGCGTGCGCCGCGAGCAGACACAGCGAACGCGCCATCTTATAAGTGAAGGCCCATTCGCCGTTGGTATCGAGGTTGGTGCTGGCCCCTACGGCGGCTGACAAATCCTCTGCTCCCCATGTCAACCCCGCCAGGCGGTCGAGACCCGCGGTGGCAAATTCGCCCAGATGAAATGGTGCCGCAGCTGTCTCTGTCGCAACAGGAATGATTTTAATTGACCCCGCTTCGACACCCGCGGCGGCTTCGAGCGCATCAAGATAATGCGACATTTGCAACACATCTTGGGGCGTGTCGGTCTTGGGTTGCACAATCCCGTCCGGCGCTACCGACACGATCGCGGCCAGATCGTCTAGTGTCAGCCCGCAGTCGAGCGGATTGACCCGTACCCACAACTGCGTCGTTCGTTTGCCACGCGGTCGGTCCTGAATAAAGCTGGCAACCAGGGAGCGGGCCGCCTTTTTGTTTGCTGGCGCAACCGAATCTTCAAGGTCAAGGATCACGGCATCTGCACCGCACCCGTCAACCTTGCCGAGCTTTTTCTCGCTGTCGCCGGGGATAAACAGCATCGACCGCAGGGGAAGGATCCTCATGCCCCAGGCTTCTTGCGCTGCAATCCAGACCGTTTGCACGAGGCGACCAGGTCACCATGCTGATTATACGCTTCATGGAGAAAAGTAACGATTCCTGCCTCGGGCCGCGATTTGGATTCTCGCAACGCTATGACTTCTGTCACCACATTCACTGTGTCGCCATGGAACAAAGGTTTGGGAAAACGCACTTCGTCCCAGCCCAGATTGGCGATGGCGGTGCCTAAAGTGGTGTCCCCGACCGAGATGCCGACCATCAACCCCAGCGTGAATACCGAATTGACAATCCGCTGCCCATAATCGGTGCCTTTCATATATTCTTCATCGAGGTGAAGCTGCGCCGGATTGTGCGTCATGGCCGTGAACATCACATTGTCGGTTTCCGTAACCGTGCGGCGGATGGCATGATCAAAGCGCTGCCCGACCGTCAATTCATCAAACCAAAGTCCAGCCATTACATCACCCTGTTTCACTCATTTACACACAACTATCAACCGTAAGGACTGTCCATCGGTAGGTCAGCGCTTATTATCTTCTATTCGGCTTCGCGCATATCCGCGCCAGGCCCATTTTTCTTAATCGATTCAATAGCATTTTTGGCCGATGCTTTGCTGCTATAGCCTTCGGTCCAAAAGATGGTTTCGCTATTATATTTAAAATAGGCGACAAATTCGCCCTTCTTGTTCTTCTTGATCTCGAAATAGTGAGCCATCTTGCTCCTCCAACTAAGCAGCTGCACAAATTAGCCGTTGCCGCCGCCGCTTGTTCTATACTCCTGATCCTTCCGCGCAAGATCGCGATCAGCCAAAGCGCGACGCGGCAAAGGGTCGCGGATCGACGGCACCGATAGCCGTACCGGGTTGGGGGGCACCCAATTGTGCTGCCAGCAATCCCGCAATAGCAGGCGCTGTCTGAATGCCAAAGCCACCTTGCCCCGCACACCAGACAAAGGCCGGTTGACCGGCGTCCGGACCAAAGACCGGCAGTCGGTCAGGGGCAAAACTACGCAAGCCAGCCCATTTCCGCTCGACGGCTTCAATTGGCCAGTCCACGACCGATTGCAGTCGATCAATCGCCACAGCGACGTCAATTTCTTCGGGGGCAACATCGCTGGCAACATCGGGCGTTTCGTCGTGCGGGCTAAGCCAGATCCGGCCTTCTCCCCCGCCCTTGAAGTAAAAGTCACCTCCAACATGGATGACCAGCGGCAGTTCCGCAGGAGTCGGCACCCCCAGCCGCAACTGAAGCACCGTGCGCCGATAGGGCTGGATGCCGAGCGGCGCGATGCCGCTCGCAACCGCAACCGCATCGGCCCAAGCCCCCGCGGCGTTGACCAACACCGCGACGCGCAGGCTTTGACCGCCCGCCTCGACCGTCCAGCCACCGTCGTGCCAGCGCGCTTGCTTCATGGGTGCGCGAGTCTGCAACTTCACGCCAGCGCGCTTGGCTGCGCGAAGATAGGCCGCATGAAGGCCCGCGACGTCGATATCGCTGCATGCCGGTTCATAGGCTCCCTCACACCACTCGGAGCGAATCCCCGGAACTTTGACAGCGATTTCTTCGCTGCTCAGCCGCGTGACTGCGACACCTTGTTCAGCAAAATCATGGATGAACGCATCCACCATATACGCTTCGTCACGACTGCCAAGCGTCAGCGCGGCGCGTGGCGACAAAAAACCCTGCTCAGAAAAGTCCTTTGCGGGCGAATTGAGCGTCGCAAAGGATGCGGCCGACAGCGGCTGCACATGCACGCCGCCGTAGCTTTCGTGCCAGAATGCCGCCGAGCGCCCTGTTGCATGAAAGCCCGGCATATCTTCGGCTTCGATCAACATCACCTGGCGATGCGGCCCCAAGGCCGCTGCCAGACTGGCACCGGCGATACCGGCCCCGACGATCAGAACATCTATCTCGGGGGGCGAAGTCAAGGGCATGGAAAGCGGCGCTCCGGCATCGAATGAATCAAGGCCGGGTGGCTGTTCGGGCCATCTCGGCTGCTTGAAGATGGTTACGGTTTGGTAAGCCATAGAGTCTAGGGTAAAAGCTAATGAACAGCGCGATAACCCAAATGGCCCTGATGGCCTTGCTCGCAGCGATGATGATCGCAGCCGCCATTAGTGATTTGCGCTCGCGCACTATTTCTAACGAACTGAATGCCGCGATCGCACTGAGCGCCATCCCGTTCTGGTTTGCATCCAGTCTCGCACTATGGCCCGACATACCATTGCAATTTGGCGCTGCGTTTGGCGTTTTCCTTGCTTTCGTCGGATTGTTTCTAATCGGGGCCATGGGCGGCGGCGACGTGAAGATGATTGGCGCAGTGATGCTATGGATTCCCCTTCCGCTGCTTTTACCTACCCTAACCGTGATGGCAGTGGCGGGCGGGCTACTATCGGCAGTGATGCTGATTCACATTAAAATTCGTCCATCGGACAAAGTGGTGGAGGTTCCCTATGGGGTCGCCATCGCCGCTGCAGGTCTTTGGGCGCTTCACCAACAATATCTTAACCAGTTTCAGGCTATCGCTTGAAGTTGAGGGCAAGCACGGCCGCATCTGGCTGCGCTAAGGAGGCGAAAGATCGTCATGGATACGCGAAAGATTTTCCTGATCGTTGGGGCATTGGTCATTGCGATCGGTGCCGCATTCGGAGTCAATCAGATGATGCGCGGGGCATCAGCGCCACAAGCAAGGGCAGCCGCTGCGCCGGACATTTCGGGACCGATGATTTTGGTTGCTACTCGGCAGCTGCCGGTCGGCACGATCATTGGAGCTGACAGCTTCCGTTTTCAGCCTTGGCCCAATGAACTGGTCCAGAAGGCCTATTTCCTGAAAGACAAAACCGACACGCAGACGCTCGTCGGAACGGTGGTGCGGTATCAAATCACTGCCGGACAGCCACTGACGCAAGGCGCGCTGGTGCACCCGAACGATCGCGGCTTCCTTGCTGCGGCGTTGGGGCCCGGCATGCGCGCCATCACGGTAAAGGTGTCGCAGGAACAGGGCGTTGCTGGCTTCGTCTTTCCAGGTGATCGCGTAGACGTGCTGTTGACGCAAGATATCGAAGTCAAAGAAGGTTCGGACTATCCCGATGACCAGTTGCACACTGCAGAAACGATCATCAAGAATGTTCGCGTGCTGGCAACAGATCAGCGCACCGACGCCGAAGACGAAACGGGCAAAACCCAAGTCAGAACTTTTGGCTCGGTAACGCTCGAAGCTACACCCGATATCGCCGAAAAGATCGCTGTTGCACAGGGCATGGGTCGATTGTCATTGGCTCTCCGTCCGCTCGCCGAGAGCGTGGGCGACCTCGAGGCTTCCATCGCATCGGGTGATGTCAACGTACCTGAAAAAGGTGGCACGGCAGCTGAACGCCGGATGCTAGCCGAAGCCGCAAACCGCCCGACTGCTGGACGGACATCGGCCACAACCGGCGGCGATATCTCGCGCTTTTGGATTCCCGTACGAGGCCGCGTCGGACCTACGCATCGTGCCGGAAATGCCGACGCACAGGTTGGCGTGCCGATGAAAGGGGACGCTGCATCGGCGGCACCCCGTGGTCCGGTGGTCCGCGTGACACGCGGCGACCAAGTCACCGTAGTGCCGGTTGGAGGCAAGTAAGATGAACAGCAAAGCCAATTTCAAAGCAGCGGCGCTTACCCGTACACTGGCCATCGGCCTAGTTGCGGCAGCGCTGGTCAACGCCCCCGCCCAACAAGCGACGGCGCAGGCTACCCAAAATGCAACAAGCAGCATCGACCTTTCGGTTGGTCGCGGTCGGCTGATCAGCCTGCCTGCACCAATGACCGATGTGTTCGTCGCCAAAAACGAGGTTGCGGACGTACAGGTGCGCTCGTCACGTCAACTCTATATCTTCGGCAAGGCGCCGGGTGAGACGAGCATCTATGCGACCGATGCCAGCGGCAAGGTTGTCTATTCCACCGTCGCTCGCGTTGGAAACAACATCGAAACCATCGATCAGATGCTGTCGCTCGCGATGCCAGAGGCAAAAATCGCAGCCAACACGATGAACGGCTTTGTGCTTCTGACTGGCACCGTGCAGTCCCCCGATGACGCCGCAGAAGCCGAACAGTTGGTGCAGGCCTTTGTCGGAGAAAGCACCAAGGTGCTGTCACGACTACGCACGGCAACGCCGCTGCAGGTTAATCTGCAAGTTCGCATCGCCGAAGTGAACCGTTCGCTGGTGAAAGAAATCAGCGGCAATATTTCAACTCGCGACATTGACAGTCCGGGAAATGGATTATTGGGCAATATCTCGCGCGGCCGCACGGCAGGCACGATCCTATATGGCGGTGAAGGTAGCCCGCCGCTTCCGGTCGGGTCGCGATCCTATACGTTCAACAACTCGAGCGGACTCAACTCGCTTGGTGCAGCAGGTCGGATCTTCGGTCTTGATGTTATCGCATCGCTTGATGCGGGCGAGAAGTCCGGCATGGTTGTCACTTTGGCGCAGCCTAATTTGACCGCCATTTCGGGCGAAACTGCCGACTTCCTTGCTGGCGGTGAATTCCCGATTCCGATCCCGGGCAATTTCGCGGGAACGACCATCGAATATCGGAAATATGGTGTCAGCCTGGCATATACGCCGACCGTCTTGTCAAATGGCCGCATCAGCTTGCGTGTGCGACCGGAAGTGTCAGAGCTTTCATCAGAAGGCGCCATCAACATTCAGGGTTTCCAGATCCCGGCGTTGACTGTTCGGCGTGCCGAAACGACCGTTGAACTGGGATCTGGCGAAAGCTTTATGATCGCGGGCTTGATGAACAATCGTTCGGTTGGTTCGATTGACAAGATTCCGGGTCTGGGCGACGTTCCCATCTTGGGCACCTTGTTCAAATCAGACAGTTTCCGCCGCGGCGAGACTGAACTGGTAATCGTTGTGACGCCATATCTGGTCAAACCGGTTTCGGCGAATGACATCGTTTTGCCAACCGATGCCTATCAAAACACAGATGATCTGTCGCGATTGTTACTTGGCCAAACCAGCAATGGTGTGACCGGCGGGGATCGACCCAAGCCGCGACTCGGCTCCAGCGTTGATGAAGCCGACCGCATGCGCGGCAGTGAAGATGTCTCGCCCGGGTTCAGCATCAAGTGACACGCGATTTCAGGAGCAAAGTGATGAAACAATTCGCAACATTGACGATCGCGGCACTAGCCTCGACTCTCGCTGGATGCGCTGGCGCAGCCAATAGCAATACCAGCCTGGAATCGGTGCATCAGCCCATAGTGCGCAACGCAATTCATAGTTTTGATGTGTCGACGGCGAACGGCGAATTGCCGCCGAGCGAACAGGGCCGCCTACAAGGGTGGTTCGATGCGATGGGCATTCGTTATGGGGACCGAATTGCCGTTGAAGATCCCTCGGTTTATGGATCAGGCGCAGCCATCACGACCATCCGGTCGATGGTTTCGCGGCGCGGCCTAATGCTTAGCGAAGCTGGTCCGGTGACCGCTGGCGCACTTACGCAGGGCCAATTGCGGGTCACCGTCACGCGAGCATCGGCTAGTGTACCGGGCTGCCCCGACTGGTCCAGCAAGTCATCGATCAACATGAAAAATGCGACCTCGGCCAATTATGGCTGCGCCACCAACAGCAATCTTGCAGGCATGGTTGCCGACCCCAATGACCTTATCAAGGGGGCGACTGACCAGCGCAATGATCCGGCGGCGGCGACGAAACCGATCCGCACGTTCCGAGAGAAAGTTCCGACCGGAGCGGGTGAACTGCGCGGCGAATCAACTAGTGGCGGAAGCGGAGGTGGCAAGTGAACGCTCCTTTTAAAGCAGCCGGGGTCCGTGAACCCTTCAACGCCTTTGTTTGCGACGACGAAACGCTGGAGCTGATCCGCACCGTCGCCAATGATATGGGATGGCCGATCGAGAAGTGTAACAAAGGTGGATTGCGCAATGCTGTCCAGTCCTTGTCGGTGTCGGCGAGCCCCAACATTCTGTTCGTCGACATGTCGGAATCGGGTGATCCGATCAACGACATCAATGCACTGGCCGAGGTTTGCGAACCGGGCACCGTGGTGATAGCTGCCGGTCAGGTCAATGATGTGCGCCTGTACCGCGACCTGTTGTCAAGCGGCATCCAAGATTATCTGTTAAAGCCCTTGTCGGTAGAACAGGTACGCGAATCTCTGACCCACGCCCATGCCATGCTAACCGCGCCGAAACATGCGGATATGCAAGAAGACAAGCCGCATCACCTGATGAGCGTTGTCGGTGTTCGCGGCGGCGTCGGAGCCTCGATGATTTCGACGTCACTCGCATGGGCTCTGAGCGAACAGGCAGGGCGACAGACGGCATTGCTGGATCTCGATGTCCACTTCGGCACGGGCGCACTAACGCTCGACCTTGAACCAGGTCGCGGGCTCATTGATGCCATCGACAATCCGAGCCGCATCGATGGACTGTTTATCGAACGTGCGATGGTGCGGGCATCAGACAAATTGAGTCTGCTATCAGCCGAAGCCCCGATACATCAGCCGGTTCTGACCGATGGTTCGGCCTTTTTCCAGCTGGAAGAAGAGCTTCGCAATGCGTTTGAAATGACCATTGTCGACATTCCGCGGCAAGTTTTGATCCCCTTCCCCCACCTTGTGTCGGAAGCCGGAACGATCCTTCTCGTCACCGATGTGACATTGGCCGCCGCACGCGACACGATCCGGCTTTTGTCCTGGTTCAAACAAAATGTCCCAGGATCCCGTGTCACACTGATCGCCAACAAGTTCCAAAATGCGATAGGTGAACTGTCGCGCAAGGAATTTGAATCGTCGATCGAACGGAGCATTGACATTGTCATTCCATTCGATCCCAAGCTCGTTAGTCAGGCAGCTAAACTCGGAAAATCCTATGCAGAAATCTGCAAGGGGACAAAGTCCAGCCACGTCTGGAACCAGTTGCTACAGCTGATCTTGGATGGCACCGACCCTGATTCCGATGATGTTGTCAGCCCAAAATCGGGCGGCAAAAGCAGTTCCCTACTTGGCAAACTGAGCGGAATGGGCGGAATCCTTACAAAGAAAACAGCAAAATAGGCGGCGGGGCGACCGGCTCGTCCGGTTCGCCCTTGCCCCAATAAAAGCGGACATGATGCTCTTATGAACATGCCAATCATCCTAATCGCCTCTATGGTCCTTATGGGCATCGTCATTCTGACGCTGGCTTTCGTTGGGCCATCGGTCTCAAAGGCCAAGACGCGGCGCTTGGCTATGGTCAAGGATCGGCATGCAGCAACCACCGAAGCCGTCGTCGCTGCGCAAATGCGCAAGACAATTGCGGCGGTTGGCGGTCAGGGTCTAACCAATATTTCCAGCTTTATGCCGCGGCGGGAACTGATGGAATTGCGGTTGAAGCGGACCGGAAAATCCTGGAATGTCAGCCAGTTCATGTTTGCCTCTATGGGGTTGTTTGTGTTTGTCACAGGCGCCCTACTCGTCATCCGCACACCCTTTCTACTGGCCGCGATGATGGGCGCCTTCTTAGGATTGGGGCTTCCCAATTTTATCGTGTCACGGCTGATCAAAAAGCGCCTGCTCAAATTCAACGCACGGTTTCCAGACGCCATTGACCTTCTGGTCCGCGGCTTGCGTTCGGGTTTGCCCGTCACAGAAACTTTTCTGGTGGTGAGTCAGGAATTGCCAGGGCCGGTGGGCGAGGAATTCAAGGGCGTAATCGAACGAATTCGAATCGGCAACACCATGGAAGCAGCCTTACAGGAATCGGCTGATATGCTTGGGACTCCCGAGTTCCAATTCTTCTGCATCACCATCGCTATTCAGCGCGAGACGGGCGGCAACCTAGCAGAAACATTGAATAATCTGTCTGAAGTTCTGCGTAAGCGTGCACAGATGAAGCTGAAGATTAAGGCCATGTCGTCCGAAGCCAAAGCATCCGCCTATATCGTCGGCGCGCTGCCATTTTTTGTCTTTGGCATCGTGTGGATGATGAACCCGGAATATCTGGGCGGCTTCTTTACAGACCAAACTTTGATGATCACCGGAGCAGGTGGACTGGTTTGGATGTCCATTGGTGCCTTCATCATGTCACGCATGATCGCATTTGAAGTTTAAGGAGGGAACACCCATGAACAGTACCCTCCTCATTGGCGCATTTTCTGGTGCAGCCCCCGCCCCCACCGTTGGCGGAATCGATATTGTTTGGGCAGCAACCGCCATGGCGGCCGTCGGCGTTCTGGCAGTCTTGGCCGTCATTTATGGCGCGATGACAGTACGCGACCCGATGGCCAAACGCGTCAAGGCACTGAACGAACGCCGCGAACAATTGAAGGCAGGTATTACCGCCTCGACCGCCAAACGACGCGCCAAGCTGGTTCGCCATAATGAGACGGCCGACCGCATGCGCACCTTCCTGTCAAAACTGCAGGTGCTTCAGGAAGATCAGGTCAAGGATGTACAGCAAAAGCTGGCACAGGCCGGCATCCGCTCAAAGGAGCTGGCAGTTGGCGTGATTTTTGGTCGGCTGATCCTGCCTATTGTTCTTGGCGGGCTTGTCGCCTTCCTGATCTATGGCATCGACATGTGGCCTGACCTGACTCCGTTCAAGCGGTCCGGTGCCACAATGCTGGCTCTATTGCTGGGATATAAAGCTCCGGATTTATGGGTGCAGAATCGGCGTACAAAACGCACCCATGCCATTCGAAAAGGTCTTCCCGACGCACTCGACCTATTGGTCATTTGTGCCGAAGCTGGCCTGACTGTCGACTCTGCCTTTTCCCGCGTCTCCAAGGAATTGGGGCGGGCTTATCCAGAGCTGGGTGAGGAGTTTGCATTGACGTCAATCGAACTTGGCTTTTTGACCGATCGACGCAACGCATTCGAAAATCTAGCCTATCGGGTCGATCTGGAATCAGTGAAGGGCGTGGTTACGACTATGATCCAGACCGAGAAATACGGCACTCCTCTGGCATCTGCATTACGCGTTTTGTCAGCCGAATTCCGCAACGAACGCATGATGCGTGCAGAAGAAAAAGCCGCACGCCTGCCCGCCATCATGACGGTGCCTTTGATCCTGTTCATTCTCCCGGTGTTGTTCATCGTGATTTTGGGACCGGCGGCCTGTTCAATCAAGGATGCGCTGGGTGGTGCTCTAGGCGGCAGCGCCAGCTAATTAGTCCATGGGGGGGTGGCCACTCCGGTGCGAAAAGCGCCGGAGTGGCCTGATTTCCGTCACTCCACCCGCTGTTCAATTGCTCCGAATATGCAGTGATGCTTGTCATCATCCATCCATATCCGAACAGTATCGCCCGATTGCATGAACGGCGTCTTGGGTTCGCCGGTCTGGATGGTTTCGATAGTTCGCACTTCGGCCAAGCAGCTATAGCCCAGTCCGCCCTCCGCAATCGGCTTGCCCGGTCCGCCATCGGGATCGCGATTGGAAACTGTTCCCGATCCGATGATGGTCCCCGCCCCCAAATTGCGCGTCTTGGCTGCATGTGCCACCAGAGTGCCAAAATCAAAAGTCATATCCGTCCCCGCATCGGCGCGGCCTAAAGGCTGCCCATTCAGGTCGACGCACAGGGTGCCATGCAATTTACCATCGCGCCACTGATCGCCAAGCGCGTCGGGCGTTACAAAGACCGGAGACATGGCGCTCGACGGCTTGGATTGGAAAAATCCGAAACCCTTGGCCAATTCCGCCGGAATGAGCCCTCTCAATGACACATCGTTGGTTAGCCCGATTAGCAGAATATGATCGCGGGCGGCCACCGCATCTATGCCAGCCGGCACATCGCCCGTCACCACCACCACTTCGGCTTCCATATCGCATCCCCACGCAGGATCGCCGAGAGGAATGGAATCGCGGGGACCAAGAAATGCGTCGCTACCACCCTGGTACATCAACGGATCGTGCCAGAAACTGTCGGGCATTTCGGCGCCGCGCGCCTGCCGCACCAAGGCGACATGGTTCACATAAGCGCTGCCGTCTGCCCATTGATATGCCCGCGGCAAAGGCGATGCCGCATCGCGCTCGTGAAAACGCTCTTTTGGAATCGCATCATGGTTGAGATCCTCAGACAAAATCGCGAGGCGGGGCGCGGCATAAGCCCAATTATCCAAGGCCGCTTGCAGTGTTGGCGCGACCTGCGTCGCGTCGGCATACCAGGCCAGATCGTTGGACACGACAACCAACCGTCCGTCACGGCCATTCTTCAAAGACGCTAATTTCACTTTCAATCCCTTCGCCCTGCGATGCGGCCCATCCCGTCATCGCCCAAGGGCAGGGATGTTCAGCGTGGCATCGTTATGGATGCGAAACAGGTAAAGCCGCTCTGCCCTGCCTGCAAGCGTCGGATATATTGCAAATAGGCCTGCGATTGCTGAGAGGTCGTGCCCGGCAGCGTTTGCCCATAGAAGGCGCGCTTGACTTCTTCGCCGGTAAACGGACGCGAAGACCCCGGAAAAGCATCTCGTGTGCCAGCCGGAACCAGCTTGCCTGTTGCGTCAATATATTCGCTTGCTCGCACCGGATCGGGCACGGGAATCTGACAATTCATTACTGAAGCCGCCGTCTGGGCAAAGGCAGGGCGAATGGTCAGTGCCGCCGATACGCCGGCCGCGCCGAGTATCAACATCCTACGGCGGGTCGGAATTTCGCCTGGCGCCGCATCACCGTCGGGCGCGGCAGTGGGTAATTTATCGTCCATCACAGTCGCATAAACCAAATCACAGGTACACAAAAGCAAAAGACCGCGCGGGTGATGGCCGATCCCGCTTTGGGACAAAGCGACCAAACTCGTTAATCGCCGGCATCGCCGCCCCTATGCAACACAGCTTGCGCGGCGCCGTCGCTTTGTGCGAGGCGGATTCTATGCTGGACCGGTTTTCAACCCTGATTATTGCGCTCACCATAATTGCGATCGGCACTGTAGTCGCGTCTATAACAAGCAGCGATGCCTGGTCGATTGCCGTGATGGCCGCCGCAGGTCTCAGTGTCTGCTTTCTGATGTTTGCGGCACAGGTGCCGGATCGCACTATCAATAGTGATGACCTCGCACCGCTGACACCCTCTCCTGCCCCGCCGACATCGCTGTTGCTCCACCCCGATTTTTCGCGATTGGCCGATCAGGAACTGGAACCAATGCTAGGCACCGCGAATAATATTGTGACGATTGCGAATGAAGCAGCAATCGCGCTGCTCGGTCAGCATATCATTGGCGCCGATATTCGCACAGCGATCCGTCATCCTGCCGCTGTCGACCGGCTATCTCAAGTCAAAGACGAGATGGCGGATGGTCCGGTTGATCTGATGGACTTTCCGCGATCAGGCCAGCGATGGACCATGCGCCTTGTAACATTGTCGGACCGACAGAGGATTATCTTTTTGTCCGACCAGTCGGCGATGGATTCGGTCGACCGGATGAGGTCCGAATTTGTTGCTAACGCCAGTCACGAGTTGAGGACACCCCTCGCGGCCATTCTTGGATATGTCGAACCCTTGCGCGAAATGGCCGACGAAGGCGCCGAACAAAAAACCCGATCACGCTTTTTGGAAATTATCGAGCGCGAAGCTCGACGGATGCAACAGCTCGTCAACGATCTTTTATCGGTCTCGCGTATCGAAACCGATCGCTTCCGGCGTCCCACCACCCGCGCCGACCTGTCCGCGATCGTCGAGCAAACCGTGGCCCAATTGCGCGAAAGCGACCGCAGCCGAGCCAAGGATATCGTGTTGGCTCTGGATGACGGATCTCAGCCGATTTTGGGAGATACAGCCCAATTGGCGCAGCTCGTGCACAATATCATCACCAACGCAATGAAATATGGTCTGCCCGGAACTCCGGTAACGGTCTCCCTCGCGCGCGGCGACACCCGCGTTGAATTGGCCGTCAGCGATATCGGCGATGGCATATCTCCCGAACATCTCCCTCGCCTGACCGAAAGATTTTATCGCGTCGACACGGCGCGCAGCCGCTCTATGGGCGGTACGGGGCTTGGGTTGGCGATCGTCAAGCATATCAGCGAACGGCATCAGGGGCAGCTCGACATAGCTAGCGAAGTCGGGCGCGGAACGAGAGTTTCAGTTAGTTTTCCGCGACTTTCGGACCCGCCCTCACCCTAGCGAATCGGGGCTTCCACTTGACATTTTGCGCTTTTGCGCCCATCTCTACCGAGCTAACGTCGCCTACGACGGAAATCTTTGCCTTTTAGGCGGACTCTTCCTTCCACACGCAACCTGGCGCCGCAGACATGTGTCTGTGGCAACTCCGATTCCGTGAAAGGAACGACCCCCATGCCAATCGGCACAGTAAAATTTTTCAATTCGGATAAAGGCTATGGCTTTATTGCCAATGAGGATGGCTCGGGCGACAATTTCGTCCACATCACAGCTGTTGAACGCAGTGGTATGGCCACACTCAACAAGGACCAGCGCGTAGAATATGAGCTGGAAACCGACAATCGTGGCAAAACGGCTGCTGTCAATCTGTCAGCCGCTTAACAGAAATGGCCAAAGAGGAATTATTGACCCTCGACGGCCTGATCGACGAAATTCTCCCGGACGGTCGCTTTGGCGTCGTCTTGGAGAATGATCATCGGATCATCGCCTACACCGCTGGTCGCATGCGTCGTTTTCGCATCCGTTCCGTCGTGGGCGATGCCGTGAAAGTCGAAATGACCCCCTATGACCTGACCAAAGGTCGCATCGTCTATCGCGAGCGCACGCCTGGAGCGGGCGGCGGTGGACCAAGGGGCGGCGGCAAGCGCCGTTAGCTCCTGCTAAAACCATAATATTAGAAACATTTACGAGATATAATGACACCACAATTTAATGAATTTCACAAGCACGTTCCCGTACATCTTACCAGCCAATGCGGCACTGCAGCCACGGCAAAAGCCGTGCGGCGGTCGCCCAATTTGTCCCGCCGCGAGTTGAGGCGCCTGATCGCCGACATGGTCGACTGATCTAGCCTCGCTTCCCCTTCCGTTTCACCCACAGGAGTTTAGCCATGTCAGCCACCAGCGATTTTTATCTGGCCCAAGCAGACAAATGCGCCGCCGATGCCGCCGCCAGCCCGTTGGTTCAGGTACGTGAGCGTAATCAGCGTGCCGAGCTGGCATGGCGGGCGATGGCCGAACGGCTAATCCTGTCGGAAGCCAGCCGTGCCAAGCAAGCTGCTGCAGCTGCTGCAGCGCAAGCGCAAAAGGCGGCGGACGAAGCGGCGCTCGCGCAAGAAGCCGAGCCAGCGACTGCGGAGTAAGCCCTTACGGCGGCGCTTGAAACCGCCGCCGGACGGGACTAGCGCGGTGGCATGACATCGCCCACGCATCGGATGAACGGCTGGATGAAAGCCGCGCTACGCGAACCGCTCACCCACTTTCTTATTGCCGGACTGGCATTATTCCTGTTTTTCGGGTGGCGCGGCAATGCCGTCGATCCGGCGAGCCGTACCATCACGATCGATGAGGCGCAGGTCAGCTTGTTGGCGGCACAATGGGACCAAACCTGGCACCGTCCGCCCACGACCCAAGAAATTGACGGTTTGATCCGCGATTATATCAAGGAAGAAATTTATACGCGGGAGGCGGTGCGACTGGGTCTCGACCGCGATGATATCGTTATCCGCCGCCGGCTACGTAACAAGATGGAATTTCTGGCTCGCGCGGCAATTGAAAATTCCAATCCGACCGATGCGACGCTTCAAAAATGGCTTGATGATCACCAAAAAAACTATGCGATTGGCGCCCAACTCAGCTTTGACCAGATTTATCTGGGCGAAGCCGATCCCGCGTTAATCGCATCGCGTGCCGGATCGATTCGCCGCGAATTGCAGACGGGCGCAGACTGGCAAAAGCTAGGCGAGCGAATTTCGCTACCCAAGTCGATGCATAAAGCCGATTTTGAGGCCGTTGCGAAAATATTCGGCGACGACTTTGCTAAAGCGCTGAGCGCATTGCCCACGGGCGACTGGTCCGGCCCGATCGACTCCGGATTTGGCACGCATCTGGTACGGATACGCGACCATATAACGGGGCGACCTGCCATGCTATCGGACGTTCAGCAACAGGTCGAAAACGACTGGCGCTCGGCCACAGAAAAGCAACGCGAAGATCGCGCTTATCAAGCATTGCTCAATGGCTATACGATCCGGATTGCAAAGCCGTGATGCATCGCTTCGGCTGGGTTTTGGTGCTGCTGTTAGGGTTGTTCATTTTGCCCTCCGCGGCTCACGCCGACGAGCTTCGTCCCGGATATCTGGAATTTACCCAGACCGGTCCAACGACATGGCATCTCATTTGGAAAGCGCCGATGCGCGGCGGCATCACTCCCGCTACCCTGCCGATCTTGCCCGAAGGCTGCAAGCTTGCCGCGCCCTATGTCCGCTCGCGTGACGATGCGGCGGTGACGGTTAGTGGCAGCGTCGATTGTAACGGCGCGGTGGCAGGCAAGTCCCTCGGACTAACCGCGATGATTTCGGCGCAGACAGATGTGTTGGTGCGCGTCGCGCCGAGCGGACGGCCTGTTCAAACCTTTCTCCTGACCGCCGAACGGCCGACCATAACCATCCTAGCAAGGGCCGCTGCCTGGCAGGTCGCGCGCACTTACTTCGTCCTCGGGGTCGAACATATTCTGTTCGGATATGACCATCTGCTATTTGTCGTTTCGCTGGTGCTATTGCTCGGGCGGTTCTGGACAATTGCAAAAGCCGCGACGGCGTTCACGGTCGCGCATAGTATCACCCTTATCGGAACCACGCTTGGCGTGCTCGGCCTGCCCCAAGCGCCGGTCGAGGCGCTGATCGCCCTGTCGATCATGTTTTTGGCGGTGGAAATCATTAAGCAGCGACCCGATAAACAGCGCCTGAGCGAGCGCCTGCCGTGGGTCGTGGCGTTCATCTTCGGCTTGCTTCACGGTTTCGGCTTTGCCGGTGCGCTCAAAGAAATCGGCTTGCCCGAAAGCGACGTGCCTACTGCGCTTTTGACCTTCAATCTGGGAGTCGAGGCGGGTCAGCTGGTCATCGTCACCGTATCGTTAATCGTCCTCATGCTGATTCGGAGGCTTGCTCCCAAATTCTTGCGGCCCGCGACGGTGGCGACGACCTATTCCATCGGCGCAATTGCAAGCATGTGGCTATTCGAGCGGATTTTGCTCAACTAATCAAGACGGTCGATTAGGTCGCCCAGCTTGCCGAACATCTCGTCTATCTGCGCCTTCTCAACGATCAGCGGCGGCGACAGAGCGATGATGTCACCCGTCGCCCGCACCAACAGTCCGTTGTCAAAGCAAGCATGGAACAGCTCGGTCGCGCGTTTTCCTGCGGCGTCAGCGCGGGGCTCCAGTTCGATGCCGGCGACTAATCCGATCGTACGAATGTCGATCAGATGCCGTCGCCCCTTCAGGCTGTGCGCAGCCTCCTCCCAATAATTTGCCAGCCCCGCTGCGCGTTCAAACAGCCCGTCGCGCGCATAAAGGTCGAGCGTTGCGAGCCCAGCCGCGCTAGCGAGCGGGTGGCCGGAATAGGTATAGCCATGGAACAGCTCAATCCCGCTTTCGACATTGTTGATCACTGCATCGTGCAGCTCGCGCCGAACCGCGACCGCGCCCATCGGTACCGACGCATTGGTTAGTCCTTTAGCCATGGTGATGATGTCGGGCGTCACGCCCCATGTCCCCGCCGCTGTCGCGCCTCCGACCCGACCGAACGCAGTAATAACCTCGTCAAAAATCAAAATTATGCCGTGGCGGTCGCAAATTTCGCGCAGCCGCTGCAAATAGCCGACCGGCGGGATAAGCACGCCGGTCGAGCCGGCCATCGGCTCGACGATTACCGCCGCGATAGTGTCGGCACCATGTAGTCCGACCAATCTTTCTAACTCGTCCGCCAGATGCGCGCCCCACTTCGGAAATCCCTTTGCAAAGGCATTGTGCTCCAGATTATGGGTGTGTTGGAGATGGTCAGAGCCCGGCAGTCCTCCGCCAAAAGTTCGGCGATTGGTGACGATCCCGCCGACGCTGATTCCGCCAAAACCCACGCCATGATAGCCCCGCTCGCGCCCGATTAGCCGGGTACGCGTCCCCTGCCCCTTCGCGCGCTGCGACGCGATTGCAATTTTCAGCGCCGTATCAACCGATTCCGATCCGCTGTTAGTAAAGAATATCCGATCCAATCCCTCGGGCATGAGGTCGGCGACCCGACGTGCGAGTTCGAACGGCAGCGGGTGACCCAACTGAAATGTCGGCGCAAAATCAAGCTCAGACGCGGTGCGACTAATCGCGGCCGCGATTTCCGGCCGGCAATGCCCCGCATTGCAGCACCAAAGTCCGGCCGTCCCGTCAAGAATTTCGGCGCCATTGCTGTCGCGGTAATACATCCCGTCCGCTGCAACAAGCTGCCGCGGGTTCGATTTGTAGGTGCGATTAGCCGTAAAGGGCATCCAGAATGCCGCGAGCGGATCATTTTCACCCTTCATATCCACATCTCCGTTTTTATTTCCCGCTCAGATAGGCAGTCGGCGCTATCGCTGACAATGCCCAATTTGACAAAGCATTGCCCCACTGGCGCAATTCGGCACTTCGCCTTAGGAAGGGACAAACAAGATGAGCTGGCTTTCCAGTTCGATAGAGGGTGCATGTCAATCAATCTGGACCAATGGATTACCGAAAACGGCATCGACGAAGTCGAGTGTATCGTCCCCGACATCAATGGTGTTCAGCGCGGTAAGGTGTTGCCCGCCAAGAAATTCCTGACGTCGGTGAATGACAAATCGCTGCGCATTCCCGGGAGCGTCTTCATCTGCACCATCGACGGTCACTATCCCGAGGATATCGACGATATCTGGGACAAAGATCCCGACAAAATCCTGATCGCCGATGCCGACACAATTTGTATTGCACCTGGCTTCAAGTCGCCGACCGCCTTTGTCATCGCCGACGCCTATAACAGCGACGGCAGCGCGGTAGAGGTTGCTCCGCGATCAATCTTGAAAAAGGTGCTGTCGCTCTATGCCGACAAAGGATGGACCCCGATCATCGCGCCTGAAGTTGAATTCTATCTTGTGTCACCGAACGTCGATCCCGATTTCCCGCTGACTCCACCGGTAGGCCAGTCTGGTCGCAGCGAGGCCGCCAGCCAGCCATATGGGTTGGAAGCGATGAACGAATATGAGGATATCATCGACCATATTTATGACGATTGCGAACTGATGGGGCTCGATATCGACACAATGATTCATGAAATGGGCGCCGCGCAGTTGGAGGTCAACTTCATCCATGGCGACCCGCTAAAACTTGCGGACGCCGTTTTCCTGTTCAAGCGCGTAGTGCGCAGCGTTGCAAAGAAGCACGGGGTCTTTGCAACTTTCATGGCCAATCCGATGGCTGGCCAGCCGGGCAGCGCCATGCACATCCATCAGTCGGTGATTGACGCGGAAAGTGGCCGAAATCTGTTTTCGACCCAGAATGGCCGCGATAGCGCAATGTTCCGCAGCTTTATTGCCGGACTTGTCCGCTATATGCCGCAGATCGCGCCGATGTGGGCACCCAATGTCAACAGCTTCCGCCGAATGCGCCCCGACAGTTCGGCACCGATTAATGTCCAGTGGGGCGAGGATAATCGCTCGTGCGGATTTCGCGTGCCCATTGCCGACAAAGCCAATCGCCGCGTCGAGAACCGTCTCCCGGGAGCGGACAGCAACCCCTATCTAGCGATCAGCGCCTCGTTGATTTGCGGCTATATTGGCATGGTTGACCGGATGGTCCCCAAGAAATCCATCGACGGCAGCGCCTATAACCGCGCCCGCACTCTGCCCCGCACGCTCGAAGCGGCGCTCGATCGGTTCAATGCGTGCAAAAAAGTCCGAAACCTTCTCGGCGATGATTTCTTTGAAATTTTCTACGCGGTAAAGGATTATGAGCTATTCAACTATCAATCGGTGGTGTCGAGCTGGGAGCGTGAACATTTGTTGACGCGCGTTTGATCAAAGTCGGCGCATGACCGATCCGCTGGCGAATAGCTATTACGCCTCTACGGCGATTCCATGGACGTCGCAAAATGTCCCCGAAGGTACGCATCAGTGCGACGTCGTAGTGATTGGCGGCGGCTATACCGGCTTGTCCGCCGCAGTGGCTTGTGCAGAACGTGGGTTTTCGGTCATCCTCGTCGAGGCGGAACATGTCGGTTTCGGTGCGTCGGGGCGCAATGGCGGGCAACTCATTCCCGGCCTGCGTTGGTCGATGTCTGAATTGGAGCGCGCCTTTGGTCTGGAACGCGCACGCGCGTTGTTTGATCTGTGCTGGCGCGACAACCCGGTCAAGCGCCGCATTGCCCAGCACGGCATCACTTGCGACCTCAAGACAGGTCATCTTGAAGCCGCTTGGTCACCAGCCGATTTTGATGCCTTGCGAAGCGAGGCTGACTTTCTTGCCGCCAACTATGGCTATGACACAAACGTCATAGTGAAGGCTGACCTTGGTGGGCATATCGACAGTCGCATCTACCATGGCGGCGTCCACGACCCGCAAGGCGGGCATTTCCATCCGCTCAACTATGCTATTGGATTGGCCAAGGCGGCGCGAGCTGCAGGAGTTCAAATTTGGGAAGGAGTACGGGCGACCCTGTCAGCCGACACCATGACGCTGCATCTGGGCAAGAGTGCCGTGACGGGACGCTATATCATCAACGCCACCGATAGCTGGATGGACAAGATCGACCGCAATCGTGGTCGCTTTACGGTGCCTATCATGAACTATAATGTAGCCACCGCGCGGCTGCCCGATGCGTACTCTCTACTTCCGAGCGACGCTGCGGTCGCAGACAGCCGCTTCGTCCTCAACTATTTCCGCCTGTCCGCCGACGGACGGCTAATTTTTGGCGGCGGCGAACGCTATTCGCAAACGCCCCCAACTGACATCGCGGGCTTCGTTCGCCCCTATATCGAGCAGGTTTTCCCGCAATTGGCGGGCGTCCCAATCGAGTATGGCTGGGGCGGCGCCGTGGCGGTGACGATGAACCGGCTTCCGCATATCGGGCGCGACGGCGATATCTTCTATGCGCACGGTTTTTCAGGCCATGGCGCCATGACGACGACTTTGGCAGGCGAAGTGATTGCCGAAGCCTTGTCCGGCACCGCCGAACGGCTCGACGTCCTCGCCAGTCTTCCCTCGCGGCCCTTCCCGGGCGGACACTGGTTGCGTCGCCCTCTCGCTACGCTGGGGCTGCTCTGGTATGCGCTGCGCGACCGTTTGGGTTGAGGAGTTTTTTCGCATGGCCAAAGCATCCACGAAAATAGCGCCGCGAACCGAAGCCGAAGCATTTTTTACGGCCAATCCCGACGTCGATTCGATCGAGATGATCTACACCGATATGGGCGGCGTCCCGCGCGGCAAACGGCTGCGAGCGCATGAAGTGATCGCGGTCTATGACGCGGGACGCATGTTCCCCGGCTCCATTACCGTCGTCGATATCACCGGTCAGGATACGGTCGAAACTGGACTCGTCTGGGAAGATGGTGATGCCGACCGGTCGATGAAGCCTGTCCCTGGAACGCTGGTGCGCACGCCATGGGGCGGAAGCCACGCCGCGCAGTTCCTCGTCAGTTTTTACGAGCTCGATAGCATGCCGCACGACCTTGACCCGCGCCATGTACTCGGTGGCGTTCTTGACCGTTTTGCCGCCGCCGGCCTGACTCCGGTGCTCGCGATCGAACTGGAATTTTACCTAATCGATCCACGCCGCGCGCGCGATGGGTCGATACGTCCTGCCCGCCCCGGCTATAACGGCAAGCTGTCGGACAATATCGAAGTTTATGGTCTGCGCGAGCTGGAAGATTTCCGCCCCTTCTTCGACGCGCTTTACGCGGCCAGCGATGCGCAGAATCTGCCACTCGAATCGGCGATTTCCGAATTTGCTCCCGGTCAGTTTGAACTGACCCTGCGCCACAAACCCGACGCGTTGCGCGCCTGCGATGACGCCATCATGTATAAACGCCTTGTCAAGGCGGTTGCCCAGCAGCATGGGCTAGAGGCAACCTTCATGGCCAAGCCTTTCGCCGATCAGGCGGGTAGCGGAATGCATATCCATGTGTCGATGAACGACGATAAGGGCGAGAACATTTTCGCCAGCGACGCACCCGAAGGGACGCCAGCCCTGGGCCATGCCATCGGCGGCATGATTGCCAGCATCGGCGATGCGTTCGCTCTTTTTGCCCCCCATGCCAACAGCTATCGCCGGTTCAAGGCGAACAGCTATGCCCCCGTCGCGCCAACCTGGGGCGTCAACAACCGCACTGTGTCCTTTCGCATCCCCGCGGGCCCGCCCGCTAGCCGCCATGTTGAACATCGCGCCTGCGGGGCGGACGCCAACCCTTACCTCGCAGTCTCAGCGGTGCTGGCAGCGATGCACGACGGGATCACGAACAAGCAAGATCCCGGTAGGCCGGTCGTCGGCAATGGCTATGACCGCGACGCATCGGGCGACGACAAGCCACCCTCAAACTGGTTCGCCGCCGTCGATCGTTTCCATGGCTCTGCATTGATGCGCAAATATCTGGGGACACATTTTGTGGAGATGTTCACTATCGTCAAACGCGTCGAGCAAGATCGCTATTTCAGCCATGTCCCGATCATTGATTATGATTGGTATTTACGAAACGCCTGAGCTCCTAGTGCGCCTCCGCATCGCGCGAAGGCATGAGGCTAGACGCTCCAACTACCATGCTGCCGAGGATCAGGCCAAACACGCCCGCGCCTGCTGCTGAGATCAGCCATTCCCACAGCCCCCCGGCCGGCCAGCCGCCGACAAGCCCTTGCGCCAGATTTTCTAATCCGTGCCCCAGATTGCCGATGTGAAATTCGTCGAGCCCGTGCAGGATAATCTGGCCCCCGACCCACAGCATCGCTGCGGTCCCGACCAGCGCCAACGCCGCGAGGAGCTTTGGCATCACCTGCACCAACCCCCGACCAATGGCGCGGCCAGCCCTTGCACCACCCTTCGACATATGTAGCCCGATGTCGTCCATTTTTACGATCAGGCCGACGACGCCATATACGGCAACCGTAATTGCCACTGCGACCAGAGCGAGCGTCGCGGCGCGCAAGCCCAGCGGCTGATCCATAACCTCGAACAAGGCGATCACCATGATCTCGGCCGAGAGAATGAAATCAGTGCGAATGGCACCTGCAACCATCTTCTCTTCGTGATTTTTATCGGCCACGACCGCAACATCCTCGACAAGGTCATGCTCTCTTGCGCTCAGCGAATGCCAGACCTTTTCTGCACCTTCATAACAAAGATAAGTGCCGCCGAGCATCAGGATCGGCGTAATCGCCCACGGTGCAACAGCAGACAGCAGCAACGCCACCGGAAGAATGAACAAAAGCTTGTTGCGCAGCGATCCCTTGGTAATTCGCCAGATAATCGGCAGTTCGCGATCGGGGGTAAAGCCGGTGACATAGCGCGGCGTCACTGCCGTATCGTCAACCACCACGCCCGCCGCCTTGACTCCGGCCTTGGACGCTGCGGCGCCAATATCATCGATGCTGGCCGCCGCCACTTTGGCAATGGTGGCGACGTCGTCGAGCAAGGCAAATAGGCCGGATGGCATAGCTCTCTATCCTGCTAAAACGCGAGAAGATGGGGCGTGATGTCATCGAGCGACTGGCGAATGATCGCAACCATTTCATCGATCTGCTCGGTCGTGATGACTAACGGCGGGCACATAACGATGCTGTCACGGATCGCGCGGACCATCAGACCGTTGGCGATGCACGTCTCGCGCGCCAGTGGCCCTGCCGTCCCTTCTTCCCCGCCAAAGCGCGCGCGGGTTTTCTTGTCGGCAACAATCTCGACTGCACCCAATAGGCCGATCGAACGGGTGTCGCCGACCAGCGGATGCTCGTTGAGCGTCGCGAGCGCTTTAGACAGATACGGCCCGGTAACTTTGCCCGTCCGCTCGACGAGTCCTTCGGTTTCGATAATCTCGATATTTTTGAGCGCGACCGCCGCAGACACCGGATGGCCCGAATATGTATAGCCATGGATGAAGTCGCCGCCGGTCTTGAGCACATCGACAACCGCCGCGGACACCGCCGTTGCGGAAATCGGCAGATATCCCGACGAAAGACCCTTTGCCATCGCAATTATATCGGGCGAGAAGCCCAGCGTCTCATGGCCCCACATTTTGCCGGTGCGACCGAACCCGCAAATCACCTCATCGGCGACCAACAGCAGGCCATATTTACGGACAATCGCCTCGACCTTTTGCCAATAGCCGCTGGGCGGAATGATCACACCGCCGGCGCCCTGTACCGGCTCGCCGATGAAAGCAGCGACATTCTCAGGACCGACCTCTAGGATCTTATCCTCAATCGATTGCGCACAAGCGGAGGAGAATTCCTCCTCATTCATCCCGTCGTCTTCACCATAGGCATAGGGTTGACGGACATGCTCGACGCCGGGAATCGGGAGGTCGCCCTGCGCGTGCATCGCCTTCATCCCGCCCAGTGATACGCCTGCCACGGTCGACCCATGATAGGCATTCCAGCGGCTGATAAAGACAGTGCGCTTGGGCTCACCTTTCAGCTTCCAATAGTGCCGCACCATCCGAAAAACGGTGTCGTTTGCCTCACTGCCCGAGGTGTTGAAGAAAATATGCGGCAGCCGGTTGTTGGTCAGGCTGGCGATCTTGGCCGCCAGCGTCACCGTCGGCGGCGTCGCGGTTTTGAAAAAGCTATTATAAAATGGCAGTTCGCGCATCTGCGTAGCAGCGGCCTCGACCAGTTCTTCGCGTCCATAACCAACGTTGACGCACCATAGTCCCGCCATGCCGTCCAACATGCGGTTGCCGTCTCCATCGGTGATCGTACAACCTTCGGCATGGGTGATGATGCGGCTACCGCCCATCTTTTCGATTTCGGCCCAGTCGGCCTGTGCCGGCAAATGATGCGCGACGTCGAGACGGCGCAGCTCGGCGATGTCGTAGTTGCGGGGCATGGGATTCTTTCAAATTCCCCGCCTGCATGCCGGAGGGGTTAAGGGTTGGGTCGCGCGAAGCGAGCGATGCGCCGGTTCACAGTGCCCCTCTTAACGCCTTTCCCAGCAGGCGGAAATAAATCTGGCTGTCGGCGTCATTATCGGTGCCCCATTCGGGGTGCCATTGCACTGCAAGCAAAGGCGCGCCATTGGGCCGCGCGCTATAGGCCTCGACCAACCCATCGGGTGCACGCGCTTCGACAGTCAGCGTCGCGGCAAGCGCGTCGACGCCCTGAAAATGGACTGAGTTCACCTCCAGCACCGAACGCGCATAGGCGGTCTGGAGGAAGCCCCCATCAACCAGATCGATCGGATGGCGGTGTTTGAACATCGCATCAAACGGGCTTCCATCGGGCGCATGATGCGCCAGCGGGGCATCGCAGGCACTGGTGTCGCGGCGCAAGGTCCCGCCCAGTGCGACATTGATTTCCTGAAAACCCCGACAAATCCCGAACAAGGGCAGCTGCGCCGCAATGACCGCTTCGACCAGGTCGAGCATCATCCGGTCACGATCGGGGTCGAATGGCCCCTCCCCTGGATCGGTATCGCCATAGCGTAATGGTTCGACGTTCGAGGGCGTACCGGTCAGCAGCACTCCGTCGAGCCGTCCAACGACCTCACGGGCCCGCATCAGGTCGGGCAGCGATGGAATGATCAGCGCCGCGCAATCAGCATAGCGCATTGCGGCGGTCGCATAGCGGTTGATGAGTGCCTGCGCGGTTTCGGTTCCAATGCTACGATTACAGGCGATGATGCCCAGAACAGGACGCGGGGACATGGGGGCGTAGCTCCAATTTGTTGGACACCATTTCTGGCGATTTTGCGGAGTCGATGCCAGTGAAATCCACTAACTTTTGTCCATCGCGACGAACCGAGCATTTGATAAGGGTGTCGCGGCGGCAAATCCTCAGTGGGGATCGACGGCGCAGTGCGGATTGTAAGCGTACGGAATCCCGCCAGAACGGCGCGGTTTTGCAGCGATGAAGGAAAATGGTGCACCCGGAGCGATTCGAACGCCCGACCCCCAGATTCGTAGTCTGGTGCTCTATCCAGCTGAGCTACGGGTGCGTGGAGCAGCGCCTTTAAGGGGCTGCGCGGAACCACGCAACCCCCTTTAGTCGCTATTTTGCTTTCAAGGCCGCTTGTGCCGCTGCCAACCGTGCAATTGGCACACGATAGGGCGACGCACTGACATAATCGAGACCGACGGACTCGCAAAACTGGATGCTCGGTGCATCACCGCCATGTTCACCGCAAATGCCCATTTTGACGTCCGGGCGCGTCGCGCGACCCCGCTCGACAGCGATTTGTATCAATTGCCCCACGCCTTCGACATCAAGGCTGACAAAGGGGTCTGTGACGAAAATGCCCTTATCGACATATTGGGTAAGGAAGCGTCCCGCATCATCGCGGCTTATGCCAATTGTCGTCTGCGTTAGATCGTTGGTACCAAAGCTAAAAAACTCGGCCGTCTTGGCAATCTCTCCGGCCATCAATGCGGCGCGCGGCAATTCGATCATCGTGCCGACCAGATAAGGAACCTCGCGCCCCTTTTCGGCAAACACGGCTTTGGCGGCCTCATCGACAATTTTTTTCATCAGATCAAATTCGCGTCGGGTAGCCACGAGAGGTATCATCACCTCGGGAATCGGGGCTTCGCCGGATGCCGCGGCAACGTCGCATGCCGCCTCGAAAATTGCCCGAGCTTGCATTTCGTAAATCTCGGGATAGCTCACCCCGAGACGGCAGCCGCGATGCCCGAGCATTGGGTTAAACTCGTGCAGTTCATTGGCGCGCGATTTCAGCTTTTCAATGCCTACTCCTGCCGCTTCGGCAACCTCGGCGAAATCTACTTCGCGCGTCGGCAAAAATTCATGCAGCGGCGGATCGAGGAGACGAATGGTGACGGGTAGCCCGGTCATCACTTCAAAAATTCCTGCGAAATCAGCGCGCTGTTCGGGTAAAAGTTTGGCAAGCGCCGTGCGGCGATCTTTCTCGCTGTCGGCCAAAATCATCTGACGTACTGCGGTGATCCGCGCCGCGTCGAAGAACATATGCTCGGTGCGGCACAAGCCGATGCCTTCTGCGCCGAAGTCGCGCGCGACTTGGGCATCTTGAGGGGTTTCGGCGTTGGCACGCACCTTCATACGGCGCACCCGGTCGGCCCAGACCATCAGTGTCCCGAAATCTCCAACCAGTTCGGGCAGCAGGGTGGGAACCTCGCCCGCCATCACTTCGCCGGTCGATCCATCGAGAGTGATGATCTCTCCCTCACGCAACTCCCGTCCGCCAACACGCAGCACTCGCGCCGCGGCGTCAATAGCAATCCCGCCCGCGCCAGAGACGCAGGGACGTCCCATGCCGCGCGCAACCACGGCCGCATGTGACGTCATGCCTCCGCGCGCGGTCAGGATGCCCTTGGCTGCATGCATCCCGTGGATGTCTTCGGGACTGGTTTCAACGCGAACAAGGATCACCGCCTCGCCCATCGCGGCTGCACGTTCTGCGCTGTCGGCATCAAACTTTATCTGACCTGATGCCGCACCGGGACTGGCGGGCAGCCCCTTTGTTAGCACGTCGCGCACCGCGTCGGGGTCGAGTGTTGGGTGGAGCAACTGGTCGAGCGCACCGGGGTCGACGCGGCCAACCGCTTCCTCTTCGCTGATCAGTTTTTCGGCGACCATATCAACGGCAATTTTTAGCGCGGCCTTAGCCGTACGCTTGCCAGACCGGGTTTGCAGCATCCACAATTTGCCGCGCTCGACGGTAAATTCAATGTCCTGCATGTCACGATAATGCCCTTCGAGCCGGTCGAACACCAGCCCCAGCTCGGCAAAGGTTTCGGGCATCGCCTCTTCCATCGACAGCGGCTTCGCCCCTGCGGTCTCACGCGCAGCCTTGGTGAGATATTGAGGGGTACGGATGCCCGCGACGACATCTTCACCCTGCGCGTTGATCAGCCATTCGCCGTACCATGCGTGCTCGCCCGTCGCCGGATTGCGGGTAAAGGCGACGCCGGTGGCCGATGTATCGCCCATATTGCCGAATACCATGGCCTGCACATTCACTGCGGTTCCCCATTCGCCGGGGATCGAGTTCAAACGGCGATAGACTTTAGCGCGATCACTTTCCCAGCTGGTAAAGACCGCTTCGATGGCGCCCCACAGCTGGTCCTGCGGATCTTGCGGAAAGTCGCGGCCCGATTCCGCGCGAACGATGTCCTGAAACTGTCCTACCAACGACTGCAAGTCTTCAGATGACATCTCAGTATCTAGATAAAAGCCTTTGTCTTCTTTAGCTATTTCGAGCGCCTCTTCAAACGCGCCATGGTCCAAGCCCATGACCACATCGGCATACATCTGGATAAAGCGGCGATAGCTGTCCCACGCGAAACGCGCATCGCCCGATGTCTGGGCCAGCCCGACTACCGTCGCATCATTAAGGCCAAGGTTGAGCACTGTGTCCATCATCCCCGGCATCGACACCCGCGCGCCTGACCGCACCGAAACCAGCAACGGATCGGCGGCATTGCCAAACTGCTTGCCCGTAATGCCCTCGACATGCGCGATTCCAGCAGCCACCAGTTCGCCGAGCTCGGTCGGGAATTGCTCGCCATGCGCATAATAAGCGGTGCAGACCTCGGTGGTGATAGTAAAACCTGGCGGGACCGGCAGACCAATCGACGCCATTTCGGCAAGATTCGCGCCCTTTCCGCCCAGAAGGTTCTTGGACCGCTCGGTCGTCGTGGCGTCGCCACCGAAAAGATGCACCAAATTAGTCGTCATGTCTTACTCCTGTTGCCTCGGGTAGGAGGCTGCGGCTGAATAGGGCCGGATTTCGCGTGGGTCGATGCAGAATTGCTTTGGCTGTGTCAGCTTTGGCTGTTGCCTCCGCCATGTGCTTGCCAGGCTTCGATAACCGCCCGCGCGGACCTGCCACGAAAACTTAACATTGGCAGGTCGCGGCGAAAGTGAATTTGGCCCGTCTCCAGCAACAATATCTTGCGAACCTCAACCGAAGCGATCGCATCCCACCCAAAATGCAATGTCGGGTGGAACAGCTTAAATAAGAAGATCGGTCGCAAATATATGCCGCGCTGATCGATCCAGACATTCATCGCGTTGCGATAGCTGGCGCCGCCTGGAAAACGGCCGATAACCATGGACGCCCAGGAAAAATGCCGCGCAGCAGCCGGGACCTCGCGATCCCACTGGAACGCTGTCTGAAGTTTCGACCAGCCAAGCCACGCCATTACTCGCATAGCCAAAAGCCACATTGCGACGAAAAAAACCGGGAATCCCAATGCGAAAATCCAGATCATCACGCTTTGGTCCATCGTGCCGCCTCCCTTCGACGATTGACTGATGCTATCCCTCTATGCGCGAGAAATCAGCGACGCTGTGCACCGCATCACGGAACCGTGCGAGAAGTCCAAGTCGAAAAGCGCGGACGGCTTCGTCGGTATCATTGACCATCACCCCGTCGAAAAAGGCATCAATCGGCGCGCGAAGGCTAGCCAACGCCGCCATGGCGTCGGTAAAGCGTTCGTCAGTGACCGCGGCGCTCGCGGCGGGTTCGGCGGTATCGAGGGCAGCAAGGAGCGCCGCGTCGGCCTCAGTGGGGCTTGCCGCAACAGCTGTGCCGCTCACATCACCCGCCTGCTTCAATATATTCGCCGCGCGCTTATAGCCTGCGAGCAGGTTCGTCCCATCTTCCGTCGCAAGAAACGACTGCAGATCTCTTGCGCGTGCTTCGGTCCTATCAAGTCGAGTGTCATCTCTGCTGTTCCATTCGCGGGACGCTTGCACGACTTCCGCCGAAATGCCCGCCTCGCGAAGCTGGACCGCGAGGCGCTCTGTCAAAAAGTCGGGAATGGTTGTCAGAATCTTGCGATCTGCAATCTGTTCCTCGCTCAATGGAACAGAGGGATCGTTTTGCCCGAGCCAAAAGGCCGCAGCGGCGTCGGTTGTTAGGCGCAAGCCATTTTGAAGGATCACGCGCAGCGCTGAAATACCCGCACGCCGCAACGCAAACGGGTCCTTAGATCCTGTGGGAAACATATCTTCGCGGAAAAAGCCAAACAGCGTATCCAGCTTATCCGCCAAACTCACCGCCACTGTCACTGGCGCGGTTGGAACGTCATCGCCCTGCCCGACCGGCTTATAATGGTCGCGAATTGCGTCGGCGACGGCATCTGGCAAGCCTTCGGCGCTAGCGTAATAGCCGCCCATAAGTCCCTGTAATTCAGGAAATTCGCCAACCATTTCGGTGACGAGATCGGCCTTACACAGCTCCGCTGCTCGCCGCGCTTGTGCTGGATCACAATTCGGAATGATGCCTTCGGTCGCCAGCCACTCGGCCAGTTTCGTGACCCGCTCAACCTTATCGGCAACAGTCCCCAGTTTCTCATGAAAGGTGATGCTCGAAAGCTTCTCGGCATGCTGCGCCAGCGTCTTCTTTTGGTCCTGATCCCAGAAGAACCTTGCGTCCGAAAGCCGCGCCGCCAGCACTTTTTCGTTGCCGGCGACAATCTCTGCGCCGCCGTCGCTCGCATCGATATTGGCAGTGCAGACAAAGGCGTTGGCGAGCTGCCCCTTGGCATCATGCACGACGAAATATTTCTGGTTCACCCGCGCGGTCAGCTGAATGACTTCGGGCGGAACTGCCAGAAAATCTTCGCTGAAGCGCCCGAGCAGCGGCACCGGCCATTCGGTGAGCCCCGCATTCTCCACCACCAGCCCCTCGTCCGCGACCAGCGTCAAACCGGCGGCGGTTGCGGCCTGTGCCGCGCCGTCCCGAATTAACGCCGCGCGTTCCTCTTGGTCGATGATGACGTGGCAGGCGCGCAGTTTTTCGGCATAGTCGGCGGCGCTGCCGATGGTGATTTCGCCGGGGCAGTGGAACCGGTGGCCGCGGGTGGCAACACTGCTGGCGACGCCATCAATCTCGCACGGCACCAGCGTTTCGCCGAACAGCGCGACGATGCCCGACAACGGACGCACCCAGCGCAGGCTTTCGCTACTATGGCTTGCCGCGCCCCAGCGCATTGATTTGGGCCAACTAAAAGCGCGGATGATCGCGGGTACCGCCTCGGCAAGCACCTCGGCGGTGGCGCGACCCGGCCTTTCGATCACAGCAAACAGCGTCGGCGACCCCTTGACGTCGCGGGTCACCAATTGATCGCGGGTCAGACCCGTCGACCGCAAAAAACCTTCGAGCGCCTTTTCGGGCGCATCGACACGCGGGCCTTTGCGTTCTTCGCTGACCGCTTCGGTCGCGTCGGGCAATCCTCTGGCGATCAATGCCAACCTGCGGGGCGTCGACCAGACGTGCACATTGTCACACGCCATGCCAGCCCCATCGATCTGCGCGCGGAACAGCTTTTCAAGTTCGACGCGCGCGCCTGCCTGCATCCGCGCCGGAATTTCCTCACTTCGCAGTTCCAGAAGGAAATCGCTCACAGCACCCACCCCGGAAATTTCTCGGTCCAGCTGTCCGACTGGCTGTCGATCCACGCTTTACAGCTGCCCTTCGCCAAATCGCGGACGCGGCCCATATAATTGGCGCGTTCCTGCACGCTGATCACGCCCCGCGCTTGCAATAGGTTGAACAAATGGCTCGCCTCAATCGCTTGATCATAAGCGGCAAGCGGGACATGGGCGGCGATGGCCCGTTCACACTCGCGTTCGGCAGCCTCAAAGCCTTTCAGTAGCGTGTCGGTGTCAGCCACTTCAAAATTCCATTTCGAAAACTGCTTTTCATTTTCGAGGAACACATCACCATAGCTGATCGCCGCAATATCGCCGACCGCATCGGAAAAGCGCAGGTCATACACATTATCGACGCTCTGAATATACATCGCCAGCCGTTCGAGGCCATAGGTCAGTTCACCCGCAACGGGCTTGCAATCAAAACCGCCCATCTGCTGAAAATAGGTAAATTGGGTGACCTCCATCCCGTCGCACCAGACTTCCCAGCCCAATCCCCATGCGCCTAGCGTCGGCGATTCCCAGTCATCCTCGACAAAGCGGATGTCGTGGAGAAGCGGGTCGATGCCAATCGCAGCCAGACTGCCGAGATATTGCTCCTGCAGGTCGGCGGGCGACGGCTTCATGATCACCTGATATTGGTAATAATGCTGCAAGCGATTGGGATTTTCACCATAGCGGCCGTCGGTCGGTCGGCGGCTCGGCTGGACATAGGCGACATTCCACGGTTCTGGGCCCAGACTGCGCAATGTCGTGGCGGGATGGAACGTGCCAGCGCCCACCCGCATGTCATAAGGCTGCAATATCGCGCAACCGCGCGCGCTCCAATAGGCATGAAGCGTCAGGATCATGTCCTGAAAGCTCAAGGATTCAGGTTGGTCAGAGTCGGCCACGGCCGCGTTCCTTCGCAGGTGCAACAATTGGCCGCCGCCTTGGCGCAGCACGCCTCTCGGGTCAAGGCTGACCGCAGTTGCAAGCTATCAGATAATGGCCTCCGATATCGTGCAGACGCGGCAAAGAAAGGTCAATTTATGATAAAGGATTAGTGCGCGTTCGCCTATATCGGCGTCAAATTCTGTCATTCCAAATTTGCCCTCCCCTTTTGCGTCTCGCTGTCCTATTCCGACCATCCAGTTTGAAAGGCTCCCCTGTGAAAAAATGGCTTAAGAAGCTTGCCCTCGCCTGTGCGATGATCCCCTTCGCACAATGCACTGTCCTACCTTTAGGCTCGACAGCATCGCGCGCAGCAGAACCCGCATCGACCGTCGCGACGACCGAAGCCGCTCCGGCTTTGTGGGTGGTCAAGGATGATGACACGACCATCTATCTTTTCGGCACTGTCCATGTGTTGAAACCTGGCCTGACATGGTTTGACGATGCGATAAAGGCCGCGTTCGACAGCTCAGATCAGTTGATGCTGGAGGTCGTGATGCCAGAAGATAAGAACAAAGTGTCCAGCATCATACTTCCGCTGGCGATGGACCAAAATGGTAAGACACTGCCCAGCCTGCTAACCCCCGATCAGTTAAAGGCCTATCAGACCGCGATGACGAGCCTTGGTCTGCCGCCGGGGCAATTTGACGCTTTTGAACCTTGGTTCGCGGCGATTACCTTGTCGGTATTACCGCTGACTAAATTGGGTTATGATCCGGATCAGGGTGCCGAAAAACTGCTCTCAAACTTTGCAAAGGAAGCAAAAAAGCCCGTTTTCGGCCTTGAGACCATGGAGGAACAACTCGGCTATTTCGATTCTCTGCCCGAGAAATCGCAGGTCGCTTTCCTGAATGACACAGTCAAGGAAATCAGTACTATCGGTCCCATGCTTGACAAAATGGTTACGTTCTGGAGCCACGGCAAAACCGATGAACTGGCCGCGCTACTCAATGAGTCGATGGATGAAACCCCAGAATTGCGCCAAATATTGCTGTACAATCGCAATGCCCGCTGGGCTGAAGAGCTGCAGGCGCGGATGGCGAAGCCGGGGACCGTTTTTGTCGCCGTTGGCGCCGGCCATCTAGCGGGCGCGCATAGCGTGCAGGATTATCTGAAAGAGCGCGGCCTGACGGCAACGCGGATCGCCTATTGATCGCGGCAATCGCGCCGTCCGTGCGAAAGGGTCGCTCTATCGTGGCGACCCTATTGCTTTGCCTGCTGACAACGTGCGACAGCGGCGAAATTCACAAAGCGAGCCCCGCGATGTGGGTAGCGAGTGACGGCGACACCACGCTTTATATGCTAGGCACTATGCACGCCCTGCCTGCCCGGACGGATTGGGACGATGGCGCGGTGGGCAAAGCCATTGCGGCAGCCGATATGCTGGTATTGGAGCTCTCACCCGCACAGGTTAGCGCTGCACCCGCCGAGATGAAAAGACTGGCTGCGCGCAACCACCCGCTCGCGATGAGCGACCGCCTTTCGCCTGACCTCCTCGCCAAATATCACCACCTGACCAGCCAAAGCGGGCTGCGCAGTTTCAACGGCGACACACTCGACGATTGGGCGATCACATTGGCCATGGGGTCCTATGCTGCGACGCGCGCTGGCCTGAAAAGCTCTGCCGGTGTCGAAATGGGACTGATCAGCCGTTTCCAGGCCGACCGGAAACCGATCAAGGGGCTAGAGTCAGCGCGGGGCCAGTTGATGCTTTTCGACAGCCTGCCCGCGCATGTGCAACATGAAATGCTAACCGAAACGATCCGAAAGTCCGACGATGCCGTCAAAGAGGTCCACAAGTTGGTCGATGCGTGGTCAACGGGCAATGTCGAACGGCTCCACGCCCTGATTGTCGAGGATGCCGACGACAGCCCCATCGCCATGCAAAGCATCTATACCAACCGCAATATCCGCTGGACCGATTGGGCGATTAAAAGGCTTGATAGGCCAGGGACGGTGTTGCTAGCTGTCGGAGCGGGCCATCTGGCGGGGCCTGACGGCCTTCCCGAGCGACTGGCCAAGCACGGTATCGCGGTGCGACGGGTGCAATAAGCGCCCGACCTCTTGCAATTCTCCACCTTCCCCGCTAAGCGCCGCGGCTTCCGCTATGGTCATCCCTGGAGGCGTGGCGGACTGTGAAATCTATACTCGGAGAAAAATGATGAGCGACCAGCTGGTGCTGTCGGCCGAGACGCGTGATCGGGGAGGCAAGGGAGCCTCACGTGAGCTGCGTCGCAATGGCCGCGTCCCCGCCGTAGTTTATGGCGGCAAAGAAGAACCCATGATGATCCATGTCGAAGAAAAGCTGCTGATGAAGCAGTTGATGACGGGTCATTTTATGAACTCGGTTGTGATGATCGACGTTGGCGGCAAAAAAGTGCGCACCCTGCCCAAGGACGTGTCTTTCCACCCCGTCAAGGATCGTCCGATCCACGCCGATTTTCTGCGCATTTCCAAAGACGCCAAGGTTGCCGTTTCGGTACCCGTTCACTTCTTCAACGAAGAACTGGCACCTGGCCTGAAACGCGGCGGCGTTCTGAACGTTGTGCGTCACGAGCTGGAACTCATCTGCGACTCCGACAAGCTACCCGACGACATCCAAATCGATGTCACCGGCTATGATGTTGGTGATTCGATTCACATCAGTAGCATCACCTTGCCCGATGGCAGTGAGAGCGCGATCACCGATCGCGACTTTACCATCGCGACCATCGTTGCGCCGTCGGCGATGAAATCCAGCGAAGGCGAGGCCACGGATGAAGAGGCCGAAGGCGAAGCCGATGCTACCGCTGAGGACGAAGGTGAAGCCGCCAAGGAAGGCGACGACGCCGAATAAGCATTGGCCATCTTGGCCCCTCCCCACACAGGAGGGGTTGGGGTGGGGCTTACGAGGTGGAGCGCAAAAATGCGTTCCACCCCCAGCCCCTCCTATGAACGGAAGGGGGTGACTCTCATGCAATTATGGGTCGGCCTCGGTAATCCCGGACCGCAATATGCACTCCACCGTCACAATGTCGGCTTCATGGCCGCCGATGTTATTGCCGATGTCCACGACTTCCCTGCGCCAACCAAGAAATTTCAGGGTTGGATTCAGGAAGGCCGGATCGGCAATCAACGCATCCTTTTGCTCAAACCCGGCACTTTCATGAACGAAAGCGGCCGTAGCGTGCGCGCCGCACTTGATTTCTACAAGTTGGCATCGCAGGACGTGACCGTCTTTTACGACGAGCTCGACCTGTTGCCTATGCGGGTAAAGGTCAAGCAAGGCGGCGGCGCGGCGGGCCACAATGGCATCCGCAGCCTCATCCAGCATATCGGCGAAGATTTCCGCCGTGTGCGCATCGGCATCGGTCACCCCGGCGAAAAGCATCGGGTGACGGGCCATGTGCTCGGCAATTATCACAAGAGCGAAATGGAACCGCTCATCGACCTGCTCGGCGCCATCGCTGCTGAAGTGCCGTGGTTGGCCGATGGCGACGAGGCGCGTTTCGTGAATGACCTCGCGCTGCGAATGCAAGATTAAAGCAACGGAGCATTTACCGGTGTGCTGGTGCCGGCCGATTCGGTGGCATGGGTGGCATGCCGTGCGCATTCGATGCCAGATCAATAACGCAAATTGTCCGCCATTGTGGATGCCGTCCGCAAGCCACACCAGCAAATCGATATTCATCCGACAACAATGTTTTTCGGTGGCCGCGCTGTGGCACACCATCGTCAATAAGCAATTGCCATATCACTGATTCCGGGCTGCTGTGGCCATATGTGATGACTTCACCGACATATCGTCCGCCACCCCGCTTCATGGCGCGATCACCCGGCGCTTCGCCGTTCGAATAATGGCCGACTTCGCCGGATCGACGCTGCGCCGCCACATGATCGGCAGCACTCATCGACAGCACCCTATCACCTGTTATCAAAGGCAAAGGCGCGCTTCGTCTGAGCGCTGCGATGGCCTCGTCCACGGCTGCCGGTCCCTCGCGTGTCATCGTGTCGGCTTCGTCCCCTCGTCCGCGCACGATCCTACCTTCGAACCGGTCGCGATAGGCTCCAAGTTCGGCGGCGTAGCGTGCAGGATCGGCGCGCATCGCATTAAGCTCCTCCAACACTTGGGCTTCAAAGCTTTGCGCCAATGCCGGCACAGATGTTCCGAGCCATAGGACGGCAAGAGGCAGTAGCAAATGGACGAACAAGTTATGGCGAATTTTCATTGTAAGCTCACATGATACATTCCGCCCGTCCTAAGCCGGTCTTGGTGAACGAATGACAACGACCAGTGACAAATATGCGGTGGGGGTGGCAAAACCAGACGATTGGCGCTAGCGGCCTCTGCACGCTGGCGCGGCGTGTCCGGACGCCATTTATTTTTCGAAAGACCAATTCATGGGTTTCAAATGCGGTATCGTCGGACTGCCTAATGTCGGCAAGTCCACCCTGTTCAACGCACTGACCGAAACGGCGGCGGCGCAGGCGGCCAATTATCCTTTCTGCACCATTGAGCCGAATATCGGCAATGTCGCCGTTCCCGATGCGCGGCTTGAAAAGCTGTCGGCCATCGCGGGCAGTAAAAAAATCATCGCGACCCAGTTGGCCTTTGTCGACATTGCGGGCCTCGTGCGCGGCGCGTCAAAAGGCGAAGGATTGGGTAACCAGTTCCTCGGCAATATCCGCGAGGTCGACGCCATCGTCCATGTGCTACGCTGCTTCGAAGATGATGACATCCAGCATGTCGAGAATAAGGTCGATCCCGTCGCAGACGCCGAAACAGTCGATACCGAATTGCTTTTGTCCGACCTCGAAAGCCTCGAAAAGCGCGTCCCTGCCTTCATCAAGAAAGCCGCGCAGGGCGACAAGGAAGCCAAGATCGCCGCCAGCGTGCTTGGTCAGACGCTTGATCTGCTCCGCGAAGGCAAGCCGGCCCGACAGACACAGCCTAAGGACGAAGAAGAAGAACGCGTCCTTCGCACCGCGCAACTCCTCACATCCAAACCCGTCCTCTATGTGTGCAATGTCGATGAAGCCAGCGCCGCCAATGGCAATGCGTTCTCTGCAAAAGTCTTTGCGCGCGCCGCGGCCGAAGGGGCTCAGGCTGTTGTCGTTTCCGCCGCGATTGAAAGCGAACTAGTGACGATGGATATGGCGGACCGACTTGAGTTCCTCGAGGAAATGGGCCTGCACGAAACCGGCCTCGCCCGCGTCATCCGCGCCGGTTACGAGTTGCTGCACCTGATCACATTCTTCACCGTCGGCCCGCAAGAAGCGCGGGCATGGACCGTCTATGCTGGCGCCACTGCTCCAGAAGCAGCGGGCGAAATCCACAGCGATTTCCAAAAGGGCTTCATACGCGCAGAAACCATCGCTTATGAAGACTATGTGGCGCTGGGCGGCGAAGCGCGCGCGCGCGAAGCTGGAAAGCTGCGCGCCGAGGGGAAATCCTATGTTGTCCATGACGGTGACGTGATGCACTTCCTGCACAGCTAGATCTCGCGCGCAATGATCGCCCAGGGCATAGGTCATTGAAGTAACACCACACTGGTCTATCGATGGGCGGTCGAGTCGTTCGTCCTTTGGAGCCCTGCCATGTTCAATCGTCGCCATTTTCTTGCTGCTGCCACGGTTACCGGATTGGCCGCACCCGGCTTGGTGCGTGCGCAAAGCCTGTTTCGCGACTATCCGTTCAGTTTGGGCGTCACGGCGGGCGATCCGAGCGCCGATGGCTTTGTCATCTGGACGCGGCTGGCGCCCGATCCTTTGGCACCGCATGGTGGCATGCCGCTCTATCCGATGGCGGTCGATTGGGAAGTGGCGAGCGATGGTCGCTTTGACAAAATTGTCGCCAAAGGTACCGAACTAGCGCGGCCCGAACTCGGCCACAGTGTCCATGTCGAAGTCGCGGGACTGCTCCCCGACCGCGTCTATTATTACCGTTTCACCGTCGGCGGAGATCGCAGTCTGCGTGGTCGCGCCCGCACCCTGCCCGCCGTGGGCGCCCGCGTCGATGCGCTGAAATTCGGGGTCTGCGGGTGCCAGCATTTTGAATCAGGCTTTTTTGGCGCCTATCGCCACCTCGCCCGCGAAGATCTGGCTTTCGTCTATCACTATGGCGATTTCATCTATGAATATAGCTATGATTATCTCTTCGACGATGGCCTGCCGAGCCGACCGGTCCGCAAGAACGCCTTTCGTAACCTCATCGACCTCGACGATTTCCGCATCGCCTATAGCCAGCAGCTTGGCGACGTGGATCTGCAAGCGGCTCGCTCGGCTCATGCCTTCCTTTCCAGCTTTGACGACCATGAAATCCGCAACGACTGGGTTTCGGATGTCGACAATTGGCGGATGGACGATGGCAACGATCCCGACGCTGCACCGCCCGAAATTTTCATGCTCCGCAAACAAGCCGCCATGCAGGCCTGGTATGAACATATGCCGGTGCGCCGCGCGATGATCCCGCGTGGCGGCTTGGTCGCGCTCAACCGGGAGCTTCGCTATGGCGACCTGATGGCAATGCAGCTACTCGACACCCGCCAATATCGCACCGATCAGCCCTGCGACGATGGGTTCAAGCCCGCCTGCCCTGGAGTCTTTGCCAAGGACGCGCAAGTGTTGGGGCGCGCGCAGGAGGAATGGCTGGCGCGGGACTTGGCGAAAGGCGGCGCAACGTGGAACACATTGGCCCAACAAGTCACGATGATGTCACTCGACCGGCGGCGACGGCCCGATGAGCCCAAAAAGGTTTTGAATCTCGACAGCTGGGCCGGATATGAAGGGCCGCGCGAACGCATGCTTTCGCGCTTGGCGGGGCACGACAACGTCGTCGTGCTTACCGGTGACGAGCATCAGAATTTCTGCGGCGATCTGGTGCTAAAGGACAAGGTCGTCGGCGCCGAATTTGTCGGTACGTCGATCTCATCGGGCGGCGATGGCAGCGATAAGCGCCGCGGCACTGACGAATGGCTGGCGCTCAACCCCGAACTCAAATTCGCCAATGACCAGCGCGGCTATATGGTGTGTGACGTGAACCGCGAGGCGTGGCAGACGCAATTTATGGTCGTCGACAAGGTCACGACCCCCACCAACACCCTCAGCAAGCGCGCCACCGGCGTCGTGGCGCGCGGAGAGGCCGGCGTTAAGATGGTTTGACAGGACAAACATGCTCTATTTTGAAGATATCGAAGTCGGGTCCAAACAAAACTTCGGCAACAAGCTCGTCACCCGCGAAGAAGTCATCGATTTTGCCGACAAATATGACCCGCAGCCGTTTCACCTCAGCGATGAAGCGGCGGCGCAAACCTATTTCGGGCGTCTCTCGGCGAGCGGCTGGCACACCGGCAGTATGGTGATGCGAATGATCGTCGACAACATGAAGGTGCATCAGCAGGCCGGTCTCGGATCTCCCGGCATTGACGAACTCCGCTGGCTCAAACCCGTCTACCCCGGCGACACGTTACGCTGTGAAACCGTAGTACTGGAAAAGCGCCAATCACAAAGCAAACCCGAAATGGGCAGCTTCAAATCGCGTATTACGGTGCTCAATCAGGATGATGTGCCGGTGATGACAATGGTCAGCGTGGGGCTGATTCGAGTTCGCGGTGATTAGGTGGGGTGATCGGCGAGTGTTGTGTGGAAAGCGGAGGGTGGATTACCAGCATATACGGGCTGGAAAGCCACCATTGCATCCAATCCGAGGATCTTATGCATCACCTATGGATTGTGGTTCTTGTTTACAGCGGCGCGTAATTCCATTGCCACAGTAAGCAGATAGTTGCGCCCGGTCGCAGTCAAAAGGCTGTCGGCGATTCCGGTCAATGCATCGGCTTTCAAGAGCTTTGGCCCCGCAGAGGCAGTGTCAAGAGCGATTAGATGATCGCTAAGCTCGGCAGCCCATTGATAGTCCTTATTCGCCAGAGCGTCCTGTGCCTTGCCAAGCAAAGCATCACGACCACCGGCCAGCGTGGCCACGCGCTCCGCTTCCGCTTTTGGCGCCAGGGAGAAGAGGTTTGTCGGGTTTCCGTCGAACCAGCCAAGATATCCATTAAAAATTGACCGCACACCCCATTCCACGTTTCCGTAAAACTCTCGCAAATAGGGCTTTGATGCGAGTTCTTCGGGCAGCTTGACATAGTCAACCAGCTCGTCCGGGGTGAGCCCCTTGTTCATACCTTCGATCGTTTTGTCGAAGACGAAACTTATAGCATCGCGGTAATTAGTGAGCGCCTGAGCCACAGCCGCTTTGCCAATAATCGGCCGGGTATGGCCTGGCACCAAATATTCAGCGCCTTCCATTGACATTTTGTTATCTGTTTCGACCCAAGCGCGAATATCCCGATATTGTGTTCCCCGAATGGCATAAAGATTGGGCCACGAGCCATAAAAGGCGTCGCCGCTGAACAGGGTTTTGCGCTCCGGCAGCCAGACATAGAGGCCGTCCGCCGTTTCGCCTGGCGCTGCGACCAGAACAATTTTGACGCCTGCAATTTCCATACTCTGGCGGGCCTCGGAGAATGTGTTGGTCGGCGCGACAGTTTCGTTCTCGGCAAATACGGTCCCGCCTTGAAGTGGAACGAAGGGGAGCGCAATTCCAACATTGATCCGTTGCTCCTTCGGCAAGCTGAATCCGCCTTGTCGCGCGCCGCGCTGATTCTGAATAGTCAGACCCGCAGATGCGAAAGCGCCTCCTTCCGATCCGAAATTCGACCGCGCCCAGATTTGTGGATTTGCACCCGCCGTAAATACAGCGGTACCGCCTGTGTGATCGCCATGACCGTGAGTATAAATGATCGCCGCAACCGGTAGTTTGCTGATTTTGCGAAACTCGGTCAGGGCAGCCTTTGCATGTGCAGGTGCCATCCCCGTATCGACAATGATGATTCCCGCGTTCCCGACAATCATCGAAATATTCGCTGGCGAATAGCCAACTGCTGTGTAAACTCCGTCACCAACTCGAACTATGTCTTTACGCAATTCGATAGTTTGCGCCTTAAGTTCCCGCGTTGCCTCACTCTCTTGCGCTATTGCAATTTGCGGATAGATGGTTGCAGAGGCTCCGAGCAGAAGCAGTGGCAGGCTGAATTTTCTAAGTTGCCGGGCCATAATATTTTCCTTCAGATTTAAGTTTTGCAATCGGATACGCAGCGACAGCAATCCGCGGGTAGTCAGTCACGCCACCGCCACCTTTCTGCGCTGGCGTTTTGATGCAATCCGGTACGCCTCCAGCGCAGCCAAGGGAACGAAATGTACCAGCGCCGCGCCGACACCACCCCAGTCATGAAGCGCTGCCCAGTGAACAAGCGTTAGGATTGCGGCACCGTAAACGAAGCGCTGGAGCGTTTTCCATCGCCTGCCGAGCTTGCGGACCCAACCGTCGGTCGAGGTCACGGCAAGCGGCACGAAAATCAGGAACGCTAGCCATCCTGTCCAGATATATAGGCTGAATATCTCACTCTCCGAAAATGCGGAAGCACCTGTGTCGATCAGGTAAAGCATCGTATGAACTGCTGCATACATGAATGCAGCAACACCAAGATAACGCCGCCGTTTCATCAACCAGCGCGGCCAACTGCGGCTTTTGAAAAGCAGAGCGAGCGGTGTAATCATCATAGCAATGATCATGAACCGCGCCGCAAACTCGCCGGTAGGATGCAGAAGCTCATGCACGACTTCGGGATCGCCAGATGCCAGACCCGCAATCATCGGAATCGCTGGCAGGCTCAAAAGTAACCAGAAAGCGAAGGGATGATTGAGAATAGATTTTACTGACTGTTTCATCGGACTTCCAAAACTACCGTGTTCATCTCGACAAGGGCCTGGGTACTTTCGCCGCCGAGTTGCCCTGCCACAGCGGTTACTGTGATGGTCATGATGAGTTCTCCTTAATTTCGTCGGTGGGGCGCTCCATGTGGGCGCTGGTTCCATTTGCTAACTCGCATATAGAGCGGTTCTATTTTATCGAAAATGGCTATTATTAAGAATGATTGTATCATAAGATCAAACAATGATTGATCAATTGCGGGCTATGGCCATTTTTGCCGCCGTGGCGGAAACGGGCAGTTTTACTGCAGCCGGTCGCAAGCTGCGGCTGACCACCTCGGTCGTCAGTCACCACATCAGCAAACTGGAAAAGCGCTTGGGCGTAAATCTTCTTTACCGATCCACGCGAACGCTTTCACTCACGGACGAGGGAAGAAAATTCCTCGCCTCGGCTCAGCAGATGGTGGAAGCGGCGGAATTTGGGCTCAACCAGATAGCGGAAAGGAGCGACGAGCCTGTCGGCGCATTGGCGGTTTCAATGCCCGCCTTTGTAATGAACAGCCAATATGAAACGGCCATCTGGGATTTTGCGCGCATATATTCCGGGGTCACGATTACGTTGCACAGCAATGATCGGCAGGTCGACCTGATTGATGAAGGTTATGATCTGGCAATCCGGCTTGGTGAAATGGCCAGCTCATCGCTGCGCACGCGAAGGTTGGGCGAGTTCGCCAGAAAGCTCGTTTGCGCGCCTTCTTATCTCTCCGCCAATGGACCGGTTGAAACGCTCAACGATCTGCGAAATTGTATTTCAGTTGATATGGAAATGTTGCCCAATACCGTAATTTTGGAAAAGGGGGGCGAGCAGGCAGAAGTACAATTCCAGCCCGGTCGCATCCGTGTGAATAGCGTCACCGCGGCAAATTCCGCCGTCGTTGCAGGTCTGGGCGTTCAGCGGCTTCCCGCAACGGAAGTTGAGCAAGACCTGCTGGATGGGCGTTTGGTTGAGCTGTTACCAGAATGGTCGCTACCTGTTCTGGGGGTGTACGCAGTGTGGCCTGAGACGGGCAGAGGAAACTTGACTCGCCGAATGGCGGATTATTTAGCTATCTCAATCCGAAAAGATTAAAATGGCCTCTTCTGCGAAATACTCATTTCGACTGGAGCCGGCCACGTTCGGGTCGTAACCGGACAGCCTGCTATGGTGCTCGCGCCTCCATCCCTACCCAGCCTATCGAACCCCGCTTACTTCCGCCCGAACAACTTCTCCACATCACTCATCGCCAGCTTCACCCAAGTCGGACGGCCGTGGTTGCATTGGCCGCTATGCGGCGTGACTTCCATCGTGCGGAGGAGCGCGTTCATTTCGGCAACGTTTAGCGTTCGTCCGGCGCGCACCGATCCGTGGCATGCCATCGTCGCCGCGACATGCTCGATGCGCTCGTTGAGGCCGAGCGCGGCGTCATAACCCGCCAGATCGTCTGCGATGTCGGTGATCAGCTTGCCGCAATCAATCGTGCCCAGCATTGCCGGAGTCGCGCGCACCATCACCGCAGCAGGACCAAAACGCTCCAGCTCGACGCCTAGTAGTTTAAGGTCGCCCACTGCCGCCTCCAGCCGGTCGCATGCCACTTCGTCCAACTCGACAACTTCGGGGAGCAGCAATCCTTGCGACGGGACCGCCTGTCCCGTCACGCCGCGCCGCAATTGTTCGAGCACCAGTCTCTCATGCGCGGCGTGCTGGTCAACTATGACCAACCCATCCTCGGCCTCGGCCACGATATAGGTTTGGGCGATCTGTCCGCGCGCGATTCCCAGCGGGTGCGTGGCGCTGTCAGGTGGCGGCGCCACGGCGACTTCGGCGCGGCCCATCGGAAAAGCGTAGAACGGCTGTGCGCTAGACGACGGCGCAAATGGCATCGCCCGGTCGTGCAATTGTGCCACATGCGGCTCTGGCATCGCAGGGCTCGCACCGAACAACGTCGCCGCCGTCGCTGGTCCCGGTTCCTGCTGCCACGCCGCCAGCGCCGATGCTGCAGGACGCTGGACGCTACGAAAGCCGTGATCATCGAGTGCGCGGCGCAATCCGCCAACAATCATGCCGCGAATCATCTGCGGGTCGCGAAAGCGCACTTCGGTTTTGGCGGGATGCACATTCACATCAACCTGATCCCCCGGCAGGTCGAGGAATAGCGCGACCACCGGATGCCGGTCCCGCGCAAGCAAATCGGCATAAGCCCCGCGCAACGCGCCTACTAGCAGCCGGTCCTTCACCGGACGTCCGTTGACGAACAGATATTGATGATCAGAAATGCCTCGATTGTAGGTTGGCAAGCTGATCACACCGCCCACATGCACGTCGTCACGGTCGATATCGACGCCGATGCTGTTCACGGCCAGGTCGCGATGAGTGAGCGCCGCGACGCGCGCTAGCCGGTCCTGCCTGCCCTGCACATCCAATACGCGGCGGCCATCATGCTCCATCGCAAAACCCACGTCGGGACGCGCCATGGCTAGCCGCTTCACAGCGTCCTGACACGCCGCATATTCGCTGCGCGGGCTGCGCAAGAATTTGCGGCGGGCCGGAATCCGCGCGAACAGATCATCGACGGTCACCCGTGTGCCCTTGCTCAGCGCGGCGGGCCCTTCGCTTTGTAGCTGGCCGTTGTCGACGACGCGCCGCCAGCCGTCGCCGCTCGGCATACGGCTTTCAAGGGTCAATCGCGCGACACTGGCAATCGACGGCAGGGCCTCGCCCCGAAAGCCTAAGGTCGTCACCGCCTCGATGGCCTCGTCAGGCAATTTGGAGGTTGCATGGCGCTCTAGTGCCAGCGCCATGTCCGCCGCGGTCATTCCGCTGCCATCGTCTTCGACTTCTATATGCGAAATTCCGCCGTCACCGATTCGCACCACGATGCGCGATGCTCCCGCATCGAGGGCATTTTCGACCAATTCCTTGAGCGCAGCGGCTGGTCTTTCAACCACTTCACCGGCAGCAATCCGATTTACGAGCTTTTCCGGCAGGCGGCGTATTGACATAGATGCCCTCCTAGCGCAGTCGGGCGCAAATCGCGACCCACCCGCCCAGATCGATCGCTTTTTTCGAACGGCTCCCAAGGCCGATCACCAAGCTATAAAAATCAATCAGTGTTGACGGTCGGGTCTGCAGGTTCAATGACGGTGGCAAAGCGTCCGCAGGGGCCGCCGCGCCAACAAAAACAGGAATAAGCATCGATGTCCTTTTTTTCCCGCCTGTTCAATTTCAATTCGCAAGATATGGCGATCGACTTGGGCACGGCCAATACGGTTGTTTACGTCCGCGGCAAGGGCATTGTGCTCAACGAGCCCTCCGTTGTCGCAGTTGAAACCATAAACGGCATTAAGCGTGTCAAGGCGGTAGGTGACGATGCGAAGCTGATGATGGGGAAAACCCCCGACAGCATCGAAGCGATCCGTCCTCTGCGCGATGGTGTCATCGCCGATATTGATGTCGCCGAACAGATGATCAAACATTTCATCACCAAGGTCCATGGCGGAAAGCCAAACGCTTTTCGCAGCCCCGAAATCGTCATCTGCGTGCCATCGGGCTCGACCAGCGTCGAACGCCGTGCAATCCGTGACGCCGCCTCCAACGCCGGAGCGAGCGAAGTTTGGCTGATCGAAGAACCTATGGCGGCTGCTATTGGTGCCGACATGCCAGTGACAGAACCGATCGGTTCGATGGTCGTCGACATTGGCGGCGGCACCACCGAAGTCGCAATTCTGTCTCTACGCGGGCTCGCCTATACGACATCGGTTCGCGCCGGCGGTGACAAGATGGACGAATCAATTGTATCCTATGTACGCCGACATCATAATTTGTTGATCGGTGAATCGACGGCTGAGCGGATCAAAAAGGATTTTGGCATTGCCCGGGTTCCAGCCGATGGCACCGGCCTGACAATTCACATCAAAGGCCGCGATCTCGTCAACGGAGTTCCCAAGGAAATTTCGATCACTCAGGCACAGATTGCCGAAGCGCTATCCGAGCCTATTGGCACAATTATCGAAGGCGTACGCATTGCTCTTGAAAACACCGCACCCGAACTCGCTGCTGACATAGTCGATCAGGGTATTGTTTTAACTGGTGGCGGTGCGCTTATCGCCGAGCTGGACGATCTACTACGCGATGCAACTGGTCTGCCAGTCACAGTGGCGGATGATCCGCTAACCTGCGTTGCCATCGGCACCGGCCGGGCGATGGAAGATCCGGCCTTCCGCGGCGTATTGTTGCAAGCCTAATCGGAGACGAAACGGTTCGATGGTTCGCCCGGCAAACAGACGACCGGGGCAATCCCGAAAGGCCCAGTATAGCCTGTTCGTCGCCTATGTCATTGCGGTGACAGGCGCGCTGGCCGGTCTTTTGCTTGCCATTTTGTCGTTCGCAGACCCCGTCGGCTTTGCCCAATTGCGAATTGTTGCCCAAGAGGCCGCCGCACCGGTCGCCCGCGTAACTCGTTCGGCCACCGGATCGCTGTCTGGAATCGATGACAGCGTATCGGCCTATGTCGCGGCAGGATCGCAAAACCGGCGTCTGCGCCAACAACTGGCGGAAACGCGGCGGAAGCTGGTGGCGACCAGCGCACTTCAAGAGGAAAACCGCCAGCTGAAAGCACTACTCAAGCTTCAAGAGAATGAACGCAACGCGCTTGCCAGCGGGTATTTACTGACGTCGACGTCGACCAGCAGCCGACGCATCGCGCTGCTCAGCATCGGTCGCGATCGCGGCGTCATGTCGGGACAACCGGTGCGCGGCGCCGATGGCCTGATCGGACGCGTGCTCGCCGCTGGCCCCTCGGTGGCACAGGTATTGTTGCTCACCGACGTCGACAATATCGTGCCCGTGCGGCGCGCGCGCGATGGCCTACCTGCATTGGCGTCAGGGCGCGGCAATGGCGATCTGGATATCAAAACACTGAATATCGCCAATAATCCGTTCAAGCCCGGCGACATCATGGTCACATCGGGAACCGGTGGACTATATCCCCCTAATATCCCGGTTGCCATTGTCATCCGTCGCGTGAATGACGGCGCGCTCGCGCGGCCGTTGGCCGATCCAGCGAAGGTCGATGCGGTCGCCGTATTGCGCCCGTATACGGCGCGCACCCCCGACAATATTGTCGCAGCTCCAACATCCCCCGTGCCATGAACGCCCGATCTGGCCCTCGACTCGGCGAACCTGCGTCCCGGTTGCGAATGCAGTTCGTCCCGATCGCGACAGTCATGTTTGCATCGGCGCTACCGCTGCTACTGCCCTTGATTGCCAATTCACCGATGCTACCACCTCTCGGGCTCATTATGTTCCTGTGTTGGCAGATGCTCCGCGCCGAAATGTGGCCGGTTTGGATCGGGCTGCCGCTCGGGCTTTGGGATGATATGTTTAGCGGCCAGCCAATCGGCTGCGCTGTTGGCTTATGGACCCTCGCCTGCATCGCCATCCAATATTTCTCCCAACGCATCTATTGGCGAGGATTCGCCCACGACTGGGTAATTACCGCGGCGCTTGTCGCGATCATTCAATTCATGGGGGCGTTGATTGTCCATCCGCACGCATCGGCAGGGCGCCTGATCAGTCTGATATTGCCGCAAATCATCTTTGCAGCCTTGCTCGTTCCATTGTTTCTGCGGTTGACCGGTCAGTTTGACAAGTTCCGCCTGAAGCGTCGATAGTCACTCTATGGCCCGCCGCAAAACGCCGATTACAGAAGCCTGGAGAGGTATCACCTTCACGCGCCGCGCCATGGTGGTTGGTGGCGCCCAACTCACACTGGGAGCGGCGCTTGCGGCGCGCATGGCTTATATCTCGATTATCGACAAGGATCGCTATGTCCTGTTGTCTGAAAGCAATCGCGTCAACCTGACTCTGGTGCCACCGCGGCGAGGTTGGATTGTCGATCGGCATGGCAAAGCCATGGCTAATAATCGCGTTAGCCTGCGCATTGACCTTATTCCCGACCGCCTGCACGACAAAGATAATGTCCTTGGCCAGCTGGAAACGTTGCTGCAACTAGACGGCGACACGATGCAGCGTATTCGCCGCGACCTAAAAGCCGCCTCGGGCTATCAACCCGTCGCCGTTGCCGAAGATATTGGCGAGGCGCAATATGCCTCTGTTCTCGTGCGGCTTCCCGACCTTTCAGGCGTCGCGCCTGCACGCTCCTTTGCACGTAATTACCCGACGGGTGCCGCTGTCGGCCATCTCATCGGCTATGTCGGCTCGCCGAATGCCGAAGAGTATGAAGAGGCCAAGGATCCCCTCTACATCACCCCCGGCTTCAAAATCGGCAAGCAGGCGCTAGAGAAATATTTTGAACCGGTGCTTCGGGGTAAACCCGGTGCCAAACGCGTGGAAGTTACCGCACGTGGCAAGGTCGTGCGCGAACTCGGCGTACGCCACGACATACAGGGACAAACGGTTCACCTCACGATTGACGCCGACCTTCAGGATTATGCCGCCCGCCGCCTTGGCCCCGAGTCAGGCTCGGTTGTTGTGCTCGACTGTCTGACTGGCGATGTTCTAGCGATGGCATCAATGCCTAGCTTTGACCCCAATAGCTTTTCAAGCGGGATTGGTGTTTCGGAATATAAATGGCTCAGCCAGAACGACCATGTCCCGCTGCGCAACAAGACGCTGAGCGGCCTTTATCCTCCGGGCTCGACCGTCAAACCTATGGTTGCAATGAGCTTTTTGGAGGCGGGGCTAGACCCCGAAGCCGCCACAACCTGCAACGGCGGTCTGCGCGTTGGGAACCGCATATTCCACTGCTGGAATCGCCGCGGCCATGGCCGGGTGGCGATGGCCAAGGGCATTTATCAAAGTTGCGATGTCTATTTTTATCATTTCGCGCAGCAGATGGGGATGGATGTCATCGCAGCGATGGCAAAACGGTTGGGCATGGGCCAAAGCTTTCCCGCTGCCGTTTCCAAGCCAAAGCTATGGCACGGTTCCCAGTCCGGCTTGGAAAGAGAAGAAATACGGGCATCCTTGGACAATCGCCGATACGGTCAACTCCACCATCGGCCAGGGCTATATGCTCGCCAACCCCACCCAGCTCGCCGTGATGGCATCACGTCTTGCAACCGGACAGGCGCTCATGCCGCATCTGACGCGGGATGCGAAGCGTCCAATAATCTCCAGCCTCGGTTTTTCGGACGAGCATATCCGAGTTGTGCGCGATGCCATGAATGAAGTAGTCAATGGCGCGGGAACTGCAGGTCGCGCGCGGCTCCCCATCGACGATGTAAAAATGGCGGGCAAAACCGGCACCGCGCAGGTCGTCAGCCTTGACAAAGGTAGGGGCAAAGGCGGGCTTTGGAAATATCGGGACCACGGCCTGTTCATCTGTTTCGCGCCCTTTGACGCGCCGCGCTACGCCACCGCTGTCGTAATTGAACATGGCGGCGGCTCGGGCGCCGCCTATCCGGTGGCGCGTGACGTGATGACCTATTTGTTCGACCGCGAAAAGGCCATGACTGCCCTCGAAGGCTTTGAGACCGGATGGGGCGGCACAATTAAAGAACGAATGGCCCGTGATTTTGCCGCATGGCGATCACAGCCGCCGCCCGTCGCCACCCCGGATGGATCGACATGATACCAGTCCCCGCCGCCGTTGCGCGCTTTCCATGGAAACTGATTTTCCTGCTGTCAGCGATTGTCGGCTTTGGCTTGCTCGTTCTTTATTCGGCAGCGGGGGGCAGCCTTTCGCCTTGGGCACTGCAACAAGGTATGCGTTTTGCCGCGTTTCTGGCCCTCGCACTTATCATTGCGCGCTTTCCGTTACGCCTGTTTGAGCAGATTGCCTGGCCCGTTTACCTAGGTGTTGTTGCGCTTTTGATTCTCGTTGAGCTTATCGGCGGCATCGGCGGCGGCAGCCAGCGCTGGCTCAACCTTGGTTTCATGACTTTACAGCCATCCGAATTGATGAAGGTTGCCATCGTACTCGCTCTCGCCCGCTTTTATGCGCAGGTTCCGCCAACTTTGACGCGAAGTGTTTCGGCCCTGTGGCCAGCCCTTCTGGCTATTGCGGTCCCCGCCGCTTTGGTGATGCTTCAACCCGATCTTGGCACGGCACTTGCGATCGCGGCTAGTGCGGTGGTGGTCATGTTTCTATCAGGCTTACCACTCTGGTGGTTCGGCAGTGCAGCATTAGCCGGCGCCGCCGCTCTCCCTATCGTCTTTTCAATGCTGCACGATTATCAACAAAAACGCATCCTGATCTTCATGGACCCCGAAAGCGACCCATTGGGGGCCGGCTACCATATCAGCCAATCCAAAATCGCGATCGGATCGGGCGGAATTTTTGGCAAAGGCTTTCTCAACGGCTCGCAAAGCCATCTTGACTATTTGCCCGAAGGCCACACCGATTTTATCTTTGCCACCATGGCCGAGGAATGGGGACTGCTCGGAGGTCTAGTCCTACTCTTTGGCTTTTTTTTGCTGCTGCGCTGGTCAACGCGGGTAGCGTTGAACGCAAGGACAAGATTTGGACAGTTGGCCGCCGCTGGACTGACCATGACGATTTTCTTCTATCTCGCCATCAACCTGATGATGGTGATGGGCCTCGCCCCCGTTGTCGGCATCCCCCTGCCCCTCTTTTCCTATGGTGGGTCGTCAATGCTGACGATCATGACCTGCATCGGCATCATATTGGCGATCGATAATCACAGCAAAAAGGGCACTCGCAGCTTCGCCTGAGGGGAAAATTAACTGCCGCCCATTGCCATCGCTCTTTTCCCATGATAGCGGGCCGCTCGCTTCACAGGAAAATGGATAGTCCCACCCTGTCAGGCGCGCCGCAAACCGGCAATTGGACGCATAGCTCAGTTGGTAGAGCAGCTGACTCTTAATCAGCGGGTCCTAGGTTCGAGCCCTAGTGCGTCCACCAT
>CAWJNG010000011.1:0-352500 GCA_963844225.1 uncultured Alphaproteobacteria bacterium | reverse complement strand
ACGTGGCACGCTGCGATAAGCGTGGGGGAGCTGTGAGCAAGCTTTGATCCCACGATTTCCGAATGGGGGAACCCACCTTCACCATTTAATTTCGCTGCCGAGCAATCGACAGCGAAGGTTAAATGGGGAAGGTATCACCGAAGTGAATTAAATAGCTTTGGTGAAGCGAACCCGGGGAACTGAAACATCTCAGTACCCGGAGGAAAGGACATCAACAGAGACTCCCGTAGTAGTGGCGAGCGAACCGGGACCAGGCCAATGCCTGATATTCAACTAGCAGAAGCTTCTGGAAAGTAGCGCCATAGTGGGTGACAGCCCCGTATGCGAAAGTGATGTATCAGGATATGAGTAGGGCGGGACACGTGTAATCCTGTCTGAACGTGGGGGGACCACCCTCCAAGCCTAAGTACTCCTGCATGACCGATAGTGAACTAGTACCGTGAGGGAAAGGTGAAAAGCACCCCGATGAGGGGAGTGAAATAGTACCTGAAACCGAATGCCTACAAGCAGTTGGAGGGTCCTTGAGACCTGACAGCGTACCTCTTGCATAATGGGTCAGTGACTTAGTGTATCAAGCAAGCTTAAGCCGTTAGGTGTAGGCGTAGCGAAAGCGAGTCTGAATAGGGCGATTGAGTTTGATGCATTAGACCCGAAACCCGGTGATCTAGATATGACCAGGCTGAAGGTGCAGTAACATGCACTGGAGGGCCGAACCGTTCAATGTTGAAAAATTGTCGGATGAGTTGTGTTTAGGGGTGAAAGGCCAATCAAACCGGGAAATAGCTGGTTCTCCGCGAAATCTATTGAGGTAGAGCGTTGGATGAATACCTTGGGGGGTAGAGCACTGGATGGATGCGGGGGTCGCGAGATCTACCAATTCTAACCAAACTCCGAATACCCAAGAGTAATATCCAGCAGACAGACGGCGGGTGCTAAGGTCCGTCGTCAAAAGGGAAACAGCCCTGACCTACAGCTAAGGTCCCCAAGTCACGTCTAAGTGGTAAAGCATGTGAAACTTCCAAAACAACCAGGAGGTTGGCTTAGAAGCAGCCATCCTTTAAAGAAAGCGTAACAGCTCACTGGTCTAAATAAGAGGTTTTGCGGCGAAAATGTAACGGGGCTCAAGACGTGCACCGAAGCTTAGGGTGTGTAGCAATACACGCGGTAGCGGAGCGTTCCGTAGGCCGATGAAGCGATCTGGTAATGGGTCGTGGAGGTATCGGAAGTGCGAATGCTGACATGAGTAGCGATAAACAGGGTGAGATGCCCTGTCGCCGAAATTCCAAGGGTTCCTGCTTAAAGCTAATCTGAGCAGGGTAAGCCGGCCCCTAAGACGAGCCCGAAGGGGGTAGTCGATGGGAACCACGTTAATATTCGTGGGCCTGGAGGTGTGTGACGGATCTCGTAAATTGTTTGCTCTTATTGGATTGAGCAGGCTTTGAAGAGGTTCCAGGAAATAGCCCCTCCATTATAGACCGTACCCTAAACCGACACAGGTGGAATGGTAGAGTATACCAAGGCGCTTGAGAGAAGTCTCCTGAAGGAACTCGGCAAATTGCCTCCGTACCTTCGGAAGAAGGAGGCCCTCATAGTGGGCAACCATTATGAGGGGGCACAGGCCAGGGGGTAGCGACTGTTTAGCAAAAACACAGGGCTCTGCTAAGTCGGCTTCAAGACGACGTATAGGGCCTGACGCCTGCCCGGTGCCTGAAGGTTAAGTGGAGTGGTGCAAGCTGCGAAATGAAGCCCAGGTAAACGGCGGCCGTAACTATAACGGTCCTAAGGTAGCGAAATTCCTTGTCGGGTAAGTTCCGACCTGCACGAATGGCGTAACGACTTCCCCACTGTCTCCAGGAGATGCTCAGCGAAATTGAATTCTCCGTGAAGATGCGGAGTACCCGCGGTTAGACGGAAAGACCCCGTGCACCTTTACTGCAGCTTCAGAGTGGCATTAGGAAAGAACTGTGTAGAATAGGTGGGAGGCTTTGAAGCATTGGCGCCAGCTGATGTGGAGCCATAATGTGAAATACCACCCTGTTGTTTTCTGATGTCTAACTTCGATCCATGAAACTGGATCAGGGACCCTCTGTGGCGGGTAGTTTGACTGGGGCGGTCGCCTCCTAAAGAGTAACGGAGGCGCGCGATGGTAGGCTCAGGACGGTTGGAAACCGTCTGCGAGAGTGCAATGGCATAAGCCTGCCTGACTGCGAGACTGACGAGTCGAGCAGAGACGAAAGTCGGTCATAGTGATCCGGTGGTCCCGAGTGGAAGGGCCATCGCTCAACGGATAAAAGGTACGCCGGGGATAACAGGCTGATGATTCCCAAGAGCTCATATCGACGGAATCGTTTGGCACCTCGATGTCGGCTCATCACATCCTGGGGCTGGAGCAGGTCCCAAGGGTTTGGCTGTTCGCCAATTAAAGTGGTACGTGAGCTGGGTTCAGAACGTCGTGAGACAGTTTGGTCCCTATCTGCCGTGGGCGTCGAAATTTGAGAGGAGTTGACCCTAGTACGAGAGGACCGGGTTGAACATACCTCTGGTGTACCTGTCGTGGCGCCAGCCGCGCAGCAGGGTAGCTATGTATGGACGGGATAACCGCTGAAAGCATCTAAGCGGGAAGCCTCCCTCAAGATAAGATTTCATAGAGCCGTGGAAGACCACCACGTTGATAGATCGGATGTAGAAGTGCGGTAACGCATGGAGCTAACCGATACTAATTGCTCTATTCGCGCTTGAAGAGTCCCACCATCAACGACAATTCTGATATATTGTCTTGATATGTGGATGATTTTGACAGCCATTATAAAGATATGCACGGACATCGATTGAAACCCCAATTTGACCCACGCCGGCTTCATTGCTTGGTGACCATGGCGTCAGTGACCCACCCGATCCCATCTCGAACTCGGCCGTGAAACCTGACAGCGCCGATGGTACTGCTGCTTAAGCAACGGAAGAGTAGGACGTCGCCAGGCATTGTAGCCGACGTGCGGACAGATTGACGGGAAACCCATTCACAAAGTTAGCGGGGCGACAGCGATGTCGCCCCGTAGCTGTTTTGGCGAGGCGCGAAGGTGTATCGCTATATTGGTGGCGCGGGATGGAGCAGCCCGGTAGCTCGTCAGGCTCATAACCTGAAGGTCGTTGGTTCAAATCCAACTCCCGCAACCAATAAAGTATTAAAAATCAAAGCTTTATAGGCCTCACTGTTAGCAGTGGGGCTTTTTCGCGTCCGAACTGTACGCACATAGTAAGCAAGAAGGTGCGGGAGCATGAGGGCTTATGAGGTAACCGTGTTCTAGTGGCCGCCTTGCGCGCGAGGGATATAAAGGGCTGATAGCCGCTCTGATGAGGAGCGGGTATGAACGAGGATTACGAAGCGGCGGGGACGAGCACGCATATGACCAGTCATATGAGTGCTCCTATGAGCAGTCGGATCGAGGTTGTAGGTGGTCGCCGACGCTGGTCGGTGGAGCAGAAGCTGATGATCCTGCGCGAGGCCTTTGGCCCGGACGGGTCGGTCAGTGCGACCTGCAAGCGGCACGCGATCGGCAGCGGAGCGATCTATACCTGGCGGCGACAGGCGCTTTCGGGCGACCTGACCGGCACGAAGCGTCCGGCCTCGCCGGACTTCGCCGAGGTTGCGCTGTCGCCACCCTCCTCTTCGCCATCCTCCGGCAGCGGCCAGATCGGGATCGGGCTACCGTCAGGGGTATGCGGGCGCTTCCCAAGCTTGGTTTGGTTTCGTCCCAGCTGCTCCCCAGATTGGACGTTATCTCCTATTCACTCTGCAGCCTTCAACCAATCTAGTTTCAGCTTGGCATCCTCGCCTTCCGCAAAGGCATGCGTGTCGTCCAGCATTTGGCGAGCAGTTTGCAAAGTGCTCCAGTCGATGAATTGCGTATAGCGCTGTGCCACACCCAGCATCTTGATCAGCGGATCTGTATGCCCGCTCTGGGAGAACGCTTTTAACGCACTCAAGTAATCTGTCCGATATGCAGTCGGAATGATGATGCGTTCCTGCCCGCCTGCTACGAGCTCGGCGTTCATCATAATGCGAGCAGTACGTCCGTTTCCGTCGGCGAAAGGATGCACTTCGCTGACCAAGACCATCATATACACCGCTCGTTGAAATGGTTCGGCAAGTCCCTGCAAAAACTCGAACCCACGCGCGAGCGTCCCATTTACGAGATCAGGAGCAACAAAGACGGTACTACCCGCCTGGTTGCCCTTCATCTTGAACTGACCTGGCCTCTTATCCGGACGTGCCTCCATTATCCGTGCATGCCGGCTGCGGAGGAGCTCAACGAATTCGTCGATATTGTCCGGCAACCGGCGAAGGTCTTGGGTATCTGAGACAATTCGGAACGTGCCGAGAACGTCATGTGCGTCGTCAGGACGCTCCTGAGGAATGACGCCTTCGAAGACGATTTCAGCGGCCTCTTCGACGCTGAATTCAGTTCCCTCAATGAAATTGGAAAAATAGGCTTCATAGAAGGCCAGATTGCCATTGGCCTCATCGTTTCGAGCTGGTGCGGGGCAGTCCGCAGGGAGGCTTTCCCTTAAGGCCCCGAAGAGAGTTTCAAAAAGCCGAATGCGGTTCTGGTCGAAGGCCAGTCCTGCTGCTCGAGCCTTACCAGCGGAGCTTTTGGTTTCAGCATCGCGTGTGCCCAACAACGCGCCAATGAGGCTATTCAGCTCTTCGAATTCTGCCTCAAGAGAGAGTTCGAGAGCGATCATACGCGCTTCGTCACGAAGACGATTGACGGACTCCTCCCCTTGGCGCCCGATCATGGCATCGAGGCGCTCTTCGATTTCTTCTCGCGTTAGAGTGCGCGGAGCTCGCCCGGCGCGTGCGCGCGATATTGCCATATTTTCAAGGTACGCGCGCGCTGTTGAAGACAGTCGCGCTCCGCCGACGAAAGGCTGATCGTTGTCGAGTGGTGCTGGGCCCTTGCGTGGCCGGAAAACCAATCCTGGAAGGCTGATTTCGCGTGTCTTATCAGAGATCAGGAAGACCGAGCCGTCCGCGGCGGGCTTGTTCTCCAACGCTGTGCGATCGGCAATGAGTGCGTCTGGATAATAATCGGTAATGAGGTAGTACCAGTTCCGGCGTACCAGCCGTTCCGGTTCTTCCGTCAGATTACGGCTGTAGAGCCTCGACCCGAGCTTGCGGAGCGTGCCCCGTTCTACAGCTTCGGAGACGGCTTTTGATATGTCGGTGTTTGAAACAAACACCTCGGGCATCGTGGTGGAAAATTCGGGCATTAAGCCTCTCTTTCTCCTGCAGTTTACCGAATTTTTGCAAGTTAAGGAAGCGAAAATCGGAATTTTCGCGAGTTAAGGGCGAAATGATCAGAATTTTTGTGGTTTAAGGCGGGCCATTCCGGAGAAAGTGCAAGTTAGGCCTTTGACCCGAAACCCATTCTGGCGCGTAACCGTGCATAGCAATCATACCGCAACCTTATACCCATCGGCTTGGCAAAAAAGAGGATGCCCCTCGCGTTTTTGGGTTCCGGCGGGCCGTGTCCATTGGCGCTGATCTGATTCAGCCTAACGGAAGCTGTGAAGATACAAGTCAAAAGCGCTGCGCGCTTACAAGTTTTTAGCGCTGCGCGATCGCAAGTGTTTGGAGTAAAGCTCCGAGCTCATTTGGGAACAGGCTTGTTGTTCGGCGCAGCGGCCAATTCAATGATGTAGACAACGGGCACATAATAGACCTCCCCGGTGTCCTCATCGATGCACTTTTGCAGATGGCCGGCCCAGACAATATCGTTTCCGCTGGCGCTCAGCCCGGCCAAGCATCCCGGCACGAAGCCGGTTGGAGCGGTGCGGCGCAATGGAGCGGTTTTGCGGATGGGCGCGCCGAGTATTGGCGGCAGTGGTGCCGCGCTCACCTTGCCGCTGGCCGATACCGAGCGAGCGATGGGGATCACGATCTGGGATCGAAGCCTGCGATCAATGTATCGTTCATAAAGGGGTTCAAGCTCAGTCCCTTTCCCCACATTACCTGACGAATTGGCGGAGCTGCGAGCCTGCTCTCGCCTCGCTTCGGCATCGTCATGGATCAGCTTCGCTCGATCAACCGCAGTTGATAAAGGGCTTTCCTTCAGATTTTCCTGTTTCTGGCTCGGCCCAACCGAAGGGGAGTTCGAGCCGCTTACGGGTGGTGCCGAGGGTCCCCACGATCCCGGTTCTGGTCACGCAATAAGTCCTGCTCACGCTGGGCTTCGCGTGCTCGGATTTCCCGAAGACGTTCTTGATTGGTACGCTCGCGCAGCTTCTCGCCAATCTTTTGTAGCTCTCGTCGCTGCCTTTCCGGCAGGCGGACGAATGCTTCAGCGCCCAGTTTAGAGGCCGCTTGTTGAGCGTCTGCCATTAGCGCCAAGGCGCCAACCTCGCCGTTAGCGCCAATCCGAGGAGCGGTTCGTGCATCGGTCCACTTCTGGACGTTCGAAATATCGGCGGGTTTCAAACGCGTCCTATAGTTCGACGACTTTCTGCTCCGTGCCGCGCACCCCAAAACCGGAGGCTTTCAAGCTGCCTCTGCAAACTTCTCAACTTTGATCTCGTCCTCATGGGCCCGGGCTTCGGCGAGCTCATAGGCTGTCTGCATCCGCAGCAAGGTATCGGCCCTGACCTCGAAGGCCTTCTCGAAGCGGATCGCCATATCGGCAGAGAGGCTGGCATTGCCGTTTAGCAGCGTGCTCAGCGCCTGCCGCGAGACACCGAAGTGTGCAGCGAGATCGGTTACGCTGACACCGGCAGGCTCAACGATCTCGCTCTTGAGCCAGTCGCCGACATGGACAGCAAGCGATGGGTGCATCTTAAGCGCCATGATAATCCTCCAGATCCATATCGATCAACGCGCCTTCTTCATTCACGTTGAAGGTCAAGCGCCAGTTGCGTGTAACGGTCATCGACCAGGTACCTTTCCGGTTTCCTGCAAGTTCATGCAGGCCGAAATTTGGTGGTACGAACAGCTCATCCATGCCTTCCGCTGCATCAATAAAAGCAAGCATCTTGCGTAGCCTAGCCACATCACCCACCAAACCCTTAGGATTGCCGGTTTCGAAGAAGCGGCGCAGGCCTTTGTGCCTAATGGATTCGATTTCCATGGGGTCTATCTAGCCATTACACTTCGTCTTGTCAAGCGTCACGCGACACGCGACAAATCTCATTTGAGAGGGATACGATCCAGTCGACACTCAAAAATGGGTCGCCGAAGGGAGCAGTTGCGGGCCGCTGAATGTGGTTTTCTAAAGAGCCCACAAAAAGGCCCGCAAAAATTTCAAGATCGATCGACCCGGGACAATCAGGGATTCGAACGCCTGAAACCGTTAGACCTTGAAAGAGAACGGAAAAGACGAGCCGAGACAATGATTTGGAGAACCAATGGGAGTCCTCAAAATCTGCTTTTGTCTTGTTGTATTTCAATAGCTTAAGTCGATGGTGCCCAGAAGAGGCATCACATTCTAGCTATTTTCCTGTTTATTTTCAGACATATTGGCAATTCGGTCTAGACAGAAGGCCCGCAAAAGGCCCGCAAATTCGGTTTAATGTGCTGGTTTGATCCCTTTTTTGGGACTCGAAATTGACTCTGCGGCTCCGAAAGCCAAGCCAAATCAACGTCCGCTTCGCGCCGATCTAAGCCGTTGACCGCATGGAAACACTCCGTGCCCTCCGTGCGCTTATCCATTCAAATCGCGGTCGCAGCCGTCGCGTTTCAGTAATTTACGCCATTCTGGATCGGCCAAGCTGGAAAATTCCAATCCGCCTTCCATCTGGCTAGCAGAACAAAACTGTCAGCCGGCACGCCTATCCGGGGGAGCATAGCATCGATGTTTGCCCGCGCGCGACGCGCAGATGCTGGAAAAGGGGTCGCGGCGAACTGCCGCCTACATAGTTCACCCGCCGAAGGTGCAGCTGTTCGCCGGGAGGTGCGGCCGATTATCAAAGCGCATTTTGCAGCCGCGGCAGGCGCGTCTCTATCGCGTTCGCGACGCTTTCGTGGATGCTGCGTTCAAAGCTCTTTGGCATACGTGCGAGGGTCTTTTCGGCGGCGTCCGGCGCCCGGTCCCGAATTTCGTCGAACATCGCCTTAATTTGGGTCTTGCCGAATCCCGCTTCGCGCGCGGTCTCGACGAAGTGACGGCCCCAGATGTCGAAGATCTTGTATTTGCGGCTGGTGCCGACCGACATCGCAAGCTTGTAGCGGTTGTTCGGAATCTGTTTCTTGTCGAATGCCGGCTGCGCCGAGAGCACGTCATAGAATGGGGTGAGGGCAATGCCGCCCCCAGGGCGGAGGTAGATGCTGAAATTTTTGCCGTGCCCGTCGGTCGCGCCGATCAGCCAGAATATGATCTGGCTTTTGAAGAAATCGGCGCGGTCCTTCGCTGGCTTGTCGCTCGCGGCCAGCAGCTTCAATATATCGACCGCGCTCGGCCCGTTCTGGTGGCCGATGACGGTGGACTGATATTTGCGGGTCGGCGGGATGCCGAGCGCCTGGCAGCAATCCTCCTGGGGAATGCGGAGCAGCTCCTTGTCGCCGCGCCATTGGCGGTCGAAACGTTCTACAACGAGTACGCGGCGCTTGCCGAAAGTCTGGATATGCGTCTGCGCGACATCGAGCCCGAACTCGTCGAGCAGGGTCAGGCAATAGTGCTCGTTGTCGACGCTCGAGGCCATGTCGATGACGCCCGTCGAGGTTGGTATCTCGCCGATCTGGGGCTTGAGGATATGCGTCGTCGGGGTGATGCCGACCGGCGTCATCCATCTTTTCGCGAAATTGAGCAGCGCTGTCTTTTCCTGAACGCCTGCGACCGAAATCCGAAACTCGTGATCGGGATCGATGCCGAGCGGCACGCCGCTGAGATTGGCGAGCATCTTCTCGATCGACCGGTCGCTGATCGGTTCGCCATGGATGGTGCGATCTTCGCGGCCCTTCTCACCCTGCGGCAGGAATTGCATCGCGCCGACGCAGTCGCGGCCGATCTGATCCAGCAGGCTGTAGGCGTCGGTTCCCGCGGCGCCGGTGTGTTCGGCGACACGCCGCCGGATATTGGGATTGTCGGGAAGGAGGTTGTCGAAGACCGCGGCGACAGGGGCGCCGCGGTAGGCGGTGCTGCGCAAGGGAAGCGAGAGCGAAATCGCAAAGCGATGCCCCCATTCGAGCCAGCTATCGTCGTAACGAAAGCTGATTGCGCCGCTCGTCTCTTTGTCCAGCTGACCCGCGAGGCGCCCGTTTATCAGGACGTCGAGCGGGACGTGCGTCTTCTGGCGCGCCATCTCAGAAGATGTCGCCGATGTCGGGAGCCGCCTTGGAGCGGGCACTGATCTGTATGTTGAGATCGAGTGCGGCAAGGACGAGCAGAAGCGTCACGAGCTTGGTGCCGTCGCTGCCCTGCTCGATACTCGATATGGTTTTCTGGTGCTTTCCGATCATCTCGGCAAGCTGCTGCTGCGAGATGCCCTTGCGGGCGCGAGTGTCCTGAATATAGGCGCCCAATTGCGTAGCGGTTCGTACCATCTGGTTCATGCCATTCCTCCAGGCGTCTCTATACCCTTTAAGGTATAAAAATGCAATATACCCTGGAAGGTATAATTCAGAGCCATACCCTGCAAGGTATAGATTGACGTTATAACCTGTAGGGTATAACGGGACGCTGAAGACGATAGCCGGCCGAGAAAACGACCGCTCGTCCGAAAGGGCTTCCGCTCTCGCAACGACGCGCGTTGGGCGGGTCATCGATGTTCATCACCTTGGGAGGGTCCGCTATTCCCATTCCGCACCCAGAAGCAGTCGGTCTCTAACCGTTTAGAGTTCCGGACGCCGTTAGTCGTCGGAAAGTCGACGATGCTCGAACCGCGGGCTGCCTATGCTGAGCTATCTTCCGTCGTTGCAGCGTGGGGCGAGCGCCCCAGCCAGGTCGCGAACCGCCCGACCTCGCGCAAATAGTTACGCTGCGTCTCTCGCGAAAACCGCTGCATGCTCATGTCGTCGATCAGCCGCTGGCGTAGCGGGCTGAACGGGCCAATCTGGATAACCTCGTTCATCGTTCGACTCTTCAGGTTGAAGGAGCCGAAAGGGTCTGCTCATGATAGGAGTCGTTCAATCCAGGCGCGACAATCGGGGCAAGGCGTCAACCTCGCCGTTAGCGCCAATCCGCGCAGCGGTTCGTGCACCGGCCCAATTCCGGCCGGTCGGTGCGGTCGGGGTAAACTTTGGCGGATTTCTGCCACCATCCATAAGAATGAGACCACTAAGCCAATTGAAAGGGTCTGCTCAAGGATGGCGAAAACATCCTTACGATCTTACCTCCAAAAGCCGCTTGATCTCTTGCCGTCCACAGAGGGCTTCTTGTTAGTCCGTTCTGGGCAGAAACGATGCCGAAGTTGACGTACTAGCTATCGGTCCGGGACCATCTCCGCAAAAAATCTAGCAGTTTTTCAACGCGCAATCTTGCACGCTGCGATGAAGATCAGGTCACGCAACTGGGACAATTCTGGAAGGACCAGTCCATTCAGATCAGCAATACCGATGATTTCGTCTTCTCCATAGCAATTGGCCAGGTCGATTGTTTCGCCGCGTAAACGCATACCGAGGGTCAGCGAATAGAATGTTCGGACCACTGGATGTGATAAGCTATCGGGGTTTTCATCAACGACCATCGCAAGCCGATCCGAGCGGAGGCGAACGAACGAACCAATCGGATAGATACCGACCGCTTCAATGAAGTGGTGCAATATGTCCTGGTCGAATTCGGTGTCTCGTTCACCCAGATGGCGGAGTGCGGCGGCTGGGTCGAGCCCTGTTTTGGCTCCTCCGTCGGCCACAAGGATGTCGAACGTATCGCAAATCGCTGCCATTCGTGACAGCTGATCGATATTTTGCGCATGCAGTCCCTGTGGATAGCCACTACCATCCAATCGCTCGTGATGCGCAAGGCAGACTTGAAGTACCTTCTCAGGAATATCACCTGCTGCCTCCAGCAGCTCATGGCCGAACACGGCATGTCGGTTGAATATCTCCGGCTCCAACGCGCGAAAGTCTCCGCTGACTGCAGCAAGATCTGCAGAAAGGTTGCTGATCCCGATATCCAACATCAGACCGGCCAGGCCGGCTTCGCGTATATCCTGTGCTGTAAACTTCATCTGTCGGGCAAGCGAGACCATCAATGCACTGACGGAAAGCGCATGACGATACACAAATTCATTGTTCTGCTTGCATCGCATCAGTCCGCTGAATGCATGAGAATTGCGCTGCACCGTTGTATAGATTTGCTCGATAATGGGTTCGACATCTCTGAGTTTAACTATCTTGCCTAGCCTCGCTTCGAGAAAGAGCTTCGAGATCACCTTTTGCGAGTGGCGGGCAACCTGTTGCGCATTGCCGAACTCACGCGCCATGCTTTGCGGCATTGTCGAGTTCAGATTGCCAGCCTGTGGAGAGTTGAGCGCGCTGCGCTGTTCCCTGCGTTGCGCTGGGAAAGCAGGGCGCGGATTGGCCCGCACAAGTGTTGGCCGATGAATAGAAGCTGGAGCAGTACCGGTTACAGCTGCGTTGCGATTAAAATGTAGGTCCTTGCCTTTAGACGTATCGATGATCACGCCATCGATTGTGCTCGCCTGAAGTTCGCGCAAAATATCTCTATCTTTCAGTAGAAAGCGAGATTTCCAGAAAGGGTGATCGAACCAGCTGCCTTCCATCTTGTGGATGAACATGCCTATCTCGACATCGCGAAGATTGATGCGCTTAAGCATGGGATAGGACTCCAAATGCAATATCGAACAGCTCCGGGCTGTATTCCCGAATCGGCTAACAATTTATGAAGCGCAGCGATTGAAAACATGACGAAAGTCACGCTTAATGCGACAGCTTTCGAAGAAGAAAATACCCTCGCACACCATCAATTCGCCAGATGCCATAATGACGAGGCATTGTTGGCTCATCGAACGGCATCAGTTGATTTGCGAAATTTCAGCAGGAAATATCGAGATATTTCGGACGCTAAGTCAGCCGGACAAGAGGGAGCGTCGCGTGCCAGAAGCGTCGTTGCGGGCGTACAGTCGCGCACCCCAAGAGCCGTCATTCATTGCAACTTGGACAAGTGACCGCAAAGCGTAGGGAGTGGTTGCACGTTGATCCTACGCCGAAGGCGCTGGAGTTTGCTCCAACAGATTGATCACCCGCACAAGCCTTTCGCGGACGACCCGGGCTGCCTTTGTCAATTCAGGATTTTCGATAGCTTGCATCGATGCGACGGGATCAATCGCCGCAACCTCAGTGTGATTTTGATCAATCTCCTGCACGACAACGTTGCAAGGGAGCATGGTCCCGACCTTATCTTCCACCTGCAACGCTTCATAGGCGAGCTTTGGATTGCAGGCGCCCAGTATCGTATATGGCCGAAAGTCGACCCCGATTTTTGTCTTGAGTGTATCTTTCATATCAATGCGAGTGACGATGCCGAACCCCTCTGCCTGAAGCGCTGTTTCGGTCCTTTTGATCGCTTCGGTGAAGGAAGCCGCAAGTGTCACCGCGACGTAGTATGTCATTTAAATCTCTCCTTTCATTCTTATAGCGATGCAGACGATCCAAGGTTCCATGCGTTTTCACGGATGAAGTGCGTCGCACTTGTGGGAGCGTGTCGGCGGCCATCACCAATGACACGGGTTTTCGATTGCGAAGCTCCCTGATCATTGGCAGGCTCTGGCCATTGCTGACGGCCATTGAAGCTAATATACCCGATACGGAGGCTCGAAATGCTTGAATACACTGTTTCCGCACGTCGGCTCGATGCTCATGGAAGCGAGGCACAGACCAAAGAGGCCATTCTGACGATTGACACCGACATGAGCGGCCGGCGGGATGCCTTTAATCCGGCAGAGCTGTTTCTTGCCTCGATCGCGGCCTGCATGTTGAAGGGCGTTGAGCGCGTGACGCCAATTCTCGAGTTTGATTTGCGCGGGGTTGAAGTGTTTCTGCAAGGGGTGCGTCAAGATGCGCCGCCCCGGATGATCTCGGTCACTTATGATCTTGTGGTTGATACGGACGAGCCTGATCAGCGCCTGGCATTGCTTCACAAGAACATTGAGAAATATGGAACCATCTTTAATACTGTCGCGGCGGCGCTTGAGTTGCATGGCACAATTCGTCGCAAATAAGGAGATGTGCCTAGCGCGCAGGAGAATGATCATGGTGGCCCATCGCAGATCTAAGACGAGGTCGTTGATCATCTAGAGGGGCGCACGGATTGTGGGCTTTGAAGCAGTCGCCGGCGGGTGCATTGACGATATCCATCATGCGGCAACATTTGCGCCGATTGCCGACCAGTAGGTTTCAAGCATTTAGATGGTCAATCGCAAAGTCGCTCAGGCTGCCGTTGAAGCGAAGAAGACCATATGTGCACCAAGACAGAGTTGCGCTATACAAGGCGAGCCTCTTCGTCCTTAATTATGTCTCCGCGCCCAGCGGCTATGCCGGTAATTTGATGAGCTGCCGGTTGGAGCTATGGTGATATGAGCGCTAAACTGCGTTAGCTGACGCCAATTATCTTCATAATATTTGCATATCGAAACGAACGCATTGCTGCGGGAGAAAGCCGATTTGCGTCGTGGTAGTCCTTGATCCCCGACCCCTCGAGGATCCTGTTCATGAAATTGAACAAGGCGCAAATAGAGATGGCATCGAATAGGGCATCATCGTCCCAGCCTGCTGCGAACACTGCATCGGCGTCCGCTTGCTCCATTGATTTGGGATCCAATGTGAGCTTGCGAACATATTCCAGGACGGGTGCAAGGCGCTTGGGCATCGCGTCCCAGTCGAACACAATCGATTTGGTCCGGAAGATTGAGGGATCAAAGCCAAAGGCTTCCAGGCGAGCGCAGCGCCGACCCTGACATCGCGGATAGCAATCGCTTCATCCGCTTCTGCCGCGACGATATTCGCTGCTGAACGCGCCGAACGGGCATGGCGTTTCTTGAGGTTGGGGATATCCTGCCGAATTCCGATGGTCTGCCGCACATAGGTGTTAGGGAAAGGCGGCACGCGCTCGGCCTGCGCCAGTCTGAGATCGCTGAATCCCAGATTGAGTTTGGGGTCGGGAAGCTGATCGGCGGCAACCGATGCCCTGCGCGCACCGGCGGTGCGCTCCTCAAGTGCATCGACGCTGGGAGCGGTGGCGGAAGCGCGGTCAACCGCCTCACGGAAGGTAAGCGTCTGCGATAGGGCAGGGTGCCCGATTAAGGTCGCCGTCGCGACCATGATGGCGGTCACCGCAAGGCGCGCACGCGCACGCCGGCATTGCATTGTCATAGGTCGATCCTCTGATCGGCATCGCGCGGTCGCGCTTCTGCCGACACCATTTCAGCATCGCGGCTGAATCGTCGTTGGGTATAGCGCTTGCCTCGCTAGGCCCATCGACGCGTTCAGCGATGGACAAATTGAGCTTTTGACGAGGCGCAAAGCGCCACGCTCAAATATTCAGATCGAGGATTTGGGAGGGGAGGTGGGGGGCGCGCTGGCCCAGCCTGTCAGTGTCGTAGCTAAAGAAGCAACACGCAGGACATAACGTGAATCTAAATGGGACTGCATCGCGGGAAGTGCGTTGGATGCGATCATCGAGGGGCAGCCAGCCATCGCCCTCAAGCAATCGATAAAGCGACAATCTTTCTTTTCGGCATCATTTTCGGTTTCGCCCGCCATCATCATTTTCATGCATTCCGCTGACGGACTGGCGGAGCTTGCGACCATAAACACCGAAGATTGCGCCGCGCTTTGACCGGCGAGACCGAGCAGCATTGCCGCGAAAAATATGGAGGTGAACAAGCGTGCCAACACGGCTTTCCTCATACGGCAAGGGGACGCTGAGTCAACAATGACCCGTCGATGCAGTCGCGCATGATAAGGTTCGATCTTGTGTTTGCCGTGCATCCGCTTGGCTGTCCTTGGGCGACGGTGTCAGGATGGTAGTCAATGTCTCGCTCGCCAAGGAAACGCGCTCGGGCGTCAATCTGGCCTTTCGACTCTAGTCAATCGACCTGTCTTCCAAATGTGAACTTTGCGCCATTAGCCACCGTACAGGGCTGAGAGACCAAGTAAGTCACGGCACGGTGCGGGCTACTATTCCGCGCCAGACATTCTAGTTGCTCGATCGGCTGCTTTGGCTGGCGGAATTGTGCGAATGGCGGCCGCGTACTCGGCCACCAGCACCAATATCCAAAACTCAATTCCAGCCCACTCGCCGGTTGCAACGCCTTTAGCCAAATCTATGGCAAGAACGAACATTGCCAAAAGCCGGAAGTAGAGGAAGCTGACTGTGGGGATGTCCGCCCGCCGAACCGCGGAAATCATCATGACAATGCTCAGGCCGCCCCAAAGGAGTGAACCGAACAAAGTTTCAGCGCGGTAGAAGCCATCCATTGCCGTGATAAACCAAAATAGGCGCGAGACGGCGAACTGGCTCTGACGTGTTACCTGACAGAACTTAATAATAGGCGGGACGAACAACGTCCTGCCAACCCATCGATCAACCTTTGTGAATGACATCCATGTGTCATAGCGTCAGAAGTGAATGCCGGCCACGGGCAAGTGACCTTCAACAAATGCGAGACGCCAAATGCCGCTGTCCAAGATTGTCAATGGCGCTAGCCTCAAGCCGCGTTCCGGCGCGTCGCCCAAGCAGATCGTGTTGCTACTTCACGGCTTCGGGTCAAGTGGGACTGACATGATCGCGTTGGCGCCCCATTGGCAGGACGCGATGCCTGATGCGTTGTTCCTCGCGCCGCATGCGCCGCAGCGATGCGCAATGATGGCGGCGGGCTATCAATGGTGGGGCTTATCCGGATTTGCGCCCTCTGCACTTGCGGCGGGCGCAGCTTCGGCAGCTCCGGCTATTGACGCGTTTATCGATCGCAAGCTCGCACAATATGGTTTGACCGAGGCAGACTTGGCGCTCGTCGGCTTTAGCCAAGGGACGATGATGGCACTGCATATCGGGCTGCGGCGACCCCGGGCAGTAGCCGCGGTGGTCGGTTATTCGGGGATGTTAACGGCTACAGCCGAGCTTGCGAACAAGGAATTCTCCAAGCCGCCGGTGCTGCTGGTGCATGGGACAGCCGATCCAGTGGTGCCCATTGCTGCGCTGCATATGGCAGAAAGTGAGCTCAAGCGTCTAGGCGTCGAGGTGACCAAGCACATATCCTACGGTGTTGCTCACAGCATCGATCCTGTTGGCTTGCGACTTGGACGGGACTTTGTAGCCGGAGCATTTAATCGCTCGCTCTAGTCTCGCACCGAAGGCACTTTCTGACACAGCGGCTTGAAGAGAAATCCACTGTCCGGAATCGCCTTTTCGCGTTGCGAAGGTTTTCTTCGATGTGCACAATTTGAGGGCTGACCGCTTGCGTGGCGGCTTCTGCCCCCGCAATTCGTCCATGCTGTACTGGCAATGGGAAGACAGCTTTGAGACAATCAGAGTTTTGGGACATTCGATCTCAAATTATGCCATTCATGTATTGGTATAACTTATTGGTTTACCAATAATTCTATAAAGGTATAAGAAACGGTATGCAAATACGGTTGACATTCCGGTCAAACCAATTCAGATTCCCATCAAAGATAAAAGCCACATGGGAGATGATTCGATGAAACGGATGAGAGCAACCGAAAACGAAGCGCGTGCGAGTAAGCGCTTGGCGGCCGTATTTTTGGCCGGCACGGCAATGGCAATGATTGCCACACCTGCGATGGCGCAGGACGCTGACACAGGCCAAGCCGATGACAATGTGATCATTGTTACCGGGATCCGGGCGTCGCTGGATAGCGCACTGAACCAGAAGCGTAATGCAGACAGTCTCATCGAAGTCATCCAAGCCGAAGATATTGGCAAGCTGCCCGATCAAAACCTCGCCGAAGTTCTTGAAAACATCCCCGGTATCCAAATTACCAGAGATGCCGGGATTGGTACCGGGGTGCAAATCCGTGGTTCCAACGACAACCGGACCGAGATTAACGGTGTCGGCACAGTGGGTTCGGGCTCGGGCCGCGGCGGCATCAGCTTTGAGGATGTAAACGCAGCGATTATTGCTTCGGTTGAAGTCACCAAGGCGCCGACCGCGATGACGACCGAGGGATCGGTTGGCGGCACCATCAACCTGCGCACAATCCGTCCGCTCGATTTGCGCGACCCTTTGATCGCGTTTCGAGCTCAAGCCGAATATTCGGAACTTTCCAAAAGCGTTCAGCCGCGCTTTTCGGGCAGCCTTGGCAAAAAGTGGGACCTTGGCGGCGGCGAATTCGGCATCGTGCTCAGCGGGAGCTACGCCAAGCAGGACGCGCTGTCGTTCCGTCCGCGGGTTGACCGCGATACATTGACCGCGCAAGGGACGGGGGTCACCGCCACCGGTGCACCCGGGCCGGCGTTCAGCTATTTGGGCATTCAGTTCCTCAATCAGGAACTCGAAGACTTCAAATATGAAACTTATAATTTCGCAGGTTCGCTGGAATATGCGCCAACCGACAAGCTGAAATTCTATTTCGACGGCTTTTACAACAAGCAAACGCGCGCGCAGGAAAGCACACGAATTCAGGGGTCGGGTGTGAGCAATGTGCAGCTGAAAAACGTGCCTGACTCATTTGAAACGGTCAATTTCGGTACGCTTGGCGGCAACGATCTGGGCAGTATCCAGGCGGCCTTAACCGGCACACTTCAGCCGAACGTCGCCAACAAACCCAACCTGCGTTTCTCGAGCGATGTTGGCGCGCGTCTGACCGAAAGCAATCTCTTGCGGTTTGGCACCGAATGGGAAAGCGGCCGCTTCAAGGCGCGCGTCGAAGCGACGCGCTCGCTGTCGAGTACGCGCAACCCCGATTTGAGCACGACGCTGAATTTCATCAATCCGAATGCGCCGCTTACCGGAGCAACCCTGCCGAATGATAACGGTACGCCGTTCGCATACGATTTCACCGGCGGCGCGCTGGCATTTGGTATCGACATGTCGTCGCCGTTTGCGCCAACGGTTGCCCAGCTGCTCGATCCCGCGAATGTCGCTTTGGACGCCGTAACGGTGGGCGACAATACGACACGGAATGTTGAGACGACGGGCCGATTCGACTTTGCGCTCGATCTTGAAGATTTGACCCACTTCATAACGTCGTTCGACATGGGTTATCGCTATAATGACACCTCTACCGAGTTTAACGAATTTAGCTCGAGCATTGGCTTGGCTAATTTGCGCGACAGCCCCATTGGAACTAAGTTTTCGGATCTTTTGGTTCCCGGTCCGTCGATCTTCGGTCGTGCCGATGGACGATCGCTGTTCTTTGGTGATTTCCTGATCATCGATCCGAAGCGCGCCTTTTCGGATCGGGGCGCGGTGCTTGACCAGTTGCAGGCTGCCTTGTTGGCTGAGCCTGGTGCTCGCGTCTTAGCAGATGCCGCCTTCAACCCGGCGTCCTTTTATAAAATCACCGAACGGACCCATGGCATTTACGGGCAGCTGAATTTTGCTTCGGGCATCTTTAGCGGCAATGCCGGCCTGCGCTATGTCGATACGGTCATTAATTCGCTCGGCAACAACATCGGCGCTGGCGGTGTCATCACGCAAGTCAACACACCGGGTAAATATCAGCTGCTGTTGCCACGGGTTAATATCGCAGCAGAAGCGACCGACAATATCGTGTTGAGAGCGAGCTTTGGTCAGGACATCAACCGACCCAATTTTGATAATCTTAAAACATCGGTGCGCTTTACCACGGGTCCGAACACCGCCGTTGTGATCGGCAATCCAAGCCTCGTTCCAGAAAAAGTCACATCCTATGATGCGTCGGCCAGCTGGTATTTCGCGCCGGCGTCGGTGATCAGTGTGGCCCTTTTCCACAAGAGCCGTACCAATCTGTTTGTAACGCAAGAATTCGCGCCCGCCACCGATGCAAATGGTTATCGCGATTTCACCGCACCATGCGAAGCGGGTGGCATCTTCAACCCGATCGCCGATCGCAATGTGTTTGTTCCTCCCGCGAATGCCGGAAACGGCCTGTGTGTTCCTATCACGACAACGATCAATGATCCTGGCGTGACGAAGCAAACGGGTGTCGAAATTGCGTTCCAGGCTGACCTTTCCTCCTTTGAGGACCGCATCGGCTTTGCATCGGGATTTGGTTTGGCTGCAAACTATACCTACCAAAAATTCAGCGGTGGCCAAGCTACGAACACATCTGCCGCTGACGGTCGTGCAAATGCGATTTTTAACGCCAGCAGCGGGCTCAACGCAGCGCCCTACACGGCAGTTCAGGGCTTGCTCGATTTTTCGAAAAATGCGTACAACGTGACGCTGTTCTACGAGAAATATGGCTTGTCGGCGCGCGCGCGTTACACATGGCGTAGTGCATTCCGTACGAATGACACCGCCGGCGGTGCCACCCTGGGCAGTACGCTTGGCTTCCCGGTCGTTACCGCGGCGCGTGGGCAACTGAACGGTGGCATCAACTATGATTTGACCGAAAATATCAACATCGGTCTCGAAGGCGTGAACCTCACAAAATCGAAAATTTCCCAATATTGTGTGAATGACGGGGCTCTGCTTTGTTTCCAAGGCCTTCCGGACCGTCGGCTTGTGGCTGGCGTGAGCGTGAAGTTCTAAATACGACGCTTTGAATTTCCGCATCTATCCAGGGTGGCGCAGCAAGCTTGGGCTTGCTGCGCCATTTTCTTTCGCGCGTGAATCTTTTGAAGATGTTGAGGTTTGGCCGGTCTGTTTGACTTAAGCCGGGTCGTCATTCAGGCCAATCGAGGCTCGCTCCTTAGTTGGGCGTCCGCTTGATATGCGCTGAGGTCAATTGTGACCTAGGCAAATTTCACTCCAAAATAAGCTAGATTACCACTTTAACATACCAATTTTGCCATATGGTATAAGTTTTAGGTTGACATTGTGGTTGTCCAGCTCCATTTCCGCCCAATAAGAATAGGGAGGATGTTATGAAGACCGAATCGCAGCCCGCCAATGGTGGGCGTTCAGCGCGCAAAATTGGCGCTTTTTTGCTCGCGACGACGGCCATGTGCGGCGCATATCAGCCATTAATGGCGCAAACGGCTGGCGCCGATGCCGCCCAGTCCTCCGATCCAGAAATTGTCGTCGAGGGCATCCGCGCAACGATTCAGTCTTCGATCAGCGCTAAACGCGAAGCGACGACCATTTCGGACAGCCTGAACAGCACCGAAATCGGCAACCTGCCCGCTACCTCGGTCGGCGAAGCGATTGAAACGATTACCGGCGCGTCGACGCACCGCGAAAAAGGCGGCGCCACCGAAATATCCATCCGTGGCCTCGGCCCCTTCTTGGGCACCTCGACGTTCAACGGCCGTGAGGCATCGAACGGCAGCGGAGATCGCTCGGTCAACTTCAACCAGTTCCCATCCGAACTGATCAACGGCATCACCATCTACAAAACCCAGCAGGCCAACTTGATTGAAGGCGCCGTATCGGGTTTGATCGAACTGCAAACGCTGCGTCCCATTGATTATGGCAAGCGCCGCATCCAGATCGATTTCAAGGGCGACTATAGCCCGCACGAACAGCGCATCACCGATGGTGATAAATTCGGCTATCGCGGCACGATTTCTTATGTCGACCAGTTTGATATCGGCGGCGGCAGATGGGGAATTTCGCTGGGCTTTCAGCGGAATAAGACCAATAATCCGGAAGAAGTTTTCAGCGGCAGCAGTACGTGGGTTACCTGTGATCCGGTCAACCTGTCATCGTCGTCAAGCAACTGTAACAGCGTTAGCAATGATGATGCAGCCGCTGGCGCACCCTTCTTTCTATCACCGAGCAGCAGCCGGACGCTGCGTCAAATTTCGGATTCGGACAAGCGCAACGCCTATTTCGGCGCTTTGCAATGGCAGCCGAGTGACCGGCTAGATATCAATCTCGACTTCCAAAAATCGCGCCGAACCTTCGTCGAAATCCGTCAGGACTTGAACTTTTCTGAAATTCGCCGCGGCATTGCCAATCCGGTCTATGACGCTAATGGTGTGATCCAGTCCTACAGCGCCAACACGTCGATTGAATCGACACCAACCTATCGTGTCCAGACCGAGGATTATGAAGGTGGCGGGTTTAATATTGCTTGGAATGCGACGGACACGCTGACCCTGCGCGGCGATGCCAGCTATTCCAAAACCTATCGTCAGCAAATGGACCGGTCGGTGCGTTTGCGGACCGACGCCCGCGACATCTTCAACGCCGTAACGCCCGTGAATAACCAGCGCATTCCCTATACATTTGATGCGACCAACGGCGTTCTGCCAACGATCACGGTCGACCCACGCTTTGACCTGAATGACTGGACTTTGTTCAGCGATGACGCCCGCCTGCGCCGCGACGAACAGGTTCATAATAATGAGGTCAAGGCGCTGCGCTTTGATGCCACGCTGGAACTGAATAACGGGTTCTTTAGTCAGCTTGACGCCGGTACGCGGCTGTCGCGCGTCACCTATAGCGATTATGATGATCGGGTCGAAATTACCCAAGACGATCGCGCGGTCGATGCGGCTGCAAATATCGCCTGCCGTCAGGATTTCCCGCAACGTGATTTCCTTAGCGGCGTATCAGGCAATACGATCAACAGCTGGGCTACCTTTGACCCGCTCTGTTTGTATCAACAATATTTGGGCACCGAAGATCCGGGACGCAATGCTGACATTCGGGCGATTGGCAATAATGACATTACCGAAACGACCTGGTCGGGATATGTCATGGCAAGCTATGAAAGCAGCGTGGGCCATGTTCCGATTAGCGGAAATTTCGGGGTCCGGGTTGTCAATACACAGGATGAATCGCTCGGTCTTCGCAGCGACATCCGGGTGATCAACAACAGCGACGGATCGATTTCGTTAACCGAAACAGGCGCTTTTACGACCACGCTCGTCAAGAATGAATATACGCGGATACTGCCCAGCTGGAACTTGTCGGCGGATGTTAGTGACGATCTCAAGCTGCGGCTCGGTATCTTCCGCGCTATGTCGCGCCCCGATCCTGCGGATCTTGGCGCCGGCCGGTCAATACAACTCGCCAGCGGCGCGTCGTTCGACAATTTGCAGGATGCCATCAGCCAGATCACCGCATCGGGAAGCCCTGGTCTGACACCGCTGATGTCATGGAATTTTGACGCATCCTTGGAACTATACCCAAATAAAGACAGCATCTTGTCGGTCGCAGGCTATTATAAGGTCTTCGAAGGTGGATTTGTAAACGTCGTCAACAACGAAACCTTTGTCATCGATGGCAACAGCGTTGTGGTGCCGGTGGTTCAGCAGGCAAATGGCGGCGACACCAGCCATATCTATGGCGTAGAAATCACGGCAGCGACTCGCTTTTCCTTCTTGCCGGGCCCGCTCGCCGGGTTGGGCACCAAGATCAGCTATAATTATGCCAAGACGAATTTCGAAACACAGGATATCAACCTGGGAATTCAGACCGATGCGGTGACTGGGGCGGTGACGCCAGGCATCATTCCGCCCGCAAATATTTTCGGCCTGTCCAAGCATGTTTTGTCGGCCCAGCTTTATTGGGAACTGGGTCCGATCGATTTGCAGGCGATCTATAAGTACCGCTCGAACTATTATCAAAAATTCACCGGCGGCCCGAGCCAGCTGCGCTATGTGGGCGGGACCGAGGTCGTTGATCTGCGTGCATCGCTCAAGATTACGGACAATGTTTCGTTCCGCATTGAAGCGATCAACCTATTTGATCGGCCCAAGGTGACATATATGCCAGTACAGGGCAGCGTCCGCGAATATAATGGCTATGGCGCCAAATATTTCGCCGGTTTCCGTGTAAAATTCTAACAGTCGGCCAGCCGTTCCATTAGGGGCGGCTGGCCGGGTCCGCAAAGAGCTTGAGGTGGTGTACCAATTTCCGGTAACGGTGTTCCAATTCCACGAAAGTTTGGCATAGGCATTCTGCTAGCCGGTCGTGGTAACCATAGAGTTTGAGGGTAGGATGAGCGAAAAGCGACTGTTCCATGGCGTGGCTCAACAAATTGCGCAGTTGATTGATAGCGGTGTATTCCCCCCGGGGGTCCGCTTGCCCGGCGAGCGAGAGCTGGCCGAGCGATTCGAGGTCAGTCGCGTCACAATCCGCGAAGCCGAAATCGCTTTGCAGGCCATAGGCCGGATCGAGATCAAGACCGGTTCTGGGGTTTATGTGTGCGAGGAACAGCCAGCCGATGCAGCACGATTGCCCGACGTCAGCGCCTTTGAGCTGACCGAGGCTAGGGCGCTGATCGAATCCGAAGCGGCGGCGCTTGCCGCAGAGCATATTTCGGACGAGGCGCTCGAACGTCTCGACACATTGGTTGATGCTATGTCAGGTCCGCACGATTCGCCCGAGGCGATCGATGCTGACGAGCAATTTCATCAGACGATTGCCGAACAGTCAGGCAACAAGGCAATGTTATACACGATAAAAACCTTGTGGCGGATGCGCAACGAACTGCCCGCCGTGCGAGTGCCTTATGAAGCTGTCTGCGCGCTCGATTCGGATTATCGGGTTCAGGAGCATATGGATATTTTGGACGCGCTGCGCGCACGCGATCCGGTGAGCGCTCGAATGGCGATGCGACAACATTTCCATCGCCTGATTGCCGCTATGCTCGATGCGACCGAAAAACAGGCACTAGAAGAGGTTCGGGCGCATGCCAGCAAGAGCCGCGAACGTTTTCTGTCGCCATCGCAACCCGTCAATTAGGTCGTACATACCAATTGGTAATCCATTTATTCGGACCATTTTGCCAAATTGGTTTGACATAGCTCAATTGCACTGATAGCCCTTTCCCCACAAAATAAGAATGGGATGAGGGATGGCCGTATGATCAGGCTTTGCACATTTGCTGTTGTACTGGCGTTCGGCGTTGCGCCCGCTGCTGCCAAAAATTTTCTGGTCTCTGATCAGGCGGCCTATCGTGCCGCCGCGAAACAGGTTCAGGCAGGTGACGTCATCATCCTTGCCAATGGAGAATGGCGCGATTTTGAAATCGTCTTTTCGGGCAAGGGACAGGCTGGCAAGCCCATCACGCTGATTTCCGAAACTGCCGGCGAGGTGATCCTGACGGGCAAGTCCAATTTGAAAATCGGCGGCAGCCACATGCTCGTGACCGGATTGGTATTCCGCAATGGGTATTCGCCAACCAGCGAAGTCATCAGCTTTCGCCGCAACAAGGATGATCTGGCCACAGATTCGCGCGTGACCGAGGTGGTGATCGATCATTTCAACCAGCCCGACCGCTTCCAATCGGACTATTGGGTTGGCCTCTATGGCCAGCGCAACCGTTTCGATCACAATAATCTGGTTGGTAAAACCAATCAGGGCGTTACGCTTGCCGTACGGCTTGATAGCGACGGCAGCCGCGCCAATCATCACCGCATCGACCATAATTATTTTGGACCGCGTCCGGTGCTGGGGTCTAACGGCGGCGAAACAATCCGGATCGGAACCAGTGCTTATTCGATGTACGACAGCCAAACTGTGGTTGAAGACAATGTCTTTGATCGGTGCGACGGCGAGGTTGAAATCGTCTCGATCAAATCGGGCGCTAATGTTGTGCGCAGGAATTTGTTTCTTGAATCACGCGGCTCGGTGGTGTTGCGGCATGGCAACGGCAATCTGGTCGAACGCAATATTTTCCTTGGAAATGGCAAGGACCACAGCGGCGGTGTCCGGGTTATCAACCGCGATCAGATTGTCCGTGACAATTATATGGAAGGACTGCGCGGTACCGGATTTGCCAGCGCCCTTACAGTGATGAACGGCGTCCCCAACTCGCCGATTAACCGCTATGTCCAGGTTGATAATGCGGTAATTTCGCACAACAGCATTGTCGACAGTGAACGACTGACGCTGGCCGCCGGGGCTGACAAGGAACGGACGGCCCCGCCCATCAACAGTCAATTTAACGACAATTTGTTGCAACTGGCGAACGGTGCCAAGTCCCTGCTCTTACTCGACGATGTCTCGGGCATCAAATTTGGCGGCAACGTCATGGTCGGCGATACCTCGCCGCATGCCGGTGTCGCTGCGAAACCCCTCACTCTGACGCGCGCCGCCAATGGGCTACTTTATCCCGAGGGCAAAAATGATGTTGGTGCGCCGCGCGATCTGGTGGTGCCGACGCTCGATAGCGTGGGCGCCAAATGGTACGCAAAGCCGCTGCAAACTGCGCTGTTCGGAACCGGGGTGCCAGTGGCCGTTGTGCCAGGTGATGATAATCTGGCTACGGCACTCGCCAGCGCGCCGCGCGGCAGCTGTCTGTCACTCGCACCGGGGCGCTATGCGGTCGACCGGACGCTGCAAATTGCAAAGAGTCTATGCATTGAATCGGCGTCTGGCGGACGTGCTACGATCGATTTCAGCCGAGCGCCACTGTTCGAAATTGCCAAGGGCGGCAACTTGCGGATTGCCCATGTCGATATTCGCAGCAGCGACGCGCCCGATGCCGTTGGCAATGCGGTTATTCGCACCGCTGCCGAACCCATGCCGGCCAATTTTACGCTTGAACTTGATGATGTCGATGTCGCCGGTCTGACGGTGAACAAGTCGTTTGACGTCATCGCAATAGGCAAGGGGGCCATGGCCGACAGGGTCCATATCAAGGATAGTCGCTTTAGCGACATTTCGGGCATGGTCGTCGCGGCCAACAGCGAGGTTGATGATTTTGGTCGTTACAATGCAGAATATATAGAAATTGAGGGATCGAGCTTTGACGGGGTGAAAGGCGGCATCGTAAGCCTATACCGCGGCGGCACGGACGAAAGCACCTTTGGCCCCCACTTTCGTTTTGAAAAGAACAAGGTGAACAACAGCGGAGGGAAGAATGCGCCGGCTTTGGCGCTGGTCGGTGTTCAGCAAATCGCGATTACAGATAATCAGCTTCAGCACAGTGGCCCGATTGCCGTCACTAAGACCACCGGCACGCCGCAAGTCACGATGGCGCGCAACACTATCGATGGAGCGGTCAAATGATGCGGCGGCATCCTATGTCATGGCTATTGCCCTTGCTGGCGTTGACCATCGCTACGCCGATCGGCGCGGCCGCGGCGCAGCCGGTGGAAGCTGTCGCTGCCGAACCGGCGCCGCTTTTCGATGCAGAGGTGGCTCGCGCCAAAAGCTTCGTCGCTGCGATGATGAAGGAAGGGGTGGTCGTTCCGACGCCCAAGGATCCGGGGGGCGGCTATACCCACGAACAGCATAAGCGCAATTATCGCGCCATTCTGGCGGCCGGCCAGCTTTATAAGCTGACCGGCGATCAGAGCTATGCCGTCTATGTGCGTGACATGCTGCTCGCTTATGCCGATCTATATCCCAAACTGGGTTTGCACCCGGCAGCGAGCGCCGACCAGCAGCCAGGAAAGTTGTTCTGGCAAAATCTTAATGATGCGGTGTGGCTGGTCAATGCGATCCAGGGCTATGAAGATATTCGCGCGACGTTGAGCGCCAAAGACCGCGCGCATATCGACAAGGACCTGTTCCGCAATGCTGCACAGTTCATGGCGGTCGATTCGGTAGAAACTTTTGACCGCATCCACAATCACGCCACATGGTCGACTGCCGGGGTGGGCATGACAGGCTATGTGCTTGGCGATGATGATCTGGTGAAAAAAGCACTGTTGGGATCAAAGAAGGACGGCAAAGCAGGCTTTCTGCGCCAGATGGATGAGCTGTTCTCTCCCGATGGCTACTATGCAGAAGGTCCCTATTATCAACGCTATGCGCTCCAGCCATTCGTCGTCTTTGCCGACTCGATCGCGCGTCACGACCCGACGCAGCATATCTTTGAGCGGCGCGACGGAATTTTGCTCAAGGCGCTGAATACGGCGATCCAGCTGACCTATGCTGGTCGCTTTCTCCCATTCAACGACGCGATCAAGGATAAGAGCCTCAACACCGAAGAACTTTATCAAGGCGTGGCGATTGGATATTCTCAGAGCCATGATCCGGCCTTGCTGTCGATTGCCGCCTATCAGGGGCGGGTGGCGCTGTCGGAGCAGGGGCGGGCCGTGGCGCGCGACCTTGCCGCGGGACGCGCCCAGCCCTTCCCCTATCATTCCTTGCTTCTGAGCGACGGACCAAAGGGCGAGCAAGGCGCGGTCGCTGTGCTGCGTAATGGCGACAGTGAAACCGGTCAGGCTTTGATCGCAAAAAATAGCTCGCAGGGTATGGGGCATGGCCATTTCGATAAGCTGAGCTGGCAGTTTTACGATGGCGGCGATGAAATCGTTACTGACTATGGCGCCGCGCGCTTCCTGAATATCGAGGCCAAGCAGGGAGGCCGCTATCTGCCTGAAAACACCAGTTGGGCGAAGCAAAGCGTAGCGCATAATGTTTTGGTCGTCGACGAGCACAGCCATTTTGGCGGGAATGCCAAAGTGGCGCAGAAATTCGCGCCCCAGCAATTGCATTTCGTTGCTGGTAAGGATTTCTCAATCAGCACCGCACGGATCGACAGCGCCTATCCCGGCGTGTCGATGACGCGCAGTCTTGCGCTGGTCGCCGTTCCAGGACTGGCCAAACCTGTGGCGGTCGACCTGCTACGCGCCCATTCCGATGCTCCGCATCGCTATGACCTGCCGCTCCACTATAATGGCCATATCATTCGCCTCGGAGGCGATCTGACGTCGCATGTCACTGACCGGCCCGTGCTTGGACAAAGTGATGGTTACCAGCATATCTGGGTCGATGCCGAAGGAAAGACCGATCGTGCGACATCTTTTCTGACATGGATGACGGGTGACCGCTTTTATACATGGCGCTGGGTGCCCGTTGCCGGGTCAAAGCTAATTCTGGGCCAGATCGGAGCCAATGACCCCGAATTTAACCTGCGCCGCGAACCGCTGCTAATCGAGCGCATAGATGGTGCTACTGATGCGCTTTTTGCTGGCGTGCTCGAAGGTCATGGCCGCTATGACGGGGCGGCTGAACAGACCGTCGCAAGCGACAGCCAGATTCGCTTGATCCAATCGGCGAGCGGCGAGGGCGCCGATGCGCTACTCCTCGAAACCCTGGCCGGGGCGCGAGTGGTGGTAGCGGTCGCTTATAATCGCGAGCCGGAAAAGCTGCATAGCCTGACCATTGACGGTGAACGGATCGAATGGCGCGGACCTGCCGCGCGCCTTGTTTTGCCCGAGCGCGGCAAATGAGCATCGCTGCATTGAAAACATCGGGCGTCTGCGCGCGCGCGAACGACATCGAGATCGAGGATCTGGGGGGCGGTATCCGTCGCCAGATTCTGGGTTTTGGTGAATCGATTATGACGTGCCGCATCTGGTTCGATCGCGGCGCCATTGGCACCGTGCATCGCCACCCGCACGCCCAGACAACTTATGTCGAAACCGGCCGTTTCCATTACCGCGTCGGTGACGCAGGTTGGGACATCGGGCCTGGCGACTGTATTTTTATTGCGCCCGAAACAGATCATGGAATGACCTGCATCGAAGCAGGCAGCGTGATCGACAACTTCAGTCCGATGCGCGCGGACTTTCTCAGCCCGGGAGAGGCATGATGAAGATCAAGGGACTGCGTTGGACCATCGTCTCGCTGGTCGCTTTGGCGACGGTGATCAATTATATTGATCGGGGCGCGCTCGGCCTGTTGTGGCCCGAGATTTCCAAAGATTTGGGGATGAGCAAGCTCGACTATGCGATCATCCTCAACATTTTCACATTTGCCTATGCTTTCGGGCAATCCTTGTTCGGCAAGATTTTCGACTGGATCGGCACCCGCCTGGGCTTCGTGCTATCGATTGTGGCATGGTCGGCTGCAACCATGCTCCATGCGGTCGCCGGCGGGATTGCGTCCTTCTCCATCTATCGCGGCCTTCTGGGTGCTGCGGAGGCGGGCAACTGGCCCGGCGCGACCAAGGCCAATGCCGAATGGTTTCCGATCACGGAGCGCGCGTTGGCCCAGGGTATTTTCAACTCCGGAGCTGCCGTGGGCGGAATCATCTCTGCACCCGCCGTCGCCTATCTGTTCGTGTTTCTGGGGACGTGGCAAGCGACCTTTATTACAATCGGTGCGCTGGGCTTTCTTTGGCTCGTGCCTTGGCTGATCATTTATAAATCAGGCCCGGACGCGCATCCGTGGATCAGCCCGGAAGAGCGCGATTATATCCTCACGGGGCAGCGGGACATCGTGACCAACGAAGTCGCCACCTATGCGCCGACATCCAAGGAAATCCTCTCGCGCAAGGAAAGCTGGGGCGTCATAATGGCTTCGTTTTTCCTCGATCCGATCTGGTGGCTCTTCGTTGGCTGGCTACCGCTCTACCTTTCCGAAACCTATGGTTTTGGGGTCGCGGAAATCGGTCTTTATGCGTGGGTGCCATATGTCGGCGCTATGTTTGGGGCTTGGTTCGGCGGATTGCTCGCGCAGAACCGGATTAAGGTGGGCTGGAGCGTCAACCGGACGCGCAAAACAGTAATTGCCATTGGCGGTGCCATCATGCTGGTTTCGCTGCTTTTGACGATGAAAGCAGCAACGCCTCTGGTCGCGGTTTTGCTCATGGCAGCCATTTTATTCGGCTTTCAAACAGCCGTCGGAAACATCCAGACGCTGCCGAGCGACTTTTATAGCGGCAGCTCGGTAGCGACATTGGCAGGATTCTCTGGAACCGCAGCCAAATTGGCGGTCGTCGGAATGAATTTTCTCATCCCGCTCATCACGGTCAAAAGCTATGCGCCGGCCTTCGCCGTCGGTGCCGCCTTGGCCATATGCACGGTGCTTTCGGTGCTCATCCTATGCCCCAGAATAAAGTCGCTCGACCCCCTTCATACCTGATTTTTAGATCCTTTTAGAACGGACGGATTACAATATGACGAAACTAGCAAATAAGGTAGCAATCGTAACCGGCGGCAGTCGCGACATCGGCCGAGCGATTTCCGAGCGCTTGGCAGCCGAGGGCGCCAGCGTGGTGGTCAATTACTGCAATAACCAAGCGGACGGCGAAGCCACCTTGGCTGCAATCACTGCGGCAGGTGGTAAAGCAATCCTCGTTAAGGCCGACCTTACCAAAGCCGCCGACGCCGAGCGCCTGATTGCCGAAACGCGCTCGGCCTTTGGCAGCGGTATCGACATTCTGGTAAATGTAACCGGCGGCATGGTCGCGCGCAAACCGCTCGCCGACATGGATCTCGATTTTCTCAATCAGGTGCTGCAACTCAACGTCGCCTCTACCTTCCTTGCGACCAAGGCCGCAGTGCCGTTCATGCCAAAGGGAAGCGCGATCATCAATTTGGCGTCGCAGGCCGGCCGCGATGGTGGTGGTCCGGGCGCAGCCGCCTATGCCACGGCAAAGGGTGCGGTGATGACATTCACGCGCTCGATGGCAAAGGAATTGGGCCCTCAGGGCATCCGCGTCAACTCGCTGTGCCCCGGCATGATCGCGACAAGCTTCCACGACATCTTTACGAAGGATGCCGTGCGCGAGGCGGTTGCCGCCGGAACCCCGTTGCGGCGGCAGGGCCAGTCGGATGAAGTGGCAGGCGCGGTCGCCTATCTGGCGTCGGACGATGCCAGCTTCCTGACCGGCACCAATATCGACATCAACGGCGGCACCTACTTTTCCTAGAGGCAACGCCCATGACCATCTTCATCTTTGGCGAGGCGATGCTCGAGTATCACAGCGGGGGGACCGGTGCCGGGCTACGCTATGGCGGCGACACGCTCAACACCGCCATTCATCTGGCGCGACTGGGCCATGATGTCGCTTATGTGACCGCCGTCGGCGGCGACCCGATTAGCGATGCGCTGGTCAGCAGTTGGGCGGATGAAGGCATTGATACGCGTTATATATTGCGCCACCCGACGCGCAGTCCAGGAATCTATGCCATTCATGTCGATGCGGCGGGTGAGCGCAGCTTCCTCTATTGGCGCGAACGCAGCGCGGCGCGTGATATGTTCTCCCTGCCGGGCATGACCGACGTCGTCATGGCAGCGCAATCGGCTGACCTTGTTTATTTCAGTCTGATTTCGTTAGCCATCCTGCCGCCGGACGGCCGCGATCAGCTGTTGGCGCTCGCAGCGACAGTGAAGAAGGCTGGGGGCCGTGTTGCTTATGACAGCAATTTCCGCATGAGCCTGTTCGAGAATCTCGCCGAAGCGCAAACACTGTCCGATCGGGCCATGGCTTGCGCAACGATCGGCATGCCGACCAATGTCGACGAAGAACAACTATTTGATCAGGCAATGATCGAACCCGACATAGCGGCGCGCTGGTTGGAAAGTGGCTGCGCGGAAGTTTGTGTAAAGGCCGGCGAGCGCGGTTGCTTTTTTGCGGCGACCGATCAGACGTCCTTTCATGCAAAGGCTGACCAGGTGACGCCGGTCGACACAAGCGGCGCAGGAGATGCCTTTAACGCAGGCTATCTGTCGAAACGACTGACCGGTGAATCGGCGCAAGCGGCTTCCCAGGCGGGGCAAGATCTGGCGCGATGGGTTATAGGCCACACTGGCGCGATCCCGCCACGCGCCGAAGTCACGGCAAGCTCCTAAATCGAAATCAAAGTCCGCAAAGAGTATCTCAACATTATTGCGGCCGGGGTTAAGACTGGCGCGCTATTGCCACCCACTTGCACTCATCCAAGGCAATGCCGGCCGTGCCGAAGCGCGCGTCGCCAAACTGCCGCTAGGCAGAGAATTTTGACGCGCCTCGATCTGCCTATGCTCCAAAAATTGAACCAATCACGATCAGTGCGACAGCTTTCGCCATGCTGAATTCGTCGGCCGGCAAGTGGCTCTGGTCCAAATGCCGCAGCGGCGACTTGGCCCCAATCTCGGGGCTTTGGTGCGCGCCGCTACACGGGAACGGTCATTTGCTTTCCGCCGAACACGGCTTGCCAATTTTCTATCTCTGCAAAGACGATGTCGTCGGTTGCATGGGCCAGTTCGGCGACGCCGCCATAGTGAAGCATGGCGTCGGGCGCCTCGGCTAGAAGCACGATGCGGGCGTGGACCGAGTCCAGTTTTTCGGCCGTCACCTCGGATATTGCGGCGAAGCGCTCAAAATCACCGAAAAAGCGAATCCCTGCGATACCCGCTCCAAAGGTCGGAAACATTACGCCGAACAAGGTGAAAATCTTGGACACGTGCGCGACCGCTTCCGTGTCGAGCAGTCCAAGTGCTGCTGCACCGCGTAACAGCAGGTAAATGGCGACAGAGGCCACGGCGAGTTGGAACAGGAATGTCGAGCAGCGGTCAAGATTGTGGTGGACGCGGGTCAGACGCGCCGCCTTGGCAAAATGATAATCGCGCTGGCTTTTTACATGATCGTCGAGCAAGCCGGTGAGAAGGGTGCGCAGATAGGCGGGCGTCACCCTCGTCTGCGGCAGGCCTACATCTCGCAGCGCGTGGCGAGCGTAAAATTCGGGCCAGCTCGTTTCGGTTCCCTTTGGCCAGCGCCCAGGCGCGCGCGCAGCGCCCATTATCAGCAGCAAAGGCGCGTGGCGCAGATATTCAGCAACGCGTCGGGTTTCGAACCAACGACCATGCCAGCGGCATTTCCGACCGCGCCAAGTGATGAACAATATCGCGAGCAGCAACAAAAGCTCGAATAGTGCAAAGCCCCATTTCTGTTCCGACCCGACCAATGGAAGATAGGCCACGCCCCCGACAATCGCGAGACTCGAAAGAATGAAATTGACGATCATGCCGCCGCGATAGGCATCTGATAGCCAAGCCGAAACGCCATCGGCCCAGGCAAAGCGCCGCAAGACGCCCGCTTCTATCTTGTCGGCGAAGGTCGCATCGGACGCCGTTAACGCATGAGCGGCGGCGACGGTCGAAGCGCCACTTCCGCCAGCAATCGCGTCGGGCTGTTCATAAATCAGGCGAAGGCTGCGAAACCGTGATCGCGGCGACGGTCCGCCGAACAAGGCTTCGACGCGGCGATAGGCATGGCTCAGGCGGTGGCTTGCGGGACGCCAGCGTTCGCCGTCGAGCGAGGAGATACCAGGATGGTTCTCATCCTCACCTGGATGCAGGGCATCACGGACCAAAGCAGATATAGCCTCGCTGCCGTGCCCTGCGTCTTCTGTACACCCGGTGTCGATACTCGACAGCGCTTCGGGTGCGCGCAACACGCGCCAGTGGCCTGGGTGGGCGGGATGGATCCAGATTACGGGTGCGCCGAGATTGAGCGCGGCGGCAATAGTATGCCCTGTGCCCCCAATATGTGCGGTCGAAAGACCATCCCACACACCAATAATGATATCCGATTGCTCAATCAGAATTCGGCCGGCAAGCGCAACTCGGGTAGACATTTCGGCTTCGAAAAGCTGTGTCTTCGCAAAATCGTCTGGGGCTGCCATCTTGTCGAGATAGAGGGCGGATATTCTGTCATCATGATCGGCAAGTTCGAAGACCCGCGCCTGATCGGTGAGCGTCCGGATGGCACGTGCATGGGCCGCTGATTCGTCGTCATTCGGTTCGATTCCGGCAATCAGCGCCCTCGCATCGTCCGCGGTCGGCGGGAGAGAGTTGATAGCTTCGTTCAACGGCTGGCCAAATGGCAAGGGGGCAACCAGTTCCCACCCGCGTGCGCACGCCTTGGCTGCGGCCAGCTGGTCGGTCCCATTGGCGAGCAACGAATGAAGCCGCGTTGGTGCAAGTGATCCCGGGCCGAAGGCAGCAGGGGTTGCCGCCGCCGCTTGGTCGAGGAGGTCGAATAACTCCGTTAAAGCCGCCGCAACCGGTTCCGCATTTTGGGCGAAAGAGGGATGTCCGGCGCGGTGACCGGTGATTCCAACACTCAAGCGCACCTTCGGCGGTGAGGGTGTGTCGGTTCCGGACATCAAGCTGTCATCACTTTTATGGATCTCGCCACGGCTATAGTCGCTGCCTGAGCCATGTTGCCTTCGCGTCGAAGAACCGCTGGCCGCCCGTTCCTCATCAAAATAGTTTGACTGTGCACCGAACCGTTCCCCCCAGGATTTACTTCCTGCGGTATCGAGCCGTTCAAATCCAGCTATAATATCGGGCTGTATCGATAGTGTGGCGCGATGGGCAACCGATTGAACGCGACGTCAAACCGCTTGTCGCTCTTCCGCATATCTCATAGACCTACGGCTGGTCAGGACGGGACTGACCGGCTGGGAAATTCCGGTTTGTGAGGCGAGATCGTGAATGTGAATTCCGACGGTCTCGGTCGCGAGGTGCAAGCGGCGCCCTGTATGATATTGCTGAGCTATGCACGCGGGAACCTTAAACAGCTGCTGACCATTTTTCACACGGTGGAGCAAAATAGCTTTGCGGTGTGGCGGGATCGTCTGCTGGAAGGCGGTGAACTGTTTCACAACGCGGCCGAAAAAGCGCTCAAACAGGCATCGGGTGTGGCTCTATTATCCAAAACCGTGGTCGCATCGCATCAGGTGCATGATAAAACGACACGCGAGCACGACGGGGGTCCTTTGGTTCCCCAGTCGCTTGACGGTTCGCAGCCGCCGCTTGGCTTTGGGCAATTGCAGTGTATCAATGCGTCGGACAACCGGGGCCGCGCGGATAGAGTATCACTGCCGAAAAGGTCGAGGCAGGGGATGCACTGATGGACGAGAAAGGCATACCCCTAGTGCATACGCAGCCGCGACCCGCCATTGCGCGGCGACAATTGATAATCGGGGGAGCGGCGCTAACGCTGACCGCGCTGACCGCGATCGGCTTCCTTGCCCTGCTCTCGGCGCTTGGTCCGAACTGGGCGGCCTATGCCCCGGCCACCTGCACCGCGACGCATTGTTTTTGCGAGCTGCCGCGGATCGGCGCGCTGGTGCTGCAGCCCGCCAACAGCTGGTCATCCTTTGGCTATGTCTTCACCGGCTTCTTGATGTTTGGCTTCGCAGGTGAACGCGGTGGAGCATCGGCGATGCCGCCGCTTGCAGCACGAACCCTGGGACTGACGGCGATCATCGTCGGACTCGGCTCGGCTCTGATGCACGCGAGTTTGACCTTGTGGGGCCAGTTTCTTGATGTGCTCGGAATGTATCTGGTTGGTTCGTTCTTGCTGGTTCGTGCGCTTGCGAGGTGGCGCGGCATCGCCGACAGTCGTGCCATTATCCTGTACGTCGCGCTATGCGCCGGGCTGGTTGCCGTTCTGATCATGTTGCCCGAGGTGCGGCGATGGCTGTTCGCGGTGTTGTTAATTCTCGCCATATTGGCCGAGCTGGTTTTTGCGCGACCGTTGCGGCCGGACGCGCGTGTAGCCTATTATCTCGGCGGCATCCTCGCCACAGCTATGGCCTTCGGGATCTGGATACTTGACCAACAAGGGCTCGTTTGCGCGCCGCGTAGCCTGTTGCAGGGGCACGCACTGTGGCACCTACTTGGCGCGACCTCGCTATGGCTGTCGTTCAGCTATTTTCGCAGCGAACATTTGGTGGCGCGCGCCCGATAGCGGAGGTTCGCGAGGGTGCATTGATACTGCAAGCGGCATGGCGAGAATTTTGCACGTTCGATCTTGAGTGAAATCCTGTTTGTCGTTTCAAATTGTACCGCTGCGGCAGTCGCGCTCGGCGCTTGGGTTGTGCGTTGCACCATGCTAGGGGCGCGCGCATGTTGACTCTTAGTGGTATCACGGTGCGCCTTGGCGGACGTACGATCCTTGATCACGCAACGGCAAGTTTGCCGGCGCGTAGCCGTGTCGGGCTGATTGGCCGCAACGGCGCGGGCAAATCTACGCTGATGAAAGTGCTGATCGGCGAGCTGGAGGCCGACGAAGGCGGCGTCGATATGCCGCGCAAGACACGCATCGGCTATATTGCGCAAGAAGCCCCCAGCGGTACCGCGACCCCCTTTGACACCGTGCTTGCCGCCGATACCGAGCGCGCGGAATTACTGGTTCAGTCCGAAACGATTACCGATCCGCACAAGCTTGGTGATGTTCACGAGCGGCTGATCGCGATTGACGCTTACACCGCCCCCGCCCGCGCCGCGCGAATCCTGATCGGGCTGGGTTTTGACGAAGAGATGCAGGGGCAGCCACTCGATAATTTTTCCGGCGGATGGAAAATGCGCGTCGCGCTGGCGGCGTTGCTCTTTTCTCATCCTGACCTTTTGCTGCTCGACGAGCCGTCGAACCACCTCGACCTTGAAGCAACAATGTGGCTAGAAAGCTTCCTTAAATCCTATCCAGGGCAGTTGGTGGTCATTAGTCACGAGCGCGATTTGCTCAACAATGTTGTCGATCACATCCTTCATCTTGAAGGGGGGAAGGTCACGCTATACCCTGGCGGCTATAATGCGTTCGAGCGCCAGCGTGCCGAACGTATCGCGCAGCTTGCCGCCGCCAAGGCGTCGCAGGACGCGCAGCGTGCCAAGTTACAGGATTATGTCGCGCGCAACAGCGCCCGCGCCTCGACCGCGCGGCAAGCGCAATCGCGCGCCAAGTTGCTCGCCAAGATGCAGCCGATTGCGGCGCTGGTAGAGGACCAGAGCTTGGTGTTCGATTTCCCCAGTCCCGATGAACTGAAGCCGCCGCTGATTACGCTCGATCTGGCTAGTGTAGGCTATGTCGCCGACACGCCGATCCTTAGCCGCCTCAATCTTCGTATCGACCCTGATGATCGCATCGCGCTTCTGGGGCGAAACGGCAATGGCAAGACGACGTTGGCGCGTCTTCTCGCGGCACAGCTGGCTCCGATGGAGGGCGCGATGACGTCGTCGGGCAAGATGCGCGTTGGATATTTTACCCAATATCAGGTCGAAGAACTAGACGGAAATGACACACCGCTCGCCCATATGACGCGGGTGATGCCCGACAAGACGCAGGGTGCGGTGCGCGCTCAACTTGGCCGCTTCGGATTTTCCGGACCCAAGGCGACGACTCAGGTTTCGAAATTGTCGGGCGGCGAACGCGCGCGGCTGGCGCTGGCGCTCATCACCCGCGACGCTCCGCATCTGCTCATTCTTGACGAACCGACCAACCATCTGGACGTCGACGCGCGCGAGGCGCTAGTTCAGGCGCTCAATGGTTTTGAGGGCGCGGTCGTGCTCGTCACCCATGATCGGCATATGCTCGAACTTACCGCAGATCGGCTGGTACTTGTCGACGACGGCACCGCGCGCGATTTCGACGGCAGTATGGACGAATATGTTGCGTTGATCCTTGGGAAGGGGGCGGGCAATGCCGCCAGCGATTCAGGCAAGTCCACGGCAAAACCCAAGGATGCAAAGGCGGCCCGCCAGGAAGCAGCCAAAGCGCGCGAAGCCCAGGCGGCACTGCGCAAGAAAGCCAAACAGCTTGAGGCAGAGGTCGAAAAGCTGACCGCATATGTCACGTCGCTCGATCGCGCGATGTTCGACCCATCGAGTGCCGATCCGGCTTTGGCCAAGCTGGCGATGGGTGAGCTGGCCCGCAAACGCGGTAAGGCTGCATCTGACGTCGAGGCGGCCGAGGCGGCGTGGTTGGAGGCGCTCGAAGCGTTGGAAAGTGAAGGCGTTTAAGTCCTCGCAACAAGCGAGGAGTTAGGGGTGCGCGCGTGCCGGCGTTGCGCGCAACTATTGCCGGTGACGGGTGTTTCTAGGCGGCTTGCCTCCTAAACAGAAATGGTGCGTCATGGACCGAAGTTATCCCACCCGTCGCCTTGCGATTGCCGGAGTTCCGCTGCATGCAATGCTCGATCCCTTTCCGATCGTTTGTTTTACCGGCGCACTGCTCACCGACATCGCCTATGCCAACACCGCCCAGGTTCAATGGGTCAATTTTTCGGCGTGGTTGTTGGCGTTTGGCTTTGCGACCGGGCTTTTTTCGGCGCTGTTCGGGCTGATCGACATGCTGCGGCGCACGCGCGCCGAACGGACGGCGGCTGCGTGGTGGCATATGGGCGGCGCGCTGTTATTGCTCGTTATCGCGCTGGTCAACAATTTCGTCCATTCCCGCGACGGGTGGACATCGGTCGTGCCTCTGGGCCTGACCTTGTCAGCGATCACCGTTGCGGTGATGGCAGTGAGCGGTTTTCTGGGTCACCGGTTGGTCTATGTGGACAGCGCGGGGGCTCGAGCATGACCGTTGCACTCCTCACCCGCGGCTTGTTGCCTGTCACGCTCACGACGACGCTGATGCTCACCGCCTGTTCGTCCTCCGTTCCCAGCCCCGAAAAGGTGCAGGGTGCCAATCCGGTCCTTGCCGTTCCGCAACAATATCTGTTGCCGCCGATGAAGATTACCATTCCTGTGGGCTGGAAAAATGGCGAAATGCCGACCGTCCCGGCGGGTTTCGAAATTGCGCCGCTGGCGAGTGGTCTTAAAGGGCCGCGCAACATCTTGCCACTAGCCAATGGCGATGTGCTGGTGGTCGAAACAGGCGGACCGGGCGTCGAAGGCGTGGCGAGGCCCAAGGACATTGTTTATCGGTTGGTCATCGGTAGAGCGCACAGTCCGGTAAAACCGGGAAACCGTATTGTGCTGCTTCGCGACGGTGATGGCGACGGTCGCGCTGAACAACAGATTGTGCTGATCGATCATCTCTATTCGCCGTTTGGCATCGTGCTGGTCGGCAATACCCTCTACGTCGCCGAAACCGACGCAATTCGTCGCTATGACTTTACCCCAGGCCAAACGCATGTCGGTCCGGGTGAGTTGGTGGCCGAACTGCCCGCGGGCGAGATCAATCATCATTGGACAAAGAGCCTGACCGCCAGCCCCGATGGGTCGAAACTCTATGTCGGCATCGGGTCGAACAGCAATATCGTCGAGCGCGGTCTCGATGCCGAGCGCGATCGCGCAAGGATTTGGGAAGTCGATCCCAAAAACGGCGCCGTGCGCCCCTTCGCCACGGGGCTTCGCAACCCCAACGGACTGACTTTTCAGCCGGTGACCGGCGAATTGTGGACCGTTGTCAACGAACGCGACGAAATAGGCAATAATCTAGTTCCCGATTATATGACATCGGTGAAGGATGGCGCCTTTTACGGCTGGCCGTGGAGCTATTATGGCCAGCATGTTGACATTCGCGTCCATCCGCAGCGCACCGATATGGTCAAAAAGGCGGTGCCGCCTGATTATGCGCTGGGGCCACACGTCGCGGCGCTGGGACTGGCATTCAACACGGCTGACGCTTTTCCGAGCCGCTATGCCGGCGGAGCGTTCATCGGCGAACATGGCAGCTGGGATCGCAATGTGCCCAATGGCTATCAAGTTGCATTCGTGCCCTTTGCTGGCGGCAAACCGGCGGGCAAGCATGAGGTCTTCGTCGGCGGTTTCTTAAACAAGAACAATGAAACGCGTGGCCGTCCGGTCGGCGTGGCATTCGATCGCACAGGCGCCTTGCTGATTGCCGATGATGTGGGGAATATTGTTTGGCGGGTGAGTGGCAAAGGTGCGAAACGCGCGATCGGCGGAACGCCCCCCAACTGATCGAGCCCAACACTGCTGGCATTGACTCTTTCGCCTATTTTCCCCATCTAGTTTCAATTGAAACTAGATGGGGAAAGATCATGGCTGACCTATTCGACAATCCGCTGGGGCTCGACGGCTTTGAATTCGTCGAATTCTGCGCGCCTGAAAAGGGCCTTCTTGACCCGGTATTCCAGAAAATGGGTTTCACCCGCATCGCGCGTCACCGGTCCAAGGATGTCGAACTGTGGCGTCAGGGGGGGATCAACCTGATCGCCAATTATGAACCCAAATCACCTGCGGCTTATTTCGCTGCTGAACATGGGCCCTCGGCCTGCGGCATGGGGTTCCGGGTCAAGGACGCAAAACTTGCCTATGAACGCGCGCTCGAGCGCGGCGCAGAGCCTGTGGAAACGCAGACTGGGCCGATGGAATTGCGCATCCCGGCGATCCGCGGCATTGGCGGCGCGATCATCTATTTGATCGACCGCTATTCGGGCAAGGAGGGCGGCGACGATCTCAACATCTATGACATCGACTTTCTTTATGAAGAGGGCGTTGACCGGCATCCGGTGGGCGCGGGAATGCAGGTGATTGATCATCTGACGCACAATGTTTACGGCGGACGGATGGCGCATTGGGCGGCATTTTACGAACGCGTCTTCAACTTTCGCGAGATCCGCTATTTCGATATCAAGGGCGAATACACTGGCCTGACGTCGAAGGCGATGACTGCTCCCGATGGCAAAATTCGCATCCCACTGAACGAAGAGGGCGCGGGCGGCGGCGGCCAGATCGAGGAATATCTTCGCGCCTATAATGGTGAAGGGATTCAGCACATCGCCTTCAGCTGCGACAATCTCTATCAGGCATGGGATAATCTAAAGGCACTCGGCAATCCGTTCGCTCCCGCGCCTCCGGCAACTTATTATGAAATGCTCGCTGATCGTCTGCCCGGTCATGGCGAACCGGTCGAAGATTTGCAGTCGCGCGGCATCCTGCTCGACGGTTCGACCGAGGACGGCGACCCGCGTCTGCTTCTACAGATTTTCGGCCAGACAGTAATCGGCCCCGTCTTCTTCGAATTCATCCAGCGCAAAAAGGATGAAGGCTTCGGCGAGGGCAATTTTACCGCGCTGTTTAAGTCGATGGAGATGGACCAGATCCGTCGCGGCGCGTTGGAAGTCGAAGGCGCGAAATGAGCGGCTCGCCGGTAAAGCTCGGTGGGGTCCATCACGCCGCCTATCGCTGCAAGGACGCAAAGCAGACGGTCGATTGGTATGAGCGCATGCTCGGAATGACCTACACTACTGCCTTTGCCGAGGATCATGTGCCGTCTACCGGTGCCTATGACCCCTATATGCACATATTCCTCGATGCCGGAGGCGGCAATATCCTCGCCTTTTTCGAGCTACCCAATCAGCCCGACATGGGCCGCGATGAAAATACGCCCGAATGGGTGCAGCATCTGGCGTTCAAGGTCGGCAGCTATGACGAACTCGTCGCGGCGAAGGCGCATCTGGAAAGCGAAGGTGTCGACGTGCTCGGCCCCACGCACCACGGCATTTTCAAATCTATCTATTTCTTCGATCCCAATGGCCACCGCGTCGAACTAGCGTGCGACATTGGCACTGATGAGCAATATGCCGAACTGCGCCGCGTCGCGCCGTTGATGCTCGACGAATGGAGCCAGACCAAGAAGGCCCCGCGCCACGCCGATTGGCTGCACACGATGGCGAATGAGTAGCTAGCTGCGATAGTCCGCATTTATGCTGATGTAGCCATGGGTCAGGTCGCACGTCCACACTGTCGCGCGGCCATTGCCTAGGTCTAGCGCGACCCCGATATCGATCTCGTCGCCCGTCAGATGCGCCGCAACCGGCTTTTCGTCATAGCCGGGCACTGCGCGCCCTTCGGCAGCGACCTGTGTTGCGCCGAAACGAATGCTCAGACGGTCGCGTTCGGCGGGCTCGCCCGCCTTGCCCACCGCCATGACGACGCGGCCCCAATTGGCATCGCCGCCCGCTATCGCGGTTTTGACCAGCGGCGAATTGGCGATGCTCATCGCAATCACTTTAGCGCTTGCGTCATCGACGGCCCCGTCCACTGACACGGTGATGAACTTCGACGCGCCTTCACCATCGCGAACAATCTGCTGCGCCAGGTCGAGGCAAATCGCTTCAAGGGCGGCAGCAAAAGCATCGGCTCCCGCATCATCCATGCTCGACAGTTCATCATGGCCCGCCGCGCCGGTGGCGAAGGCAAGCAAGGTGTCGCTCGTCGATGTGTCGCTATCGACGGTTATGCACGAAAAGGTAGCGCGATTGGCGTGCGCCAGTATGGTCTGCAACAGCGCCGGATTTACTGCCGCATCGGTAAAGACATAGGCGAGCATCGTTGCCATGTCGGGGGCGATCATCCCTGACCCTTTGGCGATGCCGACGAGCGTTACCTTGACCCCGCCGACCATGGCAGTCGCGGTCGCGCCCTTGGCAAAGGTATCAGTAGTCGTGATCGCTTGTGCAGCCGCCTCCCAGTCGCAAGTGGGGGCGTTGAACGCAGCGGTGAGACCAGCCTCGGCAATGTCGATCGGCAAGGGTACGCCGATCACCCCAGTCGAGGCAGGGAAGACCTGTTCGGTCGGACATCCCAGCTCGTCCGCTACCTTGGAAACCAGCATCTCGACTGCCGCACGGCCCTGATCACCGGTAAAGGCGTTGCTGTTTCCGGCGTTAACGATCATGGCGCGGGCGCGCCCCTGCGGCAAATGGGCGCGGCAGGTTTCCACCTCGGGCGAGGCGCAGCGGCTTTGTGTCGTGACGCCTGCAACTGCACTGCCCTTGGTCAATGTGATCAATGTCAGGTCTGCGCGATCCCAAGCCTTATATCCCGCCCGTGCCACGCGGCACGTTACACCGGCCACGGTCGGCAGGGCGGGGAAGGCCGCGGGGGCAAGCGGAGAGCGGGTGGGCATGGCGGAGGGGTCTCCCAAAAAACAATATTGGCGCGCTAGAGGCAGACGCTCCCAAGTTAAACCCCTGATCGACGAAAACGCACCCATTCAATTGCCACCAGCACCACAATCATACTGATATAGGCGATAATCAAATTAGGCAGCAGCAACGGCACGCCCGTCATCAGCATGGCATCATTGCCGCCGGGGACCAGGCTGGCGCCGACCCCCATCAGCAACCCGCCGAGCGTTGCGCCGACCCATTTTTGCGCGGTGCCAAAGTTGAGGCGGACGATTCCGCCACTCCACGCGCTGACCGTCATCGCCGCGAGCAAAGTCATTGCTAGCCCAATCCGCCGTGCAGCGTCAGCAGTCTCGCCTGCGGCGAGCGCCGTGATGAGCGAGGTATAGGGCCATTGCTGGTCGATCGCGAAGAGCATCCCCGACGCCACCCCGATCAGACTCATCGCCACCAAAGGTGACCAGAGCTTCGGCGTTCGCGCCCGTCGTAAATTGCGGCTCAATAAGACAGAAAGGAGGATAGTGATGATCAACGCGCCCGACGCCGTCACCAAGACAGGGCTATGGATCAATAGCGACGGGGTGCTTGGCGCTGCGGCCATTGATGCAATCACATTATGCACAATCGGTGTTGCAAGGCCCGCTGCGACAATCATGCCGATCAAAGTCGCGATATGCCGGAGCTCTCCCGACGCCAGCGCAGCTAGCGTGCCCATCGCACAGCGTCCGTTGACCGCCGCGCCCACCGCGAACAATGCGCCGCCCGCAATAGCCGCACCGCTTACCGGATAGCCCGAAATCATTGTGAAGGGATCGCGGCCTAGGGCCATACTCGCCGCCATGGCCAAGGCGGAGCAAGCGGCAGCCAATAGAAAACCGGTCAGCCGGTTGGCGCGGTGACTAATAACGATCTCACGCGCCGCCATTACCATGCATACGCTGGTGCGCAGCGCGGCATAACCGATGGTGAAAAGCAGGATCAGGGTGAGCGCTTCGACCATGTCGCGTGCTCACCCCATCCGGTCCATCAGGCAGGGATACCGCTGATCGCCTTGACTTCCATAAAATCCTTGAGGCCGAACAAGCCCCCTTCGCGACCATTACCCGATGCCTTATACCCACCAAAGGGCTGGCCCATCGCTGGACCCCAATTGTTAACCGCGACCATGCCGGCGCGCAGTCTGGGGGCGAGCTTGGCGGCCTCAGCCGGATCACCGGAAATCACCGCCGACAGGCCGTATTCGGTGTCATTGGCGACCGCGACGGCATCGTCGAGAGTGTCATAGCTCATCACCGTGGCGACGGGACCGAACACTTCTTCCTTGGCGATGCGCATATTGGGGGTGACGCCCGAAAAGACCGTCGGTTTGATATAATAGCCGCGGTTGACGTTGGCCGGCAGACCGGTGCCGCCGGTTTCCAGCTTGGCCCCCTCATCGATGGCCGACTGGATCAGCCCCTGAATCTTGTCGAATTGCGCCTTGTTGACGACGGGGCCGATATGGCTGCCTTCGGTCAGAGGGTCGCCAACCTGGGTGCCGTCAAACATTGCCTTGATGACGCCGATCGCCTCATCGGTCCGATCTTTCTGGACGAGAATGCGGGTCGGCGCGATGCAACTTTGACCGGTGTTGACCAACACGCCCTGCACAGTCGGGGGCAGCACAGCGGCCAGATCAGCATTGGGCAAAACAAGATTGGGCGATTTGCCCCCCAGTTCCTGATGCACGCGCTTAACCGTATCGGCGGCGGCCTTGGCTACAAGAATGCCGGCGCGGGTCGATCCGGTAAAACTGACCATTTCAATCCCCGGATGCGACGAAATCGCATTTCCGACCGTTGGGCCGTCACCCTGCACAAGGTTGAATACGCCTGGCGGCACACCTGCTGCATCCAGAATCTCAGCAAAGATGGTAGCATTGCCGGGGCATTCTTCCGACGGCTTGAGAATCATGCAATTGCCCCCTGCAAGGGCAGGAGCGACTTTCAGGGCAATCTGGTTCAGCGGCCAATTCCATGGCGTGATCATTCCGATGACGCCCATCGGCTCATAGACGATCATATTGGAGCCTTGCTTTTCGGAAAAATTAAAATCCTTCAGCGCGGACATAGTGCCCAGAAAACCACCCAGGCCCGCGGGAGCCTGTGCCGCAGTAGCAAAGCTCACCGGCGCGCCCATTTCGGCGGCCATCGATTTGGCGAGATCGGGAATGCGCTTTTTATATTCCTCGACAATATTGTTGAGCAGCGCCAACCGCTCTTCACGCGTAGTTTGCGAGAAAGCGGGGAATGCCGCCTTGGCGGCTTTGACCGCAGCGTCGACGTCAGCGGAGGTGCCAAGCACGATGGTCGTGGTCGCTTCTTCGGTCGACGGGCTGATGACCTGATGCTCTTTGCCGCCTTGGCTGTCGACCCATTGACCGCCGATATAATTTTGCTTCAAGTGCGTTTCAAAATTGCTCATTATCTCTCTCCAGTCGGCGGGTCAAAAATACGTCTTCCATTGCTACCTAATGGGCGCGACGGAGGAATCAAGCGCGTCGATGTGCGAATGTCGCTGTATTCAGCGCTTTTCGGCGGAAAGGCGTGACATCAAAATCGCGGCGCGCTTGGCCTGACGAATCATGCTGTTCAGGTCGACAGTTTCGCCGGGGGCATGGTCCCCGAAACTATAAGGTCCCAACCCCGCGAGTCCATCGACATCGGCTGCGACAAAGCTGATGTCGCCCGCGCCACGCTTCAACGGATCGAGCGCCGCCATTTTGGCTAGCCCCAGATCGCGGTTAACACCATTCAGCGTGTCGAGCAGGGCACGGTTTCCGTCGGTCGGCGCCATAGCCGGATAGCCACCCGGATCGAATTCCAGAGTTGCGTCGGTTTCCGCCGCATGTTCGGCGACAATCGCATTCATTTCCTTTTTTACCCGCTCGGCTTGTTCGACCGACAATGTGCGCAAGTCGCCGCGCGCGATGGCGGTGGCGGCGATGATGTTGGTTTTGCCATTGGCGGTCGCGCGAATGCCCCCGCCGTCCAGGGAGGCCTGCTGTCCGCCAGCGACTAATCCAACATTGAAGGTTAGGTTGGGTTCGGGCAATTCGGTGCGAAAGCGTGTGATGATCCGTGCGAGTTCGTAAATCGCACCATCGCCATACTCATCGTTGAAAATTAGCGAGCTGTGACCGGTCTTGCCCGTTGCCGTCAGCGTCCAGCTTTCCGAACTGCGCCGTGCAATTGACCCCATGTCGGCGCCATCGTCAATGACCAGCCCTTCGAAATCTAGTGCAATATCACTGCGCTTGCCCGCCGCGACCAAGTCAGCGCGTGCCTTCCCTATGGGGTCGCCGGCGTCTTCTTCGTCTCCGGTCATGTGGATCTCAATATTGGCGTCATTGAGCGTCCCAGCCGCTTGCATGGCGCGCAGTGCGCTCAGCATTACAACCATCCCGCCCTTGTCATCGGCCGCGCCCGGTCCCTCAGCAAAATTGCCTTTTCGAGTGAAGGTCTGAAAGGGGGAGTCGGGCTCGAATACCGTGTCGAGATGAGCAATCAACAGCAAGCGCTTGGTGCCGGGCTTGCCCTTGTGCGTTGCGATCAAATGTCCTGCGCGCGCGGTTTCGGGCATCGGCTTCCACACCACTTCAAACCCCAGCGGCTCCAGCTCGGCTCGCATCATCGTGCCCACCACTTCGACCCCGTCCAGATTTAGCGACCCGCTATTTTGATTTACCAACTTCTCGAGTAGCGCGATGGCGCGTTCATGTTCGGCCTCGACTGTGCGATTGATCGTGGATTCGGCTTTAGACAGCCGGGCGTCGGCGCTGGGGGAGAGCGCCAGTTGGGCGGCGAGCAACATGGTAGCAAACGATAGGGATTTCATGCGGTAAGGCTCCTGTTAGGACGCCTGTTGTGCCGCCACACCGACGCCTTCGCAACCCCGCGCGTTAGCCTGGATAAGGAGCCTGCTTAAGCAATCGGGCCAGATGAGCAGCGTTGCTTGCGACCATTTTGGCGGTTTCGCTTACCTTGCGTGGGCGATGCTCCAAGTCCTGAAAATCGACATGATGCATTGCCTCGCCGACCCAATAACAGGCACCTACAGCGGGAATTGTCCAGCCGGTATCGTTGAGCGATTGAAATAGCTGGGCGGTGACATTGTGGGCGCCATCTTCATTGCCGACAATTGCCGCAACTGCGACCTTACCATAGCTGGGCATCCGGCCCTTATCATCGCTTTCGCTCAGGAAGGCGTCCATGCGTTCGAGCACTAGCTTGGCGACGGATGCGGCCTGACCCATCCAGATCGGGGTGCCAAAGATTAAGATGTCTGCGGCTAGGATTTTCTTGCGAATGTCTGGCCAGTCGTCGCCGGCTCCTTCGTCAGAGGACACGCCCCATTTGACATTATGGGAAGCGATGCGGATTGTTTCCGTCAGTGCTACATTTTGGTCGGTGAAATGCTCGGCAAGCACCCCAATCATCGCGTCGGTGGATGACTTTTCGGCGGTGTCGGCTTTGAGGGTGCAATTTATTGCGATAGCGCAAAGTGGTGTCGGCATGGAAAGGCTCCTTTGCTTTCCTCAACGCCTAATCAGCAAAAGCGCTCCCCCAGCGTATACCAAAAAGGGCGCCCGGATGGTCCCGGACGCCCCTTTGGTTTGCAGCGACGTAATGTTCAGGCGCTGTAGTACATGTCAAATTCAACCGGGCTCGGCGCCATTTCCCAAGCGTAAACCTCTTCCCATTTGAGGTCGATATAGGCGTCGATCTGGTCCTTGGTGAAGACATCGCCCTTAAGGAGGAAGTCATAGTCGGCGCTCAGACTGTCGAGCGCTTCGCGCAGGGAGGCGCAGACGGTCGGCACTTCCTTTAACTCTTCGGGCGGCAAGTCATAGAGATTCTTGTCCATCGCCTCACCAGGATGGAGTTTGTTCTGAATACCGTCGAGTCCCGCCATCAACAGCGCCGAATAGCAGAGGTAGGGGTTGGCCATTGCGTCGGGAAAACGAAACTCGACGCGCTTGGACTTTGCCCCTGCGCCATAGGGAATGCGGCATGACGCCGAACGATTGCGGCTCGAATAGGCGAGCAGGACCGGCGCCTCAAAGCCAGGGACGAGGCGCTTATAGCTGTTGGTCGACGGGTTGGTGAAGGCATTCAGCGCCTTGGCATGTTTGATGACGCCGCCAATGAAATAGAGGCACATGTCAGAAAGGCCCGCATAGCCATTGCCCGCGAACAGCGGTTTGCCCTTTTCCCAGATTGAAATATGGGTGTGCATGCCGCTGCCGTTATCATCCTTGATCGGTTTGGGCATGAAGGTTGCGGTTTTGCCATAGGCATGGGCAACCTGATGCACGACATATTTGTAAACCTGCATTCGGTCGGCAGTCTGCGTCAGCGTGCCAAAGGTCAGGCCCAATTCGTGCTGCGCGGCGGCGACTTCATGGTGGTGTTTATCGCACGGCAAACCCATTTCGAGCATCGTCGAGACCATTTCGGCGCGGATGTCGACGGCGCTGTCAACGGGGGCGACGGGGAAATAGCCGCCTTTTACGCGCGGGCGATGACCCATGTTGCCGCCTTCATAGCTGCGGCCGGTGTTGGTCGGCAGTTCGATATCGTCGATCTCGAATCCCGATTTGTTATAACCATTTTCGAATCGCACATCGTCAAACATGAAAAATTCGGCTTCGGGACCAACATAGACCGTGTCGCCGATGCCGGTCGATCCGACATAGGCCTCGGCGCGCTTTGCGGTCGTGCGCGGGTCGCGCGAATAGCCTTCGCCGCTCGACGGCTCCAAAATATCGCAGAAGATGACGAGCATCGGGGTGGCGGAGAAGGGGTCGTCATAAACGGCATCCAGATCGGGCATCAGGATCATGTCGCTTTCGTTGATCGCTTTCCAGCCAGCAATCGACGAGCCGTCGAACATGAGCCCATCTTCCAGCGCGTCCTCGTCGATGACGCCAGCGCACATGGTCAGATGATGCCATTTACCCTTAGGGTCGGTGAATCGCAGGTCGACCCATTCAATGTCATTGTCCTTGATACGGGCGATAATATCTTTGGGCTTCGTGGCCATCAGTGCTTCCTTCTTTGCGACAGAGTCCCGGATCGACCGGGGATGATTAGTCAGGGGCGGCTGTGCCGCCTGTGGAGATTACAGGGCATCCTCATTGCGTTCGCCGGTGCGAATTCGCAGCGCGGTTTCAACAGGAAGGACAAAGATTTTGCCGTCGCCGATGCGGCCGGTTTGCGCGGCCGCGGCAATCGCTTCGACAACTCGTTCGGCCAGGCCATCCTCGACGATGACCTCCAATTTTACCTTGGGTAGGAAATCGACAACATATTCGGCACCGCGGTATAGTTCGGTATGGCCTTTCTGCCGACCAAAGCCCTTGGCCTCGGTCACGGTAATCCCACTGACGCCGACTTCGTGCAGTGCCTCTTTCACTTCATCGAGCTTGAACGGCTTGATGATTGCCTCAATTTTTTTCACGCCTTGCTTCCCCTTTTGGGCCGGCTGCCGCTTGCGGACAGTGCCGGATCAGGCGGGCCTGGTCCGGTCATTCCGTGAGTCGGAGCGGTGTTCCGCCATGTTGCACCAATCAAAAGCCGTGCCAATTGCCGAATCGCACGTTTCGGCTATGTCTTTCGCCATAGGGCTGCTCCGCTGCTCAGTATGTGGGCAGCGACAGCCCTACCCTGCCTAAATTTAAGGCAGGGTAGGGCTGGGGTCATCGCTGGACTAACGCCCGACTGGCGCGGTTGCGTCGGGCAGATTGGCTTTGGTCCAATTTGAGCGTTCGATGACATATTGGCGGATCGCTTCGGCATCTGCGGGCTTCAGCACCTGGGCAAAGCTGACCATACCGCGCTCTTTAAGAGCGCCATCGATGACGACCGATTTCCATGTATCGGCATCCGCAAGGACGCCTGAAACGCGCAGGTCGGGGGTGAAGCCATTTCCGATCGCGCTGTCGCCATGACAAACAAGGCAATAGCGCCCGAAATGCACCTTGCCCGCGGCAATTTGCGTCGGTGTGCCCGTCATCGCCGGCGGGTTCCATGCAATAACGTTGTTCGCGGGCAGCGCGGGTAATGTCTGGGTGCCGTCCAGCTTCAGCACAACCAGCCGCGGAATATTGGGAACTTTGCGCGATGCGCCGCCGGCCACGCCCGCGACGAGTGGAAAGGCGCCACCCTTACTGGTCATAAAGGCGACATATTGCACCCCCTTGACGCGGAATGTCGACGGCGCGCTGACGATCCCCGATTGCATGTCGAGATCGAGCAATTGTTTACCGCTGTCAGCGGCATAGGCGCGGAACCTGCCGAGGCTGGTGCCCTGAAACACCAGATTGCCCGCCGTTGTCATCGTCCCGCCATTCCATGCGGCGGGATAGTCCACTGCCCATGCGACCTTGCCCGCTTTGGGGTCAAAGGCCACGAGGCGACCCGTTGTTGCGGCAATGGCAGCGCGGAAGGCCGCCTTGTCATCGGGCATCATCGACGCTGACAGCGAGGCGCCAATGTTGAAGCCCAGCACCTTGCGTTTGTCGAGTTCGGTCATATCCTGAATATAGGCCTGCGGGATTTGCTGAGCCGGAATATAAACAAGACCGGTTGTCGGGTTATAGCTCATCGGGTGCCAGTTATGCGCACCTAGCGCCCCCGGAATGGCGATGAAGGGTTTACCCGTCTTGTAAAAGCGCGCGTCTGGATTTTCGATCGGCCGTCCCGTCTTCATGTCATAACCGCTCGCCCAGTTGATCCCGTCGACGAATGGCTTGGCGTCGATCAGATGGCCGTCGGTGCGGTCGATAGTGAAGAAGAAACCGTTCTTGGGTGCGTGATACAGCACTTTGGTCGGCTTACCGTTGACCTGTTGTTCGGCCAAAATGATCGGTTGGGTCGCTGTGTAATCCCAGCTTTCACCCGGCGTTTCCTGATAGTGCCATTTATAGGCGCCAGTATCAGCATCGACCGCAACCACTGACGACAGGAACCAATTGTCGCCCTCGCCATTGGATCGCGTACCATGATTCCATGGATTGCCATTGCCTGCCCCGATGTAAATCTGGTCAAGGTCCTTGTCATAGACGATGGCGTCCCACGCGGTGCCACCCCCGCCCGAAACCTTCCACTCGCCGGCATCAGACCAAGTGGCATTGCCCTTGGAAGCAAATATGGCGTCGCTGGCGGCGCCATCTTTTTCCTTGTTGGGATTGGGCGCGAGATAGAAGCGCCAGACCTGCTTGCCGCTGTCGACGTCATAGGCAGTGACATAGCCCCGCACGCCATATTCGGCGCCGCCGCTGCCAATAAGCACCATATTCTTTACAACGCGCGGCGCGCCGGTAATCGAATAGGGTTTGGCAGGATCGAAAGTCTGCGACGACCACAGCTCCTTGCCAGTCTTTTTGTCGAGTGCAATTAGCCGTCCGTCGAGCGTGCCGACGAAAACCTTGTCACCCCATACGGCGACCCCGCGATTGACGACGTCGCAGCACAGGTCGACCGCCTTGGTGCCGGGCACCTTGGGGTCAAAGCTCCACAATTTCTTGCCGGTTGCGGCGTCCCAGGCATCGACCTTGGACCAGGCGTGGCTGACATAAAGCGTGCCATCGACGACGACAGGCGTTGCCTCTTGCCCGCGCGCATCGTCGAGGTCGGCATACCATGCGATGCCCAACTTGCTGACATTGCTATCATTGATGTCGGTCAGCGGGCTAAAGCGTTGCTCGTCATAGCTATAGCCAATGCCCGCCCAGTCGTCGCCATTGCCGCCGGTTTTGAGCAAGGTGGCGCTCGCCTGTTCGGCGGCATCCAAAGCGCCTGCGGTTGCACTGCCATTTGTTGACGCATTGCAGCCTGAAAGCATTAATGCTGCGCCGCCCAACAGCGCCGCCATGCCGACCATTTTTCTCATCATCGCTCTCCCTTGACGCCTATGCTTGACGTTCGCGTCAAGACTGCGCTTGCAGCAAGGGATTCGCAAGAAAAGATTTAGGGTCTAACCCCTAACTCCAGGGCGGAGCATTCAACCCCTTTGGGCTGGCGGTAAAAATCTCAGCGCCGGTCTCGGTAATGCCGATGCTATGCTCAAACTGTGCCGACAGGCTGCGGTCGCGTGTAACCGCGGTCCAGCCGTCGCTGAGCATCTTTACAGCGAATTTCCCGGTGTTGATCATCGGCTCGATCGTAAAAAACATGCCGGGCTTTAGTTCGGGTCCAGTACCAGGGCGTCCAGCGTGGACAACCTCTGGCGCGTCGTGAAACATCTGGCCCACGCCATGCCCGCAAAAATCGCGAACGACCGAGTAGCGATGCTTTTCCGCATGCGACTGAATGGCATGCGCAACATCGCCCATCTGGTTACCGGGTTTGGCCTGTTCGATGCCGAGCATCAGGCATTCATAGGTTACATCGACCAGCCGTCGCGCCTTGATCGGAACATCGCCGACCAAATACATGCGACTCGTGTCGCCGTGCCAGCCGTCGATAATCGTCGTCACATCGATATTGACAATATCACCATCACGCAGCGCCTTGGCATCGGGGATGCCGTGGCACACGACATGGTTGATGCTGGTGCAGCAACTATGTGTAAAGCCGCGATAACCCAATGTTGCGGGTATGCCGCCACCGTCGATCATCATTGTGCGGACCAGATCGTCAATCGCGGTGGTTGTCACCCCCGGCTGGACAAACGGAACCAACGCATCGAGGATCTCGGCCGACAGCCGTCCCGCTTTGCGCATCCCGGCAAAGCCCGCTTCATCGTGCAGTTTGATGGTGCCATCGCGAACCGCGACGGGCGAGGCCGCAGCGGCGGCAGTGACGTGAGCGTAATTATACATGGCGTCCCATATAAGGATGGGAGGAGAAAAAGGCGAGGGGGGTAAAGCCCTCGCCCTGAAGAGCAGGCTTTTAGCCTTACTCTACCGTCTTCTTTGCCTTGTCGGCCTTGGGCTTGGCTTTTGCTTTGCCCTTGGCTCCCTTGGGCGGGGCCGAGACGATTTCAAAGGCGAGGGGGTTGCCAACTTTGGCATCGTCACCCTTTTTCATCTTCACCTTGACCTCGCCGCCATGGACCAGCTTGCCGAACAATAATTCCTCAGCAAGTGGCTGCTTGATCTTTTCCTGGATCAAGCGGCCCATCGGGCGCGCGCCATAGAGTTTGTCATAGCCTTTGGTGGTCAGCCACCGGCGCGCCGCATCGTCGAGCTGGATATGAACATTTCGGTCGGCCAGTTGCAGTTCGAGTTCGAGGATGAACTTGTCGACAACCCGTGCGACCACTTCGGGCGGCAGATAGCCAAAGGGAACAATCGCATCGAGACGGTTGCGGAATTCGGGGGTGAACAAATTCTTCACTGCCTCTTCCTGCACATCCTCGCGGTTGAGCTGGCCAAAGCCAATGCCTTCCCGCGCCATGTCGCTGGCACCGGCATTGGTGGTCATTATCAAAATGACATTGCGGAAATCGACCGTTTTGCCGTGATGATCAGTGAGCTTGCCGTGATCCATGATCTGCAACAAAATGTTGAACAGGTCGGGATGCGCCTTTTCAATTTCGTCGAGCAGCAGCACGCAATGCGGGTTCTGGTCGATGGCATCGGTCAGGAGCCCGCCCTGATCATATCCGACATAGCCGGGAGGCGCACCGATTAGGCGCGACACGCTGTGGCGTTCCATATACTCGCTCATGTCGAAACGCTGGAGCGGAATGCCCATGATGCTCGCCAGCTGCTTCGCAACCTCGGTCTTTCCGACGCCGGTGGGGCCGCTGAAAAGATAATTGCCGATAGGTTTTTCGGGATCGCGAAGCCCCGCTCGGGACAATTTGATTGCGCTGGCTAGCACCTCGATGGCGACATTCTGTCCGAAGACCACGCGTTTCAAATCGGTTTCGAGCGTTTCCAGCACGCGCTTGTCGTCCGACGATACCGATTTGGGCGGGATGCGCGCCATGGTGGCGATAACCGCTTCGATTTCCTTGGGGGTGATCGTCTTGCGACGCTTCGACGGCGCGACGAGCATCTGCATCGCGCCGACCTCGTCGATCACGTCGATCGCCTTGTCGGGCAATTTGCGGTCGTTGATATAGCGCGCCGACAACTCGACGGCCGCATCGATCGCATCGGCGGTGTAGCGCACCTGATGATGGCTTTCGAACGCGCTGCGCAGTCCGGCGAGGATCTTTTTGGTGTCCTCAAGACTCGGTTCGACCACATCAATTTTCTGAAAGCGGCGCAGCAGCGCGCGATCCTTTTCAAAATGATTGCGAAATTCCTTATAGGTCGTCGACCCGATGCAGCGGATGATACCCCCCGATAAGGCGGGCTTGAGCAGGTTAGACGCATCCATCGCGCCGCCGCTGGTCGCGCCAGCGCCGATGACCGTGTGAATCTCGTCGATGAACAAAATCGCGTGGGGCAGCCCTTCAAGCTCGGTGACCACCGATTTCAACCGCTCCTCAAAATCGCCACGATAGCGGGTACCTGCCAAAAGCGCGCCCATGTCGAGCGAATATATGACCGCAGGCAGCAGCACTTCGGGGACATCGCCCTCGATGATCTTGCGGGCCAGCCCCTCGGCAATCGCGGTTTTGCCGACGCCGGGATCGCCGACATAAAGCGGGTTGTTTTTCGAGCGGCGGCACAGGATCTGGATCGTCCGGTCAACTTCGGCGTTACGTCCGATCAACGGATCGACGCGGCCGCTCTTTGCCTTTTCGTTCAGGTTGACGGTGAACTGATCGAGCGCAGTTTCTTTTTTGCCCTTGCCTTTGGCGTCGTCCTTCTCCTTGCCTTCGTCCTTGTCCTCGGGCTCGGCTTGCGGTGACGCCTTGCCGCCCTTTCCGACACCATGGCTGAGATAGGACACGGCATCGAGCCGGGTCAGATCCTGCTGCTGAAGGAAATAGACGGCATAGCTTTCGCGTTCGGAAAATAGCGCGACCAGCACATTGGCGCCGGTCACTTCATCCTTGCCTGACGATTGGACGTGCAGAATGGCGCGCTGAACCACGCGCTGAAATCCGCTGGTGGGGCTGGGGTCGCTATTGCCTTCGACCTTCAAACTATCGAGCTCGCTGTCCAGATAATGGACGACCGCTGCTTGCAATTCGTCGAGCGCCACACCGCACGAGCGCATGACTTCAGCGGCGTGGTCGTCGTCGATCAGCGCGCTGAGCAAATGCTCCAGCGTGGCATATTCATGATGACGGTCCGACGCGGCCTTGAGCGCATTGTGCAAGGTCTTTTCGAGGCTTTCCGAAAAGGACGGCATAGGCTTTCTCCTAATGGGACCGGAGGGGGAGAACCCGACCCACGCAAACAAGGTGGCGATGCCGCCGCCAGCCTGCAAGGGAAAAGCGGTCAGCCGCTTCGAAATAGCAGGGTGAAGCTTGATTTATGGTTAACGACTGATGAAAAAGACCGTAGTTTGAGCGAGTGCGCTAGCCCTTTTTGAACAACTCGTCGGCAATAGATTTGTGGCTTTTGGAAAAATCAATACGCGCGCGCGTCCGTTCGATTTCGCTTTCCAGTACAATGATGCGATCATGCAACTCGTCAACCGACAACGGGTCGAGCGATTGTTTGACTAAAACATCCAGCACATCGTCACGGCGGCGCGGTTCATCTGCATCCATCATGGGCAGGATTGTTGACCGCAGCGCTGCGGCTGTCAATAAGGGCGCAATTCAGCTTTGGGGGAAAGTTCTAAGTGTTGGTCGCGCCACCCGAATTCATGACAGCCATTGCCATATCAGAGCCTGGCGGCCCCGATGTGCTCAAACCCGAAACGCGCCCCGTGCCCCAACCGGGTGCGGGAGAGGTTTTGATTCGCGTCGCCGCCGCCGGGGTCAACCGCCCTGATGTTTTGCAACGCATGGGATATTATCCACCGCCACCGGGCGCCTCTGATTTGCCGGGGCTGGAGATTGCAGGGACGGTGATTGCGGTCGGACCGGGCGGCGACCCCGAACTTTTGGGTCAATCGATGTGCGCGCTGGTGGCGGGCGGCGGCTATGCGGAATATGCGCTGGCGCCAGTGGGGAGCTGTTTGCCAGTCCCGACGGGCTATTCGATGGCAGAGGCGGCGGCGCTGCCAGAAACCATGTTCACCGTGTGGCACAATTTGTTCGAGCGGGCTTGGGTCTGCGAAGGCGATATAGTGCTGGTGCATGGGGGGACGAGCGGCATTGGGACGACCGCGATTGGCCTGTGTAAATTATTCAGTATTAAGGTGGTCGTGACCTGCGGAAGCGCCGAAAAATGCGCCGCGGCGACGGCGCTAGGCGCCGATCTGGCGATCGATTATTCGCAGCAGGATTTTGTCGAGGAGGTCAAAAACTTCACCGACGGCGCAGGCGTGACGGCGGTGATCGATATGGTTGGCGGTGATTATGTCCCGCGTAATATCGCCTGTCTGGCTGAAGATGGTCGCCATGTCTCGATTGCGTTTCAGCGCGGGATGACCGCAGAGATTAACATTTCCGATGTGATGCGCCGTCGCCTGACCCTCACCGGTTCGACCCTGCGCGCCCGCAGCGCCAGTTTCAAAGCCGCCCTTGCCGACGAAATTTCCCGCAGCGTCTGGCCGATGCTGGCTAAGGGTGAGTGGAAACCAGCGATGGACCACAGCTTCCCGTTAGCTCAGGCAAGTGCCGCCCACGCGCGGATGGAGGCTGGCGAGCATGTAGGGAAAATTGTGCTGTTGGTCTGATATGCGTTTGCTCTTCCCGGTGAGAATTCTCTTCTAGGCACTCCTGCGGCCATAAAGGAATCGTCCGATGCTCAATTTTTTGCGACGGCCAAAGGTTATCATCGCGAACCTGATTGTCGCGATTGCACTGATTTTCGGGTTCTTAGCATGGTCGCCGTCGGTTGGCGGGGTCATATTGGATCGCCTGTCCTCGGTTGATGATACAAGGGCTTTGTTAGCGTCTATGACTGCCGCCCAGAAAAACAGTCATTTCTGGATGACGCTGTTGCTCGATTATGCATTCCCGCTGACCTACGGAGCCTTTTTTGCGGGACTGGCGCTTCGGTTTCCGGGGCGAATCGGTATGGTGCTCGCCGTTCCGGCCTTGCTTGTTTTCGGTGCCGATGTCAGCGAGAATATGGTGCAATTGCTGGCCCTTAAGGGCGTTGACGGGCTATTGTTTACAAAGGAATTTCTGACCCCCGCGAAATTCTTTCTCTTCAACATCGCCGCTGTGATCGCCCTGTCATCTTTGATTTGGCTCGGTGTTAGCTTCGCTTATGCCAAGCTCCGGAACCTCCAGCCGCATTAGGTAGTGACGACATAAAAGCAGGTCTGGTTCTCGGGCTCATCCGATATGCTTGAAGATCCAGCCGATGCTGGCACCTCCAGCAGGTGAGGTGCCGGTGATGACGAGCTGCTCTGTCGGATGCGGACGACCATCGCCGTCGACCCACAGGCTTTCCTCTATCTCTAGTTTTCCTTCGGAGGTACGAAACTGCCACAGCGGTCCGCCGTCGATGCGCAGCAGCGCGCCGAGATTGTCGGCGGTCAGGCTTGCCGAAATCGCGCGTCCCAAGTGAAAGCGCATCGTAAAGTTGGTCTCGCGCTTGCGCCGGCTGCGCGGGGCGGGAAGCAGCAAATCCTCGCCGCGCAATTCGCGCCCATTGGGTGACAGGATCACAAGACGTCGGTGGATCAGCCCGTGACGGCGGACGTAGCCGTCGTGGCTCATCTCAAGCCGACTGCCCTGCGGCGTTTCATGGCGGTCGAGTTCCACCTCGGTCACGCCCTTGCCTAACGATCCGTTGGGCAAGATCGCGGTCGAATTTGTGTCACCCAGCACCAGCGTTGAATGGGCGGCGGTGGTTCGTAGGCCGCGTGCGAGTTCGGCGGGAATGGTCGCACCCGTCAACGCTGCGCCACCGCAATTGACGATGATACGATGATCGCCGTCGGACATTTCGATCGCCAGCGTCGAGGCACAACCGGCTTCTGTCACACGCGCAATTGGTGGTGGCGCGGCGTCGGCCAGCACTACGACCTTTTTCGCGACGAGCCGCTGATAGCCCCAGTCGCGCGCCTGCTTAAGCGGGCGGGTGCGCACCGTGCTTGCCGTCACAATAGCTTGCACCTGCGCCGCGCTGGTCGCGCCGCTGCCTTGCCAGCTGGCCATGCTGCCGTCGCTGTGGGTCAGGCCGAGCAGCGCCGGGACGGCGCGCGCGAGCACTTCCTGCAAATAAGGCGGCACGTCCATTTTGCGCATGTCAAAGATACGGACGAGCATCGAAAGCGCCATAATCGCGTCGAGCTGCGCCTGCGGCGAGCGCGAAATATTGCCGCCATCGGCGTAAAAGCTGGTTTCAAGCACTTTGCGCAGGCCTGCTTCGCCAAATATCTGCCGCGGCTCGCCGCCGGGCATCAACAGCGATGCCGCGACTATACCGACCCAGGCGACAAGCTGGCCGATGCCGGGTCGAGTCTTGTCCGCGACACGATCAAGATGGCGCGCGGCGCGGGCGACGTGGTTGAGGACGGCGGACCGATAGACAAGATCGCTAGACGATAGGATAATCGGGGCGTGGGCGGCCCAGAACAGGATCCGCCACGCGGCGTTATCGGCACGCCATGCCGGCTCGCTGACCGCCTCGCCATGAGTAGCCAGCCATTTGCGCACAACCATCTCGGCAATTGGCGCTCCATCGGCGCGAGTGCCGGTCGTCGACAAATCGCGCAGCCAAGCAAAACTGTGCAGATAATCAGCAAAAGGCGGCGGCACCGTAAGCGCAGCAAAGTCGAGATCGGTGAGCGGGAGTTTTAAGCCGCGATGGAGAAAATGTCCGGCGCGGATTGCGATTCCGGCGCGAAGATCGCCGGGAACGGGATCTTCGGGTACGCCCAGAAGCTTGAGCGGGAAACGGCCCTTCAGGCGAAAACTGTGGAGCGGCGTGCGCCAAGTTAGCCGGGTAAAATGGTTGGCAATCCGGTCGCCGAGCGAAAGCCCCTTGTCGGTGGGCAGGCGAATCAGGCGCTTGCCGGGCTCGATGCTGTCATCGACGGTGTCCGCAAGCTCGAGGGGCGGTTCGGCAGAAGACGAGGCGGCCGGTCCCAAGTCCACGCTTAAGCTCCGCGCAACCGTCGGATATTGTCCGCATAGGCATCCGGTCCGCCCTTGAAGGTCGCGGTTCCGGCGACCAGCACATCTGCCCCGGCGGCAATGGCTTGCGGGGCCGTGACGGCGTCGACGCCGCCATCAACTTCCAGCCGGATATCGCGACCCGATTTGTCGATCATTTTGCGCACCGCCTCGATCTTGCGAAGCTGGCTGGTGATAAAGCTCTGCCCGCCAAATCCCGGATTGACGCTCATCACCAACACCAGGTCAATGTCGTCGATTAAATAGTCGAGCATCTTGGCCGGTGTCGCCGGGTTAAGTGACACGCCCGCTTGTTTGCCCAGCGATTTGATATGCTGGACGCTGCGATGCGTGTGGGGACCGGCTTCAGGATGGACAGTGATAATATCGGCGCCGGCTTCGGCAAAGGCGTCAAGAAATCCGTCGACCGGCGATATCATCAAATGGACGTCAAAGGGTAATTTGCTGTGCGGCCGCAGGGCTTTAACAACCGCAGGGCCGATTGTGAGGTTAGGGACGAAATGGCCGTCCATCACATCGATATGCACCCAATCGGCACCCGCCGTTTCAATGGCGCGCACTTCTTCGCCCAGTCGTGCGAAATCGGCGCTCAGAATCGACGGCGCGATACGAACAGGTGCGGATTGTGACGATGGAGTGACGGCGGTCATGCCCTTTGCCATTAACCATCAACCCCTTGTGGAGCAAGCGATAGAGCGAGGGCTAGGGGTTGTTTGAGCAAATAAATCGATGATTAGTCCTTTGACCCCCAGCGCCAGCGCCAACCGCCCTCGGTTTTGGCGTGATAAAGCGGAAGCGGGGTCAGCGCGGCGAATAATATGGCGACGAGCATGACAGCTGGGGTTTCGTGCAGCAATCGCGCGAGCCCCAGCATCAGCCCGACATGGGCAACCAGCATAGCCCATCCCTGCCAGACAATCGGAAAGCCGGCCCCAAGGCCATAGCTTTTGGGACGAAACCAGGGTCCTTCTTTCATAAACAGATGTAACATGGCCTAGCTTTCCTTCTTTGGCGGGCGCCCGCGCTTGGCGGCAGTCGGGGGTTTGACGCTGATCCCGCGCCGCGCCAGCGCCTCGCGCAACAATATTTCGATCTGGGCATTGGCGCTGCGCAGATCAGCCGCCGCCGCCCGTTCTATCGCAGCATAGAGAGCCGGATCGACACGCAGGGCAAAGGCTTTTTTGGTTGGCGGCGACATTTTATTAGACCGATACAAGGGTCAATAAAGCGACCCGGCGTTGACCACCGGTTGGGTATCATGTTCGCTGCACAGCACGACCATCAGATTCGAAACCATCGCTGCGCGACGTTCATCATCGAGGTGGACGACGCCCTTTGCGCTCAACTGCTCCAGTGCCAGCTCGACCATGCCGACTGCGCCCTCGACCAATTTGCGCCGTGCGGCGATGACGGCTTCGGCCTGTTGGCGACGCAGCATCGCTTGCGCGATTTCCTGCGCATAGGCGAGATGGGTCAGTCCGCATTCATCGACAGTAATCCCTGCGACTTTCAATCGTTCGATCAGCGCCGCACGAAGTTCCACTCCGACCTCGTCATGGTTGCCGCGCAAGGTCACTTCCTGATGCTCGATATCGTCATAAGGGTAGCGCGAGCCGATCGAGCGGACAGCCGCCTCAATCTGCGCCATGACAAATTCCTTATAATCATCGACATCGAATAGGGCCTGTGCGGTGTCGGTGACGCGCCACACTACCTGCGCCGCCATCTCTATAGGGTTGCCGCGCAGATCGTTGACCTTGATCTTGTCCGAAATGACATTGTTGGAACGCACAGCGATTTTCTTGCGCGTGAGCCAGGGAAGAACCCAGCGCAGCCCGGCGTTTCGATCGGTGCCCTTATAGCTGCCGAACAATTGAATGGCCGCCGCTTCATTGGGATTGATGAGGTAAAAGCCGCCGAGGATGAGCGTGCCAATTACCGCGCAGATGACGACGACAAACCATTTCAGATTCCAGTCAATGCCACTGCCGCCGAGATTGCTGGCTGCTGCCAAGATCGCAATGACCAGCAAGATAAGCCAGATGAGCAGCATCGCATAACCGCTGGCGGTCGCCGCGCGGACTTCGCGCGTCGGGTTCAAATTGGGGTTTATAGACGAATCACTCATTATGCCCTCCGATATAATTATGATATCATATTTATATCAAATCGGAAGATAGTCAAGAGGATCCGGCTGCAGGTCAGCCAGCGTCGAAATAGGCGAGTGCTGCCTTCGCAATCTCTTCGCCCCATTCCTGCACGAAATGACCACCCTCGGGGATGATTAGCGGTTCGGGACAGCCGCGAATGACGCCGCGCAATTTGTCCATCACCGCAGGGCCGAGCACCGGATCGGCGGCGCCGACCGCCATAAAGCTTTTGCCCTCCCACTCGCTGGACCAGAATTGGGCGGCGGCGCGGCTTTCGGTCACGCCGTCCATATCGGGCGAGACGGGAACGAGCGCAGGGAAGATTTGCGCGCCGGCCTTATAGTCGGACGACGGGAAAGGCGCGTCATAAGCGGCGATTTCGGCGTCGGTCAGATGCGGGGTACCGCGCGCAATCAGCGAACCGATGGGAAGATCGGGGGTCGACATGGCGTAATTTTTCCATGCGATGAACCCCTCGCCGGGGGGCGTTCCTACACCTAGCCCCGTGTTCATCACTATCAATCGCTCAAGTCGCGGTTTGAAACCGGCATCGACCGGTAGGGTGAGGCCCAGCAGCCCGCCCCAATCCTGCACCACCAGCGTGATCTTTCGCAGATCCAGTCGCTCGACAAGCGCCAACAGGGCGTTGCGGTGAAAAGTGAAGCTGTAATCGCTCTGCTCTATGGGCTTGTCGCTGCGACCAAAGCCGTAAAGGTCGGGTGCTATCACGCGGGCGCCGCTGCCAAGAAATGGCGGGATCATCCGGCGATAGAGGAAGGACCAGCTCGGTTCGCCGTGAAGGCATAAGAAGGTTTGCGGCGCGTCTTTCGGCCCTGCATCGACCCACGCCAGACGCAACCCGTCATAGCCGGGCAGATCGTCGGCATAGTGCACCGGATAATCAAAGTCGGGGATCGCGGCAAAGCGATCATCGGGCGTGCGAAGGGCTTTAATGGCCATGGGGCATCCTTTTTCGGTGAAGGGAAGAGCGTGTCAGCCGCGCCGATCGACGTCAAGGTGCGGCCGCAAAACTCCAGCGCCTATGGTTGGGGATGTGCTTGCTCAGTTCAGAACCGATCGGATGAGAAAGCCGACAAGACCCAGTGCTGCGACGCTCGTCATCCAGATGGCGACGAACCAGCCGAGCTGTTTGAGCGTCTTGGACATCAATGATAACCGTCGTGGCCGACCTTGCCGCGAAACACCCAATAGGACCAGATGGTATAGATTAAAATGATCGGGACGAGCAGAACCGCGCCATACAGCATGAACAATTGGCTGCGATAAGGGGCGGCGGCCTCCCAGATAGACACCCGCGCCGGAATGACATCTGGCCAGATCGAAATGCCAAGGCCAACGAGGCAAAGGCCAAACAGCGCCAGCGCCCAGAAAAATGGCTGCGCCTCACGCTTTTTCTTCAGGCTGCGATAGAAGAGCGCGGTGATGATCAGCGTTGCCAGCGGAATCTGGGCGGTGGCGAGCACGCCCGGATAGGCGAGCCAGCGGCTATAATAGCTGGGCTCCAGGGTTAGCGTCATGAGGCTGACCACGCCGATAACCAATAACAGCGCCGCTCCTAGCTTGCCCGCATAGGCCGCCACCTGACTTTGTAAGTCCCCCTCGGTTTTCCAGTTGAGCCAGCAAGCTCCCAGCAAGGCATAGCCAACCATCAGCCCAACGCCGGTCAGCAGTGAAAAGGGCGACAACCATTCCCACCAGCCACCCGCATAGGCACGCCCCTCGACCGTAATCCCCTGCAGCAACGCGCCGAGCGTCACGCCCTGAGCAAAGGTAGCGGTCGCCGAGCCCAGCGTGAATGCAAAGTCCCACAAGCGTCGATGTGCAGGGTCGCGCCAACGAAATTCGAAAGCGACGCCGCGCAGGACCAGCCCCAGCAACATCGCGATCAGCGGCGCATAGAGCGCGGGCAGAATGATGGCATAAGCGAGCGGAAAGGCCGCGAGCAGACCGCCGCCGCCGAGCACCAGCCAGGTTTCATTGCCGTCCCACACCGGGGCAATGCTGTTCATCGCGGTATTGCGTTCCTTGCCGACTTTGAACAGCGGGAACAATATCCCGATGCCAAGGTCAAAGCCGTCCATAATGACATAGGCGACGATGGCGAAGCCGATGATGCCGGCCCAGATGACGGTGAGGTCGATCATGCACCGTCTCCTGTACGTATCGCCTGCGCGGGGGTCAGGCCGGCTGACCGGATCGGACTGCCGTCAAGTGTCGATTCATGCGCTTCGGGGGGCTTCTTCATCAGGTGAAGCAAATACCAAATTCCCATGCCAAAGACGCTGAAATAAACGATGACAAAGGCTGCAAGCGAAATGGCGACTGCGGGTGCGTCCAGCGGCGAGTGACTTTGTGCTGTGCGCAGCAGACCATAGATGGTGAAGGGCTGGCGCCCGACTTCGGTCACGACCCACCCCGCCAGCACCGCAACAAAGCCCGACGGCCCCATCACCAGCGCGGCGCGGTGCATCCAGCGCCAATCGTACAGTCGCTTGCGCCAGCGCGCGACAAGGCTCCAAACCCCGAGCGCCATCATCGCAAAGCCGATCCCTACCATGACACGGAACGCCCAAAACACCGGTCCAACCGGCGGCTGGTCGTTTGCGGGGATGGTATCGAGTCCGGCGAGCGGTGCGTTCAGGTCATGTTTGAGGATCAGCGACGAGGCCTTGGGGATCTCGATGGCATAATCAACGCGCTTCTCCTGGCTGTTAGGAATGCCGAACAGGATTAGCGGGGCGCCATGCGGATGGCTTTGATAATGGCCTTCCATCGCCATCACTTTGACCGGTTGATGTTCGAGCGTGTTGAGTCCGTGTTCATCACCGGCAAAAATCTGAATCGGAGCGACCAGCGCCGCCATCCACATTGCCATAGAAAACATTTTGCGCGCGCCGGGATTGGCGCGATCCTTCAGCAGATGCCATGCACCGACCCCGCCCACAGCAAAGGCTGTAGTCAGAAATGCGGCGAGCACAGTGTGGACAAGGCGGTAAGGGAAGCTGGGGTTAAAAATGATGGCGGACCAGCTGGGGCCGGGAACAAATTGGCCGTTGGCCGCGATTTCATAGCCCGTCGGGGTGTGCATCCAGCTGTTGGCAGAAAGAATCCAAAAGGCCGACAAAAGCGTGCCAGCCGCGACGGCGCATGTCGCGGCGAAATGCAGCCGCCGCCCAACCTTGTTGATGCCAAACAGCATAACCCCGAGAAATCCCGCCTCCAGAAAGAAAGCCGTAAGCACTTCATATGCCATCAGCGGTCCGATGATCGGCCCCGCCTTGTCCGAGAAGACAGACCAGTTGGTGCCGATTTGATAGGACATAACGATGCCCGACACGACGCCCATTGCAAAGACGACAGCGAAAATCTTGACCCAATAGCGATAGAGATTCGCGTAAACTCCGCGTCCGGATTGTAGCCACAATCCCTCGAGCACCGCCAAAAAGCTTGCCAACCCGATCGTGAAAGCGGGAAAGAGAAAATGGAAACTGATCGTGAAGGCAAATTGTGCCCGCGCGAGCAATACGGCCCATTCCTGTTCGATCATTGCGGCACCCCGAAAAGCTGAAACATGTTCGATTGCCGCCCTTTGCCTGCGCTCGGGTGGCAACGCAATGTCAACCATCGTTAGCGCGATTGCAGATATTGCAATCAATACGCCGCTGCATCGGTCCATGCAAATTTTGCCGCGATGGCGCGGAGGCGTCTCGCCAATTTCGCCTTTTGCCTTTCTGCTAAAAAGCTTGCGCGTCTGCCCCCGGCGGTAGCGTGATGAGACCGGGTCTCGGATAGAGCTCGTCCATAGGCACCGATTTGCCAGTCGATTGAACGATGCGCACATGTTTTCGCGCCAGCAACCGTGGTCGGCTAACGCCGCAACTGTGCGAGATAATCTGCACTTCGTGGATCATGTTCATGCAGTAATTCGCCACCTTCACGGACTTGCTTGCAGGGTTGAGCCCCTTTTGCAGGCGCGCATTATGCGTGGTTATACCGGTCGGGCAGGTATTTTTGTTGCACTTGAGCGCCTGAATACAACCCAGCGAGAACATAAAACCGCGTGCAGACACGACAAAGTCAGCTCCGGCGGCTATCGCCCAGGCTACATCGGCCGGCGTGACTAGTTTTCCCGACGCAATAACTCGGATGCGGTCGCGCAAGCCATATTTGGTCAGGATGTCGACGACGAGCGGCAGCGATTCCCGAATGGTCAGGCCAACATTGTCCATTAGTGCCATCGGCGCGGCGCCGGTGCCGCCATCGCCGCTATCAATGGTCATGAAATCGGGCGCATGTTCCGATCCGCGCGTGCAAATTTCGGCGCATAGTGTTTCCAGCCAACCATAAGCGCCGATCACCGCTTTCAAACCCGTTGGCTTGCCCGTCACGTTTCGCACATGTTCGATCATATCGAGCAGCTGGCCTATATCATTGATTTCTGGATGGCGGTTAGGAGAGATGGAATCCTCACCCACCGGAATGCCTCGGATCGCCGCAATCTCCGCCGTAACCTTAACGCCCGGCAGGATGCCGCCCTTGCCGGGCTTGGCGCCTTGGCTCAGTTTGATCTCGAACATGCGGACCTGCTCATGGGCCGCCATTTCTTTCAGCTTGTCATCGCTCAAGCCGCCGGTTGCATCGCGCACGCCATATTTGGCAGTGCCAATCTGCAGAACGATGTCGGCGCCGCCGGCGAGGTGAAAAGGCGACAGCCCGCCTTCGCCAGTGTTCATCCAGCACCCGGCCAGCTTGGCTCCTTTGGACAGCGCAAGCACCGCCGGTGCCGACAGCGCGCCAAAGCTCATTCCCGAAATGTTGAAAAAAGACGGGGCATGAAAAGGGTGCCGGCAATGGGGTCCGATTTCCAGGCTCTGCATTTCGACTGCGTCTTCATCCAGTTTGGGAAAGGCGCAGTTGACAAAAATCGCGGTGCCTATGGGGGTGAGATTTCTGGTCGATCCGAACGCGACCGTGTTGTCACGCCCGTGCGCTGCCCGTTCTACCCAGTCGCGTTCGGCGCGATTAAACGGCATCTCTTCGCGATCCATTGCAAAGAAATATTGGCGAAAAAACTCACCCAGGGTCGAAAAGAGATACCGAAACCGTCCAATAACCGGATAGTTTCGCCGGATGGCGTCCTTCGTTTGGGACGTATCAATGATGAATAATATGACCAGGACCAGAAAAAATAGTCCGATCGTAAAAACAAATAGCGAGGAGAGGGAATATAACTGCCAAAGAGAACTACTTGATTGTTCCGTCATATTCTTTGCCCCACCGATAACTATTTAGGATTGATACCGGTGATCAATCCTTCATATATGTCATTCGGGCTGGCCCGCGCAATTGTTACATGGGTTCAAGAACCAGCGTGTCTGTAGCGGTCACTTCGGCGGTTTCGCCTGCATTGGGATTAGCATCTTCGTACGGCTGGCCGGTTACGGTCTGCTCTACCTCATCCAGGCCTGGGATTGAAGGCGCGGCGACATCCGCGCCGGGCGCTGCAGCCGGACCGGCGGCAGGGCGCATAGGAGCGGCGGCGGAGCTCTTCAGGTCAGGCAAGGGTGGGGTGGCATGGGGGCGGATGCCGCGCAGTTCGTCGATTTCGGCTTGGCGCTGTTTCAGATAATATTCGCGCATCGCGGTATAGGGATCGTCGGCGTCGCGAATTTCCTCCAGCTTGTCGTCAAACTCGATACGGTCGTCGAGCGCGTTCAGCGATCCGGCGGGCAGGGTATAACGAATATCGTTGAAGGGCTTGCCAATCGCCATAGGCAAAAACATCAGGTCCATCATGCGCCCGGTCAAATCACGCACCGTCGTTGGTCCGATCAGCGGCAGATAAAGATAGGGGCCGGTGTCTATGCCATAATAGCCCATCGTATAGGCAAAGCCGTTCGGGCGATGCGGCAGGTTGACCGGAGGCAATTTGGCGACGTCTAGGAGGCCAGCTACCCCAATGGTCGAATTGATTGCGAACCGCCCCAGCGTTTCCGCAGCTTTGCCAATTTTGAGCTGCAACAGAAAATTGACGAACACGACCGGCTCGCCAAGGTTGTAGAGGAAATTATGCAATCCCTTACGGATGGGTCGCGGTACAGCGTCTCTATAGGCAATCGACACAGGCCCGACCAAAGCCGTATCGATCGATTGGGCTATTTTAAAGGTCTGGGCGTTAAGATCCTGCATGGGGTCGCCCGGAGTGTCGGCTCTCGCAGTGACAATGATGATGTCCGGCATGTCTTCGTCGCTCGATGCAGCTTGGCTGCTTGGATCGGACGTCGATGGCGTCGCGGGCGGAGCGCTCGCTGCGTCCGGTTCGGGCGGTGCAGCCGGGTCAATCGGATCGACAGCAAGGGCCATTTCGGTCGATAGCAAGGCAGCTCCGTCAATGGGGAGCGGCCTTTGGAGGAGGGCAACGACGCTCACCTGCGGCGCCACCGACGCACGTTGCGGTGATTCCGATGACACTGGCGCACTCGCCAGCAAGATCGCCCCTGTTAATATTTGAACGCTCAATACTCGGTCCGTCCTCGAAACTGCTTCACGCTATATAACGTATAGAAAACTATTCGGCTTCCCAACGCGGCAAGTTACAATTTCGATGCATCCCAATGTCGTAAACCTCGTTGTGGATGGCAAAGACCGGGGTAATTGCGGCGTGGCGAGCATGTCCTTCGTCCGGGTGTCAATTCAGCGCTACCCGCAACAATTGAAGCCTGTGCAGCTTAATCTGCCTGATCTTCAACACCCTGATATTTAAGTTCAAGATAACGTTCGCGCGTTGCCAGTTTGTCGAGGTCACCCGTTGCCAAATTGCGCGCCGCTTCCCCGATTTCGCGTTCGAGCATTTTGAGCCCGCCGACGAGCGTTTCGTCGGGGGTGCGACCGGCGTGGGCTTCCTTGCGAAGCGGAACTGGGATGCGTTGATAGCCATCGATCAGCCCGGTCAGATCGTCGGTCACCAGCTTGCGGATATTCTGCGCTGCGGGAGTCGAAGCGTCCAGCGTCTGGAGTTGCGGGGCGAGCAAGTCGAGTTGAACGCCAATGCCGTCGATAAGCGTCTTGGCAGGCGCGGGCAGCATGGGACGCTGTGCCTCCAGCCAGATTTCAGTGCGCCCTGCGAGCTGCTTCAGATCGGCCTTGGGCAGATCCGCTATGCGGGGTTCAGGAAAGCTCGGCCAGTTGGAAAATAGCGTGACGACGCCGATCATCAGAACAACGAGCGCGAGCAGTCCGGCAAAGCCCAAGGGGCGTATGATCAGGCCAAAGACAGCGGCACCGAGCAGCAGAATCCCGCCTGCCACCAACATCCGTCCCAATTTGCGATAGAGATGCTGGCGGCGCATTGCGCGACTTTTGTGGCCAATATGATGACGCGGCGTACGCGCCCGTTCGATCGCGGCCTCGCCAAGCATGATAGTGTGGTCGGTTTCGCTCATTGGCATATTGTCCGCTTTTATCCTTCGAGCGACGCAAGCGGGCTGTTGCCGCTGCTGACGCTGGCCTGAGCCTGACTGGCCCCTTCTGCTCGCGCAATATAGCCCTTAGACTTGGCGACCTCTCCTTCGAGCGATGTCACGGTGCTCTTCATTGAATCAAGTGCCTTCAGCTTGAATGTGTCAATGGCGTCCATCGTGTCATAGATATTCTGGAAGGCGCGACTTAGCGTTTCGAGCGGAATGGTGCTCGATGCGGCCTGTTCGTGAATTTTGGCCGTATTGTCTTTAAGCATTTTAGAGGTGCCATCGATGATCCCCGCTGTAGTCGTGTTGAGCGCTGTTATCTGTTCGAGGACCAGTTTCTGGTTGGTCATCGCCTGAGCGACTGTAACGGCCGTCTTGAGCGCACTGATGGTTGTGGTGCTCGCGCGGTCGACGCCTTTTACCAGTTCGACATTATTCTTTTTGACGAGATCAAGCGCGAGATAGCCCTGCACCGTCACAGCCATCTGGGTGAGCAGGTCCTGCGTCCGCTGGCGCGCATAGAAAAGCGCGTTCTCGCGCAAAACCTTGGCCTTGGCGGGATCGCTGCTGTCGAGTTCGGCGGCTTTGGCCTCCAGCCGTGCGTCGAGGGTCTGGGCGATATGGACCATCTGTTCCAGCTTGCTCATTGCCTCCCACAGCTTGCGCCGTTCGACATCGATGGCGGCATTGTCCATCAACAATTCATCCTTGCCATTGGCCAGCGCGTTGAGCACCGCTGATATATGGCTTTGTGCCGAGCGATATTTGGCGAAATAATTGCCCACCTTGCCGCCAAAAAACCGGCTCAAAAAGCCACTTTTTGACAAAAGTTTGCCATTATTGGACGGATCGAGCTTCTCGACCGTGTTGCGCAGTTCGATGAGGTTCTGGCCGACGTCGCTGTCACGCTCCATCGCCTTGACCGGACGGTCGAGAAAGCGGTTCGATTGACCCGCCGCTTCCATCATTTCCTTGCGGCCCATATTGGTAATCTGATCGATGCGTTGGCCGAATTCGGGCGAATTTTGATCCTGTGCGACCAGATCGTCGATAAAGCTGTCGACCCGCTCTTCGAGCTTGGACTTCTGCTCGGTCGACAGCGGCACAAGACCAGCCGCCTTTTCGGGCGCTACCGGTGCCAGCGGCTCGGGCGGGGTCAGTTTCAATTCGTCGGTCGCCGTCGCGGTTGCCGTTGCTTCGCTCATTCTTCGTCCTTCCACCCCTATGCCGTCCACATATATGGCACGCGCACCTGTATTATTCAAGCACCACACCCTTTGTCCGCGCCAGCAGCCAAGGGGCAATCCACGCTGACACAATCAGCTGCGCCATATGATAGACGAGGATGGGCACCAGTACCATGCCTGCTGTTGCCGGTGGAAACAGCGTTGCAGCGAGCGGAGCGCCGACCGCGATACTTTTTTGCGCCCCTGAAAACAGCAAGGTGGTGCGGTCAGGTGGCGCTAGGCGGAGCCATGCGCCAAATATCCAAGCCCCTGAAAAAGAAAGCACCAGCATCGCGGTTACCGCTGCACCGATGATGCCGAGTTCTGGGCCGTCGAGTTGACCCCAGATTCCGCCCACGACCGCGGCGGAAAAGGCAACATAAACTGCAATAGCAATCGCGCTGCGGTCCATAAATGTCGCCAGAGCCTTGTGATTGACGGCCCATGGCCGCAGCCAGCGTTGCACCAATTGTCCGGCGACAAAGGGCAAAAGCAGGATCGACACGATCCGCACTGCCGCCGTGCCGCTGATTTCTCCCGCACTTCCCGCGAGGAGGGTGAACAACAAGGGTGAGAGGAGGACGCCGATCAGATTGATCATGGCGGCGGCTACCACGCTTGCCGCGACATTGCCGCCCGCAAGGCTGCTGGCAGCAGTCGCGGACTGGACGGTCGAGGGCAAAATGCCGAGAAACAAAAAGCCGAGCGCTAGAGTGGCAGGAAGAACGGGGGTTGTGAGCGCCTGCACGCCAAGCCCGAGCAGCGCCATTGCACCGAAACAAAAGCCAAACACCGCCCCTTGCAATTTCCAGTTGCGAATGCCGTGCAGCACGTCGTCGCGAGGCAGACGTATTCCGTTGAGGAAAAAGAGCAGAACGACCGCAGCGGTCGACAGGCCGTGCGCAAGGGGCACCGCGCGTCCGCTCACCGGAAGCAAGCTGGCGAGCGCAATCGTCGCCAGCAGCACAGGCACAAAGCGGTCGGGAAAAATTCGCGCGAGCATCGCCCGAACCGATGGCGACTGGACGCGCCCTTGGCAAGCGCTCTGGCGCGCCGCGCGAATAGCGTTAGACAGCGACTATGCGTGTGATTCTAATATTGGCGGCCTTGCCCGAAGAGGGTGATGCGCTCTTTCGGGGCGAAGGATCGCACACCGACATATCGGGCGTTCCGACCCGGCAGGTGATAATTCACAACCACCGGCTGACGATTGCAACCTGCGGTATGGGCAAGGTGCACGCGGCGCTGACGGCTGGATTGCTGATGGCAGACCAGCGCCCCGATATGCTGATGATGACCGGATGCTGCGGACGCGTCGGGTCGCTGCCGGGAGAGGCGTTCTGGATCGCCGAGGCGGTGCAACATGATTATGGCAGCCGGCAAGCGACGGGCTTTGCGCCCTATCGTGCGGGCGACTGGCCGATAGGGGCGGCCGGGACGCCGCATTTTTCGGCCATGCCTGACCCCGGGTTGGGCCTGCCACATGCTCGCATTGCTAGCGGTGACAGCTTTGTTGGATGCCCCGAATATGGCCGCTGGCTCGCCGATGGGTTGGGGGCACAGCTTGTCGATATGGAGGTTGGTGCGGTAGCGCAGGTTGCGCATCGAACCGGACTGCCCTGGGCGGCGGTCAAGGCAGTGACTGACGATGCCAACGGGGCCAGCGCAGGTGATTTTCAGACCAACCTGTTGCGGGCCGCGCAAGTGGCCGCAGGCGCAGTGGAACGGCTGGTCGAGAAGTTATGATGAGCCGCGACGGTCTCATCAACACTTGGTAGCTATACCCCTATGGTTTATCAAAATATTGTGGTAAACCTGTCACTACTGCGGCTCTGCGTGCCGCAATTGGTGCGCCGAGCCCCGCAAAACAAAGGGGGACCGGATAGCTATGAACGACTTTCAAATCGGCAACTTCATCATCGATGGGGAGCGAGCAGTGGCCTATGGCCGCATCGCCGTCATCGCGCTGCTCATTTTGCTGGCAACATGGATTTTGGCGCGCGCCGCCAAGTGGGCCTTTGCCAAGCTGGTTGAAACGGTCCCACTGTTACGGCGCGAGACGGGGTCAGGGGAAAGTTTCGGGCTGTCGCTCGGACGGATTGTGGCACTGCTCATTTGGCTGTTCGGCCTTGTTGCCATTTTGAACGTGCTCAATCTGGGCGCGGTCACTGGCCCGATGCAGACAATGCTCAATAATGCGATGGGCTTCATTCCCAATATTATTGGAGCCGGGCTGATATTGTTCATCGGCCATATGCTGGCACGGATCGCCAAGGAACTGATTGAAACCGTGCTGGCCACGGTCGATTTCGACCGCTGGGCCAATCGCGGCGGGATCGAACAGGTGACTGGAAACAGCACGATCAGTCGCACTATTGGCACGATCATCTATGTTCTCATCATCATTCCGGTTGTCATCGCCGCGCTGCAGGCGCTGCAAATCGATTCGATCAGTGATCCGCTTGTAGGCATGTTGTCGCGCATTCTTGACGCCATTCCCGCAGTCATCGGCGCAGCTCTGGTGCTCGGTTTTGGCTTTGTCATCGCCCGCTGGATTGCGGGCGTTGCCGAGGAAGTGTTGGCCGGCCTAGGGGTTGATCAATCGGTAGGTGCCATCGGCATCTTGCCCACTTCGGTCAAGCTTTCGAACATTGTCGGCAAGGTCGTTTTGGTGACAATCTTGCTTGTCGTTGCAATAGCGGCCACGCGAATGCTCAACTTCCCCGAATTGACCGAGGTGGTTGATGAAGTGCTGCGGCTTGGCGGTGCGGTAATCTTTGGCGGCGTTATAATCGCCGTCGGCTTCCTGATCGCCAATTTTCTCGCCACGCTGGTCAGCAGCGCCGGTGGCAGCGGCTTGGGACCGCAGCTCATCCGTTATGCCACGATCCTGCTGTTTGCGGCGATGGGTCTCAAATATATGGGGATTGCCGACAGCATCATCGAAATGGCGTTCGGGGCACTCGTGATTGGCGGCGCAGTAGCCGCCGCGCTCGCCTTTGGTCTTGGTGGCCGCGACGCAGCGGCGCGGGTGCTGGAGGATATGCGTAGCAGCAAGCCGGCGGTGAAGACCTCGCCGCGTAAGGTGCCACCAGCAAAGTAAGTTGGGCATCAACCAACAATGGCGCGACAATCCTTTGGGTTTGTCGCGCCGTTTTTGCCTTTGCCCGCGAGGGGCAATTTTGTTGCGCCGCAACAGGGCATCTGCTAGGGGCGCGCGGTTCGCGGCATCCAGAGCCGCCCCCTCCCAATCAAGGCTTTTCGGATGTCTTTGCGCAATATCGCCATCATCGCGCACGTCGATCATGGCAAAACCACCCTCGTTGACCAGCTGTTCCGCCAGTCGGGCACCTTTCGCGACAACCAGCGCGTCGAAGAGCGCGCGATGGATTCCAACGATCTGGAAAAGGAACGTGGAATTACCATCCTTGCGAAATGCACCAGCGTCGAATGGGGCGAGGGCGATGACGCGACGCGCATCAATATCGTCGACACCCCCGGTCACGCCGATTTCGGCGGTGAGGTCGAGCGCATCCTGAGTATGGTCGACGGCGTAATTCTTCTCGTCGATGCCGCCGAAGGTCCGATGCCGCAAACCAAATTTGTTACCGGCAAGGCGCTCGCGTTGGGGCTCAAGCCCATCGTCGTCGTCAACAAGATCGACCGTAGCGACGCCCGCGCCGCTGAAGTGCTAGACGAAGTGTTTGAATTGTTTCTGGCGCTCGAGGCTAGTGACGAACAGCTCGACTTTCCGATTCTCTATGCTTCAGGTCGCGGCGGTTATGCCTCGGACAATCCCGAAGCGCGCGAAGGCACTCTCGAGCCGCTGTTCAAAACCATCGTCAGCCATGTGCCGACCCCAGGTTTGCCCGAAGACGGCCCGTTCACCTTTCTGGCGACGCTTCTCGATCGCGACAATTTCATTGGCCGCGTCCTCACCGGACGCGTCCAGTCGGGGACGATCAAAACCAACCAGCCGATCCATGCTATCGACATGGACGGCAAGGTGATCGAAACCGGTCGCGCCTCCAAACTATTGGCATTTCGCGGGCTGGAGCGTGTACCGGTCGACGAAGCGCGTGCGGGTGACATTGTTGCGATCGCAGGGCTGACCCAAGCGACCGTTTCGAACACCATCGCTGATCCGTCGGTCAGCGTCGCAATCCCAGCACAGCCGATTGATCCGCCGACACTTTCGATGCGCTTCTCGGTGAATGATTCGCCGATGGCCGGCCGCGAGGGCAAAAAGGTCACGAGCCGGATGATCCGCGACCGCTTGCTGCGCGAAGGCGAAACCAATGTCGCCATTCGCGTCACCGAAAGCGCTGACAAGGACAGCTATGAAGTCGCTGGTCGCGGCGAGCTTCAGCTTGGTGTGCTCATCGAGACGATGCGCCGCGAAGGCTTTGAACTCGGGATTAGTCGCCCACGCGTTCTGTTCGGCGAAGACGAAGCTGGTAAGCCCACCGAACCCTATGAAACCGTCGTGATTGACGTGGACGACGAACATTCGGGTACCGTGGTGGAAAAGATGCAGATCCGTAAGGCTGAACTCACCGACATGCGTCCCAGCGGCGGTGGCAAGACCCGCATCACGTTCAGCGGCCCGTCGCGCGGCCTGATCGGCTATCATGGCGAATTCCTGTCGGACACGCGCGGTACCGGAATTATGAACCGCTTGTTTGAAAAATATGGCCCGCACAAAGGCCAGATCGCCGGACGCCAGAATGGTGTATTGATCAGCAACGGTGCCGGCGAGGCCAACGCCTATGCGCTCGGCCCGCTCGAAGAACGCGGCATCCTGATGGTTGCTCCCGGCGAGGCGCTGTATGAAGGCATGATCGTTGGCGAAAATGCCAAACCCGACGATCTCGAAGTTAATCCGATGAAGTCGAAGCAGCTGACCAACTTTCGCGTCAGTGGTAAGGACGACGCCATCCGTCTGACCCCGCCGCGGCGCCTGACCCTTGAACAGGCGATTGCCTATATCGACGATGACGAAATGGTCGAAGTCACTCCGCTTAACATCCGCTTGCGCAAAGCCCTGCTCGACCCGAACGAGCGTAAAAAGGCTTCGCGCAAAAAAGCAGCATAAGGCACCCCCGGGCGCGTCTCCTGCGGACGCGCCCGGTCTTCTTGGCATCAAAAGCGCTGTCACACCCAGCGCCGGCTGCTAAAGTCGGCTTGCTATGTCCATCGATCCTGATCATTTTCGCACCCAGCTAAAGGTGCTGCGAGCAGAATTGCAGCGCATCGGTGCCGAATCGGCAGCCGAGCGCGCGCCGGTGACGCTGGAACAGGATAGCGTCGGGCGGCTGTCGCGGATCGATGCTATGCAGGTGCAGGCGATGGCGCTTGCAGCGCAGCGCCGTCGCCAGCAGGAAATTACAGCTATCGACGCCGCACTTTGTCGAATCGACGAGGGGGAGTTTGGCTATTGTCTAGTCTGCGGCGAGGAGATTGCCGAGGCGCGGCTCGCCCATTCGCCAGCAGTTGCCACCTGCATCGAATGCGCGCGGGGAGGGTGAGGGCGAACAGCCACTTGCAAGTACATCCCCGACTTGATTTACGCGCTGCGCTGTCCTAGCCGCGCAACCAGAAACCAAAGGAATTTGCATGTCCGACACTCCGCCCGACCATATGTCGATCAACCCGCGCTCGCCCCATTTCGACATGGAGGTGCTGCAGCGTGGCATCGGCATCCGTTTCAAGGGTAAAGAGCGGTCCGACGTCGAGGAATATTCGATCTCGGAAGGCTGGATCCGCATTGCGGCTGGCAAGTCAAAGGATCGATTTGGCCAGCCGATGACAATTAAATTATCGGGTGAGGTGGAGGCATGGTTCGAAGATGCCACGGACGCAGGCACGACCGAAGGCGATCAGGCGGGTAACGAATAGCAAATAGCGTAGAGCTGAGCCTCGCTCTCCTTTTCGCAGCTTATTGCTTGAGCGACGCGACGACCAGCGCCAACCCGTTGCCCGGTTTCCAGTCATTTTTCGCCCAGACCGGCGCGTCAAACGCGTGGCCTTGCGTGGCAGCGTCATCGGGATAAATAAAGCCATTTACCGGATTGGCGCGTAGGCCCAGATCGCCAATCGGCGCATACCATACGCGAACCAGACTCCAGTCACCCGCATCACTGACATCGACGGCGCGGACATCGCGTTCAATCTGGCCGCGGCGGCCGTGGATCGGCGACCAATTCGCGTGGCTGATCAAAATCTCGCGGTCATTGATGACTTTGGACACCACTGCAACATGGCCAAGTGGCATAGCGTGCGAGCTGGCGAAGGCCATCACGGCGCCTTCGCGCGGTTCGCGACCGCGATCATAGTCGCCGGCAGCTTGAGTCCACCAGGTTTTTGCATTGCCGTGAATGTTAACGCCCGATTCGTCGCGGGCGAAGGGGACGCACTGTAAATACCCCTTTGCGGCGACGGGCGAAGCGGCGAGCATTGTGCCCAGCAACAACGCAGGCGCAAGCAATGCGGAAATGGCGCGGCGAAAGGACATGGATGCGACCCCCGGTTCCCTGATCATTCAAGGTTGTGAGCAAGCCACTGCCACGCCGGGCGGCAAGCGCCAGCCCTCTCGCGGTGAACTGCGCCGACGATACGGCCAATGGGGGAGCCTATTGTAAAGCCAGCGACCAGCCGTGCGGTTGCGTCGTCAGGCCGAAAGCTACGGCCACACGCGAATCAGGCGGCGGTGGACAAATCGCGTTGCGAATTGAACAAGGTCAGGACATCGGAGGCGGGCATCGGCCGCCCATAATAATAGCCCTGAATGTTGCTGCACCCCAGCGCGCGGATGGTTTCGACCTCTAGTTCCGTTTCGGCACCTTCAGCGGTTGTGGCCATGCCCAGACTGTCAGCAAGAGCCACCACGGCGCGAACGATGGCGATCGACTCAGGCGATTTTTTTGCGGCACCGACGACAAAGCTGCGATCGACCTTGATCGTTGAAAATTGCGTCTTGCGCAAATAGCCGAGCGATGAATAGCCGGTGCCGAAATCGTCGAGCGACAGGCGGACGCCCAAACTGATCAGATGGTCGAGCAATTGTCCTGCCCCGCCGCCGTCGCGCAGGAAGACGCTTTCAGTCACTTCAATCTCAAGCCGTTGCGGGGGCAAGCCGCTTTGCGCCAGTGCCGATACGACGATCGAGGCAAAGCTGGGGTCGGTTAATTGTTCGGCCGACACATTGACCGCGATTTTCAAATTGCTGGGCCAGCGCATCGCTTCGTGGCATGCGGTGCGCAATACCCACTCGCCAATCGGTGAGATCAGACGCGAATCCTCCGCAATCGGGATAAAGCGACCGGGCGAGACCGACCCCAATTTTTCGTTGTTCCAGCGAATGAGCGCCTCGAAGCCATTGAGCGTTCCGTCGGCGGCTTCGACCACCGGCTGATAGTAAAGCTCAAACTCCTGCCGTTCGAGAGCACTGCGCAGTTCATGCTCCATCACGCGACGCTCTTCGGCTTGCGCGTGGAGCGAGGCGACATAGCGCGCAACGACATTTCCACCGCGATCCTTGGACTTATAGAGCGCCAAATCGGCATTGCGGGTCAGCATTTCGACAGTCTTTCCGTCCTGCGGACCGATTGCAAAGCCGATGCTGGCACCCACGAACAGCTGATGATTGTCGACAACATAAGGACGGCTGATTGACGTGATGATGCGATAACCCAGTGCCTCTGCCTCATCTGTCGAAGGCAGATTGTGGATGACCACGGCAAATTCGTCGCCGCCAAGCCTTCCGCAGGTCATTCCACGCTCCATCAAACCCTTAAGGCGCGCCGACACCTGCGCGAGCAATTTGTCCCCGACTGGGTGTCCCAAAGTATCATTGACCGCTTTGAACCGGTCGAGGTCGATGATGAGCAACGCGCAGCGCGACTTGGACGCAATCGCATCTTGCAGCGCCAGCTCCATATCCTCGTTCAGACACAGGCGGTTGGGCAAACCGGTCAGATTGTCAAAGCGCGCCATTTTGGCGATTTGCTCAGCCGATGCACGCTGTTCGGTGACATCAGAGCCCACACCGCGAAAGCCCAAATACCTGCCTTGTTCATCAAGTCGCGGTGAGGCCGATAATTCCCACCATCGAGCGACGCCATTGATCTTAACCGGAACGATGATGTTGGAAAAGCTCTGGCGCCGTTTCATACGCTCGGCCATCTGGTGCAAGCTTTGGGGGAAATTCCCATTTGTCCATGAATCCCCCGACAAGGCCTGCAAGAGCGGTATATTCTCGAGCGTCTCGGGCGATGCCCCGAGCGCAAAGGCGAGACGCGGTGACACATGGACCAGCCGGCGGTTACTGTCGGTCTGCCACAGCCAGTCCGCCGAAGTTTCCTCAAATTCGCGGAGCAGCAAGCTGACCGTTTCGCTTTTTTCATGGAGCGTCGTTTCGGCGCGACGGAACTGGATGAAGTTCTGGGCGAAACGGATGCAGAAAAAGGACAAAAGCAGCCCGATAGCCATCGCGACTCCGGCCAGCATCGTCTCGCCTGCTTTGCCCATTGCCAGCGCAGCTGAAGTACTGGTTGGCATGATGAACATTATGCACATGCGCGGTAGGCTGTGTCCCAGCATCGCCAATGTCAGCATCAGGAGCAATGTGACTGCCCAGACGGACAAGATATGGCTGATCGATGGCGCACTACCTTGTATCCAAAAGGCGGTGCTCCATAGTATGGCAGCGATTAAGGAGTGCTGGTTGCTGAGCGCGAATTCCTGATCTGCAGCGAGCCGACTTTCGCCCAAAATATGCTTTTTGAAGCAGTAATAAGACCAGATATTGAAAAAGGCCGCCGCACTAGCCCATGCGGCGACTAGCGCCAGTTTGGCGGTGACGGCCATGGCGAAACTTGCCAACAGGACAAGCAGCAGCCCTAGCCCAAGACGCAATGGTCCCTTGCCGCGCAGCGGCATCAACTGAAGCTGGCGCAGCGCGCCGACATCTTCGTCCTGTCTCCCGAAACCGAGCAAGGACCTGACGGACACATTTTCCGCTGAAGCGGTGTTGATAAGCGAGCTTTTCACGCCTGTCGGCTTATCGAAAGGGTGTTACCCAAGCGTAACCAGAGCCGGAATTACACAGGAATTCGGGCCAGTGTTGGCAGGTCAATATGTCCCACATCGGGACATGACCATCCTTTCGGTCAGGCGGCGAGAGAGAAGGGCTGGATTTCACCGGCCAGATATTGCGAGCGCGCCTTCGATCGGCTGAGCTTGCCTGAGCTGGTACGTGGCAAAGTGCGCGGCGGAATCAGTTCGACAAGGCAATTCATGCCGGTAATGGCACGCACCCGGTCGCGAATGGCCTCGCGCAGAGCCAACCGCTCTTCATCGTCGCTAGTTCGGCATTGCACGAGCACTGCCGGTGTCTCTTCGCCGCCAGGCGCAGTTATCGCAAAGGCGGCGATATCGCCCGATTTGAACCCCGGCAATTGTTCGACTGCCCATTCGATATCCTGTGGCCAGTGATTTTTGCCATTGATGATAATCATGTCTTTGGCGCGACCGACGATATATATGTAACCATCAGATAAATAACCCATATCTCCGGTATCGAGCCAGCCATCGACCAGACAGGCGGCGGTTGACTCGGGGTCGCGAAAATATCCGGTCATCAAGGACGGGCCACTGCACCACACTTTGCCGACGGTCTGGTCAGGCAAAATCGTGCCATCTTCGGCGCGTACTTCTATTGTCATGTCGCGAGCGGCGCGGCCACAATTGACGACGGCGCGAAAACGGGTCGGCCGGCCGCTATCGTTGGCGGCGCCCGACAATTCGGTTTCTTCGACCAGTTCGACTACAATACCTTCGCCTGGCGGCATGATGCTGACGGCAAGCGTCGCTTCGGCGAGGCCATAACTGGGCAAAAAGGCCTTGGCGGAGAAACCCGCGTCGGCAAAGGCGTCGACAAAATTCTGCATGACATCGGGACGGATCATATCGGCCCCATTGCCGGCAACGCGCCAGCGCGACAGGTCAAAACGATCAGCCACATGCGTCTGGCTCGACACCCGGCGGGCGCAAATGTCATAGCCAAATGTGGGCGAATAGCTGAGCGTTGTGCCCTTATTACGACTGATGAGGTCAAGCCAAGCAAGCGGACGGCGGGCAAAATCCTCAGTCTTGAGATAATCGACCGACACCTGATTCGCGACTGGCGAAAGCAGGCAGCCGACCAGTCCCATGTCATGATACCAGGGCAACCAAGAAACGCAGCGATCGGTGTCGCATACTTCCATCCCATAGGAATGGGCCGCCAGATTGTTCAGCAGCGCGGCATGAGTGACGGCAACCCCGTGCGGAAAGCGCGTCGATCCGCTGCTATATTGCAGATAGCAGGTGGCGTCGCTTTGCTGCTCGGGCAAGTCGGACACGGGCGCGGCGTGGCTTGCAAATTCGGCCCAATCGATAGGCCGAACGCCCTGCGTTTCGGCGGCTTCAATAGCCATTGAGGCGATTTCGGGCGGAAAGAAGAGCATTGTCGGGTCGCAACTCGACAACTGGACGGTCAATTGGCCGACATAGCTGTCGCGCCCGCCAAAACTTGTTGGCAATGGAAGTGGCACCGGCCATGCTCCAGCCAAGATGGTGCCAAAGAAGAGCGCGGCAAATTCGGCGCCGGTCTCGGCGATCAGAGCGATACGGTCGTCGGGCTTCACTCCGGCGGCGATAAGCTGATAGGCGGTTCGCCGCGCATCATCGCGCAGCTCCCGATAGGAATAGGCGCGTACCAGATTGCCACGAGGATCATGAAAATTGAGCCCGCGCACCCCTTTGGCCGCATAGTCCAGCGCCTCGCCGACTGTTGCAAAGTCGGAATATCGGCGTGGAAGATCGCAGTAAGTGGGTGTGGATTTTGGGGTTTCGATTGATTGGGTATCAGTCATATTATCAACTACGTCCCGAAAAGCGGACGGCACAGCAACAAAAATGTCATCTTGGGTTGCCATTTATGTCGTGCCTTATCCTTGGCTGTTCGAACAAAAGCGCCCGTTTCCGGGCTATGTCTGTGTACTATCGTTGCACTGGTCGTTCTCAATCGGGCCCGACTGTGGCATAATCATGGCATATGGCCAAACGCCGCCCCCCTATTGATCGGGAAAAAGCCCCGCTTGACCGAGCCAGACTAAATGATCTGGCCTTGTCCTATGTCGCACGGTTCGCGACCACGCGCGCGAAACTGACCCGCTATCTGGCGCGGAAATTGCGCGAACGGGGCTGGGATGAAGACCAAGATGAAGATAGTGGCGCCGCAGCGTGCGAAGCTATTGCCACGCGACTCGCCGACCTTGGCTATATCGATGACAAGCAATATGCCGAGATGCGAGGACGGTCGATGACTGGCCGTGGGCTGGGGTTGCAACGGGTCAAGGCGCAGCTGTGGGTCGACGGCATTGCTGCGGACGATGCCGAAGCCGCAGTCAGTGCCGCGATCGATGCGGCGCCAGCTGCGGCGGTTCGCTTTGCTCGTAAACGACGCTTTGGTCCCTACGCGCAGGAACAGGTGAGCGATCCCGCGCTGCGCCAGCGCCAGCTTGCCGCCTTTTTGCGCGCGGGCCATGCGATGGATCTGGCGCGGCGCATATTGGCGATGGCGCCGGGAGATGAAGCCGGACTGGAGGCGCTGGACGCAGAGGTCATGCTGGATTAGGAAATGCGCCTTATTTGCCGAAAGGATGCGTGGATGCGATTTTTGTTTACGGCTCTTGCGTTGTCGCTGGCCTTGCCGGTTTCCGCCTGTGCAAAGGATCCGGCCAGTCAGACCGGCGTTGCAGCTACCATCCCGCTGACCATTACAAGCGGCAAAACTGTCCACAAATTTCAGGTTGAGGTGGCACGGACCGAAGATGAACAAGCCAAGGGGTTGATGTTTCGTACTAGCTTGCCCGCTAATGGCGGTATGATTTTTCCCTTTGCGCAACCGCGCTTTGCGAGCTTCTGGATGAAGAATACGCTGATCCCGCTTGATATGATCTTCATCCGCGCCGACGGCAGCATCGACCGCATCGCAGAGAATACGATTCCCGAATCACTTGTGCCGGTTGTGAGCGGCGGAGACGTTTCGGCGGTGCTCGAACTGGCGGGCGGAACGGCGACCGAACTCGGCATCGATGAGAATGCGATCGTCAAGTGGCAAGGCGGCTGAGAGAAAATCGGCACCATCGGACGGCTTCGACCTTTTCAGGACCGATTCTTGCCTGTAAACGCCACCGCCATGGGCATCTTAGGCAAAATATTCACTTGGTGGGATGGCGCGACCATCGGCACGACGCTGAACAGCTGGCGTACCGGCGAAAAGGTGGGCGAGGACAGCCTCGGTAACCGCTATTTTCGCACGCGCGACGGCAGGCGGCGTTGGGTCCTGTATAACGGGTCTAATGACGCGAGCCGGGTGCCGCCCGAATGGCACGGCTGGTTGCACAGCACCTATGACGAATTGCCGGAAGAGATACTCCCGGTCGCGCGCGCTTGGGAAAAGGATGCAACGCCGAATCTTACCGGCACCGGTGGTGCTTATCGGCCAGCCGGGGCGCTCGAACGCGGCGGTCATCGGGCGGCAGCCACCGGAGATTATGAGGCATGGCGGCCCGGGTCTGAATGACGGCGCGTCGTTCATTGCTGATGGTGAGCGGATTGGCTGTGGCTGTTGCCGGTCTGACGCTAGTGGGATGCGACCGCAAGGGAAGCGACGGCAATCAGTCGCGTATGACCTCGCAAATCACCAAATCGGAGCCGGTGCAGCAGGAAAAGGGCGGAATCGAAGGCGCAACCCCGATGGAGAAGCGCGTTGCGGTGCTCGGCCTGCTCAACAAGCGCAACGGGCTTGTACGTGACATCGAAATGAAACCCGGCGATTCGGTCCGTATCGGGCGAGCCGTTGTACGACTTCGCGCGTGCGAGCAAACCGCTCCGTGGGAAGATCCGCCCGAAACCGGCGCATTCGTGCAACTCAGCGTGCAGGATCAGCGCGACGATAAATGGTACCGGGTGTTTTCGGGCTGGTTGTTCAAGGAGCGCCCCGACCGTAATATTATCGAACACCCGATCTATGATGTTTTCGTCAAAAGCTGTGCGATGACATATCCGGGCGGCGACCCGGTGGTGCGTTCGGAACCCAAGGTCGCGAATAAGGAGTCGAGCGCCGTCCAGTCTCCGACCGGAAATGGCGGGTCGGGAACGCCGTCAGATGAGCCGGCACCAACTCCGGCTTCTGTCCCCAAAGTTGCTGCACCGGCACCGTCGCCGCCGGCCAAGACCGAATAGAGCCGCGCCAGATAATCGACCTGACTAATTTCGATTGCGCCTAGCGATTCGAGGTGGGGGGTCATGAACTGGCAGTCGAGCAGTTTCCAGCCGCCGACATGCAGCCGCGCAACCAAATGCGCCAACGCTATTTTTGATGCATCGCGCGCGCGCGACACCATCGACTCGCCGAAAAAGGCGCGGCCCAAAGTGACGCCATATAGACCGCCAACGAGCGTGTCGTTCTGCCAGCATTCGACACTATGCGCGTGCCCCAGCGCGTATAACTGGTCATAGCTCGCCTTGATCAGCGGATTGATCCAGGTCGTCGGTCGGTCATCGGCGGATTCGGCGCAAAGCGCGACGGTTGCGGCAAAGGCGGTGTCGGTGGTGACCCGAAAGCGATCCGACTGCAGAACTTTCTTCAGGCTTCGTGACAGCCGGAAGCCGTCGAGCGGCAAGATGGCGCGCAGACGGGGCTGGACCCAATGGACCGACGGATCATCTGCCCCGTCGGCCATCGGAAAAATTCCCTGTGCATAGGCGCTGAGCAGCAGCGCAGGGTCGATCGATTCCAGTTCGTTGGTCAGGTGGCGGGCTTTACAAATTTCATCGTCATGCGGTCTGATTCGCCGATCGCCACAAATTTGGCGCGATCACTATCGCCTTCGGCCAAACTGGGCGGGAGGGTCCATACCCCCTTGGGATAGTTGTGCGTGTCTTTCGCATTGGCGTTAATATCGCTTTCGCCAGCCAGTTCGAAGCCTGCCGCTTCGGCATAGGCGATAATCGAAGACCGTTTCATATAACCGCTCTTCTCTTCCAGCGCCGAATCCATATCCTCGGGAAGGCGATGCTCGACAACGCCTAGCGTACCGCCGGGTTTGAGCATTGCGTAGATTTGAGCAAAATTGGTCGCGACCTGATCTGCGCCCCCAAAGCGCCAGTTGTGAATATTGCGAAAGGTCAGCACGGCGTCGGCGCTGCCGTCAGGGACTTTGGGGTTGGTTCCGACATTAGGAAATTCGGCAAGTTTTACAGCGCCATAGACGTCGGGGGCCGACTCTTGCCATTGCTTGATGCGATTGAGGCCGCGATCCCAAGGCGCGGCGGCATAAAGGGTTCCTTTGCCCGCGACTGCTAGCGGCGCTAGAATTTCGGTGTACCAGCCCCCGCCGGGCCAGAGTTCAACGACCGTGTCGCCAGGCTTCACGCCAAAAAAGGCTAATGTTTCAGCCGGATGGCGATAGGGATCCCGCGCAACATTGGCGGCGGTGCGACTGTTGGCGGCTACAGCGGCGGCAATCGCATCCTGCGCAGCCACGGCTGCTTCGTTCGCCACGGCTTTTTGGCTTGGTGCCGAGCAAGCCGCGCAGGCGGTTAGCAACATGGCTATTGTAACAGGATGGAAATATCGCATATCGGCACCTTTCAAAGGGAGAAACAGTCGGTCAGGCTGTGCCAACCCTAGGTGACGGAGTAGGCAATGCAAGTGACGATGGTCCATGTCACCGTGGCAGCCGTGGCCGTCTTTGCTGTTGCAGAGATTGGCGCTTGGCGCCGCAATCACCGGCGCGATGTCGATCATGTCGGCTTTATGCCATGGCGTGAAGTGGCGATTGCAGCGCTAGTAGTCGCGTTTTTTGGTGCCGCTCTAGCGATGCACAGCGGCTGAAACAGCCGCGCATCCAAGCGAATGACTTTAGAGGCACGCCTCAAGATAAGGCTGGTCAAAGCCATATTGACGCGCTTTTTCTAGCGTATAAGGGCGCAAGCCCATCGAACGATACTCGCCCGTGATTTTGCCGTCCTTGTCCTCATCTAGATATTCGAATTTGAACAATTCCTGCGTCACGATGACATCGCCTTCCATCCCGATCACCTCGGTGACATTGGTGACGCGGCGTGAGCCGTCGCGCAGACGCTTGATCTGAATCACCAGATCGACTGAATCGGCAATCTGCTTGGAAATGGCTTCCTTGGGGATTTTGACGTCTCCCATCAGCACCATATTTTCCATTCGGCCCAGGCATTCGCGTGGGCTGTTGCTGTGGAGTGTACACATCGAACCGTCATGGCCAGTGTTCATGGCGGCGAGCAGATCGAAACATTCGGCGCCACGAACCTCACCCATGATGATTCGGTCGGGGCGCATACGCAAAGCGTTCTTCACCAGATCGCCCATATGGATCGCGCCATTACCTTCAAGGTTGGCGGGGCGCGTTTCCAGTGGCAGCCAGTGAGGCTGTTGCAGTCGTAATTCGGCGGCATCTTCGATGGTCAGCACACGTTCGCCAGGGTCGATCATTTTCGACAGGGCGTTGAGCATCGTCGTCTTACCCGAACCGGTACCGCCCGAAATAACGATGTTAAACCGGCTGGCACCAGCGATTTTCAATGCGGTGCACATTTTCTGGCTCATCGCGCCCCACTGGCACAGCATATCGAGCGTGATCGGTTTGGCCGAGAATTTACGAATCGAAATGGCGGTGCCACGCAAAGACAGCGGCGGAACAATGACGTTCACACGACTGCCGTCCTTCAGACGGGCATCGGCAAGCGGGGTGGTCTGGTCGACGCGACGGCCGACGAGGTTGCAGATGCGCTGGGCGATCTGGAACAAATGTTGTTCGTCACGAAACTGGATAGGGGCGAGAACGAGCTGGCCATTTTTTTCGATATAGGTCTGGTGCGGCCCGTTGACCATGATGTCGCTGATGTCGGGGTCGGAAAGCAATTCCTCGAGCGGGCCAAAGCCGAGCAATTCGTCGACCAGAACCTTTTCGAGCGCAAATTGTTCGCGGCGGTTGAGCGTGATGCGCAATTCGGCAAGAACTTCGAGGATGATCGGACGGAATTCTTCGGTCAGTTCATCCTTCGTCAGCGTCGCCGCTGCTTCGGGATCTACGCGTTCGAGAAGGCGCGGAAGCACCTGCTCCTTGATCTTGTGGACGCTGGCTTCGAATCCTTGAGCCTTTTCCGGCTCCATCGCCTCGGCTGTCGAGCGCTGGTTGAGCCGATCCATCGCTTCTGTTTCGGGGGCTGCTGCCTCACCGCTCGGTACGTCTGCGCTAGGCAATGGCGCCGTTTCGATCGCCGGAAACTGTGATCCGCCGCCCTTGGACGAGGACGCGCTGCCACCGCCCTGCATAGGCTTGGCGACGCCAAAGGCGGGGCGTCCGTTGGTTCCTGGGCGACGTCCAAATGCACTCATGGAAGCATCCTGTCTTAAAAATCGGTTCGTGGTATGTGCCGCCCCTATGGGTTACAGCTCCACATCAGATAGGGTGAATAGGATGGAAACTTTGATATTGTCCTAATGCCGGGGTGAAGAAATGGCAGCGAGATGAGCTTTGGCAGAAGGCGCTGGCTGCAAAAGGTGACGATCGGAGTGGCCGCATTGGCACTCGGTAGCCCGTAAGCGGCGACCGAAGCGCAACCTGAAATGCCTGCCTCATTTGTCGGGGCGTGGGAATAAAAGGGCGAGGAAGGGCGCTGGGCGGACGATTATTGGACACTGCCGCGCCCGAATTTTTCCGAGCATTGCCGAATCGCGCCGATGGAGCCCGGTAGGTGAGCATTTTTGGCTCGCCGCTAGGAATGCTCAGCGGTCGAATTTTCGATGCTGCCTGTTAGAAAGAATATATTCGAAGTTGCCAATGTTGCGCGCGGTTATCCGCAACGGATCTAATATTGGGGCGACGGCGAACCGCTGAAGGCTAAGATCATTGTGATCGATGGACAGCAAGCCGCAAAGCTAGAGTTATGCGCCCATGGGTGGGATAATATTACCCTGCGGTCACACTCTCGGCGAGGACGGTCAGGCCTGCCTCGTTGACTTCTGCAAACCCGCCTTCGACTTCGATAACTTCGGGGGTTGCGCCTTCGCTGGCATAGATGGTCAGCGGACCATTGCGCAGCGTCGTCATAAAGGGGGCATGGCCCACCAGCACCGAAAAATCGCCCTCTGACCCCGGAACGGTGACCATATGGACGTCATCGACGCGTTCGAGGCGTGCCGGGGTGACGAGTTCGAATTTCAAAGCCATATTTATGTCCTCGGGCCCCTCCCGTTCAAGGGAGGGGAGCAGGGGTTATGCCGCGTCTTCGGCCAGTTTCTGTGCCTTAGCGACGGCTTCTTCGATGCCGCCAACCATGTAAAAGGCAGCTTCGGGCAGGTGGTCATATTCACCGTCAACCACAGCCTTGAACGATTTGATCGTGTCTTCGATCGCCACGAATTTTCCGGGGATGTTGGTGAAGACTTCGGCAACGTGGAACGGCTGCGACAGGAAGCGCTGGATTTTACGGGCGCGGGCAACGATCAGCTTATCTTCTTCGCTGAGTTCGTCCATCCCGAGAATGGCAATGATGTCCTGCAGCGACTTATACTTCTGCAAGGTCTCCTGAACGCGGCGGGCAGTTTCATAATGCTCCTGACCGACGATGCGCGGCTCGAGCATGCGACTGGTTGAATCGAGCGGGTCAACCGCAGGATAGATGCCAAGCTCCGAAATCGCGCGGTTGAGGTTGGTCGTCGCATCCAAGTGAGCGAAGGACGTGGCCGGTGCCGGATCGGTCAAGTCATCGGCCGGCACGTAAATGGCCTGCACCGACGTAATCGAACCCTTGTGGGTCGAGGTGATGCGTTCCTGCAGTGCGCCCATGTCGGTCGACAGGGTCGGCTGATAACCCACAGCCGAGGGAATACGGCCGAGCAGAGCCGACACTTCCGAACCCGCCTGGGTAAAGCGGAAGATATTGTCGACGAAGAAGAGCACATCCTGGCCTTCTTGGTCGCGGAAATATTCGGCAATCGTAAGCCCCGACAAAGCCACACGGGCACGTGCGCCCGGGGGTTCGTTCATCTGGCCGAACACCAGCGCAACCTTCGACCCTTCGGAGGTCGGGTTGCCGTCCTTGTCCTTGGCGATAACGCCGGCGTCGAGAAATTCGTGATAGAGGTCGTTGCCTTCGCGAGTGCGTTCACCAACGCCTGCAAATACTGACGTGCCGCCATGGCCCTTGGCGATATTGTTGATCAGTTCCTGAATCAGCACGGTCTTGCCAACGCCGGCGCCGCCGAACAGGCCGATCTTGCCGCCCTTGGCATAAGGTGCGAGCAAGTCGATAACCTTGATACCCGTGACGAGGATGCTGCTGTCGGTCGATTGCTCGACAAATTCTGGCGCTTTGGCGTGGATCGGCGAGCGCGTCTTGGCGTTGACTGGACCCTGTTCGTCGATCGGCTCGCCGATGACATTGAGGATGCGGCCGAGTGTCTCCGGGCCGACGGGCACAGTGATCTGGCTGCCGGTGTCGGTGACAGGCTGGCCGCGCGTCAGGCCGTCGGTCGCGTCCATGGCGATGGTACGCACGGTTGATTCGCCAAGATGCTGGGCGACCTCAAGAACGAGGCGATTGCCGCCATTGTCGGTTTCCAGCGCGTTCAAAATAGCGGGTAGCTCGCCGTCGAACTGCACGTCGACGACGGCGCCGATGACTTGTACGATGCGGCCCGTTGCGGTGGCGCTGGTCGCTGCTGCCTTTTTGCTCTTGGTTGCGGTTGCCATGGTCTTCTTCCTTGGGTTGATCGTTTAGAGCGCTTGTGCGCCAGCGTTTTCCTGTTGCTAGAGCATTTTTCGCGCCAGCAGTTTCTTGTTGCTACAACGCTTCCGCGCCAGCAATAATCTCAATCAATTCGGTGGTAATCGCGGCCTGACGCGTGCGGTTATAAACGATGGTCAGCTTGTTGATCAGATCACCCGCATTGCGCGTCGCATTGTCCATTGCTGTCATCGATGCGCCCTGTTCGGACGCCATATTTTCTAACAGACCTTTGAAGATCTGGATCGTGATGTTGCGCGGCAACAGGTCGGCGAGGATCGTTTCTTCGTCGGGTTCATATTCGACCGATGCGCCGCTGCTCGCCGGAGTTTCTGCCGGGGCAGGAACGGGTATCATTTGTTGTCCCGTGGCTTCCTGGACCAGCGCCGAGCGGAATTTGGAATAGAAGAGATGCGCGACGTCAAATGTGCCAGCATCGAACATGCCCATCACCTGATTGGCGATCAACTGGGCTTCGTCGAACCCGACATTGCGGATGCCAGTAGTTTCGAAATTTTCGACAATCTGACCGTTGAACAAGCGGTTGATGACCGGGCGGCCTTTGCGACCGACGAGGTAAAAAATGACCTTTTTACCATCGGCCTGCAATGCCAACGCCTTGTCGCGCGCCGCTTTGACAATGTTGCTGTTGAATGCACCGGCAAGTCCGCGGTCACTGTTGAGAACGACGAGCAGATGCGTATCGCTTCTGCCGCTCCCCGCCAGAAGCCGGGGGGCGCCGTCCGATGCGCCGACCTTTGACGCCAGACTGCCAACAACAGCTTCCAGCCGCTCGGCGTAGGGCCGCGCCGCTTCGGCAGCCGCCTGCGCCTTGCGCAGCTTGGCGGCTGCAACCATCTTTTTGGCCTTAGTGATCTTTTGGGTCGATTTAACCGACCCGATCCGGCCTTTAAGTTCCTTCAACGAAGCCATTTAAGCCCCTCTTTGCGCCCCGGCTATCACCGGGATACGGCAAGCGATTAAGCGAAAATCTTGGCGAAAGCGTCTAGAGCCGCGACCAGACCCTTTTTGGCGTCGTCGCCAAGGTCCTTGGTGTCACGGATCGTTTTGAGCACATCAGCATGGTCACTGCGCATATGAGCGAGCATGGCGGCTTCATAGCGCGTCACGTCGGTTACAGCGACCTTATCGAGATAGCCATTAGTACCAGCGAAGATCGACACCGTCTGTTCTTCGAACGGCATCGGCTGGAACTGGGCCTGCTTGAGCAACTGGGTCAGGCGCGCACCGCGGTTGAGCAACTGCTGCGTCGACGCGTCAAGGTCTGAACCAAACTGCGCAAATGCTTCCATCTCGCGGTATTGGGCCAGCTCGAGCTTGATCGAGCCCGACACCTTTTTCATCGCCTTGGTCTGCGCGGCCGAACCCACGCGGCTCACTGACAGGCCGACGTTAATCGCCGGACGGATGCCCTGATAAAAGAGGTTGGTTTCGAGGAAGATTTGGCCATCGGTGATCGAGATCACGTTGGTTGGAATATAGGCCGACACGTCGCCGGCCTGGGTTTCGATGATTGGCAGGGCGGTCAGCGAACCGGCGCCATTGTCCTTGTTCATCTTGGCAGCGCGCTCGAGCAAGCGGCTGTGGAGATAGAAAACGTCGCCAGGATAGGCTTCGCGGCCCGGCGGGCGACGCAACAGCAGCGACATTTGACGATAAGCAACGGCCTGTTTCGAAAGATCGTCATAAACGATGACAGCATGCATACCATTGTCGCGGAAAAATTCGCCCATCGTGCAGCCGGTATAAGGTGCGAGGAACTGCAACGGCGCGGGTTCCGATGCGGTTGCCGCGATGACGATCGAATATTCCATCGCGCCATTTTCTTCGAGCTGGCGAACGATCTGGGCCACGGTCGAACGCTTCTGACCGACGGCTACATAGATGCAGTAAAGCTTCTTGCTTTCATCGTCGCCGGCGTTGGCGGCCTTTTGGTTGATGAAAGTATCGATCGCGACGGCGGTCTTGCCTGTCTGACGGTCACCAATGATCAATTCGCGCTGGCCGCGCCCGACGGGAACAAGGGCGTCGAGCGCCTTCAAGCCAGTTTGGACGGGCTCGTGAACCGAGGTGCGCGGGATGATGCCTGGCGCCTTCACTTCGACGCGCATACGCTTGTCGGCCTTGATCGGACCCTTGCCATCGATGGGGTTCCCCAGGCCGTCAACGACGCGGCCAAGCAGACCCTTGCCGACGGGTACGTCGACGATGGTACCTGTCCGCTTGACGACGTCACCTTCCTTGATCTCAGCATCGCTGCCGAAAATCACGATACCGACATTGTCGGCTTCAAGGTTGAGCGCCATGCCCTGCACACCGTTGGAAAATTCGACCATTTCACCAGCCTGGACATTATCGAGACCGTGGACGCGGGCGATGCCGTCTCCAACCGACAAGACTTTGCCAATTTCGCTGACGATGGCGTCGGTGCCAAAATTGGCGATCTGGTCCTTGATGACCTTTGAGATTTCAGCGGCGCGGATTTCCATGTGTTCAGCCTTTCATCGCAGCGGCGAAGCTATTCAATCGGGTACGGATGCTGCCGTCGATCAATTGACTGCCAAGCTGGACAATCAGGCCGCCTAGGATGGCGGGATCGACGGTCGCCGCAACGGTCACATCGCGACCGACACGGGTTTTTAGATTTGCCTTCAGCTTGGTGAGCTGGTCGGCAGTCAGCGGGTGTGCACTGGTAACATCGGCCGTCGCTTCGCCGCGGTGCGCGGAAACGATGGCCTCAAAAGCTGTGATCATGCCGCCAAGTTTATCGAGGCGATGATTGTTGGCGAGGACGCCGAGAAATTTGCCGGTCAGCGAATCGAGTTTCATCGCCTTGGCCACCGCAGCAATCCCGTTGGCGGCATCTTTGCGCGATACGACAGGGCTGGAAACCAGCGCAGCAAAATCTTCCGATTCGTCTAGTGCCTCACGCAAATCTGACAGGCTTTTGGCGACCGCATCAATCGTGTTCGAATCGCGCGCTAGGTCAAAGAGCGCGGTGGCGTAGCGGCCTGCTAGGCCCGCCGTCATGTTGCCCTGAATGTCGCCGGAATTCTCCACGCGCGAAAGTCCTTTGTTGCTATCCCGTGGGGGATGGGGTCGCGCGGGATAGATTGGATATTCGAAAATATCCCCCGCAGCGAAGTCGCGGCGCGCCTAGCAACGATTTTGGTGCAATGCAAGATGGTCGGCGACTCTCTTGCGCGCATGACGGCAATGCGTGGCCGCGGGCGGTTGTATCATCCTTGATGATGATCCAGAAGTAGGGAACAGGAACAGGCCTGATCCAAACGAAAAAGGGTGAGCATGGTGGGCGAGATGATTCGGATGACAATGGATGATGGCGCCGAAATTGCCGTTTATCATACTCAGCCGGAGGGTGAGCGGCGTGGCGGATTGGTGCTAGTGCAGGAAATCTTTGGCGTCACCGACCATATCCGTGAGCTTTGCGATGAATATGCCGCCGATGGTTATGAAGTGCTTAGCCCTGCTTTATTTGATCGTGAGCATCCGGGATTCGAAAGCGATTATTCGGGCCCGCAATTTGAAAGGGCGGTCCAACTGGCGCGTGAGCTTCATCCTTTCGAGCAAAGCTTGAAGGATGCGCAGACCTGCATTGACGCGCTCAAAGCGAAAGGCCCCATCTTCATTACCGGCTTTTGCTACGGCGGCTCGGTTGCGTGGCGGATGGCGCAGATTAGCCCAGACCTGACTGCCTCATCCGCCTATTATGGTAGTCTGGTGCCGACAATGTTTAAAGACGAAGCCCCGCGCTGCGCCGCCATCGCCCATTTTGGCCGCTATGACACCGGCATCCCGATGGAGGGCGTCGACGCGCTGATCGCTATAGCGCACCCGACTGCGCAAATTTTTGTCTATGAAGCGGGGCATGGTTTCAACAGTGACCGTCGCAAGGATTATCACGCGGCAAGTTCCGAATTGGCGCGGGCGCGGACATTGGCCTTGTTCAATGCATGCGGAGGATGATGCGAGAAACGCGCGCGACTTTGTCAGTCGCGTGAGTAGGCCGCCTATTATTTCGCTGCCGGCGCTACCGCCTGACATCCATAGACCAGTCGCTCATTCGGGTTGGCGGGCAGGACAGCGCGGATGGCGTCTTGTTGGGTGGCTAGCGCGGCAATCTGATCGGTGCTGGCGGTGCAGCTTTTGATGTCCACCCCGGCGCGTAGCTCGCGGGCTTTTTCCATGGTGTCGGCGTCCAGCAAATATCGTTCGACGCGATATTCCTTTGCGTCATCGTCGATTGAGGCAACGGTCACAGTGGCTTCTTCATTGGGGACCAGAATGCGTTGCCAGCGTCCGTCGGTGCCACTGGCATATTGGGTGCGGTCATTGACGCATCCGCTAGCGCTGATCGTCACTGGCACATCGGTCGTCGACGAGACGGTTATGCGGCTGCGCTGCGGGCGAATGGAACAGATATAATTCCCTTCAGCCAATTTGGTGCCGCTTCCGTTGGCCGTTGGGGCTGGTTGCTCGCTGACATCGACGATCGTTCCGGGGCGGGTGATGAACAGGGTCGCAGCGACCAAAATCAACGCAACGCCGACAGCCCCCGCAATTTTGGCGTTCCGCATTTTTTGCTGATTATGAAAGAAGAAGGCGGCAGCGGCGCCAAAGGCACCGAGCACAAATAATACGCCCGACAGGGCAATACGATTTTCGCGGTTTGCAAGAGCTACCTCTTCTGCGCGTTCGCGCTTGAGTTCTTGGTCAAGTCGCGCGGCCTCATCGCGTACCTGATTGGCTGAAGCTTCAGCCTTGGATTCTGCATCCAGCGCTGCGCGGTCGCGGGCATTGGCTTCATCCATCGTCAGGCAGACGGTGCCGATAGCATTATATTTCTGATCGGAATCGCTGAGGAATCGCATGAGTTCGCGATTCGATACGGCAAAGCCAAAGGGCGAATCGCCATCGTCGGCGCGGGTGATGAAGGTATTGATCCCGACGACGCGGCCGCACAAATCAACGAGCGGCCCGCCCGAGTTGCCGCGCGCGATCTTGGCGGTGTGGACGAGTGTGGCGATGCCGTTGACCGCCTGTTGATTCGACAGATTGCCTTCGCTGCGTACCGGCGTGCGCGGAGTAATATAATCTGCGGAACTGCGCGCCGAGGCTAGATCGACATTGCCTGGATAACCAAGAGCAACAACATGCTCGCCCGCTTCGAACGGTCCGCTGTAGATGGCGGCGGGCGGCACATGGCCTTGCGTAATTTCGATAAGCGCCAGATCGCGCTTGGAATCGATGGCCACGAGCCGCGCGGAATAGCTTTTTTTACCTTCTGACGGGACGACACCTAACGCGACATTATTGGGGTATTTGACCGCAGATTCGACAACATGTGCATTGGTAACGATGCGCGTGGGCGAAACCGCGATGCCGCTGCCATGACCGAAACCGACAACTTCGCCGTCGACCATCGCGACCGTCACGACGCGTACAACACCGCGTGAAACTGCGCTGATATCATCAGCGGCCTGTACGGGACAGGTGAAGGAGACAAGGGCGAGCAGCAGAGCGAGGATGCGGTTCATGGCGCGCAACCTAATGTGCTTAGCATTGAACGCAAGTCAGCTATGGTTGGCCGCTAGACATAAGGACCCCACATCACAAACCATGGGCCAGTGCTACCTCCGAGTATCATAATGTGCGTGCTGTAACACTGTGCGAATGCAGTAATACAGACGGGTGAATTTCTAGCTTTGAACGCAAACTTCGGGACGCGCGGGCAGGCGAGGCGTGGCAGAAGCGGGATCATCGATGACGACGACAGGACCTTTTCATGACCTATTCAATCCGCGGCCTCGCGCCCCAATCCTTTGCTCCCTATTTCGCGATGAGCGACGGCGAGCTGGCAGACCACAACGCCGTGCGCATGACTGCGACGGCGGACAAGGGCTTTCCCTGCCGCATCAGTCTTTGCGATGCTCACAAGGGTGAAGAGCTGATCTTGTTGCATCATATCAGCCATGATGTTGCGACCCCCTATCGGTCGGCTTATGCCATCTTCGTGCGCTCGGGCGTGCAAGCGTCAGAATATGTCGACGAAGTGCCGCCGGTCTTTGTGGGACGCTCGATTGCTCTACGTGGTTTTGACGCCGACGGCATGTTGACCGCGGCGCGGCTCGCCGCAGCGGGTGAGGCCGATAGCGCCATACGGGCGCTGTTCGCCGACGACCAGATCGCCTATATTGATGCTCATAATGCCGCGCACGGCTGTTTCGCCGCGCGGGTGACACGGAGCTGACGCCATGGACTATACGGCCATGACCGACGACGCACGATGGAACGCCGTGCTCCGCCGCGACAAAGCTTATGACGGGCGCTTTGTCACAGGCGTACTCAGTACCGGTATTTATTGCCGCCCCAGTTGCGCCGCGCGCCACCCCAAGCGCGCCAATGTGCGCTTTTTTACGACAGGTACGGCGGCGCGTGTGAACGGGCTGCGGCCGTGCAAGCGCTGTCTGCCCGACGATGTGGCGCGCGACGAGGCAGCTGTTCTGGCGGCCATTGCCGCGATTAAGCAAAGCGAGGAGCCGCTGGCGCTGGCCGATCTGGCGCAGCGCACCAGCTATTCGCCGACACATTTTCAGCGCATCTTTGCGCGGCACACCGGCCTGTCGCCCGCCGCTTATTCGCGCGCGCTGCGCGATGAAAGGGCGCGGTCAGCCTTGTCGGGCGCAACGCGCGTGACCGATGCAGTTTACGAAGCGGGATTCAGCGGCCCATCGCGCTTTTATGACAATTTGGACGGGAAAATGGGGATGAGCGCATCGGCATGGGTTGCAGGCGGCAAAGGCGTGACCATTCATTGGGCGGTGGTGCCGACTAGTTTGGGCCCGATGCTCGTCGCTGCGACAGATAAGGGCGTGTGCCGCTTGTCCTTTGATGAAGGGCGCTCGGCGCTGGAGGCTCGTTTTCCGGCGGCGAATCTGGTCACGGGGGGCGATGATTTTGAACGACTGCTCGCCGAAGTCGTCGCTGCGGTCGAGGCACCGGTGAACGGGTTTGACCATATCCCGATCGATGTGAAGGGCACCGCGTTTCAGGAAGCGGTATGGCGAGAATTGTGCAAGATTCCCGCTGGCGAAACGCGCAGCTATGCCGATATTGCGGCGGCAGTGGGCAAGCCCAAGGCGGTGCGCGCAGCGGGCAGCGCCAATGGCGCGAACAATGTTGCGGTGCTGATTCCTTGCCACCGCGTGGTAAGGAGCGACGGGACGCTCGGCGGCTATGCCTATGGCCTGCCGATCAAGGAAGAATTGCTTAAGCGAGAGGCCTCAAAGTGACAGATATTATTTCGCAGTTCAAAGCCCTCCATGTCCCCGGGGACCCATTGATCCTTGTCAACATTTGGGACGCAGGAAGCGCTCGAGCGGTGGCCGAGGCGGGCGCCAAAGCCGTCGCGACCGGCAGCTGGGGCGTCGCCTGTGCGCAAGGATCCGCCGATGGCGAGAATTTCCCGCTCGCCGATGCGCTCGCCAATTTGACGCGCATCCGGTCGGTCACCGACCTGCCGGTCAGTATCGATATGGAGGCGGGCTATGGCGCCGACGCGGCGGCGGTTGGCGCGTCGGTGCGCCGCGCCAAGGATGCGGGCGCAGCAGGCATCAATATGGAAGATCGGATGCCCGGTGCGGATGACCTGATTCCGCTCGGCGAAGCGGCGAAGCGGATTGGTGCCGCCGGCGATACTGGCCTCTTTGTCAACGCGCGCTGCGACGTGTTTCGCGGGCAGAAGGTCGCGAAGAGTGGTGACGCGCTTGTTGCCGCGATCTCGAACGCGCGCGCGCCTATGCCGACGCGGGGGCGAGTGGATTGTTTGTGCCCTTTCTGGCCGATGCCCACTGCATCGGGGCGATTTGCGACGCCTCGCCGCTGCCGGTTAATATCCTCCGCGATCAAAGGCGGGGCCGACCCACAAGGAACTCGCCGAGTTGGGCGTGGCACGGATCAGCCATGGGCATCAACCCTGGGCCGCTGCCATGGCGTGGCTGAGCGGGCAGACCGAACAAATCTTGGCTGGCGGAGAACCCGATTATTGAATGATGCGTCGGTCTGCCAACATGAACAGCGTCATGGTCGAATGGCAGGGCGAAGGTGCGACGTGCAAAAAAGGATCATCATCGGCCAAGAACTCACGCGAATCGACGCCAACTATCCAATATCGAACTGCTGATTATTCGTTCGAATCGCTCACCGGTTCATCATCGCCGGTGACTTCGTCTTGGCCGTTTTTGCTCCCATGCGCCTCGCCATGATTACGAAGCTGTTCGATCTGGCTTAGAAGCATTTGTCCGTTACCATCGTCATGCGGATCGAATGCCACCGTCTTGGCCAGCTTGATCGCATCGTCGTATCGACCCTGATTGGCGAGTGCGAAAGCATAGGTGACACGCATATTAATATTCTCGGGGGCTAGGGAAAACGCGCGAGCCAACCCCTGAAGGGCGATTTCTGGCGGCTTTGCATGCTGATGAATGAAGCTTTGGAAATAGGCATAAAGTGGCACCGGGTCATCGGGGTTGGTGTGATTGGCCAATGCAATGGGTTTTCGGACGTTGGCCCATGCTTCCGCACTATAATCACCCTTCTGGTCCAGGTCATATTCGCGCATCCGGCCAAGAAGCACATTGGCCCGAACAAGCTTTGGATCGAGCATGAGGGCTTTGTCTATATAGGCGCGCGCCGCCACTTCATCGCGGCCTTCCTCGCCAAGGTCCCACTCCGCTGCAGCTAGTTCAAACCAGATATTGGCCGACGCTGGATAGGCTCCACTATCTTTTTTCAATTTGTCGCGGACTTTTGCCAGCCACTCCATGTCCCCTCTGGCGCTCAATCGCTCCAGTTGGAGAGGTATTAATGCGTCATCGGCATCGGATAGCGATGCAATCTTGATCGTGCCCGACAGCGCGATAGGTGCCTCGGTTATGCGATAGTTGAGCGGCTTCCTGATATAATTGTTGAGATCCTTGTCGAGCTGCTCAAGGTCTCCAAAGGCATCTATTGCCGCCTTTTCGGGATCACCGCCGTTGTTGATCGCAGTGAGATAAGTGAGCAGCTGGGCGTTGCGTGTCGGGTCGTTGTACAGAAGGTGGGTCAACACCCAGGCGCGACCATAATAAACGTCGATCTCACCGCTGTTTCGCATCGCGTCGGGACGTTTTGACAACAGCTTCTCAGCCGGCACTTTGGGCATTGCCAACAGGCCATAGGCACGGCGATTGACTGGCTTGCCGACAGCTGCATTACCCTCCTTGGTAAAATCAGTCGTCGAATAATATTCGGCGAACCCTTCTATAAACCACGCGGGAAAGGCGATGGGAACATGACGCTTCATAAAATGGTGGGCATATTCATGAAACAATGTCTGCTGCGATTCGGGGGTGCCGCGCTGGCCGTCGTCGTCGCGGTTGGACACCGCAAAACTATAGTCTGTCGTGGCGCTGTAAAAGCCCGCGATTGATGACCCACCCTTGCCGGTTGCCAGCCGTCCTGCATCTTCGGCATGCTGGACGAGATATATGACAAGTCGGTAGGGTTCAGGATCGTTGCTAACCTTGAACTGATTGCGCAAGGTGGTGTCAAAACGTTGCAGATTCTCTGCAAATTGGTGCAACGATTTCTCGCTACCTTCGCTATAAATGACGAAATCCTGTGTGTCAGCCCGCATCCATCTTGCGGCGGCGGGCTGCGCCCATCCGGTTAGCGCCAGAGCGGCGAGCACCCATCCCAGTTTCTGATGCCTCACCCGTCTGTTCCCCCCGGTTTTGGCTTGTTCTAGCGTCCCAATTGCCACCGCGTTATGCCGCTGTAAACCCCCACAAAATGTTGACCGCTGCGCATCGAGTTTTCGTCGCTGGTTGCATCGTTAGACAAAACTATAGGGGTCGATATCGATCGCGAGGCGCGCCTTGCTAGGCCAGTCGATGCTGCTCACCCAGTCGCGTATAGTTCCTTGCAAATCGAAACTGCGCGGGGCGTGGAGTAGCAGGCGGAAACGGTGGCGGCCGCGTAGCATCGCGAGCGGAGCGGGTGCGGGGCCATAGACGGCGAGACCATCCGCAACGGGGGCTTTGGCGCCTAGCCGCTGGGCGACGCCGCGCGCAATGTCGATATCCTCGGATGAAATGACCAGCGCCGCAAAGCGGCCATAGGGCGGCGCGCCCGCCTGACGCCGCGCCGCTGCCTCTGCCTTATAAAATCCGTCGCGATCGTTCGCGACCAGCGCCGCCATGACGGGTGCGTCGGGGACACGTGTCTGGATCAGCACCTCGCCGGGCTTGACCCCGCGACCGGCGCGTCCGGAAACCTGAGCGATTTGCTGAAAGGTTCGCTCCGACGCGCGCAGATCACCGCCGTCGAGGCCCAGATCGGCATCGACAACGCCGACCAGCGTCAAATTGGGAAAATGATAACCTTTGGTAACGAGCTGCGTCCCGATGATGATATCGACCAGCCCGCCCTCGACGTTTGCGACAAATTCTGCGGCTTTGGCGGGCGACCATAAGGTGTCGCTGGTGACGATAGCAGTCCGTGCGTCGGGAAAGCGAAGCGCTACTTCGTCGGCGACCCGCTCGACCCCTGGACCGCAAGCAACGAGACTGTCCTCCTCGTCACATTCGGGACATAGGCGCGGCGGCGGCATGACATGCCCGCAATGGTGACAAGCGAGCCGGTGAACAAGCCGGTGCTCGACCATCCAAGCGGTGCAATTGGGGCATTGAATGCGGTGGCCGCAGGTCCGGCACAGGGTTAGCGGGGCAAAGCCACGCCGGTTGAGAAAAAGCAGGCTCTGTTCGCCCTTTTGCAAGCGGTCGGCGAGCGCGGCGACGAGCGGCGGCGCGAGCCAGCTTCCGCGGTCGGGCGGATTGATGCGCATGTCGATGGCGGCCAGATCGGGCATGGTTGCGCCGCCGTAGCGCGCAGGCAGGATGATATGGCGATAGCGCCCAGCCTCGACTTGCGCGAGGCTTTCGAGTGCGGGGGTCGCGCTGGCGAGGACCACCGGCAAGCCTTCAAAATGGCCCCGCATCACGGCGACATCGCGCGCGTGATAGTGGACGCCGTCTTCTTGCTTGAAACTAGTTTCATGCGCCTCATCAACAACGATGACACCCAGTTGTGCATAGGGCAGGAACAGCGCCGAGCGCGCTCCGACGACGATGCGCGCATCGCCGCTGGCAATTGCATGCCAGGCGCGGCGACGCTCGGCCGCGCGCAGTCCGCTGTGCCAAGCCGTCGGCTCGCAGCCAAAGCGCGCGGCAAAGCGTTTGAGCATCGGTTCGGTGAGTGCGATTTCGGGGAGCAAGACGAGTGCCTGCTGGCCCGCATCGATTGCAGCGGCAATCGCCTCCATATAGACCTCGGTCTTGCCCGATCCGGTGACCCCGTCGAGAAGCAAGGTTTCAAATTTGGCCGCCGTCACTGCATCGACCAGCCCCGCCGCCGCCTCGCGCTGCTCATCCGAGAGGTCGGGCGGCGCAAAGCCGGCATCGGGGGTGGGGTAGGAGGCATCGGCTGACACCGCGACGGGTTCCAGCGTGCCAGAATGTACCAGCCCGCGCAGCACCGCCTCGCTGACCTCGGCCAGCGCCGCCAGTTCGCGCACCGTGCCTTGCGACGCCCCGATAGCATCGAGCGCGACGGTGCGTTGCGGTGTCATGCGCGTGGGCAATGCGCCGGTGGCGCGATATTCGATGATCGGGCGGCGGGCATCGGCAAAGGCGACGCCAGGGAGCACCATGCGCAACACGGCACCGGGCGACGACAGATAATAATCGCTCGTCCATTCGATCAGGCGACGCAGCGGCGCCGACAGGGGCGGGACGCGCACGACCTCGAACAGGTTGCGCAGTCGGTTGTCGCCGACCGGATCGGGTGAGCCGAACGCGCTATCTTCCCACACCACGCCGCCGAGCCGCCTAGGCCCGAGCGGAGCAATCACGACGCTCCCCAATTCGGCCTCCATACCATGCGGCACCCGATAATCGAGCGGGCCGAGGGCCGAGGTGAGGAGGAGAACGCGGGCGCGGGTCATGGGATGCGTCAGGATATAGGCGTCCTGCGGCAATAGGAAAGCATGCTAGCGTAGTGGCGGTGAAATCAGCCGGTGGCGAGAGCGGCGCGCGCGGGTTTTTTGACGCGACTATTGCGCCGGAACCAAAAGCTCCAGACGGCGAAGCTACCGAGCATCGCCATACTCAATCCTGAAAAGGTCATTGCCAACCGATAGGCCAACCCGCCGACCTTTGCGGCGTGGAGGGGATAGGCCAAGTTAAAGGCTCGTGCACCCGTTGGCAGCGCTCTAGAATCGCGCGCGCCGAGTAATTGCCCGCTCGCCGCATCGAACCACAGCATGGTGCGCCCGTTGGGAAGCCATTCCTCGGGTTGACGCATCCGCAGCGCTATCGGGTCGCCCGGCTTGCGGGGAAGACTGAGAATGCGATACTCTGCCTCCGGAAAGCGGCTGCGGGCGGTCGCAAGAATGGCGCTCCAGTCGGGCTTTTCTGTCAATATGCCGCCCTTAAATCTTGGCGACGCCAGCGACGCACTGAGTTTTGCGGGGCTACCCAAAGGGGACAATATTATGCCGGCGACGGGTCGGAACAACATCATCGACCCGGTAAGAGCCGAGAGGATAATCAGCGGAGCAACTACGATGCCTAGGTCGCGATGCTGGGTCAATATGGCCGCCCGCGTCATTCGCTTGGGCCAGAGGCGGAAGCGAAAGCTGCGCCGGGTGCGCCACCACAATATCATGCCCGTGATGGCGAAGAACAGCGCGCAAAGTCCGGCAATGCCCGAAACGGTTTCACCCACGTCGCCAGCGAACAAATGATGGTGGAGATCGAAAATCCACAATTCGGGGCGCTCCCACTGGCTGGTCCAGCGCGCGACAACATTGCCCGCTTGATCGGCATAAAGCCCGGCGTCCGCCGACAATCGAACGCGGTGCAACCCCAGACTTTGCGACGCATAGACAATGCCTTGCGGATCGCCCGATGTTGCCATTAATCTTTCGGTCGCGGCAGTGATGCTGGCGACATCGGCGAGCTGTGCATCATCGGCATGTGGCAACATAATCCAGCTATCGCGATGCACCAATATTGCACCGGTCAGCCCCAGCACGCCCAGCACCAGTCCGATCAACCCGCCGGTCCAACGGTGGAGAAAGTCGAGTAGTTGCATCAAAGCCGAGTGTCCCAACCGAGTGTAAAGGTGCGTCCGCGACCGGCGAAATTAAAGAAATTGTCGGTCGGGCGCTGGGTGTCGCTGGCGTAGCTGAAATATTGTTTGTTGAAAAAATTTGCGACGCTCAGACTGATCCCGCCGATCCCGGTCTGATAGCGTACAAGGGCGTCGGTCAGCGTATAGCCGCCAAAATCATTGCGCGGATCGATAGCGGTCCCGGCAAATTTGCGCGAGAAATAGACCTGTGTCTGCACCCGCGCTGACACCGGGCCCCGCGCAAAGCTAGCAGCGAAGTTAAAACGGTCTGGCGAAATATTTGCACCATCAAGGTCGCTATCGACCTTTTCATCGCCATCGCTGTCAAACCGGCCATTGAGATGGGCATAGCCAAGCGACAGTTTCAGCCCGTCGATGGGTGTCTCGACGCCCAGATTAACTTCCAGCCCGTCGATTTCGACGCGCTGGCGCATGACCTCAAAAATGCCATCGGCGCGCGCGGCCAGGCGCTGGCCCTTTTCGCTCGATGACCAGAAATAAGTGGCACTTGCGTTGAGCGGGCCGCGCTTCACCTCAACCCCGATTTCGCGGTTGTTCGATACGATGGGGGAGATGTCGAGGAAGTTGTCGATATCTATCCCTGCTGTGCTCACCGCACGGGTGATACGCCCGACATCGGGGACGGTATAGCCCTCGGCATAACTCGCATAGGCACGGATATCTTGGATCGGTTCGATAATCACGCCGCCATTGATGAGCGCATCCTTGAACGTAGGGCTGCCGCCCAGAACCATGGTGTTGTTGGCGCTGGCAAGGGTTGTGTAATCATCGATGGTGATTTTGACATTCTCGTACCGCACACCGCCGGCCAAGCGGACAAGGCCGTCAAGCAATTTTAGATTAGCCTGCGCAAAGGGAGCAAGGCTGCGGAAATCGGTCGGCGGAACCCAAGTGCGATTGGTTGCGATCAACCGTTGCTCGGTGCTGTCCCACAAGGCATCAAAACCCACCGTCATGGTCAGTGCATCAAAGCCGGGAATGGCGCGCTCATAACTGACTTTGCCGCCAATTTTGCGGCTGCGGTTTTGCGACTGGTCAAATAGGGTGCCGAGGGGCGCGATTGTGGCGTCCTGAAAAGTAGCGATCGGATTGACCTCGCCGCCGAAGGTGTCGCGGCTGCGGTTCCAGAAAATCTGGCTGATGAAATTGCCGCCGCCCAGCGCGGTGTCGGTCAGTGACAAGGCAAAGCTTTCGGTGCGACCGCTGCCCGGAACCCCCGGAGGCGCGCCGCGCACTGCGCTGGTTGGAAGCCCGGTCAGCCGATCACCGGCAATCGCTACATAATCGCCATCGCCTTCCAGTTCGAAGCGGCTGGCGATCAGGTCGATCCGCGCCGTATCGCCGAGTTGATAGCCAAAGCGCCCGAACAGCGAGAACGTCTTGCTGTCTTGCGTCTCGCCTTGCGTCAGGTTGATTCCGATGGGGCGGCCCTTGCCGTCGCGAAACACACCGCGAAGCTCATAAGCGGCGCCCACAGTGGCGTCGAAGCGATCAGCCTTATATTGTACCAGTCCGGCTAGCTTTCCACCCATTCCGGCCTTTGAAAAATCATTGTCAGCGGTACCCTGGACCAGCGCTCGGCCCGATAGACCTTCGCGGGCCGGTGCGCCAACCGTCACTTGATTAACAATGCCGCCGGTGCCGCCAATGCCCTGCAAGGCGTTGGAACCGAAAATAAGCTCGACTCGGTCGATGAAAAAACCGTCGATGGTAAAGCCATCGCGGCTTCCGTCGCGTAGCGGTGTCGACTGCGGAATGCCATTAATGGCATAGAGCGGGGACCGACCGCGCAATGTTTCCCCCGCGCCCGACAGTTTCTGCCGTGTCGGAGAGAAGGAGGGAGTGAGCGATGCAACAGCGTCGGTGACCGATCCTGCGATGGCAATTTGTTGGTCAAGTGCGCGCTTGTCGATGATCTTAATGGTCAGCGGCAACGCCGAAGGCGGCAATATAGTGCGTGCCGCAGTGACGATGATGCTGCTGTCGTCAGTGGCCTTGTCCGAATCGCTGGCGTCGAGAGCGTTTTGCGCCAGAACCGGTGATGAAATTGTGGTGCTCAGCATCGCGGCGGCAAAAATCTTGCGAATCATTCTCAACTCCTGTTGAAGGTCCGCTAATGCGAATGATTTGCAGACGCAAGTCCAAAGACCGCAGCGCCTTCCATCTTTTCGCCTATCTTTGCCGCCCTGTCGAAAGTTTCGCCTTGTCGGAGAATCCGCGCTATCAGGACGTCATGCGCGAGAAAGAGCTTCGCTTCGCCCTCATCTGCTACGGTGGCATTAGCCTGGCCGTTTATATGCACGGCATTACCAAAGAGGTGTGGCGGCTCGCAGCCGCCTCGCGCGCCGTACACGACGGAGATCCGCTTACCGGGTCAGGCGCGCTCTATGGCGAATTGCTCGACGCGATGGCGACACACGGCAAGATCCGGCTGCGCGTTCTGGCAGATATTGTTGCGGGCGCAAGTGCCGGGGGCATTAACGGCATTTTTCTTGCTCGCGCACTTGCAACGGGACAGTCTCTTGAACCGCTTACCGATCTTTGGCTCGATAGTGCTGATGTGGACCGTTTGATCGATCCCGACGCGCGCCCGCTATCGCGCGCGACCAAGTTCTGGGCGGTGCCGATTGCCGGATGGGCGATGAAGCGGCGCGGTAACGTCATCGACCGCACTGTCGGCGCAACAGCGCAAGACGAGGTGCGCGCAAAGCTGTCGCGATTCGTCCGTGCGCGGTGGTTTCAGCCGCCATTTGGCGGTGAGACATTCTGCAATCTTCTCATTGATGCTTTCGACGCGATGGACGCCGGACCAAAGGGCCCGCCGCTGGTCCCCGACGGCCTGCCGGTTGACCTTTTTGTCTCGGTCACCGACTTTGCCGGTCATAGTACAGTGCTAGCGCTCAACAGCCCGCCCCGCGTGACCGAGCAAGAGCATCGGCTGGTGATGCATTTCTGCAAAATAAATCAGCCAACTGGCCCACAGGCGCAGCTGGATGACAGGATCGCTTTGACGGCGGCGGCACGCGCGACCGCTAGCTTTCCGGGCGCCTTTCCCCCTTTTACCTTGCGCGAACTCGACCGGGTGCTTGTCGGGCGCAAGATTGATTGGAAGCGCCGCGACGAATTCATCACCACCCAATTGCCGGTGACGAGCGATGAGAGCGAACCTGCAGACCGGGTGCTTATCGACGGGTCAGTGCTAGCGAACGCCCCCTTCAAGCCCGCAATTGCGGCGCTCAAACAACGCCCGGCGCGACGCGAGATCGACCGGCGTTTCGTCTATATCGACCCCAAGCCCGATTATCGCGCGATCAGTTTCGGAAAGGCGGCGGGACAGCCCGGTTCAAATGACCAAGGTGAAGCCGCCGCACCACGCTTGCCTGGATTTCTTTCGACGATCCTTGGCGCGCTTTCCGAAATTCCTCGTGAGCAACCGATCCGGGACAATGTTGAAGCGCTCGAAGGGCTCTCGCGCCGGATCCGGCGGATGCAACATATTGTCGATGCGATGAAGGGGGAGGTAGAAGAGCAAGTCGCGGCATTGTTCGGATCGACCTTTTTTCTCAACACGCCCACAGTCGCGCGGCTTAATAAATGGCGCGCCAAGGCCCAGGACGAAGCCGCTGCGCGGGCGGGCTTTGCCTATGCTCCCTATGGCCATCTGAAATTATCGTCGGTGGTCGAGAATCTGGTTGGAACGATCAACCGGCTGGTTCCTGCCGAGGGGGATGTCCACCGCGCCAATCGCCGCGATGCCCTATGGGAGGAAATCCGTCGTCGCGGGCTCGACCGTATCTCGGGCAAGCGCGGCGCTGGTGCGAATGACGATGCGATCGCCTTTTTTCGCGCCCATGATCTGGAATTCCGGATTCGGCGATTGCGTTTTCTGGCGCGCGAACTCGACGCGACTGTCGAAGCCAAGCGAGAAGAGAGCGACCCGGCGGTCGAGGCTATGCGCACCGCAATTTTCGCGGCGCTTGGCCTTTATCTGGAGCGCGAAGGCGACATCTGGCTGACCGATCTCGATATCGCGACCGATTCCGACATCGGTGCCTGGATGGATGCAGTAGCGGCGCGCCGCGACCTCACTGCCGCCGACAGCGAAGCCGATGCGTTGGTCGCGGAGGCGCTATCGACATTGCCCAAGGATGACCGACGGGCAATGCTGCTCGCCTATCTGGGCTACCCCTTTTACGACATTGCGACGCTGCCGCTGCTGCAAGGCGAAGGTTTTGACGAATATGATCCGGTGAAGATAGACCGTATTTCGCCGTCTGACGCCAACTCCATTCGCTCCGGCGGTGCTGGCGCGACGCTAAAAGGAATTGAGTTCAATAGCTTTGGCGCCTTTTTCAGTCGCGCTTATCGCGAGAATGATTATTTGTGGGGGCGCCTGCATGGCGCTGATAGGCTGATCGACATTGTCGCGAGCAGCGTCACCGGCGAAGGCGCCTTGCCAGCGGCAGACCTTGCCGCAATCAAGCGCCGCACCTTTCATGCGATATTGGATGAAGAGGAAGGGCGCTTGCCCAAGGTTGCGGGCTTGATCGCCGAATTGCGAGTTGAGATTGAAGCGCCTTGAGGCGCGCTTAGGGCTTTAATGCGTGTGATCGCCGCTTTTCTGATCGCTCATGATATTTTTGGACAGGTCGGGCTGGTGATGATGCGGCTTTTCGCTGTTATATACCGCCTCGACAAAAGCATCGCCCGAAATGAAACCCCCGGACACCTCCCATTTGGCTGCAGGCTTCATCGCCTGAATCTCCGTCAGCGATTTACCCGAAGCCTTGGCGCTTTCGACCGCTGCGATCACGGTTGCCAGCATATTGCGATAGGCGACAAGGTCGGTCTTCTTCGCTAACGGTCCGTGACCAGGGATGATGACGGTCTGGTCATCAATCTCTCCCAACACAATATCTGCGGCGGCCAGAACGCCATAGACCGACCCGCCACTTTTCAGGTCGATGAAGGGCAGTGAGACTTTGTTAAAAAATGTGTCGCCCATATGGACCACATTGGCTTTATCCCAAAACAGAATGGAATCGCCGTCGGTGTGCGCGTGCGGAGCGTGGCGGACCCGAATCGTGTCACCGTTAAGGTGCAGCGTGATGCCGTCATGATAGGTGAGGACGGGCAGCGCGGGGGCCGCGGCGGGAGCGGATTTTCCGCCACTAGCTAAATTGCCTTCTACCAAGCGATCGCGGACATGGTCCTGTGCCATGATCATCACGCCAGCCTTGCCGAAATTTTCATTTCCGCCGCTATGATCGCCGTGCCAGTGGGTATTGATCAGCCATTTGACCGGACTCGCGCCGAGTGCCGTCACTGCGGCTTCAATCTTGGCGGTAAGGGGCGCGAACTGGTCATCCACCAGCACGGTGCCGTCACTGCCGTGGCTGACCGCAATATTGCCGCCCGCGCCAAATAGCACAGACACGCCGGGTCCTGCCTGCTCGGTCTTGATCTCGACCTTGGAAAAATCCTGCGCAACCGCAGGCAATGGGGCGAGGAGCAAGGCAAGAGCTGCAAGACGAAGAGGGCGCATAGGGACAATTCTTTCCGTATTGGCGAGACAGCGAGGCTACCAAGCTAAGCACAGGAAAGATAGGTGTCGAGCTATCCTAATCGGTCAGATCGTCCCACATATCCTTGATGCGCGTGAAAAACCCTTGCGCGGCAGGGCTTTCATCGCCGGTCTCGGTTTCCTGAAATTCGGCCAGCAATTCTTTCTGTCGCGCGCTCAATTTGCTCGGCGTTTCGACATCGACCTGAATCACCAGATCGCCATGGCCGCGTCCGTTTAGGACTGGCATGCCGGCCCCGCGCTGACGCAACTGTTTGCCCGACTGAATGCCAGCGGGAATGCGAATGTCGTGGCGCGTACCATCAAGGCCGGGAATGGTAATTTCGCCGCCAAGTGCCGCAGTGGTGAAGCTGATTGGCGCACGGGTGAACAAGGTGGTGCCCTCGCGCTCGAACAATTTGTGCCGCTTCAGATGCAGGAAAATATACAGGTCGCCCGCGCCGGCGCCGCGTGCGCCCGATTCACCTTCACCGCTCAGGCGGATGCGTGTGCCTTCGTCGACCCCCGCCGGAATAGTGACAGTCAGCGTCTTGCGCCGGTCGACCCGACCTTCGCCCTGACAGGTGGGGCAGGGATCGGCGATGACCTCTCCCGCACCCTGACAATGAGGACAGACCCGCTCGACCATGAAAAAGCCCTGCTGGGCGCGCACTTTGCCATGTCCGGCGCAGGTGTTGCAGCGGTGCGTCGAAGTGCCGGGCTTGGCGCCACTGCCATCACAGCTGTCGCATCGCGCCGCGACATCGACTTCAATCTCGCGGCTGCATCCGGCGAAGGCATCCTCGAGCCGAATTTCCATGTCATAACGTAGATCGGCACCGCGCGCGGGACCGCGCTGGCGCTGACCGCCACCACCAAAGGCAGAACCGAAAATCGATTCAAAAATATCGCCTATGTCGCCAAAATCGGCTCCGCCACCACCGCCACCGGCGCCGCCATTCTGGAAGGCGGCCTTGCCGAACCGGTCATAGGCCGCGCGCTTTTGCGGGTCGCGGAGGCAGTCATAGGCTTCACTGATCGCCTTGAAACGCGCTTCGCTGTCGTGGCACCCCGGATTGCGGTCGGGATGATATTGCATCGCAAGTTTGCGATAGCTAGCCTTCAGCGTGCGATCGTCAGCGCTGCGATCACATTCCAGCAATTCATAATAATCGATGTCGAGTGACATTTAGGTCCCCAGTTTAACCAGTTTACCCCGTCCGCGATTCATGGCGCGAACGGGGTATGTCTGATCAACCCTTATTGTCTTCGTCGACTTCCGAAAATTCAGCATCGACCACATCGTCGTCTTCAGCCTTGGGGGCTTCGCCCTCGGGCGAGGCGGCGTCCTTTTGCTCTTGCTCGTAGATCGCCTGACCAAGCTTCATCGCAACTTGCGCCAGCGCTTGGCTCTTTTCGGTCATTGCTTCAGGCTCACCGCCTTCGACAGCGGTCTTGGCTTCGGCAACGGCGGCTTCGATTTCAGCCTTTAATGCGGCGTCAACCTTATCCCCATGCTCGACCAGCTGACGCTCGGTCGTGTGGATCAGGCTTTCGGCATTATTCTTAGCTTCAGCCGCTTCGCGGCGCTTTTTATCTTCTTCAGCAAATTGTTCGGCGTCCTTGACCATCTGCTCGATGTCGCCGTCCGACAAGCCGCCCGAGGCTTGGATCTTGATCTGCTGCTCCTTGCCCGTGCCCTTATCCTTGGCATGGACTGACACGATGCCATTGGCGTCGATGTCAAAGGTCACTTCGATTTGCGGCACGCCGCGCGGAGCGGGCGGGATGCCCACAAGGTCAAACTGGCCCAGCGCCTTATTATCGGCAGCCATTTCGCGCTCGCCCTGAAAGACGCGGATCGTGACGGCTGACTGATTGTCATCAGCGGTCGAATAGACCTGCGACTTTTTGGTCGGGATCGTCGTGTTGCGGTCGATCATGCGCGTGAACACACCGCCCAGCGTTTCAATGCCCAGCGACAGCGGGGTGACGTCGAGCAACAGCACGTCTTTGACGTCCCCCTGCAACACGCCGGCCTGAATGGCGGCACCGATGGCGACGACTTCGTCGGGGTTGACGCCGGTGTGGGGTTCCTTGCCAAAGAAATCCTTCACGATTTCGCGGACGCGCGGCATGCGCGTCATGCCGCCAACCAGCACGATCTCATCAATATCCTTGGGATCGACGCCCGCATCCTTGATCGCCTTTTTGCAAGGGTCGAGGGTGCGCTTGATCAGGCTTTCGACTAGCTTTTCAAGGTCCGAACGGGTGATCGTCTTGACCAAATGCTTCGGCCCGTTGGCGTCGGCGGTGATAAAGGGCAGGTTGACCTCGGTCGTTGCTGCCGATGACAGTTCGATCTTGGCCTTTTCAGCTGATTCCTTCAGACGTTGCAGCGCCAGCTTATCGCCGCGCAGGTCGATACCTTCGTCCTTTTTGAATGCATCTGCGAGATATTCGACAATCTTGCTGTCGAAATCTTCACCACCAAGGAAAGTGTCGCCGTTGGTCGACTTCACTTCGAACACACCATCGCCAACTTCGAGAATCGAAATGTCGAACGTGCCGCCGCCAAGGTCATAAACCGCGATCGTCTTGTTCTCGGTCTTGTCGAGGCCATAGGCGAGCGCTGCTGCTGTCGGCTCGTTGATGATGCGCAGGACTTCTAGTCCGGCAATCTTACCGGCGTCTTTGGTAGCCTGACGCTGGGCGTCGTTAAAATAGGCGGGAACGGTGATCACTGCCTGCGTCACCGTTTCGCCCAGATAGGCTTCGGCGGTTTCTTTCATCTTTTGCAGGATGAAGGCGGAAATCTGAGACGGGGAATATTCCTCACCGCCTGCCTTGACCCACGCGTCGCCAGTCGAGCCTTTGGCAATCGCATAGGGGACCAGCTCCATGTCCTTCTTGGTCATGGGATCATCAAAACGACGGCCGATCAGACGCTTCACGGCAAAGATGGTGTTTTCTGGGTTTGTCACGGCCTGACGCTTTGCAGGCTGACCAATCAGGCGCTCGCCATCCTTGGCAAAGGCGACGATCGAAGGTGTCGTGCGCGTGCCTTCTGCATTTTCAATTACCTTGGGCTTGCCGCCGTCCATCACTGCAACACAGCTGTTGGTGGTTCCCAGATCGATCCCGATCACTTTTGCCATGAGTCTTTCGTCCTTTTGTCACATAGTTTGACGCCCTGACGGCGCGTCATATTTCTTGGGTTATGGGCGCGATATAGGTGCAGTTATCCTTGGCACAAGGGCTGCCAATGCCTATCTGGGGGATGAAATTACTGCCGACACAGGAGTCCGCGCCCATGAAATTCCTCTCCTTCGCCACACTCGCCGTCGCTTCGCTTTCGCTAACTGGCTGTCATGAAAATCTGGTCGAGGGCGCCGTGCTACATGTTGCCAGCGGCTATATAGAGCTTGGCGCGACCCCCGATCGCCCCTCTGCCGGCTATTTTACGGTTGAAGGCGGCGAACAACCGGTTGATCTCGTCGCCGTGACTGCGGACCTCGCACAACGTGTCGAGATGCACGAAAGCGTCAAGGAAAACGGGATGATGATGATGAAGCCTCTGCGCTCTGTCCCCGTGCCGGCGAAGGGCGAAATGGATTTTGCGCCCGGCGGCAAACATTTGATGATCTGGAATATCAATCCGGCGGCAATCGAGGCGGGAAGGTTGCCGATGGTATTTATCTTCACAAACCAAGATCGCATTCTTTTTGATCTGAAGATCAGGAAACCGACTGCAGCACCCGCGTCGGAAACCGACGCTGCGGTGCCCGCTGACCCGCCAATGAAAGATATGGCGCATTAGCCGCAGCGTGACCGAGGCATCGCGCCCCTTAACTGGTGGCGAGGTAAGTTTGGCACGCGGCGTATTTGGCGACGCTATTGTTTATGACGATGTGCGGATTTGCCATTATAAATGGGCATTCTTTCAGCCGCGCCGCACCGTCATGGCGCCGATGGGGCATATCCACTTCCATCCGCATGGCACACTCTATTGCGACGATTTCAGCGCCGCACCGGAGCCACTTCAGGGCCTTTTTATCCATGAAATGACCCATGTGTGGCAAACGCAAACGCGCGGCCGCTGGTATTTGGTGCTGATGCGCCATCCCTTCTCGTCCTATGATTATGCGCTCCGGCCGGGTTGGTCACTCAGCCGTTACGGGCTGGAACAACAGGCCGAGATCGTCCGTCATTATTGGTTACTCACGCAGGGCAAGGTCATTGCAGGTGGGCCGGGGATCGAGGCCTATCGTGCAATCCTGCCGTTTGGATCTGCGTGATCCTTTCAATCCAAAAACCTCTGGTCAAGCGCGCCTTGTTCATTCAATGTTCTGCACATGACTATAATTCAGATATTTCTCATCCTTGCGGCCTTGCTGGTCGGCGGACTTATCGGCTGGCTCTTTGCCAGTCGCCAGTCGACTGGCCTAAAGGCCGAGCGCGACAATTTTGCCGAGCGCTTCAACTGCGCAATCGCCGATCTGGCCGGTGAATCAGTCGGGCGTCAGACCGCAGAGCGTGAACTTGCAGCGCTGTCGAGCGCGCAGGCCGAGCGTGAAAAAGCTTTTGATGCCCAGATCGCCCAGCTCAAGGATGCACAGGCTGCACTTACGGTACAGTTCCGTGAGGTCGGACAATCCTTGCTTGAAAAGGCGCAAAATGACTTTCTTAGACGGGCAGACGAGCGATTCAAGGAGAGCGAAGCGAGCAGCGGGCAGAATCTCAAGGCGTTGCTCCAGCCGGTGCACGAGCGACTAGAAAAATATGAGATCGAGGTCAAAAAGGTCGAAGCCGAACGCCGCGATGCATTTGGGCTGCTTGGTGGTCAGATCGCGGCGATGCGCGAAGGCACTGAGCGCGTGTCGAGCGAAGCGGCGAAACTGGTCAACGCGCTGCGCAACGCGCCCAAGGCGCGCGGGCGCTGGGGGGAGCAGCAGCTTCGCAATGTGCTGGAAAGTTGCGGCTTGTCCGAACATGCCGATTTTCAGACCGAGGTCAGCGTTGACGATGGTGACGGTGGAAGGCTGCGGCCCGATGTGGTGATCCGCGTCCCCGGCGGACAAAATCTGGTAATTGATGCCAAGGTTTCGCTCAACGCTTATCAGGATGCTTTTGGCGCGGTCGACGAGGCCGAAAAGATCGTGCATCTGACCGCGCATGCCACCGCGATGAAGGCGCATGTCAACGCATTGGGTGCCAAAAGCTATTGGAACCAGTTTGAAGATACACCTGACTATGTCGTGATGTTCGTGCCGGGAGAGCATTTTCTCGCCGCCGCGCTCGATCATGATTCGGGCCTTTGGGACTATGCATTTGACCGCAAAGTGCTGCTTGCCACCCCGACCAATTTGATCGCAATCGCGCGAACAGTCGCGGCGGTGTGGCGACAAGAGAAACTGGCCGGGCAGGCTCGCGAAATCGCGATGCTTGGCAAGGATCTCTATGCCCGCATGGCGGTAATGGGGTCGCATATTGCCAAAGTTGGCAAGAATCTTGATGCCGCGACAGGCGCTTATAATGCCTTTGTTGGCAGCTTCGAAAGCCAGGTGTTGACGCAGGCACGACGGTTCGAGACGCTCGATATTGAAACTGGTGCCAAGGATATTAACGTTTTGCCTGTCGCGGAACAAAGCGCCCGCCCGCTTGCTAAATTAGCCATCGCGCCTTCTACTGCCAATGACGCGGGGGACTAATCGCTATTCCACCGGTGCCAGAACCGCCGATTTACCTCCGACACCCACCAGAACCAAGCGTCCCTCGGGCGTAAAGCGCAGACTGATCGGCTCGCCCAGCAGCGCAAAAAAGTCCTGTTCCTGACCCATCGCCGATGCGTCGGCATTGGGCGCATCGCGCGGATCTGCGCACGCCATGCGCGTTGTCGTCAAGGTCGCGATGCTCAGCCGTTTGCCATCGCTGCTATACGGACCCGAAAAGCGGTTGCAGCCCGCTCTGCCACTAATCTGGTTGCGCTTCGAAGCGCACCTCTGTGGGGCGACGGGGCAGGACATCCCTGCCGTTGATCGACACGATCGTCCAGCGGGTACCAGACAGGTTTGCTGGCGGTAGAATCGCGCCGCCGCATCCCTTTAAGTCGGTACCATCCGCCTTTACCATCACCGTGTCGGCATAGCGCCGGTCGCTCATGCCGTCGTTGCACATGACGTGGGTCACATCGACGCTCAGCCGTTCGGTGACGAAGCGTTCGCCGTTAAATGACGGCTTGGCGCCCGGGTTAGGAACGATGATCTGGGTTTCCCCATAATCGCCGTTATAGTTGAGGGTGGCAGGTGTGATCTCAACCGTCCACCCCGGTTCGGTTCCCATTGCCATATAGGCAGTGGCGGCAGACACGGAAGCTGCGCCTCGCGATGCGTCGCTGCTCGCCGTGGCGGGAGCCTTTGCGACGGGCGCGCAGGCCCCAAGCGTCAGCGCCAGTGAAAGGGTAATAAGCGGCTTGACCATGGTAGTTCCCCTGGATTTTGGCGGGAGAATCAGCCTCCACCAATCGAACGATTGCCCATAAATTATGGCGCGACCAGCCTGTCGCAAGCCTGAACCCGCGGGCACGCCCTGACGCTATCGCTGCCGCCGTTGATTGACGACCTCATAGGCCATCACTGCAGCCGCGACGGCGGCATTCAGACTGTCGGCTTTGCCCAGCATCGGCATTTTGACGCGCAAATCGGCGGCGGCGGCATAAGCCGCGGGCAGACCCTGCGATTCATTGCCGATCAGAATGAAGGTCGGGGCGGTATAGACAACCGCCTGATAATCTTGCGCGGCTTCTAGGTGGGTGGCAACCAACTGGCCAGAGCCAGCGCGCAGCCAGGGCAGAAAATCGTCCCAGCGCGTCTGCACCAGCTTTTGCGTAAAAATTGCTCCCATGCTCGCACGCACAGCTTCGACCGCATAGGGATCGGTACACTCGTCGATTAGGATCAATCCGCCTGCCCCAACAGCATCGCCGGTGCGTAACATAGTGCCCAGATTGCCGGGGTCGCGCAGCCGTTCGGCGACGAGCCATAACGGTGCGCTGCTACGGTCGATATCGGTTAACCCGGTCGCAGACTCGGCATAAATACCCACGATGGTTTGCGGATTATCTTTGCCCGATAATTTGGACAGGATTGCGGGCGTCGTTTCGACCACTTCTCCGCCATTGGTCAGCGTGTCGCGCGCCAGAGCACTCGCCAGCGGATGGGTCTCGCTCTCGGGCCCCAAAAACAGCCATTGCGGCAATATTCCAGCTTCGCGCGCCTCAGTGGCGATACGCAAGCCTTCGGCGAGGAACAGTCCTTCGGCCTTGCGGTGGCGCTTTTCCCGCAACAGTCTCATCCGCTTGATAAGCGGGTTCGACAGGCTTTCGATTCTCGATCGGCGGCCGGAATGGACAGGGGTGTTCAACGCTACCCCCTCAATCTTCGCCAAAGCTGTCCTTGACCAGCCCGACGAGTTTCAACAAGGCCGCCTCGGCTTCAGGGCCGCTGGTGTGGATGGTAATGCTGTCGCCCTTGGCCGCGCCCAGCATCATCAGCCCCATGATAGAAGTCCCGTTGACCCGCGAGCCGCCTTTTTCGACTTCGACCCCCACCCCTTCGGGCAGACGACTGACAAAGGTTACGAATTTGGCGCTGGCGCGCGCGTGTAAACCACGCTGGTTGGTAATCTCGACTGTCTCCGATACGTTAGTCATGGGAAATGCTCAGCATTTCGGAGGCGACCGAGATATATTTTTGTCCTGCTTCGCGCGCGGCGGCGACGGCGGAGCGAATATCCATGGTCTTGCGCGCACTTTCCAACCGGATCAGCATCGGCAAATTCACGCCCGCAATCACTTCGCTCTTGCCCGGTTCCATCAGGCTGATGGCAAGATTGGAAGGGGTACCGCCGAATAGATCGGTCAGCATGATGACCCCGCGCCCTTCATCGACGCGGGCCACTGCATCGGCAATTTCCTGCCGTCGCATTTCCATATTGTCATTGGCACCGATACAGACCGACGCGATCGCGCGCTGCGGACCGACGACATGTTCCATTGCGGTCACCATTTCAATGGCGAGTCGACCATGGGTGACAAGGACCAAGCCCAGCAAGGCGGGCGCTTTATCGGCGGGCATTATATGTACGGACCCTCATCATAATCCTTCGCCGGGTGCAGGCACGTTGGGCGGGGGCTTGCCCTCAAGCCCATCTTGCGGGGCGGAGTCAAGGTTACGATGCATTACCACCGGTTCATGCCCCGCCGCGCGCAGTGTCGCGGCAACCCGTTCGGCGACATGGACAGAGCGATGTCGTCCGCCGGTACAGCCAAAAGCCACGGTAACATAGCTTTTGCCCTCGACCCGATAACGAGGAAGCACAGCGAGTAATAGATTCTCGATTTGCGAGACGACACCGGCATAAGCCGGGTCGGCCGCGACATAGGCAGACACCCTTGGATCGAGGCCGGTCAGCGGTCGCAATTCGGAGACCCAATGCGGATTTTGCAAAAATCGCATGTCGAACACCAGATCGGCATTGCGCGGCAGGCCACGCGCAAAACCAAAGCTTACAACGCTGAGGACCGGCTCGTCATCACCGGTCTCGGCGAAGCGTCCGCGCACTTCCTGTTGCAAATCATTGGCGCTGTATTTGGTGGTGTCGATGACCTGTTCGGCCCAGCGACGCATGCCGTCCATCATCTCCCGCTCGCGCGCGATACCGTCGGCCGCCGGGCGGTCCTCGGCCAGCGGGTGGCGCCGACGCGTTTCGGAAAAGCGCCGTTCCAGTTCAGCGCCCGCGCAGTCGAGGAATAGAGTGCTGATGTCGCGCCCACCCGCATCACGCAGTTCTTTCATCCGCCGCACCAGCAAGGCGGGCTTAAACCCTCGACTTCGGCTGTCGATGCCGACAGCCAGCGGACGGTTGGCCTCGCGCCGCTTAGCGGGCGCGTCGAGGAGTGCATCGAGTAGCGCCAGCGGCAGGTTATCGACGACCTCCCACCCCAGATCTTCCAGCACATTCAGCACGGTCGATTTGCCGGCACCTGACATACCGGTGACCAACAATAAGCGGGGATCAGAGCGCGGAGCCATTAGCTCACCATCAGCGCGTCGAGCGCGCGCAATATCTTGATTGGCGTCGACGCCTCAAATCCCGATACGACAATCAGCGGCAGGCTTGCGCCGGCGATCGGTTCGACCTGCCCTTCGGGCGGCATACGGTCATATTGTTGGCTCAGCCGGACGGCGAGCGCGAGCGCGATCGGCGCGATCCAGGGTTCGTCGAGAATTCCAAGCCCGCGCATTTCAAGTTTGCCAGCCAATGTGACGGGCGGGCGGCACCAAAGCCGGCCGCGTTCGAACCAGACATCGCAGCGGTCATCGGCAACCAGCCGCGCACCGCGATCAATCAATTGCAACGCCACATCCGATTTGCCCTGTCCCGAATGACCAAGCAACAGCACGCCGCGGGTTCCAACGGCGACGCAGCTGGCGTGGATATTGGTGGTGGCGGGGGCGGTCAGCGCAGACTCCATCCGGCTAGGCTTACCGGTCGCCGCAGTGTGCCGCAAGCCAGTGCGATACTGTGCCATCCGCTATCATTGGTTGTCTGTTGCCGGCAAGGTGATAACCAGACTTGCCCCCTGTTCACCATCGTCACGGTCGTGCACCACAATCGATCCGCGATGCCCCTCTATAATCGTGCGCGCAATGGCCAGACCCAGTCCGCTGTGGCGGCCAAAGGCTTCGCCCGACGGCCGGTCGCTGTGAAAGCGGTGGAATATGGCTTCGCGCTGCGACGGTTCGATGCCGGGCCCTTCATCCTCGACTTGGATCTGGACATCATTTCCCAGTCGCGTGGCGCGGATACAAACCAAACCTTCGGCGGGAGAAAAACTCAGCGCATTATCGATGATGTTGTCGATAGCTCGTTCAAGACGGTGGCCATCGCCCATCACCATGGCAGCGCCCTTGCGCGGTCGGGCAAAGGCAATGCGTGGTTGCGGCTCGTCCTGCGGTTGACGCGCGGCGCGTGCGGACAGCATAGAGCCGACCATCGACCCGATATCGATCGGTTCGAAATCAGTGCGCGACAATTGGGCATCAACGCGACTCGCTTCGCTGATGTCACTGACCAGCCGGTCGAGCCGCCTGACATCCTCGTCGGCAATGGTTAGCAACTGGCGGCGTTGATCTTCGTTGCTGACGCGACCCATGCCTTCAATGGCGGATCGCAGCGACGCGATAGGATTTTTTAGCTCGTGGGTCACATCGGCGGCAAAATGTTCGCCCGCGTCGATCCGTTCGCGCAGCGCTTGCGTCATGTCGCTGAGCGCGCGCGCCAGCGTCCCGATTTCGTCGCGACGACTCGGTAGGCGGGGGACAACAACGTCGCGTGCACGTCCGAGCCGGACGCGCACCGCTGCGCGAGCAAGGCGGCGCAATGGACCAACGATGGTGCGCGCCAGAAACAGCGACAACAGGATCGATGTCATCAACACCATCGCGATGACCACAGCGAGCCGAAAGCGCTCTGCACGCACAGTGCGGGTAATATCGCGCGCGTTGACAGTCATGAGCATCGTCTGCGGCACGTCCAGCGTGACCGGGCGAGCCGTGCTGAGCAGTGGGGTGCGTTCAGGGACATAGCGGAAGCGATGCGCGACTTTGCCAGTCCTTTCGGCTTCGACTACTTCGGGCCATGCGGCTGCATGGTCTTCGATGGGTTCGCTAAAATTTTCCGGGATCGGTGCGCTGACGATCCAGTCGATGCCGCGGTCCATCGCGCGGGCGACGTCGCGTTGCCATTGCTGCTTTTCGGGATCGCGCAATGCATAGGTGGGCAGGGCGGTGGCAAAACTGTCTGCCAAAAGATGCCCGTCGTGGGCATAGAATCGCAACCGCGAGCTTGTCGAGCGGGTAAAGCGGTTGATCAGGAACTGGCGCTTTCGGGGCTCTGCAGCTTCGAGTGCTAGCGCGAGCATGGCCGTTTGCTCGTCCATTGTTTCGATGCGCGTATCGACGAGTCGAGTGCGGTACGTGTCAAGATAAAAAAATCCGCCCGCAAGCAGGGCTATGGCCAGAATATTGACTGCCAATATCCGGGTCGTCAGCGACCAGCGCGCCGACCAGAATAGGCGCAGATCATCGCCATCGCGGGACAGGGATCTAGCTTTCATCTGCAAATCGATAGCCCGCCCCATAGAGGGTGGCGATGGCGTCAAATTCAGGATCAACCTCGCGGAACTTGCGGCGTAGGCGCTTGATATGGCTGTCGATTGTGCGGTCGTCGATATAGACATCGTCCTGATAGGCGGCATCCATCAACTGGTTGCGGCTGCGCACGATGCCCGGTCTGGCGGCCAGCGCCTCGAGGATCAGAAACTCAGTGACAGTCAGCGTTACGCCCTGATCATCCCACGCTACCTTGTGCCGGGCCGGATCCATGGTCAGCCGCCCGCGCTGGATTGGGTCGGCGATGGCTTCGTCATCGGGAGACGCGATGTTGTGGTTCAATTCGACGCGGCGCAAAATGGCCCGGACGCGCGCAATCACAAGCCGCTGGGAAAAGGGTTTGGCGATATAATCATCGGCCCCCATCGCCAGCCCTAGCGCCTCGTCTATTTCATCATCCTTGGATGTCAGGAAAATGACCGGAAGCGCACTTTTCTCACGCAAACGGCGCAGCAGTTCCAGACCGTCCATCCGCGGCATTTTTATATCGAAGATGGCAAGATCGGGAGGGTTGTCGATCAATGGCTTCAATGCGGCTTCGCCGTCGCTGTATACGCGCGTCACAAAGCCTTCGGCCTGCAGCGCGATCGATAGCGATTGAAGGATGTTGCGGTCATCGTCGACCAACGCAATGGTTGCGGTCATATTCTTCCTGTACGGGCGCTTATTGCAGCAAAGGCCAGGGTCAGGAATAGCCGATCGTCGGGGTGCCGACAACAGCGCCGCATTGAGACAAACTTGCGCAACATAATCTTTTGACCTCATGCCTCATCCTCGCTAACGCGACAGCGATTTACGGAATCGACGTCCTGTCGGCACCCATGTTCATGCGGGCCTGCCCTTATGCTTGGCCTGCGTTGCATAGCTATGCAATGGTCCGACGCGGCAATGAGAAAGGCAAAGCAATGACACAGGTCCAGATCGGCAATATCGCGGTCGAAACTCATGCAGAGGTAGCCGAAAACTTGGGCACTTCGGCGCTTGTCGAAGACGCGATCCGCCATGGCGAAGGACTGTTAGCCAAAGACGGTCCACTGGTCGTTGCCACCGGCAAGCATACCGGCCGCTCCGCCAAGGACAAATTCATTGTCAAGGATGAGACAACCGCCGACACAATCTGGTGGGGCAAAACCAATGTCGCGATGACCCCCGATCATTTTGCTGCACTCAAGGCGGATTTCTTCGCCGCGCTCGCCGCCCGCCCGCGGCTCTATCGTCAGCAATTGTTCGGCGGATCGCAGCCCGAACATCGCGTCGGTGTTCAGGTGCTGACCGAATTTGCCTGGCACAGCCAGTTCATCCGCACGCTGCTCGTACGTCCGACGCCAACCGAAATGGCCACATTCGAAGCAGAATATACAATCATCGACCTACCGAGCTTCCGCGCTGACCCTGCAAAGCACGGGACACGCAGCGAAACCGTTGTCGCGGTGAATTTTGCCGAAAAGCTCGTTCTGATCGGGGGCACCGCCTATGCGGGCGAAATGAAGAAGTCGGTGTTTGGCATCCTCAACTATCTGCTTCCCGTCGATGGTGTGATGCCGATGCATTGTTCGGCTAACATCGGACCCGATGGCGACACAGCAGTATTCTTCGGTCTGTCGGGGACAGGAAAGACGACACTGTCGGCCGATGCCAGCCGCACGCTGATCGGTGATGACGAACATGGCTGGTCCGATACGGCGGTCTTCAATTTTGAAGGTGGCTGCTACGCCAAGATGATCCGCCTTTCGGCCGAGGCCGAGCCCGAAATTTATGCAACCACCAAGCGGTTCGGTACGGTGCTGGAAAATGTCGTGATCGACCCTGAATCGCGCGAGCTCGACTTTGACGACAACAGTCTCGCTGAAAACACCCGCGGGGCCTATCCGATCGACTTCATTCCGAACGCCTCGGAAAGCAATATGGGACCGGTACCGAAAACGGTTATCTTCCTGACCGCCGACGCCTTTGGCGTATTGCCTCCGATTGCGCGGCTTACCCCCGACCAGGCGATGTATCATTTTCTGTCGGGCTATACGGCGAAAGTCGCAGGGACCGAAATCGGCGTGACCGAGCCAGAGGCGACCTTCTCGACCTGTTTTGGCGCACCATTCATGCCGCGCCATCCGTCAATTTACGGCAATTTGCTCAAAGAGCGCATCGCCAAGGGCGGGGTGCAATGCTGGCTCGTCAATACCGGCTGGACGGGTGGCATGGCGACGATGGACGGGATCAGCCGCATGCCGATCAAAGCTACGCGCGCTTTGTTGAACGCGGCGCTCGACGGCAGCCTTAACGACAGCGAATTTCGCCGAGATCCGAACTTCGGGTTCGAATTCCCGGTGACGGTTTCGGGCGTCGACAGTAAGATTCTCGACCCGCGCGAAGCCTGGGCTGACAAGGCGGAATATGATGCGACCGCGCAAAAACTGGTCACGCTGTTCGTGGATAATTTCGCGCAATTTGCCGACCATGTCGACGAAGGCGTTCGCCAAGCTGCTCCTCGCCAAGCAGCCGCTGCCTAAAATTGCCCGGTCCTATCCGGGCGCGATGCCCGGAAAGGACCGGACGAATGATTGCCCCCTATAAACCTCGGCGCTTTGCCGATGATGCAGTGGTGCGCGCGCTAGGGAATGGATTGCTGACGTGCAGTCTGTCCCGCGATGCTTGGACGCATGAAGCGCATCTTGCTGTCTGTGTCTGGCTGCTGCGCGAACGCCCCGATATTGTGCCCGAGCGTGATCTGCCCGCCATCATCCGCGCCTTCAACGAAAGCGTCGGCGGGGTGAATGATGATAGGCAAGGCTATCATGAAACGATTACCCAGCTTTATATTGCGGGGGTGCGCGCGCATCTGACCGAGCGTGCGTCAGATGAGTCGCTGGTAACAAGCGTCAACGCGCTGATTCTTGGTCCGCGCGGAAAGCGCGAATGGCCGCTTTGCTTTTATTCGCGCGATTTGCTCTTTTCCGTGGAGGCAAGGCGAGGGTTCGTCGCACCTGACCTGATGTCTTTGCCGTAAGGTGCCCCATCGATCAGCGCGCTACCTGGCGTGTCGGGGGTGAGTCGAGCAACTGCTTTGGAATTTCCAATCCTGCTCCTAGTCTGGGATCGGATACGACTCACCCCTGTTTGGAGAATGACGATGGGAATGTTCGACGGTTTGATGGAGCAATTGGGCGGCAGCGATCAATTGGCGGGACTTGCGGCCAAGGTTGGCCTGAACGAAGAGCAAGTCGCTACCGCGATGGCCGCCCTTGGTAAAGCCCATCCCGAACCGGGGGACACGGTCGAGGGCGCCGCAGCCTCGACCGGCCTATCGATGGACAAGCTTCAGGACATCGTCACCCAGATCGGCGGCGAAAATGCTTTAGGCAAGATTTCGGCGATGATCGACCGCGACGGCGATGGAAATCCGCTCAATGATTTGAGCGCCCTTGCAGGGTCTTTCTTCGGTCGCAAATAGCGCGAACGAGGCGTCGCCCGGCATAGTGGTTCGCTTTATGCCGGGCACGCCAACAAGTCTTACACCCTTAGGTGACATCGCCTGCGTTTCGCTGGATCGATATGGTCTTGTCCCAGCTTATGCCTTTGTTTCGGAGATATATTCCTCAACATTTTTCGCAAGCACATCGAGCGGCACATTGCCGCCTTTTACCACGGTATCGTCAAAGTCGCGCAAATCATAGGACGCGCCCAAGGCCGCTTTTGCACGGTCGCGCTGATGGTTGATCTCGCTGTGTCCAACCTTGTAGCCGCAGGCTTGGCCCGGCCAACTGCAATAACGTTCAACTTCGCTTTCGACTTCCAGCGGGTTCGATCCGTTGCGTTCGACGAAAAACTGGATGCCCTTTTCGCGTGTCCAGCGCTTGGCGTGGAGACCCGAATCGACAACAAGACGGCAGGCACGAAAGGCGATCGACTGAAGATAGCCGAGCCGTCCGACTGCAAAATCATCATAAAGACCCAGTTCGTCGGCGAGCTGTTCGGCATAGAGTGCCCAGCCTTCTGAATAGGCGTTAAATGCCAGCATGGTTCGGATGAGCGGCATCTGGTTGGCATATTCGCCCTGCCAGACATGGCCGGGTATCGCTTCGTGAAAAGCCAGGTCGGGCAGGCTATATTTGCTGTGCAGATCGGTGGTGCGCAGGTTGATCCAGAATTTTCCGGGGATCGACCCGTCGATTGAACCGGCCCCGCCATATGCACCGGGCGCTCCTGGCTCCTCGGCCAGCGGCAGGCGTTTGACTTCCAGATTGCCGCGCACCAGCGTACGAAAGGCGCGGGGAAGTTCGTGGCGGATCTTTCCAAGCCAGGTTTGGATATAGGCCATAATTTCGGCCCGGCCGGGATCGCCAGCAGCAAATTGAAAGCGCGGATCTTTGGCCAGTCCGTGCATCCGTTCGCCAATCGTCCCTTTGGTATAGCCTAGGCTTTGCAGGATCGGGTCCATCCGCCCGTGCAACTCAGCGAGTTGCTCGAGGCCCATCTGATGTACTTGGTCAGGCGACATGCGCGTTGTCGTGCTGGCGCGCAGCGCCCAGGCGTAAAATTCTTCGCCGCCCGGTCGCGCCCACATGCCGGCGTCGCGCGTCGCAGATGCCCGCTGGCGGGTGAGTTCGGCGATCTGTCGTTCGAGCGCCGGAGCGACTGCCTGGCGGACGATAGTTTCGGCGCGCGGACCCCAGTTGCCCGCGATATTGGCCGCGCGCGTCCGGTTGACGAGGCTCTCAACCAACCCACCGCCTTCCTTTGCATCGGCGAGCGACTGGCCCATTTGCTTCAGTGCCTTGTCGATCAGAAAGGAGGGTGCCACGACGCCCTGTGCGCCAGCTGCCTTCAGCCTCTCATTCTCTCCGTCCAGCGCTGCGGGGTAGGCGGCGAGACGCGACAGATAGGCTTCGGCATCGGCGGAGGTCTTGACCGGATGGTCGCTGTCCAGAAAGCGCGGAACGTCCAGATAGGCACCGACATTTTGGATAACGACATAGGGCGTGTTGCGCCAGCCTCCGACAGCGACATCGCCATAGGGCAAGGCAAAGCCCTCCAGCGCGACGTCATAGGCGCTTTCGACCACCGCGAGACTGGTTCGCGTTGCATGGCTGAGCGCAGACTTATCGGCGGCGCGGACGAGGGCCAAGTCGGCCCGCAGTGTATCGGCGACTGCGGCTTGTCCCTGTGCCGAACGATCGGAAAGCTTCCCGCGCAGAGCAGCGCGCGCATCGGTGTCGATGCCCAAAGAGGTTGCTTGTTCGGGAGCGAGAGCGAGCAGGCGCTCGGCAATGCTGTCCAGCAGCGCCTGTGCGCCCGAATCATTGAGCGGGGCTGAGGCGTTGGCTAGATCGGCGGCGGACGCGCAACCGGTGAGCGCAATCGTAGCGGCGCCGGCGCCGAGACCTGCAAGTGTCTGGCGGCGGCTGAATGAAGAGGTGGGGAAGAAAGACAAAGGCTAAGCTCCTGCTATAAAGGATCAGGCCTCTGTCTGAACAAAAGTTTGGGGCGGTGCAACCATCGTTGCTAGGGTTTCAGGCAGCGATCAGGCGCATTGTTTCGCGACGATCCCCGTCGGGCAGGATACGGCCTGGCATTGGGGTGACGGCGCCATCGCTGTCGCCGTCACCTTCTTCGAACAAGGCGCACGCCGCCTCGCCGCCTCTTGCCAGACTGTGGCGCGACATGATCTTGCCGGTCGGACGAAAGCCCAGCTTGCGAAGCACTGCTCCCGATGCCGGATTATCGATAAAATGACCCGCGGTGAGGCGTGGCAGGCGCATCGAGCGCGCGATGTTTAACAACTGGCGTCCCGCCTCGGTGGCAAAGCCCAATCCCCAAAAGGGACGCGCGATCCAATAACCCATTTCCAGCCCGTCCTCCTCAGTCTGCGAAATGCCGCAGCCACCAACAAGCCGCGGTGCGCCGCTAGTACGGATGAAGATTAGAAAGCGAGGCAAGCTGTCGACAGCGGGTTGGCTCAGAAATTGTTGGGCGGCCTTCACGTCATAAGGCCATGGGGCAGTTGCGAGATTGCGCACCACCGCCTCTTCGCTCAATGCTTGGACCAGCGCCGGGGCATCTTCGGCCCAGCCCGGCCGCAGCAACAGTCTTTCTGTACGCGCAAACATAGCTTCACTCCCAATTTTCCTGTCGCTTGCCCCCAGATGGTGACGCTTTGACGACAGTCGATGACGGAGGGAGATGGGTGGCCCCATTTTTACGCTTGCCTGTTCGAGACAGAAAATACGCAATAAAAAAGGGAGGCCGGGGGTGACCCGTCTCCCTCTTTCGAACTTTGTTTCCGCTTTATACGGAAAGGACCGTTCCGGGTCACCCTTGGTAAGGACGACCCATTAGCGATCGTCGTTTATTCGGCGGCTTCTGCCATGGCATCGACCGACACATATTTGCGGCCAAGCTTGCCATCATGGAATCGGACATGGCCTTCAATGGTGGCAAATAGTGTATGGTCTTTGCCCATCCCGACATTGACGCCCGGATAGACTTTAGTGCCGCGCTGGCGCACGATAATATTTCCGCCGATCACTTCCTGACCGCCGAACTTCTTCACGCCAAGGCGGCGGCCAGCTGAGTCGCGACCGTTGCGCGATGAACCGCCTGCTTTTTTATGTGCCATGACCGATACTCCTTAGTGTCTAAAACCGAGCTGCGTTTCCGCGCTCAAGCGTCTTTCTTGGGGGCTGCCTTTTTGGCAGCGGGTTTCTTCGTTGCGGGCTTTTTCGCCGGAGCCGCATCCTTGGTAGCAGCAGCTGTCTTTGGAGCAGCGGCCTTTTTCGGTGCAGCTGCCTTGGGAGCTGCCTTGGGTGCGGCGGCCTTCTTCTCGGCCGGTGCAGCCTTGGCTTCGGTTGCCGGAGCAGCTTCGACCTTCTTAGGCGCAGCCTTTTTGGCTTCCTTTGCATCGCCGACAGCGGTGATGCGCAGCAGCGTCAGCGACTGGCGATGGCCATTGCGGCGGCGGTAATTGTGCCGACGACGCTTTTTGAACACGATGACCTTTTCGCCGCGCGTCTGCGCGATGATTTCGGCAGAAACGACCAGGCCGTCGGTGCTCTTCACCTCGCCGCCGTCACCGGCTAGCAAGATGTCACCGAGCGACACAGTGTCACCCGCTTCGCCGTCGAGTTTTTCAACAGCGATTTTGTCTCCAGCGGCGACGCGATATTGCTTGCCGCCCGTGCGCACGATTGCGAACATGGTCTTCCATCCATCATCAAAAATAAAGCACCCGCGCACCAGACACCTGCCAAGGCAGGCGCTTTTTCCAGCATGCGGGAAAGTCAGGCCCACTAACGGGCCACGGGCGTGCTGTCAACCGCCAAACTCCGCGCTTTTCGCCTTTTAGCGGCTGCACGCGTCAAGAATCTGCGTTGGCACCGATTCGGCACTTGCTGACCGGCGCAGGCCCCCATATCAGTCTAGAGCGATGCGACACCCTTTTTTCTTTAGCTTAGCTGCGCCGGTTCTGGCGCTTTTGCTGTCGGGCTGCGCCATGAGTGCAGGCGAAGGCTATCCTTCGCTTGCCAAGCGCCCTGTCGAGGGGAGGTTCGATGTGGCGCCGCCGACTATAGAGTCCGAACCGCCAGGGTCCTTACCCGCGGATCTGGCCGGACGCCTGGCCCGCTGGCGGGATGATTCGGCTATGGCAGCACAGGCTTTTGCCGCTGAACGCGGGGTCGCCGAGCCCTTAGTTGGCGCGGCGGCCGGCGCTGCAGTGGCTAGCGAAAAATGGGTCGTTGCACAGCAAGCCATTTCGCGGCTTCAGGCGACTCGCGCGCCAGTCAGTGGCGCACTGGCTGACATAGATCACCTCTATCTACAACGTAGCATCGACGAATCGATCGATGGGCTGCCCGCCATTTATGCCTTGCGCGCTGACCTGATCGCGATCGTGGCGGCGCAGAATGCCGTGCTTGCGGGATTGGAAGCCCGGTTGCCGGGGCAATAAGACTGGCCCCGACTAAAGGAGCGCGTGTCTAGTTCAGCCCATGCTTCTTTAGTGCGTGGCGAATCTGGTCATAGCTAAGCGATAACGCCTCCGCTGCGACCTTTTGATTGAAGCGACAGCGCGCCATAGCGTCGGCCAATATTTGCCGTTCATAGGCATCGACAGCGGCGCGCAAGTCGCTGACTGGTCCAACTGGCGCGGCTGTAGGTGTTGTTTCACTAGACGCAGCGTTTGCGGCGGTTGCAGCTTTGGCGGCGGTATGGGGTGCCTGTGCGGGCTGCCACGGGCTGGCAAAAGGGTCGAAGTTCAAGGCATCGACCGGTGAATCTCGGTCAGGCCAGCGATAGATGGCGCGTTCGATGACGTTGCGAAGCTCGCGTACATTCCCGGGCCAGCTATGCCCCTCCATCGCGGCGAGCGCGCGAGGGCCAAATCCGGGCCATTCCTCCCAATCCAGTACCGTCGCCATACGCTGACCGAAATATTGCGCCAACACTTCAATGTCGCCCTCGCGCGCACGAAGCGGGGGCAGGGTGATCACCTCAAACGACAAACGGTCGAGCAGGTCCGCGCGAAATCTATTGTCCTCGACCAGCGCGGGAAGATGCTCATTGGTGGCCGCGACGATGCGGACATCGACGCGGATCGGGCGTGACGATCCGACACGCGTGACCTCGCCATATTCAACCGCGCGCAGTAGCCGCTCCTGCGCGCCCATCGAGAGGGTCGCAAGTTCGTCGAGAAATAAGGTGCCACCATCGGCCTCTTCAAATCGTCCGGCGCGCGCGCGGGTGGCCCCGGTAAAGGCACCGGCTTCGTGCCCGAACAATTCGGCTTCGATCAATGTTTCGGGAAGCGCAGCGCAATTCATAATCACATAGGGCTTGTCCCAACGCGTCGACAGCCGGTGCAGTCGTTCGGCGATCAGCTCCTTACCGGTCCCGCGTTCGCCGACCACCAAGACAGGGCGATCGAGCGCGGCGGCGAGTGACGCGCGCTCTACGGCATCCTGAAAAGTGGCCGACTGGCCGATAAATTGGGTTTCACGCTCCATTTGCTAATGATTGGCAAAATTTCCCGCTGATTGGCAAGTAAAATCGACGAAGAAGAAGGTTTATGTGCCGATTCATGCCTATTTCCGTCATTCGGCGCAATTGGCACGGCTTATGCAGTGTTTTGTGTGAACCGGCGCACTTCCGTGCCGGGCAGTGTAAATTGAGGAAGATACGATCATGAAAAACCTGTTTGCCCAAGCTGCTACATTCGCGCTTAGCGCGGTTGGTGCGCTGGCCATTCTCGTCGGCGTGATCGATCAGCCTCATGTTCTCGCAAGCGACCTTGGCTCTGTGTCCACGTCTTATGTGATGGCCGCTGCAACGTCCCCGGCGGTCAGTCCCTTGGCCTGACCGGCGCTGGTGCCGGGACACTCTCCCCCCTTGCCCCGTCCCGGCACCAGTATTTCTTCAAACAATGTTTCAATTTCAGTTTTCGACAGGAGTTTCACAATGGGTATTTTTTCACGCACCCGCGATATCATTGCCGCCAATGTCACCGACTTGCTCGACAAGGCGGAGGACCCCGAAAAAATGATCCGCCAGATCATCTTTGAGATGAACGAGACACTGGTCGAAGTCCGCGCTTCTGCTGCGCGCACCATTGCCGATCAAAAGGAAATGCGCCGGCACATCGCCAAGCTCGAAAGTCTTCAGGAGAGCTGGAAAGAAAAGGCCGAGCTCGCCTTGTCCAAGGACCGCGAAGATCTGGCCACCGCGGCGCTGGTTGAAAAGCAAAAGGCCGGCGACATGGCTGACCGCCTGAAAGCCGAAGTAGGCGTGCTCGACGATGCTCTCAAAGGCTATGAAGCCGATATCGCCAAGCTGCAGAAAAAGCTCAGCGAAGCGCGGACGCGCCAGACGAGCGTCGTCAATCGCCTTGAAAGTGCGGAAAACCGGTACAAACTGCGCGAGATGACCAATGGTGATCGCGTTGATGATGCCTTCTCGCGTTTTGATATTCTTGAACGCCGGGTTGACGATGCCGAAGGCCGCGCCGATGCGCTGAGCCTGGGCTATAAAAAGACGCTCGATGAGGAAATCGCCGAGTTGCAGTCCGCCGACAAGGTGGCTGATGAACTAGCCGCGCTCAAAGCTGCCCACGCCAACAAGAAATAAGGGGAAGATTGATGGAAGAAGTCATCATCGTTCCGATCGTCATCGGAACACTCTTCCTCGGTCTTCCGTGGCTGATTCTCCACTATATTACAAAGTGGAAACAGGCGAAGACGCTGACCGGAGAAGATGAGCAACTGCTCGATGAAATGTACGACACCGCCCGCCGATTAGAGGCCCGTCTACATACCATCGAACGCATCATTACCGCCGACCATCCCGATTTCCGCCCAGCGGTTCGCAGCGATGATGATCTGGCGCAAATCGAATTGACCAGGAGGAACTGACATGTCTGCCAGCCGCACCAAATTTTACCTCGACAAACAGAACGCCAAATGGAGCGGAGTTTGCGCCGGGATCGCCGATTACAGCGGGATTGACGCCATGTGGGTCCGCGTCGGCGCGGTGCTCCTGACCTTGATGGGGGGCTTTCCCTGGACGCTGATCGCCTATTGGATGGTCGCCTGGATGGGCACCCCAAAGCCTCTGGCTCTTTACGGGTCGAGTGAGGAAGCCAAATTCTGGCAAGGCGTGCGCAGCAATCCTGGGGGATCGACCCGAGACATCAAATCGCGCTTCCGCGAGATGGATCGCCGCCTCGCTGACATCGAGCAATATTATACCAGCCACAACCGTCGGCTTGCCGAAGAGATCGACAGTCTGCGCTAAGCGCGACAGGGCAAACAGGGAGAATGAATATGAGTTGGAGTGGTCCTGCCTTCATTATCGCCGTCATCGCATTGTCGATCGGCAGCTGGATGTTCACCACATGGATCCGTGCCAAACATGGCTATCCGGTGGAAAATGAATGGGGCGGCACGGTTCATCGAAATGACCCCGACGCTGATCGAAAAATTGCTTTGCTCACCGATGATAATGCCAAACTCGCCGACAAGATTGTCCGGCTGGAGGATCGGCTCTCGGTTCTGGAGCGGATTGCAACGGATGGCAATGGCCGGGCAGCCCAGCTTTCCGACAAGATTGAACAGCTGCGCTGAGGGGAAAATCGATGAATAGCGAAATCTTCAATAGCATCGCACCGCTTGCCGCGATCATCGGTATCTTCGCAGTCGGCGGCTGGGTTTTCACCACCTGGCTACGGATCAAGAACGGTTATCCGCTCGATGGAGCTTGGGGACAGGCGGTTTATCCCAAAACCAGTGACGACGCGATGGAACGGGTCAAGCTGATCAGCCAGGAGAATGCCCAGCTGCGGGCTGAACTGGGATCGGTCAAAGACAGGCTAGCAGTGGTCGAACGCATCGTAACCGACACCGGCCATGGGTTGAGCCACGAGATAGAGGCGCTGCGGCGCCCTGCGAACTGAGAGGAAAAATCATGGGCGATGAAATCTGGATTCTCATTCCGCTGGCACCCTTCATCATTGGCGGGCTCGCCATATGGACGCGGCATCAGCGACATATGCTAGACAAACAATCAGAAATGAGCGCGGAAAAGGCGGCCCAATATGCGGCGCATACCGCTCAGCTGGAAGAACGGGTCCGCGTGTTGGAACGCATCGCCACCGACAAGGGCGTCGTCGTCTCCGATGAAATAGAAAAGCTGCGCGACGCGCCGCTCAATTGACCGGAAAATAAGAAGGAACCTCCCCAATGAATCCGTTTGAAATGGTAATTGGAATTGTACTGATCGTCACCCTCGGCCGGGTCCTTAGCGCTCGGTATGGCGGCACACGAAGCGGTCGCCATGGTCTTCCTCCCGTCGTGCCAGTGGATAACGCTGAAACCCGAGCGCTGCAGGCCGAGATCCGTACCCTCAAAGATCGTATCCAGGTCCTCGAACGGATCGCCACCGATACCAATCGCGCTGTCGGCCTAGAGGCCGAGATTGAACAATTGCGCGACCGTGCCAATCCGTAATGCGATGATAAAGGAGCCATATCATGGCCAACATCATGTCCGAAATCACTGCCAACCTGCTCTTACTTGCAGTGACCCTTTCCGCCCTTGCGTTCATCAGCATGGTGGCGCTGCGCGGCTGGCGCGACTGGATTGCGCTCAAACGTGAAGAACTGGTGCAGACCCATGCACCGGCCATGCAGGGCGACGCTAACGTCCCGCATGCAGGTTCACGCATCGAGATCGCCGACCTCAAAGAGCGGCTGCGCAAGCTCGAAGCGATTGCGGCAGGGGTCGACCTCTAGAGGCGACTGTGGCAGGTGCGCAGATTATGCGCACCCTGTCCGACATTTACGAAGAATATGATTTTCTCGACAGCGACGATCGCTACCGCCTGTTAATCGATCTGGGCCGCGATCTTGATCCGATGCCCGACCCGCTGAAAACCGACGCGACACTGGTGCGCGGCTGTTCGGCCAGCGTCTGGGTCTATCCGGTGCCGCAGGATGATGGCAGTCTTCACTTCCTCGCCGACAGCAATGCCGCGATTACCAAAGGTATCGTCGCCCTGGTGCTAAGCGCTGTGCAGGACAAGCCTGCCAACCAAGTCGCGCAGATGGATATCCCCGCCGCTCTTGCTCCCTTCGACCTGACCCGACAGCTTTCGTCGAACCGGACGCAGGGGGTCCCGAATATGATTGCGCTGGTTCAGGATACCGCCCGCCGCATCGCCGCCCGCTAGTCCTGACAAGCCGGCACGTCGCGCTTGGCATGTCCTCGGATGAGTCGCCATCAACCATCGACGCAGCAAAAAGGGCGCGGGAGTTGCCTCCCGCGCCCCTTTCTTTTGATTGGCCGTTGTGGCTTAGAAACCGACGGTCAGCGTGCCGCTAATCGTGCGCGGCGCGCCGATCTGCGCGAACGGTGGCGACGAACCCTGCTCCAGTGAGGTCGAGAAGCTGCCAACATAAAGCTTGTCGAACAGGTTGTAGACGTTGAGCTGGAAGAAGGTCTGATCACCAAGTCCGGCAAAATCCAGACCCATGCGGGCGTCAAGATTGACCAGCCAATAAGCAGGAGTCTTGGCCCCATATACTTGGGTGCCGCCGATAACGATCGGCAGGTTGGTGTCATAGAGATAGCGACCACCGGTTCGCTTGGCAGTGACACCCAGCTCGACAGGGCCCACTGTGCCGCGTGCCGATGTACCATAAGTATAGATCGGCGCGCCCGATTCACGATTGCCAGCGGTCAAGGTGAAGGTCGGATTGCCCAAGACGTCGGTGCCCGACTGCACATCGTCCTTGATTTTCGACTTCAAGTAAGAACCGAAGGCATAAAGGGCGAGCTGGGGAACCGGCTGCCATGCGATGCTGCCATCCACGCCATATTTGTCGACACGACCAAGGTTGCGATACAGATTGCGGTCGGTCACCGGGTCATAGGCCGATGCCAAACGGTTGTCATATTTGGTGTACCAACCCGAAACCTGCGCCTGAATCTGGCCAGTGCGATAGCGCACGCCCAGATCGAAGTTATCGGTTGTTTCCGGGGCCGGACGTGCCGATGCAGTGTTGGGCGCAAAGAAGAAGGCATTGTAGAGTGAGTCGGTACCGGGGACCTGAAGGCCCTTGGAATAGTTGGCAAACACCGACATCTGATTGTTCGGCTTGAACAACAGGCCGACGTTCGGCAGTACCTTGTTATATTTCAATACCCGCTGCTGCGGCCCCTGACGCGTCGGGTTGGCGGCGGCGTAAAGGGCATTGCGCGGATCGCCTTCGCCAAAACAATCGACAAAGCCGGTTTCACTGGTGGTGAAACAGAAATTGTTCAGGTCGCGCTTGAAGAAGGGAGCGCGGATGCCGATTGTGGTGACCAGACGCCCATCGGCGAACTCGCCGCGATATTCACCGGAAACTTGCGACAAAATCGCATAAGATAGGCGGTCACGCTTCATCAGTACGGCACCGGAAGCGTCGATCTGCGGGTCGTTGACGGGAAAAACGTCAAAGGGCTCGCCGTTGAGCTGGAGCAAGCCAACCTGGCCGGTCTGACGGTGACGCGCGCGGTCATATGTATAGGCAACGCGGACTGTATGGTTTTCGGTGATGTCCCAGCGCAAGTTAGCGATTACGCCATAACGATGCGTTTGCGTCTGACTGGGGGTGAGCATGGTGACTTCGTCGAGCAAGTCGCCGTCACCGTTCAAGTCTCTCCCGAAATAGGGGCGTCCACCAATGTAGCCGGTCAGGCCATTGTTCAGGCGCTCGCGCGCGTTGGTGGTGCCGCCGCCATTGGCCTTTACATATTGATAACTGGGATCAACCGTCAGAATGACGCCGTCGGTCAGGGTGAACCGCGACGCGCCGCGGATGTTGCCGGTGTTCGACGGGTTATAACGACGATCGAATTCGGTGCCGCAGCCATTGGTTAAATCCGCGATGCCTGGACGGGCCGTCTGGCTGGTCGTGCACGGGAAATTGATGTTATATTTGCGTTCGTCGGTCGACTGCGGGAAACCCGACGGAACGGCGCGATCATTGCGCAACGAAACCGAGCCAAAGAAATTGTTGCGATTTTCGTTGTAGTTGCCAGCGACCGATACGAAGTCGCCATTATCACCGAGCGGTTGATAGATGCGGGCGTTATACTGTTGCTTGCGCACACGGCCGTAATTGTTGAACGGATTGTCGTTCGATGCGGTCGAGGCAGCGATAAAGGCGCGCGTGCCCCAGGGGGTGAACTCGCCGGTATCGACCATGCCAAAGATACGGAAGAAGCTGAATTCACCAGCCGAGCCGGAAACCTTGACGCCAAAATCTTCGCCTGGAAGGCGGGTGCGATAGTTGACCGTCGAACCAGTTGCAGCTGCGGTCGGGCTATCGACGTCGGTTGTGCCCAGGTTGACGTTGACCTGTTCGATCAATTCGGGGTCAAGTTGTTGGTTTGAATAAATGGCATAGTTGCCCGAATCGTTCAGCGGCACGCCGTCGAAGGTCAGGCTGATGCGGTCAGCCGAAAAGCCGCGAATCGTGAGCTGGCCGCCCGATGAGCCATAAGCGTCATTGTTCTGAAAGCTGACACCAGGGATCAGGTTGATCGTGTCGAGGATGGTCTGGCCGGGGTTCTGACGGGCAATTACTTCCTGGCCCAGAACCGATTTGGCTTTCGACGTATCGGGAGACGCGATACCGGCGACATCGGTCGCGCTGGAACCGGTAACAACGATTTCGTTATCAAAATCGACCGAACCGGTCGATTGTGCAAATGCGGCCGTCGAAAAGAGCGCGATGGGAAGTGTCGCTACGCTAGCGACCAGCATATTTCGAAGTTTCATGTCAGGATATCCCCCTTATTTGGTTTGGCATTCGGCGATCATGGCAGTCCAGCGCCGCGACCTGACCGGGCCCGTGACGTCCCTCTATGGCATGATTGTGACAGCGCAAGTCCGGGGGTGGTGGTGCGCTACCAAAACCGACGAAAAACGAAGGTTTTTCATTGGACGGACGAAGTTATCCACAGGGAGGATTGCGTTTTTCCAAGCAACTGTTGCTGCAATGCAACAACCGGCGCTCACCAAAACGACTCAGGCGGCGTCGCCGGCCTCGACCTTTGCCTTGTCAGCATAGACACGAACTGGGTCTTTGCGTCCTTCGACAACATCCTTGTCGACGACAATTTCAACAACGTCGGTGAGGTCGGGAAGATCGAACATGGTGTCGAGCAAAATGGCCTCGACAATCGACCGCAATCCGCGCGCACCGGTCTTGCGTTCGATCGCCTTTTTGGCGACCGCGACCAGAGCGTCGTCGGTAAAGGTTAGCGCGACCTCTTCAAGATCGAACAACTTTTTATACTGTTTGACCAAAGCATTTTTGGGTTCGCCCAAAATCTTAACCAGCGCCTCGACGTCGAGATCTTCCAGCGTCGCGATGACGGGCAGGCGGCCGACGAATTCGGGGATCAGGCCGAATTTCAGCAAATCCTCGGGCTCGATCTGTTTCAGCACTTCGCCCTGACGGCGCTCGTCGGGACCAGCGACATGTGCGCCAAAGCCGATCGACTTGCCTTGTAGGCGGTCGCCGATAATCTTTTCCAAGCCAGAGAAAGCGCCGCCGGCGATGAACAAGATATTGGTCGTGTCGACCTGCAAAAATTCCTGCTGCGGATGTTTCCGCCCGCCTTGAGGCGGAACGCTTGCCGTCGTGCCTTCCATGAGCTTGAGGAGCGCCTGCTGCACGCCTTCGCCCGACACATCACGGGTAATCGAGGGGTTTTCGGCCTTGCGACTGATCTTGTCGATCTCATCAATATATACGATGCCGCGTTGCGCCTTTTCGACATTATAGTCGGACGATTGCAGCAATTTCAGGATGATATTCTCGACATCCTCACCGACATAGCCGGCTTCGGTCAGCGTCGTCGCGTCGGCCATGGTGAAAGGGACGTCGAGGAAGCGCGCGAGCGTCTGGGCGAGTAAGGTCTTGCCGCTGCCGGTCGGGCCAACGAGCAAGATGTTCGACTTGGCCAGTTCGACATCATCACCACGTCCCGAATTGGCAAGGCGCTTGTAATGATTATGGACCGCCACCGACAACACGCGCTTTGCGGTGCTTTGGCCGATGACATAGGCGTCAAGATGCTGACAGATTTCCAGCGGAGTGGGGACAGCCCCATCCTTGCGTGCGGCGTTGCCGCCCTTGATTTCCTCGCGGATGATGTCGTTGCACAGTTCGACACATTCATCGCAAATGAACACGGTGGGCCCGGCGATAAGCTTGCGCACCTCGTGCTGCGATTTGCCGCAGAACGAGCAATAAAGAGTGCTCTTGCTATCGGAGCCGGAGAGCTTGGTCATAAAATTCCTTTTGGCGGCGGGGTGTTTTTCCCTGCCGCATGTCCGCTACCACCCCCGCTGGCGGTAACTTTGTCATCCTAACCGACGGCCACCCAATTACAATATGGCAATTGCGTCACGGGTTTCGCTGTCCCATTACGACAATATCCACGATCACAGCGTCAAGAAACGCGGTTACCAACGCGTTGCCAGCGGGTCGAAGCGGATTCGGGTACCTTAGGCCTTCTTGTCGTCGTCGCCCGTGCCGCCCTTGTCTTTTGCATCGCCATCGATCGCTGCCGGCCGCCGGTCGAAAACCTGATCAACGATCCCGAATTCTTTGGCTTCATCGGCTTCCAGAAACGTGTCACGATCCATCGCTTTTTCAATATCTTTGAGCGACTTGCCAGTGTATTTCACATAAAGTTCGTTCATCCGCTTCTTGATGCGTAATATCTCGCGGGCCTGAATCTCAATGTCCGACGCCATTCCGCGTGCGCCGCCCGACGGCTGATGAACCATGATGCGGGAGTTTGACAAAGCAACGCGCATTCCGGGTTCGCCCGCTGCCAGCAAAAAGCTGCCCATTGATGCGGCCTGACCGATGCACACGGTTCCGACGCGGGGACGGATATATTGCATCGTGTCGTGAATCGCCATGCCCGCCGTGACGACCCCGCCCGGCGAGTTAATATACATATATATATCCTTTTTCGGATTCTCCGATTCAAGGAACAGCAATTGGGCGATGATCAGCGAGGCCATATTATCTTCGACCTCGCCGGTGACGAAAACGATCCGTTCGCGCAGCAACCGGGAAAAAATATCAAAGCTGCGTTCGCCGCGGCTGGTCTGTTCGACAACCATGGGCACCAGCGCGCTAAGCGGATCGATCATGTTATTTCCTTTGTCTGGTCGGTTGAAACCGGAAACAAGGCGGTCGCCTCGTCCACCCGATCCACACCTTGGTCCGCCTACATCGGCACCGCCGTCGCTCATTTCAAGAGCGACAAGATTTGATGTGATCAATCGCCTTCGCCGGGTTCGGGGGAGAAGAATTTTTCGAATTTGCCTTCGACGCCCTTAAATTCGTCGGCGTCGGCGGGGCTGTCCTTCTTGGTTGTGATGTTCGGCCATTCGGCGCTGAACTTGGTGTTCACTTCCAGCCATTTTTCCAGCCCGTTTTCGGTGTCGGGCAAAATGGCCTCGGCGGGACATTCGGGTTCGCATACCCCGCAATCGATACATTCGCTCGGGTTGATGACGAGCATATTCTCGCCCTCATAGAAGCAATCAACAGGGCAGACCTCGACACAGTCCATATATTTGCACCGTACACAGGCATCGGTGACGACATAGGTCATGGCTTTGGACTCCCCTTGGCGGCGGCGCTGTGGCCATCCGGCGGTTGCTGTTGACCGCTCCCTATGCCGCCCGGCGCGGCGGCGTCAATGCTTGGTGACAGTTGCGAATCACTTTTAATAGGTACCGGACGCGGGGTGGGAGGCGAAGAAGGGATCAACCGATCGTAACAGGCGCGCGCCTCCTGCGGCGATCCGCGTCGTGTCGGTAGCTGGACTAGACGCAACACTTCGATCGCCTCACCAACTGGCAGGACGAGCGTCTGGCCAATATGCACCGCGCACGACGCGCGGGTCACGCGCCTTCCGTCGAGACGGATATGCCCTGCGAGAGCTAGCGCCTGGGCGCGGCTACGCGAGCGCGAAAGGCGCAAATACCACAAAAGTTTGTCCAGTCGGATCGTCGCAGGAAGCACGCGGGTCGGCGGGGATTCACGCGCCCCCATCAATCCTCGCGTGCGTCAGCGAGTAGCGCGGCCAGTCCGGCAAAGGGGCTGTTGGGCGAAGGACCGCGCGGTGCCGTTCTGCCTTGCCGCGCGGGCGACGGCCCTTGCGGGCCGCGCTTAGGCTTGACCGACCGCACTGGTGGCTTGCGCTGTGGGTTGCCTTTTGTCGCAGGGCTCGACGACTCGCGGTTCGTCTTGTGGGGAGATGGTCTGCCTCCTTTACCGTGCTTGCGCGGCGTGCGACCGAGCCGCCCCGACCATCGCCAGCGATTCAGCGCCGGGTCGCCCACCCCGCGAAAGCCAAAAGCACAGAGCAGCGCGCGCCGCGCCGCTTCATCAAGACCGAGCGAGGTAGCAAGTGCCGGATCGATGCTAAAGCCGGGCGGCGGCGAACTGGTCACGATTTTGTCCATCCCCGCTTCGGCATTGCTCCCATGCCCGTCGGGGTCGGCATCGGCCATGGGCTCAGGCGGCGGGGCTGCGGCTTGCATCCGTGCAGCATGCGCCTGACGGGCGAGCTTCTCGGCCATATCTATACGCAGCCACCCAGCACCGCAGCGGCGGAATCCCGCTATAGTCAGGCTGATCGCATCGCCATCCTTTTGCCAAACCGCACCTTGCGGCGGCAGCGCGGGGACGGGCGAAAGCTGTTGTGCAGCAAGCAGTGCGGCGCGCCACCGCACCGCTTCGGGTTTCAACAAGATTGGGTGAAACAGGTCCAGCGAACCGATGGTCAACCCCAGCTTCCTCAGTAGCGGGCGCTCATCAGGGATCATTGCGGAGAGCTGGCTGTCGACCTCGGCCCGCGCGACGAGTCCGCCGCTGTCGGCCATGGCGGCGAGCAGCGCGCGCACGCGCGGGGCTGTGAACAGATCGCCTGCTGCCTCTGCCATTGCGGCAAGCGGCGCGGCGTGCCGGGAAAGTTGCGCGCTGACGAAAAGTTGCAACCGTTCGACAATCGCCTGCACTTGCGCCACCTCCAGCCGTCGCAGAGCGGGTTCGATTAATATAGCGGGTTGAACCAGGGCACTTCCCTTGCCCAATGTGGCCACAACATCGCCGTTCCAGGCAAGCCGGGGCAATTCTCCCGTTTCGCTGACAAGTGCCAGAGCCGCATCTTCGGCATTTGCCAGCGCGGCGGCGCGGCGAGTCATCTCGGCGCGCAAATGCTTGTCTGCCGCGGCCAGTAACAGCCGGTGGTCGCTGGCGCGTGCCACCGGATCTACTTTGAACTGAAATCCGTGCAGCGTCCCAATCGCTTCGCCGTCAACCGCGACGGTGCCATCGGCGGCAACTGCAACTGGCAGAGCTGCGTTGCGTTGACCGGCATCGCGGATCAATAGCGCTAGCCGCCGGTCAACAAAGCGCTGCGCCAGCGCCGCGTGAAGCGCGTCGGATAATCGCGTTTCCAGATCCTGCGTCTGCGCGGTCCAACCTGCTGCATTGGCAATCCAGTCACCGCGTTGGGCGATAAAGCAGAGCGAGCGAACCGCAGCAATCCGGCTCGCCAGCTGATCTATATCCCCCTCGACATCATCGAGCCGCGCCAGACGGCGGGCGAACCATTCGGGATCAATCTCGCCATTACCGCTGGTGCGCCATTGCCATAGTTTTAATACGGTCCGGCTGTGATGTTCCGCCCCCAATTGCTCAAAATCGGGGAGCCCGCAAACATCCCACAGTCGCTCGACTGCCAGAGAATCGCCGGCGCGAGCCCGTACCTCCACATCGTCGGCCAGATGTTTGAGCACCGCCATGTCGACGGCCTCCGGCGCCGGGCGCAATGCAGGATGGTCTGGCAACTGCACCAAATCGGCCTGTAGAGTGGCAAGCGTGTCAAATCGTGGCTGCGGATTGCGCCAGAATAGGTTCGTCAGGGGCGGGAAATGATGCCCTTCAATGGCACTGATTTCCTCTGGCGTCAGGCCCCCCTGCGGCAGGCCGATGGTGCCGAAGCTGCCGTCTTGTTGATGGCGTCCAGCGCGCCCGGCGATTTGCGCCATTTCGGCGATGGTCAACCGTCGCTGCCGCCGCCCGTCAAACTTTTGCAGGCTCGCAAAGGCGACATGTTGAACATTCAGGTTGAGCCCCATGCCGACTGCGTCGGTGGCGACCAGATAGTCGACCTCGCCGGCCTGAAACATCTCGACTTGCGCATTGCGGGTGCGCGGAGACAATGCACCCATGACAACCGCGGCGCCGCCTGCAAAACGCCGCAGCATTTCAGCGATGGCATAGACTTCCTCCGCCGAAAAGGCGACGACGGCGGATCGCTTGGGAAGCCGCGATAGCTTTGATGTCCCGCCATAGCTGAGCGTGGAAAAACGCGGGCGGGTGATGATTTCAGCCTCCGGGACGAGCGCGCGGACCAACCCGTGCAGGCTGGCCGATCCTAAAATCATCGTCTCTTCACGGCCGCGCGCACGCAACATGCGATCGGTAAAAACATGACCGCGTTCGGGATCGGCGCCTAACTGGGCCTCGTCGATCCCGACAAAGGCGACATCACGTTCGACCGGGAGCGCCTCCATTGTACCGAGTACATAACGGGCATCGGGTGGGATGATGCGTTCCTCGCCGGTAACCAGGGCGACCTGCGACGGTCCCTTGATTGCGACGACGCGATCATAAATCTCGCGCGCCAGCAACCGCAGGGGAAAGCCGATCATACCGCTGGAGTGCGCGCACATGCGCTCAACCGCCAAATGGGTTTTGCCGGTATTGGTCGGGCCGAGGACGGCCTTGACGGGATGGGGAGATGGCGGCGGCATAATCTGGACTGTGAAGCTGGCATGATGGGACGATGCGTGCAACAACTGATCGTCGTTGCGGCGCAGATTGCTGCCGATTCTATAGATTATCAACACCCAGTCGTGACCGTGACACGGCTCGTCGCAAGGCAAATCGGGCGCGGCTTCATTAAATTGACTTTAACGGCCTTTGTTTACAAACCAGCGGTCGGGAATATGCTCGACACGGGACTTGGTGGCGCTTGGCGCCCAAGATTTCGCGTTCGAATGGGGGTTGCACGAGTGTTTCAGCGTCACGAACCCATTGCGGGGATGTCCGGCAACGCTGCGTCGCTGGCGCTGTCGCAGGCGCTCCCTTTTGGCCGTGCCGGCACTGATGCCGATAGCGCAGTAGGCGCAATCGGCGGCAGGCTGGATGCTACCCGCGATTGGCTCGCGAACCTCGACCTTGTTCCGGACCTTGGCGAAAATATCGGCTCGACGCATTGGTGGCGTGGTCTTGCGACGCTGTTATTGCTTTGCGGTGTGGCGATTGCGACTTTTCCGGGAATGCAGCCGCTTCAGATCGGTGGGGCGCCCGCATATGATGCCGCCGACTTTAATGAAGCGCGCGCGCAAATGATTGTGCCGCTGGCATTCGGCGGCGACACGGGCCGTCATATGGCCGCGACCGATGCGGTTCGACCGTTGGCCCGGGCCCCTGAACGCCCCCAAATCGAACTAACCGCGACCTTAGGTCAAGGCGACAGTTTCTCCCGTCTGCTCGAACGGTCGGGCGTCGGGAGCACAGAAGCGAGGGCGATATCTGACCAACTGGCGACCGCGCTGCCGCTGTCCGACATTGCGCCGGGGACGCGTATCGACCTGTTGCTTGGTCGCCGCGCGCTGCGCACAATGCCGCGCCCCGTCGAAGCGTTGTCGCTGCGCGCCCGTTTTGACCTGCGGGTCGAAATGGAAAGGATTGATAACAAGCTGGTGATGAGGCGCATCCCAATTTCGGTGGACAACACGCCGCTGCGCATTCGTGGTCGGGTTGGTGCCAGCCTGTATCGCTCGGCCCGCGCCGCAGGGGCGCCAGCGACGGCGATTCAGGCTTATCTGCGCGTGATTGGCAAGCAGATTTCAGTGGGCAGCGAAATTCGCGCGGATGACGAATATGACATCATCGTCGATTATCGCCGCGCTGAAACAGGTGAAAGCGAGACAGGAAAATTGCTCTATGCGGGCCTGATCCGCGGCGGCAAACCTAAACTGTCGATGCTAGAATGGACCAAGAGCGGCACCAGCCAATGGTTCGAAGCATCAGGCGTGGGCGAACAGCGTGGCGGGATGGTCCGCCCGTCAGGTGGACGTATTTCGTCCACTTACGGCATGCGTCGCCACCCGATATTGGGCTATAAGCGGATGCACGCCGGCATCGATTTCGCGGGCGGCTATGGCAGTCCCATCTATGCGGTCACTGATGGCTTCGTCACTATCGCGGGTCGACACGGTGGTTTTGGTAATTATGTAAAGCTCAATCATGGCAACGGACTTGGTACAGGATATGGCCATATGAGCCGTATAGCGGTGCGCCCCGGTCAGCGTGTCAGTCGGGGTCAGATTATCGGCTATATTGGCTCGACCGGCCTCGCCACCGGACCGCATCTTCATTTTGAGGTGTATCGCAACGGTCATCCGGTCAATCCATCGTCGGTCTCTTTCACGACCCGTGCTTTGCTAGAAGGCAGGGACTTGGAGAATTTCCGTGCACGGATCAAATCACTCACAACGATTGCGCCCGGTGCGGCGCTCACTCCCATGGCAGCAAAAACTGTGGAAACGCCCCGGCTTGGTTCGCTTGCCGATGTTGCATCGAAGCGTGAAGGTGCGGGGCTCTAGGCTGACTGCCGCGATGCAATATCCGCTTGCGGCAGGCTGAAGCGCGTCTATGCACGGAATATGACGCACGCTCACTTTCCTAACTTGCGGTTGCGCCGTACTCGTCGCACGGCCTGGAGCCGCGCGATGGTGCGTGAAAACAGCCTGTCACCTGCCCAATTGATCTGGCCGTTGTTCGTCTGTTCAGGCGAAGGTGTCGAAGAGCCGATTGCCAGCCTTCCTGGTGTCTCGCGCTGGTCGGTCGATCATATTGTAGCGCGGACCCGCGAAGCGGTCGATGCTGGCATTCCCTGCGTGGCGCTCTTTCCCTATACCCAGTCTGACCGGCGCAGCGAAGACGGCGCGGAGGCGCATAACCCCGACAATCTGATGTGCCGCGCGGTGACTGCAATCAAAGACGCACTTGGCGACGACATCGGCGTCCTCACTGATGTGGCGCTGGACCCATATACGAGTCATGGGCAGGATGGGCTGGTTGATGGCGCGGGTGCAGTCCTAAACGATGAAACCGTCGATGTGCTCGTTGATCAAGCCCTTAATCAGGCGCGAGCTGGGGCTGATATTATCGCTCCAAGCGACATGATGGATGGCCGCATCGGCGCAATTCGTCAGGCCCTTGAGGCAGAGGGTTACAGCCATGTCCAGATCATGAGCTATGCCGCCAAATATGCGTCAGCCTTTTATGGTCCATTCCGCGACGCTGTGGGCTCGCGCGGTTTGTTGAAAGGTGACAAGCGCGGTTATCAGATGGACCCTGCCAACGCGCAAGAGGCGCTGCGCGAAGTGGCGATGGATCTGGCTGAGGGTGCCGACACGGTGATGGTTAAGCCCGGGCTGCCTTATCTCGACATATTGGCGGCCGTTAAAGCACGTTTTGAAGTTCCGGTCTTCGCTTATCAGGTGTCGGGCGAATATGCGATGATCGAGGCCGCTGCTGCAGCGGGAGCGGGCGACCGCGATGCGCTTGTGCTTGAAACCCTTCTGGCATTTCGCCGGGCCGGAGCTTCGGGGGTGCTAACCTATCACGCGCTCCATGCCGCGCGATTGCTACAAAATTGATCAGATATTGACAGAATTTCGGGGCTATAGGGCAGGGGATAAATTAATGGCGGATGCTACAACGGGCGCACCGCGCCGCTGGCTGTTCATTCTGACCATCTTTGTCGGCAGTTTCCTGCTTTTCCTAGTTCAGCCTATGGTGGCACGTATGGTCTTGCCGCGACTAGGCGGTGCGCCGGCCGTGTGGAACAGCGCGATGCTGGTCTATCAGGCGCTGCTGCTTGGCGGCTATGCATACGCCCATTGGCTGGCGCGTTTTGCTGTGCGGCGACAGGCGATGATCCATGTCGGGGTGTTGCTTGTGGCGGCACTCTGGCTCCCTGTCGGGATTGTAAGTTTGGCTGCGGCGGCGCCGGGCAGTGAAGTATTCTGGGTCCCGCTATTGCTGACTGCCTCGATCGGTCCTGTCTTTTTTGCGGTGTCGGCCCAGGCCCCGCTGATGCAGCGCTGGTTTGCCGCCGATGCGCGCGCGGGTGATCCCTATGTCCTCTATGCAGCCTCTAACCTTGGCAGTTTTGGAGGGCTGATCTGCTATCCGGCGCTAGTCGAACCCAATTTGCCGCTGGCGGCGCAAAGTCTAGGCTGGTCGCTGGGTTATGCGGTGCTGCTTCTGTTCGTAATTGCCAGCGCGGCGGCGCGTTGGCGTGGGCAGGGGGAATCGGCGACACAGACTGCCGAAACGCCGCCCCGACCGACGATTCGCCGACAATTGCACTGGCTCGCTATCGCGGCGGTGCCATCGGGGTTGATGCTGTCGACGACGACCCATCTCACCACTGATATTGTCGCCATGCCGTTGCTTTGGGTTTTGCCGCTCGGCCTTTATCTACTCAGCTTTGTTATTGCTTTTTCGGGCGCGCAGCGCATCAAACAAACGATCCTGACTATCGCTCCGGCTGTGTTGTTAATCGCGGGCGGGCAGGCGTTGCTCAGCACCACCGGCGGGTCAATGCTGGTGGCGCTGGTCAGCCTCGTTATGCTCTTTGTGGTCGCTACTGCGCTCCACGATTATCTCCATCATTTACGCCCACCGCCCGAACATCTAACCCTTTTCTACCTCGTCATGTCGGCGGGCGGGGTGCTGGGCGGATTGTTTGCGGCGCTGATTGCGCCCTTGCTGTTCGACTGGGTCTATGAACATCCGATATTGGCACTGGCGGCGGCTATGTTGTTGCCACTGCCGTCGTTGTTGCCGTGGAATCGCTGGTTGCGGATCACGTCGCCGCGACCGATTGTCATCGCGCTGCTGGCGGTCGCACTTTTTGCTTGCTGGCGACTGGTGTCCGACTGGGACGAGACTTTTAGTGGTACCAATGGCCTTTGGGCAGGCCTGATTTTGCTGATCGGTTTGCTCGTGATTGAATGGCGCTGGGCATATGTTTCAGTGCTGGCCATGCTGATGCTGGGCGTAGGCGGCTTCGATACGCTGCAAAAAAGTGCCGATGGCTCGCGAACGCGCAGCTACTTTGGAGTTTATACGGTCACCGACGATCCTGCTCGCCAACAGCGCCGGCTGGCGCATGGGACAACCCTGCATGGGATTCAGCGCACGGCCTCTGGCCATGAACGCGACGCTACCACCTATTATGGACCGAATTCGGGGGTCGGGCTGACGCTTGAGCGGGCAAAGGAACTGGCGGGACCCCATGCTGCTATCGGCATCGTCGGACTAGGGGCCGGAACATTGGCCTGTTATCGCAGGCCGGGCCAGCACTGGACCTTTTTTGAAATCGACCCTGCGATGGTCGATATCGCGCGCGATCCCGGCAAATTCACCTTCTTGTCGCAATGCGCGGGCGATGCGCCGATCATTGTCGGTGACGCGCGGATTCAACTCAGCCATCAGCCGCCGGCCAGTTTCGACATTTTGGTCATCGATGCTTTTTCATCTGACGCCATTCCATTGCACTTGATGACGAGCGAGGCGATCAGCGTCTATGCTCGTGCGCTCAAACCTGATGGCATCCTGCTTTTTCATATTTCCAACCGTTTTTTTGATCTTGAACCTGTGCTTTCCGCCGAGGCAAAGGCGCGCGGCTGGGCGGCAGCGATTCGTTTGGATCCCGTCATCGAACAATCAGAAGCCAAGGCGCTCACCGCCTCCAACTGGGTCGCGCTAACCGCAACGACAGCGCGGATACAGGCGCTGACCACTACTATCCAGCCGCGTGACAAGGCTGCCAATGACGGCGTCTGGGTGCCGCTTGAGTCCCGTCCCGGCTTTACCCGATGGACCGACGATTATGCCTCGACCCTGCCAATCATGCTGTGGGGCCATCTGCTAGGAAAGAAAGAATGACCCACCGCGACGTTTCAATTATCGCCGTCAATGGCAAGTCTCCAACTATCCACCCCAGCGCCTTTATCGCGCCGGGTTGCCGTATTATTGGCGATGTCACGATCGGGGCGGACGTCAGCATCTGGTATAATTGCGTGCTGCGCGCCGATGTCAGCCATATTAGCGTTGGCGCGCGTTCGAATATTCAGGACGGCAGCATTGTGCATTGCGACGGGCCTGCGCCGCACCGGCCGGGAGGTTATCCGACGATCATCGGCGAAGATGTGTTGATCGGCCATATGGCGATGGTCCATGGCTGCACCCTAGAAGATCGTGCTTTCATCGGGTTGAAGGCCACGGTGATGAATGGCGGGCATATCGGTAGTGATGCGATGCTGGCGGCCGGCGCGCTGCTGACGGAGAATAAGAAGATTCCTGCGCGCGAGCTATGGGCCGGCACCCCCGCACGTCGCGTCCGTGAAATCGATGATGCGATGGCAGCAGGGATGCACGCGGGTGTGGCACATTATGTGCTCAACGGCCGGATGCATAAAGGCGCGGTCGGCGACGCCTGACACGAGCGGTAATAGAAAAAGGGGCGCCCGGCATATTGCCGGAACGCCCCTTCCTTATTCGTTGTCTATCAAAGAGATCAGGACGCGACCAAGTTAGCGCTGACCATGCAATAGAGCATAGGTAGCGACAGCAAGACGTTGGTGCGGCTGGCATAAAGCGCACGCGGCCCTGCTTTGGCCTTTTCTTCGTCGCTTGCTTCGACCAGGCCCAGAATCTTCTTCTGCGCCGGCCAGATGATGAACCAGACGTTGAACGCCATGATCAGGCCGAGCCACATACCTATACCGATCAGCATCACCTTGCCCGTGCCGGTAAATGTCATCGCCTGATGGGCATAACCACCGACACCAGCGACGATAAGACCCGTCAGCACGGTGAAAGCGGCGGCCCAGCGAAAGTAAAACAGGACTTTGGGTGCGATATGCTTCGATACAGCCGGTTTCAATTCGGCTGGAATGCTCGGCATGACCGGAACTTGTACAAAGTTTAGATAATACAACAGGCCGATCCACAAAATGCCGAAAAAGACGTGGAGCCAGCGCGTTACTGAATTGATGTCGACCGCTGTATTGTCTGCAAAAGCCCACATGACCGCAACGGCCAAAATCAGCCCTGCGACCATAACGGCATGTAAGTTGCCAAAAAACTTGCCCATTTTTATCCCCTCTCGATTGTCAGCACCAACGACCCAAGTGCCTAGGTCAACCTATGCCACCACGGGGATATTCGCTCAAGCTTGTCCTCAATCGTCCGCCGGGGCATCTTTCACCGACAGGCCGTTCTTCATCATCACCGGCAGTTGCGACAGGGCAAAGGCAAAAGACACGGCGGTGATGCCCCACACTTTGATGGTCAGCCAGGCGTCAAAGCTCAGGCTTCCGCCGCGCCACATGACGTACATCACTGTATTGGCGATTGCGAGCGCTGCAAAGAACAGGCCCCAGTTGCGCGACAACAACATCCAGCCGCGTTCGGTAACGCCGTCGAGCGCCGATTGCAGGAGGAATTTGAGCATCGGTTTGCCGAGCATCCATCCACCGAGCAACAGCGCGGCAAAGGCCACATAGATGATGGTTGGTTTGAGGACGATAAAGCCCTCATCGTGGAAATAAATGGTCATGGCGCCGAAGCCGAGCACCAATATCCCCGAGATCCATAACATTGGTGAAATTTTCCCCAATTTCCATTTCGAGACCAGCATCGCAACGCTGATTGCTGCCATGAAAGCAACAGTCGCCTGGATAGCGGCGGCGGTTGCGGCAAAACTGCCCTCTCCGCCCGATGAAAGCTTAAAGGTCACAAAGAATATCAGCAAAGGGCCAAAGTCGATAGCAAAGCTCAACCAGCCCCCGCCCGCCTTGGGCGCAACGGCGATGGGTTCAGGACCCGTGGGCGGCGTTTCGGTCATCGAATATTCCCTGCAATAATTGCGGCGATTTCATCGGCGTCAAAAGGACGTAAATCGTCGATTTGCTCGCCGATACCAATGGCGTGGATAGGCAAACCGTGGCGTTCGGCCGCAGCAACCAATACGCCGCCGCGCGCGGTGCCGTCCAGTTTGGTCATCACAAGCCCGGTTACCCCAGCTACCTCGCGGAACACGTCAATCTGCGATAGCGCATTCTGGCCGGTCGTGGCGTCGAGCACCAGCACGACATCATGCGGCGCAGCCGGGTTGAGCCGCCCGAGCACGCGCTTGATCTTTGCGAGTTCATCCATCAGCTCGCGTTTGTTCTGCAAGCGTCCGGCGGTATCAACGATCAACACATCGATTCCGGTCGCGGTCGCTTGCTTGACCGCGTCGTAAACAATGCCCGCTGAATCGCCACCTTCGGGGCCGGAAATAATCGGTACGCCCAGCCGTTCGGCCCAGATTTTCAACTGGCCGATGGCCGCGGCGCGGAATGTGTCGCCCGCGACAAGCATCACGCCATAATCCTGTTCCTGGAACAGATGCGCCAGCTTCGCGATAGTGGTAGTTTTGCCGGACCCATTGACTCCGATCACTAGAATAACCTGCGGACGCGGAAAGGCGTCGATTTCGAGTGGTTCGGCGACGGGGCGCAGGGCGGTGGCGATTTCCTCGGCGACAATCTGTCGCAAGCCATCGGCATCGAGCGCGCCGGTACGCTTGACCGACAGGCGCTCGCGAATTCGCGCGGCCATTGCGGGGCCAAGGTCAGCGGTGATCAGCGCGTCCTCGATGCGATCAAGGTCGGCGGCGTCAAGGTTCGGTTTGCCAGTGAGCCCCGATAGATTCTCGCTCAATCGTTCCGATGTGCGTTTCAAACCGCCGAGCAGGCGGTCGCTCCAGCTGCCAGCACTCACGCGGCCATCTCCTGAACCATCAACTGATCGGCTTCACGCCCCAGGACGCGCACCACGACAATAGCCCCAGGCGTGGCCGGATTAGACAGGCGCAGTTGGGCAAAATTTTCAGCATGACCACTTATCCCATCGCGCTCGACCAGCATTGCCTGTTCGCTTCCCACCAGCGTGTCGAGCCACGCATGGCGGCGCTCCGCATTGTTCGCGCGCAATCGTGCGGCGCGCGTGCGAGCGACGCCACGGTCCTGCCCCGGCATCCGCGCGGCGGGGGTGCCTTCGCGCGGGCTGTATGGAAAGATATGGCCAAAGATGATGTCGCAATCTTCGACGAGCGCCAACGTATTGGCAAACATCGCGTCATCCTCGGTCGGAAAGCCGGCGATCAGGTCGGCACCTATGGCAATGGAGGCGCGGGCGGTTTTCAGCCGTTCGACCAGCGCGACCGCATCGGCACGGCTGTGGCGACGCTTCATGCGCTTTAAAATCATGTCGTCCCCGGCTTGCAGCGACAAATGGATATGCGGCATTACCCGGACCTCTTGTGTCAGCAACGCGAACAATGCGTCGTCGATTCGGTCGGGGTCGAGTGACGACAGCCGTAGCCGTTCAAGACCGGGCAGGCTGAGCAGCGCTTCAATCAGCCCCGCCAGCTTAGTGCCGTTGTCATCGCCATAACTTGCCAGATCGACTCCGGTCAAAATAAGCTCTCTTTGTCCGCGGGCCATGGCAGTGTGTGCCGCTTCGACGACCGATGCGATGGTCGCAGAGCGCGCTGTGCCTCGCGCCAACACCGTCGCGCAAAAAGTGCAACTGTGCGAGCATCCCGTCTGAACGCCCAGAAAGGCACGGGCATGATCGGCACCCGACAGGGCGGGAGTGTAATTATCTAGCAAACGCCTTTGCCCTGTGCGTGTCGAAAAACCGCCCCGCTGTTCGGAGTGGCGATAGCTCTCAGCAAAACCCTTGGCATCATTGGCCACCACCCGCGCACCCATCGCGGTAAATCGCGCTTCCTCCAGTTCAGCCGCGCACCCCGTCACGACAATCTCCGCTTCGGGCCGCTCGCGCCGTGCGCGCCTCACTGCTTGGCGCGCCTGGCGCACCGCTTCGTCGGTGACCGCGCAACTGTTGAAAATAATGGTGTTGCGTGCGCCTGCCTCGCGTGCGGCAACGCGGACGGATTCGCCCTCGGCAATGTTCAGCCTACACCCGAAATTCACTACGTCCGCGGTGCTCATCCGAACTGCGCCCAATCAGTCGTGCCGTCATACACCCGCGTTGCCGCTCCGCTCATCGCGATGCCGCCGCCCGATTCCCAGCGGATGACCAGATCGCCGCCGGGCAGCGCGACCGTCACGGGCGATTGAACCAGTCCGGCGCGGATTGCTGCTACGGCGGTGGCACATGCCCCTGTGCCGCACGCCTGCGTCAATCCGACTCCACGCTCCCACACCCGCAATTGCAAACGATCGGGACCGTCGAGGCTGGCGACATTGACGTTGACGCGTTCAGGAAAAAGCGGGTCCATCTCTATCTGTGGACCGAGATCAGCCAGCGCGACCGCGTCGGCCTCGGCAACAAAAAACACAATGTGCGGATTGCCGACATTGACCGCGGCGCCATGTTCCAGCTCGTCTCCCGGATCGCCCCAGGCCACCGGCATGTCGCGCGTGTCCATCGGCATGGCGAGCGGGATATGTTCCCAATCAAATGTCGGCTCGTCGAAGGTCACCTCTGCCCCGCCATCGCCCGGCGTGACGCGCAGCAGGCCGCCCAGCGTCTCGATTGTTGCACTATGGCCGAGCAACGTCGCGACACAGCGGGTGGCATTACCGCAGGCTTCGACTTCGCTGCCGTCGGCATTGAAAATCCGCATCCTTACGTCGGCATGCGTCGACGGTTCCAGCAACACCAGCTGATCGCAACCAATGCCATGACGACGGTCGGCAATCGCCTTCGCGCGCGCCGCCGTCATTTCGACGGGCGTTTCGCGGGCATCGATCACGACGAAGTCATTGCCGAGTCCGTGCATCTTGGTGAAGCGGTCAATCATCGACCGCGCATGTAAGAGGCGATGAGGGCGAAGTCTAGGCGCTGCGCCGCTTTGGCGTGACGGTGGCGTCGGTCGCGGTGGTCTCGCTTGGCGCAGATGTTGGTGCCACCGGCTGGCGCAGCAACCCGCGTCCGGCGAGCAGGCGGCGCGTTTCGGCCGCCGATGCAGCCTTGCCATAGTGCCAACCCTGCGCTTTGGCACAGCCTAGTCGTGCCAGTTCGATGGCGGTGGCTTCATCCTCCACCCCTTCGGCCGTGATCGGCATCGATAAGCTTTCGCCCAGACGGACGATGGCGACGACGATGGCGGACGCATCATGGCTTTCCGCCATGGATGCGACAAAGCTGCGGTCGATCTTAATCCGGTCAAAGGGCAGCGCGCGAAGGTGCGAAAGCGAACTATAGCCGGTGCCGAAATCATCAAGGCTTAGCGACACGCCCTGATTTTTGAGGCTGGTGACGATCGAACGGACAAGCGGCAGATTCTCGAACAGCGAGCTTTCGGTAATTTCGACCTCTAGCTGACTGGCGGGAAAACCAGATTCGACCATCAATTTGGTCAGCTTCTGGCTGAACCACGGATCCTTCAATTGTTGCGGCGAGATATTGACGGCCAGCGTGATCGAAGGGTCCCAGCTTTTGGCGATTTCCATGGCATTGCGAATGACGTGGAGCGATAATTCGCCGATCAGTCCGCTTTTCTCGGCGACGGGAATGAATTTGTCGGGCGCAATCATGCCATATTGAGGCGAATCCCACCGCATCAACATTTCAAAACCGACCAATTTTCCACTGGCGATTTCGACTTGCGGTTCGAAATATGGCAGAAACTCGCCGCGTGGAAGGCCTTCGCGGATTCCGACCTCGATCTGGTTGCGCGCCTTGACCGCCATTTCCATGCCTTTTTCGAACCAGCTATAGCGGTTCCGGCCCTGATCTTTGCTGTGATACATGGCGATATCGGCCTGACGCATCAGCATATCGATCGACGTGGCGTCGTCGCGGACATGTGCGATCCCGATCGAGGCGCCGACACGGATTTCCTGATTGTCATAAGTGATCGGCACGTCGAACGATGCGACCATTTGTCCGGCGAGAGAGTCGATTTGATCGCGCGCCAGCTTGTCAAAGACCAGCAAGGCGACAAATTCGTCGCCTCCAAGCCGTGCCAAAATTGTATTGGGGGGCATGATCGTCGCGATCCGCCGTGCCGCTGCCTTGATAACTTGGTCTCCCGCGGCATGACCGTGGATGTCGTTGACCGTCTTGAAATGGTCCAGGTCCATCAGAAAAAGCGCCATTTGGCGTTGATCGTCGAGTGCGGTCGCTACGGCCTTGTGACCCACCGCCATCATGGCGCGGCGGTTTAGAAACCCGGTCAGGGCATCGGTGTCGGCAAGATAAAGAGCGCGTTGCTCGGCTTCGGTGCGTTCGCGCACCTCGCGGTTCAAATCGTCATAGCGGCGCCAGCCGAACAGGATCAGCGCTACGTTGAGCACCAAAGTCGCGGAAAGCACATTGTCGAGGCCGCCGCCAAGGCCAGCCAGCGTGCGGACGACCGCACTCAAGGCTGTGCTACCGGTGCCGATGAACAGCAATATAGCTGCCACGACAATGCCACCCGCGACGATGTCACGCTTTGCACTTGCATTGCTGTTGTGCATTTTTTCGGCTTTTTCGGTCTGCATCATGTTGTGGCCCCAACTATATGGTTCCGTTCATGGCAGGTGAGCTATGTAATTTGGGTTAAGATCGTGGCCAAAGTTACTGCCCATGCTGCTTGCCTTTTGCGGGACAATTGCGTAAAGGCCTCGCCGTTCGGTCCATGATTGGGACCAGACATATCGACATCCGCGACGGAAAATACTGTCCACGGATACCGCTGGTTGGCGAGGTTTCGCTCACCGGCGTGTTTTGCGTTGCGGCTGGTCAGGAAGGAATTGGAAGCACCATGTTCGACAGTCTCAGCCAACGACTGGGCGATGTATTCGGAAAGCTGCGCGGTCGCGGTGCGCTAACCGAAGCGGACGTGCGCGCAGCCATGCGCGAAGTGCGGATCGCACTGCTGGAGGCCGATGTAGCGCTTCCCGTGGTTCGCAGTTTTGTCGATCAGGTGACCGAATTGGCGATCGGCCAGAATGTGCTGCGCTCGGTTACGCCGGGTCAGCAAGTGGTCAAGATCGTTAGCGACTCGCTCAGCGAAATGCTGGGATCTGAGGCCGCCGAGCTCAATCTGAATGTCAGCCCGCCCGCGATCATCCTGATGGTCGGTCTTCAGGGTTCTGGCAAAACAACCACCACTGCCAAAATCGCCAAGCGCCTCAAGGAAAAAGAGGGCAAAAAAGTGATGATGGCGTCGCTTGACGTTAATCGTCCGGCGGCACAGGAACAGCTCGCGACCCTAGGTACGCAGGTCGATGTCGCGACGCTGCCCATTGTCGCAGGGCAAGGTCCGGTCGAAATCGCGCGACGTGCGCTGCAATCAGCAAAGCTGCAGGGCTTTGACGTATTGATGCTCGATACCGCGGGCCGACTCCATGTTGATCAGCAGTTGATGGACGAGATGCAGGCGGTGGCGCAGGTCTCGGCGCCCGCCGAAACGCTGCTCGTCGTCGACAGTCTGACCGGTCAGGACGCGGTGCAGGTCGCACAGCGCTTCACCGATCAGGTGCCGCTGACCGGTGTCGTGCTCACCCGTATGGATGGCGATGCTCGCGGCGGCGCGGCGCTCTCGATGCGTGCGGTCACGGGCAAGCCGATCAAATTTGCCGGCACCGGCGAAAAGCTCGACGCGCTGGAAATCTTTCACCCGTCGCGCATCGCTAATCGTATCCTTGGCATGGGCGATGTTGTCAGCCTCGTTGAACGTGCCGCCGAAACCATTCAGGCCGAAGAGGCTGAGGCGATGGCCGCCAAAATGGCCAAGGGCCAGTTTGACCTCGACGATTTGCGGACCCAGCTCAACCAGATGCGCCGCATGGGCGGCATAGGAGCGCTTGCCGCAATGATTCCCGGGATCAAAAAGGCGCAGGCCGCTATGGCGCAGGGCGGCGCTGATGATAAGGTTCTAGTGCATTTCGACGCCATTATGGGGTCGATGACCCCGACCGAGCGCGCCAAGCCCGGCATCATAAACGCCAAGCGCAAGATACGCATTGCCAAGGGGTCGGGTACCTCAGTCCAACAAGTCAACAAAGTGCTCAAAATGCATCAGGAAATGGGCACGGCGATGAAAAAGATTCGCAAGATGGGTGGGCTCAAGGGTCTAGGCGCCCTGTTCGGAAAGGGCGGCGGGATTCCCGGTATGGGTGGCGGCATGGGCGGTATGGCCGGTGGCCTTCCCGGCCTTGGCGGCGGAGGAATGCCGCCCGATCTTGCCAATTTGCTCAACAAGAAAAAGTAATTTTAACCGATAAATTGATTTGAAAAGAAAAGGATAACATCATGGCTACCACTATTCGCCTGTCGCGCGGCGGTTCAAAAAAGCGCCCCTATTACAAGATCGTTGTCGCCGATTCGCGCAGCCCGCGCGATGGTCGCTTTATCGAACGTATCGGCAGCTACAACCCGCTGCTCGCCAAGGATAATCCAGAACGCGTCAAGCTCGACGCCGAACGCGCGTCGCATTGGCTGAGCGTGGGTGCCCAGCCGAGCGACCGTGTTGCCCGCTTCCTCGACGCCCTTGGCCTCAAGGAACGTGCCGCGCGCAACAACCCCAACAAAGGCGTCCCTGGTGAAAAAGCCAAGGAACGTGTTGAAGAGCGGGCCTCAAAGGCTGCTGCCGCTGAAGAAGCTGCCAAAGAAGCGGCGGCTGCACCCGCTCCTGAGCCGGAAGTTGTTGAAGAAGCGGCGCCTGTGGAAGAAGTCGCAGCTGAAGCTCCCGCCGCTGAAGAAGCCACTGCTGAATCGGATGCTACTGGTTCGGTAAAAACCGAAGAGACCGCTGAAGCGGTCGCAGATGCCGTCGCCGCCGACGTCCCCGCCGAGACCTCGGCCGAAGACGCCACTGCGATAGCCGAAGAAGTCGCCGAAGGCGGCCCGGTTGCATCGGAAGCTGAAGCTGCACCTGCCGACGACACTACCGAAGAAAAGACCGAAGAAAAGACCGAAGAAAAGACCGAAGATAAGGCCGAAGGCTAAGTCTTGACCGACGCTGATCGCCCCGTCACCCTTGCCGCCATCGCTGGTGCGCATGGGGTGCGGGGCGAGGTTCGACTGAAACTCTTTGGCGAAGGTGCCGACAGTCTGCGGGCCTATGGTCAGTTCCATGTCGGCGACCGTGTGCTGACGCTGCGCGCCATCCGCCCCGCTAATCAGGGTGCGGTAGCGCAGTTCGCCGAAATTACCGACCGCAGCGCGGCAGAGGCGATGCGCGGAACCGTGCTGACTGTCCCGCGCGCGGCGCTTCCGCCGCTCGCCGAGGGCGAATATTATCATCATGACCTGATCGGGCTGTCCTGCACATCCACTGATGGCGACGCACTTGGTAATATTGTTGCCGTGGAAAATTTCGGCGCGGGTGATCTGCTCGAAATTGAACGTCCCGCACGGGCGGGCAAAAAGCCCGAACGCTTTATGGTGCCGATGACTCAATTAGCGGTGCCGCATTGGGATGCGGGTGGGGTGACCATCAACGCAGACTTTGTAGAGGAATAGCCCCCGCGGCCGCTCAGGCGGCAAGTGCGGGGCCGATGACGGCGCGATTGCGACCTGCATGCTTTGCCGCATAAAGGCTGATGTCAGCGGCTTTCATGGCACTGTTAAAGCGGGTCTCGTTGCCAATATAGGCCAAGCCCATGCTCGCGGTGATATGTTCGTCAACCGACAGCACCATCTGCGCGACGAGGGTGCTGATGCGTGCGCGCAATCGTTCGGCCTCGACCGCAATGTCTTCGGCTCTGCCATAGAGCAGTAACGCAAATTCTTCGCCGCCGATGCGGCTTGCCACGGCGGACCCCGACCCCAGCGCGACCGCGGCGGCAAATATCACCTTGTCGCCAATGTCATGTCCGTGCCGGTCGTTGATGGCCTTGAAATTATCAAGATCGATCAAGGCAAAGGCGACAGGGCGTTTGTTGCGGAAACTGGCCTCGATTGCGCGGCGGTTGGCTAGTCCTGTCAGCGGATCGGTGTTTGCTATGACACTTAAGGATTCGGCGTGCGCGCGCGCATCCTCGCGCTCGCGGCGCAGCCGCAACAGTCGGTCGAGAATGCCGAGTGCGGTCAGGATGACCTCGAGCCCCAAGGCCGGGAACAGTGCGAACAACAGATTCTCGAACGGGCGGGCAAGAACAATGTCGTGGAATAGGCTGATCGCAAAAACCGCCGCGATGCCGCTCCACGCTGCCGCCTGATAACGCGCGGTACGACTTCCCCGCACAATGGCGTTGATCACTGTCGCTGAAAAAAGCAACAGCAGACCGAGCAGCATCAGCTCGCGCAGCGCCATAAAGGCGGGCGGGCAATTGGTCAGCAGCATCGCGGGCGTCGTTGCTAGGATCAGAAAGGGCGGCCAGCCAAGCAGGCGGTAGGTGCGTGGACTAATCGTTCCAGACTCCAGATAGCTACGCAGGAAGGGCCCGGATACAACAATCGCGAAATCGAACAGGATGCAGTTAAGAACCTGTCGCGCCGTGCTGTCGGGGGTTAGCCACGGCCCCATCATCAGCGGCGACAAGCCAATGACGAGCACCAAATAGGTCAGCGCTCGCGCGCTTTGCCAGACAAGAAAGCGTTCACGCAGCAGCGCGAAAAAGGCGGCGTTATAGGTGACGGAAAAGACCAACAGGCCTAGAAAAATACCCGTCAGCACGCCGTCCCAGCCCATTTGCGTATGCATGGCAAAGCTAGATTGGGCGTGCACGGGCGCTGCGGTAACGATCAGTACCGCGCCAAAAGTCAGAAAATTTCCCCACGGGCGCTTCATCGACGACCTTTCTGTGGAGAAAGGCCTAGCGGGTAAGGCGCTGATTTTTGGTTAATAGGTTGGTAGCAATAGGGGATTGGGCGAGGAGCTTGATCGTGCAGATCATCGGCCGTGCCGATGATCTGCGTAAAACCATATCAGGCGGGAGCTTCTACGCCGCTCCTAGGTTATCGACCGTTGCCAGCCTCGCCGCGTTCGCGTTTGGCTGCTTTCATTCCGCGCCGCGAGATGACACCTAATCCGGCGGCCAAACGATGCAGCCCACGTTGGGCGTCGATCGAAAACCGGGCGTGATTGTCATTCCATCCGCGCATCCACATTTCGTCAATCATGATTTTTCTCCTGTCGTCTTGCCTCTGATGGAGAATATGGGGACGAAGAGCCAATCAAAGCATTGCACTTGAGTATAAGCAGTGCTTATAATGTTTCGATGCAAATGCTTCCTCCCCTGGCCGCTATTCGTGCCTTTGAAGCTGCAGGTCGGCACGAAAATTTCTCGCGCGCCGCTGAAGAATTGGGGATGTCGCAAGCGGCGATTAGCTATCAGATTCGCCAGCTGGAGGACAGGCTTGGCCGCCCATTATTCGTGCGCGAAAAGGGCCGCGCGCGACTGTCCGATACAGGACAACGTTTGTTACCGATGCTTTCGACGGCCTTTGCTAATATGGCCGATGCCTTTGCCGCCTTGCGTAGCGAAGACGCCGATATTCTGACCCTCAGTGCGCCCACGACTTTTGGCGGTACATGGCTCAGTGCCCGCATCGGACGGTTCCAACTGCAACATTGCGACCTTGCCGTCCGATTGTCGCATTCAAACGCGTTGGTCGATTTCAACGCGAGCGATTTCGATGTGGCGCTGCGCATCGGTTTTGGTGACTGGCCTGGATTGCGTAGCGATTTCCTGTTTCAAGCGCATGTCACACCCATTTGCTCACCGACCTTTCTCGAATCGCATCGCATCGCCGAACCAGCGGATCTGCTGACGGTCGAACGTCTGGCACCCAATGACCCTTGGTGGGCGGGTTGGTTTAGCTCGGTTGGAATTGGCACACCACCTGCCCCTCAGCGCGGCATTGATCTTGATAGCCAGGTTCAGGAAGCGAGCGCAGTGCAAGGAGGCTATGGAATCGCGCTTATGACACCGCTCTTTTGGCGTAGTGAGCTCGACAGCGGGCGGATGGTCCAGCCCTTTGACCATATTTATATTCCGGGCGGGTCCTATTGGCTGGTCCATCGCGAGAACCGCGTTGGCGTGCGCAAGATCGAACGGTTTCGCGAATGGCTGCACGAGGAACTCAAAGCCGATCGCCACTTTCTTCTCGACGCGCTATGGCAGCCGCCGTCATGACTTTTGCCGCCGTTCCGCTCACGCTCTATCCCGACATGTTCCCCGGACCGCTTGGCCACAGCATGGCGGGGCGAGCACTCGATGGGGGAATCTGGGCCTGTGCGCCGCGCAATATCCGCGACCATGCTGCCGACAAGCATCGCACCGTTGATGATACGCCAGCGGGCGGTGGCGCAGGCATGGTTCTGCGCGCCGATGTACTCGCGGTCGCAATCGATTCGGCTAGTGCTGCTCATCCGACGCTGCCGATCTTGGCGATGACGCCGCGCGGCGTGCCCATGACGCAGGCGCGCATCCGCTCCCTTGCCGCTGGCCCAGGCGCGATCATCCTGTGCGGACGGTTCGAAGGATTTGACGAGCGGCTGTTTGACGCCCGCCCGCAAATCGAACAGGTCAGTATGGGCGACATCATCTTGTCGGGCGGAGAGATGGGCGCGCTGATGCTGCTCGACGCTTGCATTCGACTGCTTCCCGGCGTAATGGGCGCGGCTTCTAGTGGTGACGACGAATTGTTTGAGGACGGATTGCTTGAGTATCCCCACTATACCCGACCTGTTGAATGGGAAGGGCGTATGATCCCCGAAGTGCTGCGATCGGGGGATCATGCGAGGATCGCCGCCTGGCGGAAACAACAGGCGCGGGATCAGACACGGTTACGCAGGCCGGACCTTTGGGAGCGTCATGTTGATGCTCGGGACCGACCTGCCTCTGGCGCGCCGCAAAAGAAGAAGGAATAGAGGACATGAACCTCATCCAGACGATTGAAGCCGAAGAAATCACCAAAGCCGACAAGGCTGTCCCAACCTTCCGTCCAGGCGATACGCTGAAAGTCGGCGTGAAGGTTGTCGAAGGCGATCGCACTCGCGTCCAGAATTTCGAAGGCGTATGCATTGCACGCTCGAACAAGGGCATGGGCTCCAACTTTACCGTGCGCAAAATGTCGTTCGGCGAAGGTGTAGAGCGCGTGTTCCCCCTCTATTCGCCCAACATCGACAGCATTACCGTCATTCGTAAGGGTGCTGTGCGGCGGGCTAAACTTTACTATCTGCGCGGCCGCACTGGCAAATCGGCACGTATCGCCGAACGCCGTGACAACCGGTCGGAAGCCAAGAGCGAGGCATAAGGGAAACTCTCCCCCACCCAAGCAAAAAATGTTTCCAAAACGACCGGTTCGGCCACAGGGCAGAACCGGTCGTTTTTCGTTTCAACGCATCATAAAAGGCAGGAATCTTTCATGGGTTATCGGATCGTGGTCGCGGGCGCGACGGGCAATGTCGGGCGCGAAGTGCTGGCCATTTTGGTTGAACGCGAATTTCCCATCGATGAACTGGCGGCAGTCGCTTCGTCCCGCAGCCAGGGCCTAGAGGTCGAAATCGGTGACAGCGGCAAAACGGTCAAATGTCAGAATATCGAAAATTTCGAGTGGAGCGGCTGGGACATGGCGATTTTCGCCATCGGCAGCGACGCGACGAAGGTCTACGCGCCCAAGGCCGCCGCGGCAGGATGCGTCGTGATCGACAACAGCTCGCTTTATCGCATGGACCCCGATGTTCCGCTGATAGTCCCTGAAGTGAACCCTGACGCCATCGACGGCTATAAAAAGCGCAATATCATCGCCAACCCAAACTGTTCGACCGCACAAATGGTCGTCGCCTTGAAGCCTCTTCACGATGCCGCGACGATAACCCGTGTTGTCGTCTCGACCTATCAATCGGTGAGCGGCGCAGGCAAGGCAGGGATGGACGAGTTGTGGAACCAGACGCGACAGATTTTTGTCGGAGACGAAAAAGACGTGCAGAAGTTTACGAAGCAGATCGCGTTCAACGTCATTCCGCACATCGACAGTTTTCTCGACGATGGGTCGACCAAGGAAGAATGGAAGATGGTCGTCGAGACCAAGAAAATTCTCGATCCGAAGATTAAGGTGACGGCGACCTGCGTCCGCGTTCCCGTGTTCGTCGGGCATGCCGAATTGATAAATATCGAGATGAAGGACGAACTGTCGGCCGAGGACGCGCAGCGTATCCTGCGCGAAGCCCCTGGTGTCGTGCTCCACGACAAGCGCGAGGATGGCGGTTATATCACCCCTGTCGAATGCGTCGGCGACTTCGCCACCTTCGTCAGCCGCGTGCGCGAGGATCCGACGATCGAAAATGGCCTTAACCTGTGGTGCGTCAGCGACAATTTGCGCAAAGGCGCAGCGCTTAATGCGGTGCAAATTGCCGAGCTGCTAGGTCGGCGACATTTGAAGAAGGGCTGATCGGCAAACCCGCGCACTGTGCCCAAATAATGTCGCCCCTGCGAAGCTAGGGGTCACATTATTCCCTCGTCATCAGCCTTTTTAAGCCCGGCACGCTGACTCGAGTTGGGCGTGGCAATGGATGTAGGTGCCTGAAAGCGACCAATTATGGGCGTCGCAAATATTCTATCCAGCGTAGAATGACACGCCCAACACACCTAATGCCCCATATCTGCCGATGACGCCTTGGAGCCATCGGGTTGCGGCGGGCGGAGCAGGATCACCAAGGGCACCGACAGTAGAGTGATCCACATCATCGCCCAGAAATCGTCGATATAGGCGACCATCGCGGCCTGTTGGTTGACCATCGCGTTGACAAATAGGGCCGCAGAATCGCCCGCTTGGCCGAACCGATCGATCGTCGATGGATCGATTGCAGAGATCGAGCTACTGGTGATGTGCGCGGCGAGATCTTCATGGCTGCGCTGGGTATTAGCACCCAGCAATGTGGTAACAATCGAAATGCCGACCGACGCTCCAACGCTGCGGAACAGATTGAGCAAGCTCGATCCATCGGTGCGATATTCGGGGCCGAGCGTTGCAAAGGCAATGGTGTTCAGCGGGATGAAAATCAGTCCCATGCCCAAGCCCTGGACGAGACCACTCACGACAACCGGCCAAGCCCCCATTTGCAAGGACCAGTGGCTCATCTGCCACAATGAATAGGCCGCGATCAGTAGACCGGTGCCCACCAGCCAGCGCGCATCGATCTTGCCAATCAACTGTCCTGCAACCCACATGCTCATCAAAATCCCCACCCCGCGCACCGCCAGCACCAGTCCGGTGTCGATCACCGGCCAGTCGAAGAGGCGCTGCAACATGGGGGGCAACAGCGCCATCGATGCAAACATCACCACGCCAATCACGATCATGAAGCCCATCGCGGTGACGAGGTTGCGGTCGGACAGCATTTTACGATTGAACAAAGGATTGCGCGCAGTCGCCATATGGACGACAAACATCCACAGGCAGGACAGCGACACGCCAGCTTCAATCCAGATTTCGATGCTATCGAACCAATCCTGCTGCGCCCCGCGATCGAGCATGAGTTGCAAGGACGCCAGGCCCAGCGCGAGCATCGAAAAGCCAGTCAGGTCGAATTTTCGTTCTTTACGGCTCGTCGCGGGAAGCAAGGCCCACATTAGCGCCAGTGTCACTAGGCCGACCGGCAAATTCACATAGAAAACCCAGCGCCAACTAACGGTTTCGGTCAGATATCCGCCTAATATTGGACCCAATATAGGCCCAATCATGATACCCATGCCCCAGATAGACATGGCGCGCGCATGGCGTTCAGGTGGGTTGATGTCGAGCATCACCGATTGCGATAGCGGGCCGATAAACGCCGCGCTGGTGCCCTGCAGGAAACGGAAAACGACCATCTCCTCTAGCGTCTGCGCTGCACCGCACGCCATGGATGCGATAATGAATCCGATGACGGAAAGCAGAAACAGGTTTCGGCGTCCGATCCGGTCAGCCAGCCAGCCGGTAATCGGCATCGCCACGGCACTAGCGATAATATAGCTGGTCAGAACCCAGTTCACCGTCTCGCTGGTCGCGCCCAGGCTCGACTGCATGTGCGGAATCGCGACGTTGGCGATCGTCGTGTCCAATATTTGCATGATTGACGCGCCCATTACGGCAACGGTCAACAGGCCACGATAGCGCACCTGTTCGTGCAGCGGCCGGCTGTCGTCGACGATCGTCGCCTTGGGCGCGGGGCGACGGGGGTGGGCCTTGCTCGCCATGGCGCGTTACTTGTTACAGCGACCGTCGGTGAAGACCTCGACATCGGTCGACAGGCCCGCGATCATCGCGCGCGACGGCGCCTCGTCAAAGGCGATGCGGACCGGAACCCGCTGTGTCACCTTGACCCAGTTGCCGGTTGCATTTTGCGCCGGAAGGACGGAAAATTCGCTTCCGGTTCCCGCGCCGATGACCGCAACATGACCTTTGACGCGCAACCCTGGATAGGCGTCAAAACGCATCTCCGCGCATTGACCCAGCTTCATATTGGCGAGATCAGTCTCCTTGAAATTAGCCTCGACCCAGGGGTGGGCGGTATCAACAAGCGTTACTGCAGGCAGGCCCTGCACCATCATCTGGCCAACGAGCAGTCGGTCCGACTGGGTGATCCGGCCCGCGCTGGGTGCACGCACTTCGGTGCGATTCAGATTAACCTTGGCCTGTGCGCGTTGAACGCGGGCGGCCTCGACTTGGGGATTGGCTGTCCCGCCGCCGGTGGCCAGCTTGGCGCGCGCCTCAATGGCATCGGCTTCGGCCTGGCGCAGGCTGGCCCGCGCCTGTTCGACTGCATGCTTGGCAGCGTCATAGGATGCTTTGGTGGTAAACCCCTTGGCCATCAGCGCGGCCTGACGTTGATAGGTTGACTGGGCAAAGGCAATATCTTCGCGCGCCTTTGCGATATCCACTCCGGTGGATTGGGCACTCGCTGACAGCGACCCGACATTGACCTGCGCAGCGTTAATCGCCGAACTGGCCTCGGCCACAGACAGGCGATAGGGTTCGGGGTCGATCTGGAACAGCAATTGTCCCGCCTCGACATCCTGACCGTCCTTCACCGCGACCTTGGTGATTTTACCGCCAATTTCTGAAGCAACCGAAACCTTATCCATCTGGACATAGGCATTATCGGTCGACACCGACCCTCCACTAGTCAACCAATACCAGCCTCCAATCAGGATCAGCACCAGTGGAACGCCGAACATCAACAAGCGCACACGCCATTTCGGCGGCGTCTTGATCGCCCGCTTTACCGGGTCGGCCTTGGGGGATGCACTGGGCATGGAAGGGGCGCTTTCTTCTTCGCTGGCGGGGGGGAGGGGGAGAGTGTGTCCATTTCAGGTCTCTTATACAGTGTCTCGGCGGGAAAGATTGGCGCGTACACGCTCGACAAGCGCGCTCAATTGGGAGCGTTCTGCGTCACTCATCCCTTCGGTCGCTTCGGCGTTGAGCGCCTCGGCGGTTTGGCGCATCCCGTCGAGCATGGGTTGCGCACGCGGAGTTAAATAAAGCTGCCAGGCGCGGCGATCGGTGGGGTCGGCGCGGCGCTCGACAAGTCCAGCGTCAGATAGTCGATCGATCATCCGCGACAGGGTGATCGGCTCAACCTCGATAAGTTCAGCGAGCGGGCCCTGCCGAATTCCCTGATTGCGACCCAGATAAATCAACATCCGCCATTGCAGCGCGGTAACCCCGCAATCGCGCACGCGCGCGTTAAAGGCACGGCGAAACAGCCGTGCGGTATCATTGAGCAGGAATCCAATCGTTTCTGACATAGCAGACGATATAATAACTATAGCTACTAATTAATTCAACCCTGCGTGACAACTTTGTTATCTTCCGCAATTTTACGGCCTTCTCTTGCACCCCGCGCAATTTTCGGCAGGATGAAGCCATGACACTCCATGCTGATCTTTTTTGGTCCTTCCGTTCGCCCTACAGCTATCTTGCTATCGGTCGTTATCGCGCGCTCTGCGAGAGCTATGACCTCGTCATTGACCTGCGGCCCGTTTACCCGCTGGCGATCCGTCAGCCCGATTTTTTTGAACGCAACCATCCCAATTGGCTTGGTTATACGGTACGCGATATGATGCGCGTGGCCCAGTTTCACGGCATAGCATTTGGCGCCCCGCGTCCTGACCCCATCGTCCAGAACATGACAACCCGCGAAATTGCCGCCGAGCAGCCCTATATCTATCGGCTGACGCGTCTGGGCCAGGCGGCGTCACGCCGCGGGAAGAGTCTAGCCTTTTGTGATGAGGTTGCGCAGCTGATTTGGGGCGGCGCCGAAAACTGGCATCTAGGCAATCATCTGGCGGACGCAGCACAGCGTGCTGGGCTTGACCTTGCTGAACTGGATTCCGAGGCCAAAAGTGATGCGGATGCACTCGACGCCGAAATCACCGCCAATCAGTCGGTTCTGGAAAGCGCGGGCCATTGGGGCGTGCCCACATTGGTCTTCGACAACGAACCCTTTTTCGGACAGGATCGCATCGAAATGGCTCGGTGGCGGATGGAACAAAAGGGTCTGACCAAGCGATGAGCGACACTTTGTCCGGCGGTTGTCAGTGCGGGGCGGTGCGCTTTCAAGCAAGCCACTCGAACCGCGATGCTTATTTTTGCCATTGTCGTATGTGCCAGCGCGCGGTCGGAAATGTCGCAGCGGCATTTTGGAATGTGCCCAAGAATAGCGTGGCGTGGAGCGGCTCGGAGCGTGCCACTTATATGTCATCACCCTTTGGGCGCCGCGGCTTTTGCGCGACATGCGGCACGCCGCTCAGCTTTGACTATCCAGACAGCGACAAGTTAGACTTGGCCGTTGGCGCACTTGATACGCCCGACCTCGTTCGCCTGACGAGCCACTTCGGGACCGAAAGCCGTCTGCACGGCTGGACGGCAGGGGAGGGATTGCCCTCGATGCGTAGCGAAGATTATGCGCCGCTGCAGAAACGGTGGGACAAAGTCGAAGGGTCGACGAAATGAGCGTTGCAAAGCATAGCTTCGCGGCGCGCGATGGCGAGAGGCTGGTGTGGAGAGAGACGGGCGATGGTGCACCCGTCATTCTACTGCACGGCCTGTTTTCGAGCGCCGAGGTCAACTGGATCAAATTTGGCCATGCGGCGCATATTGCCTCCGCGGGATTTCGCGTGATTATGCCCGACCTGCGGGCGCATGGAGACAGCGCGGCCCCACATGACACTGCGCATTATCCACCGGACGTCCTGGTGCAGGATGTTCAGGATCTGGTTGCGCATCTGGCGCTATCCCAATTTGATCTTGGCGGTTTTTCACTGGGGGCGCGAACGAGTGTTCGTGGCGTCGTCGCGGGTATGACGCCGCGCCGGTTAATATTGGGCGGGATGGGGCTTGCCGGACTCGCTGGCTGGAAGCGGCGGGGAGAGTTTTTCAAAACTGCCATCGCCGACTATGAAACCGCCAAACGCGGCGATGATGTCTGGATGGCAATCCAGTTTATGAAGACGATGAAGATCGACCGGGTTGCGGCCGGCCATTTGCTCGACAGCTTCACTGACACTGCGCCCGATGCCCTGTCCGCGCTGACAATGCCGACTCTGGTTGTGTGTGGTGATCAGGATGCAGATAATGGGTCGGCCGACGATTTGGTGGCTGCATTGCCCGATGCGCATCTCGTGACCATCCCTGGCACACATATGTCGAGCGTCACCGAAGCAGCGATGGGCGAAGCGATGGCTAACTTTCTCACGTCTTGACCCCGCTCGCCGCTGAGGCCAAGCTGCCACCATCGCGCCGCAGAGCGCCCCACAATCAACAGAGGATCTGCAACCCCATGAAAGTTATGATTTCGATGCTGTCGCTGGCCTTGTCGCTCGCTGCAGCCGCACCCGCCTTTGCCGCTGATAAGAAAGGCAAGGAGCCAGCCGTCGCTGCGGCGACCCCGACGGCCGAAGAAGCCGATGCCTTTATCGCCAAAGCCGAAAAAGATTTGTTCGATTATTCGGTCGAGGCCAGTCAGGTGAATTGGGTCAACTACAACTTCATCACCGACGACACCGATGCCATGGCGGCGCGCATCAATGCCGTCGGCACCGAAAAGTCGGTCAAATATGCGCTGGAAGCGGCGAAATATGCCCGCGCGCGGGGCTTGAGCGCCGACACCAAGCGCAAGCTTGATATCTTGCGCAACGGATTAGTGCTGCCTGCGCCGACGACGCCAGGAGCAGCCACCGAATTGAATCAGATAGCGACCAAATTATCGTCCGAATATGGCAAGGGCAAAGGCACGCTTAACGGTAAGCCCATCTCTGGCTCGGACATTGAAGCGGAAATGGGCAACCTTGACCACACCCCCGCCGAATATAAGGAAATGTGGACAAGCTGGAACGACAATGTCGGCGCGCCAATGAAGGATGACTATGCGCGCATGGTCGGCATCGCCAATGAAGGATCCAAGGAATTGGGCTTTGCCGATACCGGCGCGATGTGGCGGTCTGGCTATGACATGTCGCCACAGGATTTTGCCGCGACGACCGAGCGTTTGTGGCAAGAAGTAAAGCCGCTCTACATTGCACTACACACCTATGTTCGCTGGAAATTGAACGAGAAATATGGCGATGCGGTGCAGGCCAAGACGGGCCCGATTCGCGCTGACCTATTAGGCAATATGTGGGCGCAAGAATGGGGCAATATCTATCCGCTCGTCGCACCCAAGGGCTCGGGCGATCTGGGATATGACATTGGCGACCTGCTCAAGGCCAAAGGTGAAAAGCCGCTCGACATGGTCAAGGCCGGCGAAAATTTTTATAGCTCGCTGGGCTTCGCTCCGCTTCCCGACACATTTTGGAAGCGCAGCCTCTTTACCAAACCTGCCGACCGCGAAGTCGTATGTCATGCCTCGGCATGGGACATCGACAATAAGGATGATATCCGCATCAAGATGTGCATCAAGGTGAACAGTGATGACTTTGTTACGATCCACCACGAATTGGGCCATAATTATTATCAGCGCGCTTATAACAACCAGCCGTATCTCTATTTGAACGGCGCCAATGACGGTTTCCACGAAGCCATTGGCGATTTCATCGCGCTGTCGATTACCCCGCAATATCTGGTCGATATTGGTTTGCTTGATGCCAAGGATGTGCCGAGTGCCGATAAGGACACCGGTCTGCTGTTGCGTCAGGCGATGGATAAGGTGGCGTTTCTGCCGTTCGGTCTGCTCGTCGACCGCTGGCGCTGGGGCGTGTTCGACGGCACGATCAAGCCCAAAGGCTATAATGCCGCATGGGATGCTTTGCGCCTGCAGTATCAGGGAATTACACCGCCTACCCCGCGTGGACCCGATGCCTTCGATCCAGGCGCCAAATATCATATTCCGGGTAACACGCCTTATACGCGCTACTTCCTTGCGCGAATCCTGCAGTTTCAATTTTACAAAGCTGCATGCGAGCAGGCTGGCTGGAAAGGGCCGCTCCATCGTTGTTCCTTCTATGGCAACAAGGAAGTCGGCCAAAAGCTGAACGCGATGTTGGAAATGGGCGCGTCAAAGCCATGGCCCGACGCGCTTGAAGCCTTTACGGGCACGCGAGAAATGTCGGGCAAGGCCATGATGGAATATTTTGCGCCGCTGAAAGCCTGGCTGGACAAGCAGAATGAGGGACACCCTTCGGGCTGGTAAGGTCGCCGCCAAACAATGTTTCCTTGATAGCCGGGAGGGTGACTTCCCGGCTATCTTGTTTGGGTCTCGATCGCCGCCATAAACAATGCGAGCGTTGCGCTGGCCGCCGCCGCATCGGAACAATGCCCTCCACACGAGGGTTTCCTGACAAACCCGAATGGAGAATGATATGAAAATTCTAATGGTCCTGACGTCGCATCAAAAACTCGGCGACACGGGTGAAAAGACCGGCTTCTGGCTCGAAGAATTGGCGGCCCCCTATTATGTGTTCAAGGATGCGGGAGCCGACTTAACCCTCGCATCTCCGAAAGGCGGCCAACCGCCGTTGGACCCCAAAAGCGACGACGAAAGCGCCAAGACCGACGACACACGCCGCTTTGAAAAGGATGCGCAGGCGCAGCAACTGCTCGCCAACACTCATAGTCTGAGGGACGTGAAAATCGCCGATTTCGATGCGCTTTTCTATCCCGGTGGTCATGGGCCGCTTTGGGATCTTGCCGAGAATGTCTCGTCGCGCACGCTAATTGAACATGCCATCATGGCTGGCAAACCGGTCGCCGCTGTCTGCCATGCGCCCGCAATTTTCCGCCACGCCAAAAACGCTGATGGTACATCACTGGTCAGCGGCAAAAAGGTGACCGGATTCACCAATGGCGAGGAAGAGGCCGTGGGTCTGACTGAAGTGGTACCCTTTTTGGTTGAGGATATGCTCAAGCAGAATGGCGCTCTCTTTTCAAAAACCGACGATTGGGGTGTTCATGTGGTGCGCGACGGCCTCTTGATTACCGGACAGAATCCCGCGTCGTCTGGGCCTGCCGCCGAGGAGCTATTAAAAATTCTTGGCTGAATCCGAAACGGGGTTGCGGGAGCTCGCCTCGCGCAACTCTGGCTGTGCGCCCGCGATGGTGAAACAGCCGCCTTCGCACTCTTGCCTAACGAAATGGCGGCTCGTTAAACGCCCGCAATTTGCGGCTGTGTAGTTTCGCGCCCTCGTCTCGCAATTGTTCGCACGCCTGAATCCCGATTTGAAGATGCGATGCGATGGCTTCTTCATAAAAACGATTAGCCTGACCGGGAAGTTTGAGTTCGCCGTGGAGCGGCTTGTCACTGACGCAAAGCAACGTCCCATAAGGCACTCGAAAACGATAGCCTTGTGCAGCGATGGTGGCGCTTTCCATATCGATGCCGATTGCGCGAGATTGTGAGAAACGCAGTGCAGAATCGGTGAAGCGCAATTCCCAATTGCGGTCATCAGTTGTGACGACTGTGCCGGTCCGCATCCGCCGCTTGAGGTCAGCGCCGCTCGTTCCCGACACACGTTCGGCCGCGCTCGCCAATGCTTGCTGGACTTCGGCGATGGGCGGGATTGGGATTTCGGGTGGCAATACTGCGTCGAGGATATGATCATCGCGCAGATAGGCATGCGCGAGAACATAGTCGCCGATCCGCTGGCTCGGACGCAAACCGCCGCAATGACCGATCATCATCCATGCCTCTGGTCTTAGTACCGCCAGATGGTCCGTAATCGTCTTGGCATTCGCAGGCCCGACCCCGATGTTGACGAGGCTGATGCCGCCGCCACCGGGCGCTATCAGGTGATAGGCCGGCATTTGATGCCGTCGCCAAGCGCTGTCGGCGACGAGCGCACTGGCGTTGATGCCGGGCTGATCAACATAGAGTCCAGCCGCGCCTGCGAGCGCCGTATAATGGCCTTGACCGACCTTAGATGCCGCCCAGGCAACAAATTCATCGACATAACGATGATAATTGGTGAAGAGGATGTAGCGTTGGAAATGTTCCGGTGCCGTGCCAGTATAGTGGCGCAGCCGCGCGAGGCTGAAATCGGTGCGCAACGCGTCGAACAATGCAAGTGGTTGCGGCGCCGTCGGGTCCATGCCGAACAAGCCGTCGGCGAGTTCGTCGCCGATATCCGCTAACTCTGTGGTCGGAAAATGACGGGCAAGTTCCAGTGGTGCGACGCCCTCCATGTCGGACCCGTCGCTGGCGTCAAGCACATAGGGGAAGGGGATCTGCTGACCGGTACGGATCACCTCTATCGATACGTCATAATGGCGCGCTAGCAGGCACAATTGTTCGCGCAAATAGTCCGCGAACAGCCCGGGGCGGGTGACGGTGGTGACAAATTCGCCGCCACGGTCAATGCGACCAAAGGCAAAGCTGTGGCCGTGTTGCCCTTCGCGCAGATGGCCTGATGTCCGGATGCGTAACGCAGGATAGTCGAACAATCCGGTTGCTGCAGCGTCAGCTGGGGGCAGGGTGCCGTCACGCACATAAGCGTAAATGGCGGACTTGAGCGCTTCAACCGACGCCTTGAATCGGCTCGTCAACTCGACGATGACATTATCGACGAGGGCGGCTGTTTCGGGATCGATGTGATTTTGCGATGAGGAGGATGTCATCGCGGCGCTCTTGCACGAAAGTACCGCTAGAGGGAAGAGGGATTAGCACGCCATGCCGGATCGCTTGATGCGGTTTAGCCCGGCGGCGGGAAAAAATGGCAAGCGGCGGCGTGGCACGGACGCCAACGCCGCCGGCAAAATTGCCTAGAGTTGTTCCAGCATATGGTCGGCGCTCGAAACGCGAAATTCGCCAGGGGCTTCGACGTTAAGCTTTTCAACGACGCCGTCGTTGACGATCATCGAATATCGTTGGCCGCGCGTGCCCATGCCAAAGGCCTTCCCGTCCATCGTGAGGCCCACGGCTTGAGCAAAGTCGCCATTGCCATCGGCTAGCATGGTAATGGCTTCGCCAGCGTTGGCGTTTTTGCCCCAAGCACCCATAACAAAGGCGTCGTTAACGGCGGTGCAGGCAATTTCGTCAATCCCTTTGGCCTTCAAGGCGGCGGCCTTATCGATATAGCCTGGCAGATGCTTGGCCGAGCACGTCGGGGTAAAGGCGCCGGGGACCGAAAAGAGCGCAACCTTACGACCCTTGAAGAAATCGGAGGTGCCGACCTGTTCAGGCCCCTTGTCGGTCGCTTTGACCAACGTCGTTTCGGGTAGCTTGTCTCCGGCTTTGATGGTCATAGCATTGTCCTTTTTTGCGCATATGGGAAGATAATGAGATTGGGTGGGAACGGCCGCGTGTCAAGCGTTGGGCATTGGAAAAACTGGACCCGAGCGGCGGTGTGCGGCATGATGCAGCGATGGAATCCGATCAGCCTTGGTTCACCGGTCAATTGCTGCTGGCGCTTCCCGGCATCGGTGATTCGCGTTTTGAACATGCCGTGATCGCGATGGTCAGCCATGACTCAGAAGGCGCGATGGGGATTGCCGTCGCCGATCCGATTGCCGGTATGACCGTTGGCGCGGTGCTCGACCAGCTTGATATAGCGCATGACGACCCGCTCGATCAGCCGGTCTATCTCGGCGGACCGGTCGAACCAAGCCGTGGATTTGTCATCCACAGCCATGATTGGGATGGCGAGATTGCGGCACAGATTTCCGATCGCTGGATGTTGTCGAGCTCGCATGAAGTGTTGCGCGCCATCGGCGAAGGGAAAGGCCCCGCGCAGTGGCTGGTCGCGCTTGGCTATGCCGGTTGGGCACCGGGGCAGCTGGAGGAAGAGATGGTGCGTCACGGTTGGCATGTTACCCCAGGGAGCGACGCACTTCTCTTCGACAAGCCGGCTGAAGAACGGTGGGAAGCCGCCTATGCCGAAGCAGGAGTCGATGCGCGGCTGCTGACTTCCACCGGCGGCGCGGCCTGAACTGGACGATGCGTCAGCCATTGCGGAGCATGACGATGCCACCGAAAATGCTGCTGTTGCATGTTAGAAAATTGCCAGAGAAAAGCGCTAACGCGTTAGAACCCTTTTTCCCCCGCTCGCCGCTCTAGACAGCTGCAACGGGGGAAGAGGTTTGCTGTGCACATGTAGAACATTAAGAGAACATAGAGTGAATGTCAAGCGTCTCCAATCGCCTCGGCAATCGCGACAAGGCGGTGCGCTTCGTCGAGGTGAAGTAACTCGGTCATCTTGTTGTTGACCTTTAGCACGCCGATCCCGGTATTGGCAGGGTCGGCAAAGGCGGCGATGACTGCTCGGGCCTGTGCCACGGCTTCGCTCGAAGGCGAGAAAAAGCGGTTACAGGTTTCCACCTGCGAAGGGTGGATCAGAGTTTTGCCATCGAACCCCATCATCTTCCCTTGCTGACATTCGTGCGCCAGTCCGTCGACATCGCCAATGCCATTATAGACTCCGTCGAGCGCAATTAGTCCGTGCGCGCGAGCGGCAGTCAATGTGATAGCAAGGGCTGTTGCCAAAGGCGCGCGGTCGGAGGTGATTTCGGCGCGCATTTCTTTGGCCAGATCGTTAGTGCCCACCACGAAGGCGGCTAGTCTGGTATCGTGAGCAGCTGCCGCGATAGCACCGATGTTCAAGATCGCGAGCGGCATTTCGATCATCACCCATAGCGCGCAGTCGGGCGAAGCACCGGCGGCATCTAGGGCGGCATCGATAGTGAAAATGTCGGCGGCGGCCATGACCTTTGGTACCAATATCGCGTCGGGCGAGGCGGCGACGGCAGCGGCCAAGTCATCTCGACCCCAAGGGGTATTGAATCCATTGATCCGCACCACAACTTCACGTCGGCCAAAGCAGTTGGCGGCAACCGCAGCGGCAACTTGCTCGCGTGCCTTGGCCTTGCTGTCGGGCGCTACCGCATCTTCCAAATCAAGCAGGAGGACATCGGCGGCGATGGTCCGCGCCTTTTCCAGCGCGCGGCTGTTGGAGCCGGGCATATAGAGGCACGAGCGGCGGGGGCGATGGGTGGAATTGTTGGCCATAGGGCGGTTTAAGGCGCACTGCCGCTCAAGGGCAAGGGGGCGCAGCGCTGTTTTGCGCTGCGCCTCATGGGTTGAGCCTTGAGTCTTAGCTATCGAGCCGTTCGATGATGATGGCTGGGGCCATGCCGCCAGCGGCGCACATGGTCACGAGGCCATAGCGACCCTTGGTGCGTTCGAGTTCGTCGAGGACAGTCCCGATGAGGATTGAACCGGTGGCTCCGATTGGATGACCAAGCGCGATTGCACCCCCGTTGACGTTGACTTTGTCCCGGGGAAGGTCGAGGTCACGAATGAATTTTTCGGCCACCACGGCAAAGGCCTCGTTGATTTCCCACAGGTCGATATCGTCCTTGGTCAGACCGGCTTTCGCGAGCACCTTCTTGGCAGCCGGAACCGGGGCGTTGAGCATCAGTGTGGGGCAATCACCAACATTGGCATAGGCCACAATACGCGCGCGGGGTTTGAGACCTGCCTTGTCGGCATATTGTTTGGACGTGATGAGCAGCGCCGCTGCGCCATCGACGACGCCCGAGCTGTTGCCGGCATGGTGAACGCCTTCCCAGTCAAGGCCGGGGTAAGCGCGCTGGATCTGCTTGCCAAAGGTGACACCGCCGCCAAGATCAAAATCTTTCATCGCGCCAAAGCTGGCTTTCAGGCCGGCAAGGCCCTCGGCCGTTGTTTGCGGGCGGGGGAACTCTTCATGGTCGAGCGCGATGCTGCCGTCTTCATTATAGACCGGTACCACCGACTTTGCGAAGCGGCCTTCCTTGATAGCAATGTCGGCGCGCTGCTGACTAACGAGCGCGAGGGCGTCGACCGCCTCGCGGCTTATGCCTTCCTTACCGGCAATGGCGTCGCCGCAGACGCCCTGATGCGATTGCGGATGAATCGCGTCGAGTGCGGCGTTGCCTGATCCCATCATTCGCGGCGGTTGCCCCGCATTGGCGCGCTCAGCGGCAAGCTGAGATGTATAGCTCATCATCTCGGTGCCGCCAGCAATGACGCAATCTTCCATCCCCGACATGATGGTGGCGGCGGCAAAGTTGACCGAACTGATTCCGCCGCCGCAAAAGCGGTCGAGCGTCGTTCCCGACGCTTTGGTGTCATATCCTGCCGCGAGCGCGGCCATGCGGCTGAGGTCGCCGCCTTGCTTTCCTTCCTGCGTCGAGGTCGACCAGATGATGTCGTCGACTTCGGACGTGTTGAGGTTGTTGCGGTCCTTCAAGGCTTTGAGCACGGTCGAGGCCAGATGCTGGGGATGAAGGTGTGAAAGCGCGCCCTTGCCAGGCTTCCCAATCCCGCGCGGAGTACGGACGGCATCGATGATATAAGCGTCGGTCATGTTGAGCAGTTCCTTTTGAGAGGGGAGGCTTTAACGGGGGGGCATACGGATCGCGCCGTCGAGACGGATCGCTTGACCATTGAAATAGCTATTGCGAACAAATTCCATTGCCAGGCTTGCAAACTCCTCTGGCTTGCCGAGCCGTTTGGGGAAGGGCACGGCGGCGCCGAGGTTTTCTAGCACCTGTTCGGGCAAATTGGCGACGAGCGGTGTCTTAAAGACACCGGGCATAATCGCATTGACGCGAATACCCAGATCCATCAGGTCGCGTGCCATTGGCAAGACGAGCCCATTGACCCCCGCCTTGGCCGAACCATAGATGGCCTGGCCGATCTGCGCGTCCTGCGCTGCAACCGAGGCGGTCAGCGTAATAACCCCACGCTCACCATCCTCCAGCGGCTCAAGGCTGGTCATCCCCAGCGCCGACAGTGAAGCGATGCGATAGCTGGCAACCAAAATGCCCTTGACGCCGAATTCATAATCCTCGGTCGAAAGGCGCATATACCGGCCATTGATCTTGTCCCACGCAAGCGTCTTGCCGCGTCGCGACACCATAGCGCAATGGACGCAAATTCGTTCCTGACCCTGCGCGGCGCGTGCGGCAGCGAACCCATCGATCACCGATTGTTCGTCGGTAATGTCGGTACGCACGAACAGTCCGCCAATAGCGTCGGCAACCTCGCCACCCAGTGCTTCGTTGATGTCGAAAATCGCGACCTTCACACCGGCGGCGGACAACGCTTCTGCTGCCGCGCGGCCCAGTCCGGACGCGCCGCCCGTCACAACAGCAACGGTGGATGAGTCAATTTTCAAGTCGATCCTCCTTTGGCTGATTTTGGGTCCAACGGGACGGTTGTTCGAAAGCGATGGCCAAGTGACAGGCCCGAGATTGTCCCGGCATAACCATCTGTCGACCCTGCGTTCGCCATATTGACTTTCAATCAATCGGACGTTGACGTAAACGTCAAGCGATTTTGACACCATATGAGATGAAAATTGCGTGGTACGGACTGCGCAGCGTACAGGAGATAAAGATGGCTTTCAAAACGCGGATCACCGAAATGCTCGAGATCGAGCATCCGATTGTTCAAGGTGGGATGCAAAGTGTTGGCTATGCAGAGCTAGCGTCGGCGGTCTCCAACGCCGGCGGACTTGGTATCCTGACTGCCCTGACCCAACCTAGCCCACAGGCGCTGCGCGAAGAGATTGAGCGTTGCCGGTCAATGACCGATAAGCCGTTTGGCGTAAATCTGACCGTTTTTCCGACGATCAATGCACCCGATTACAATGCCTATGCCGACGCGATTATCGACGGGGGGATCAAAATTGTTGAAACTGCAGGGACGCCGGCAGTGCGCGAAATCTGGGCGCGCCTTAAACCGCATGGCATAACGATTTTGCACAAATGTACCGCCGTCCGCCACGCCCTATCGGCCGAGCGTGCGGGCTGCGATGTCATATCAATTGATGGCTTCGAATGTGCAGGCCACCCGGGCGAGGATGATATTCCGGGACTGATCCTGATTCCCGCTGCCGCCGACAAGGTGAAAATTCCGATGCTCGCGTCGGGCGGAATCGGTGACGGGCGCGGTATGGCGGCCGCCTTGTCGCTAGGCGCCGATGGCATCAATATGGGAACGCGTTTTTGCGCCACGCAAGAAGCGCCGATCCATGACAATGTGAAACAGGCGTATATTGATAATGACGAACGCGGCAGTTTCCTGATCTTTCGTCAGTTCAAAAACAGCGCGCGTGTCGGCAAAAGCGACGTGTCCGAGGAAGTTGTCCGTCGTCTTTCACAACCCGGCGCCCAGTTCAGTGACGTACAGGAACTTGTCAATGGCGCGGCAGGGCGGGAACTTCTCGAAAGCGGCGACATGAAAAAGGGCGTGTTCTGGGCGGGGATGATTCAGGGCCTGATTCATGACATTCCGACCTGTGAAGTCTTGATCAATCGCATAGTTAAGGACGCAGAGGACATTATTCGTGGGCGGCTCGGCAACATGTTGGAGGCGCAGGCATGACACAGACCCCAGTTTTTGATCTCAGCGGGCGGGTCGCGTTGGTCACGGGCGCGTCGTCAGGTCTTGGAGCCGGATTTGCCAAAGCGCTCGCAGGAGCAGGCGCCAAGGTGGTGCTCGCTGCGCGCCGTGCCGACCGTCTCGCCGTGCAGGTCTCGGAAATAACGGCATCGGGCGGCGAAGCGGTTGCGGTGGCGATGGACGTCACCGACGAAGCCTCTACCATCGCTGCTTATGATGCTGCAGAGGCGGCGTTTGGCACGGTCGATACGGTCATTGCCAACGCCGGCGTGGCGACCGAGAAAATGGCGATGAGTTTGTCAATGGAAGAAGTTGACAGGTTAATTGCGGCCAATCTGCGCGGTGTATTTATGACCGCGCGCGAAGGCGCCAAGCGGCTCGACAAAGCGGGCAGCCGCGAATCAGGGCGCGGGCGAATTATCCTGATCGGGTCGATCACTGCGGACAAAATATACCCGGCGACAGCAGTTTATGGTGCGACCAAGGCGGCGGTGCGCCATTTAGGCCGCGGTTTCGCGCGCGAATGGGCGCGTCGTGGGATTAATGTGAACGTCATTCAGCCTGGTTATTTCCAGTCAGAAATGACGTCTGATCTGTTGGAAAGCGATGCAGGCAAGGCGCTGATCGCCTCATTCCCGCGCAAGCGCATGCGCCCGCCAACCGATCTTCATGCGCCGCTATTATTCCTTGCCTCTGATGCGTCACTGGGGGTCACGGGCAGCATTTTTACGGTTGATGACGGGCAGTCGCTGTAATTCGACGAAACGGCTGAAGCGCAGCACGCGACAGGCTGCGCCACAACCACTCTAGCGGACCATAATGAAAATGGTCGAGCCAAGGCTTGGACCAGATTAACATGGCCGCCCACATACCAAAACAGAATAGATAAAGGCCGGCGCGTGACACACTACCGAACAGGCCGAGGCCATAGCCATAAAAGATTGTAGTCATTACGATCGAGGTCGTGAGGTAATTGGTGAAGGCCATGCGCCCCGTTGCAGCGAGCCGCGCGCGCACGGCATTGCTGGCGCGCGTTTGGATCAACAACATTATCATTGCCGCCCAGCCAACCGTCATCACCATGTCGAAAGGCGTCGAAAATACCATATTAGCTCCAAAGACGGCGACAGCGTCAAACCCCGAATGCTGCGTGTACCATGCGATAAGTGCGAGCGGCGGAATGGCTATCAGGAAGGCACGCCGCGCCCATTGGGCATAGCGCACCGCGCTCCACTCCCCGGTCAGCATCTGCGATTTGTACAAGGCCATGCCGACGAGCATGAGTGCCATGGTTTCCCATAAAAACAACAATATCTGAACAAGCGGATCAGTTGCTTTGTCAATCATCCTTAGCTGCGCAATGTCACGATAGCTGCCCAGATAATGCACCAGATCTGGTGCATAATTTGCCGAGTTCGCACCCATTTCGGCTTGAAATTTTATGCGTGCCTCGGCCATGCTTTGGGCCACTTCGGGGGAGAGCCGTCCTGCCTCTAACAGGGCAAAGGACAACCAGCTTGATCCCAACAGCGCCAGACTGATGAAAAGGAAGCCGGCGGCCCAGATCAACAACCCCCGAATGGAGGTGTCGCGGAACAGGTATAGCAACAATCCGCACGCAGCATAAAGCGACAATATGTCGCCAAACCAAAAGAAATAATAGTGGGCGAGACCAAATAGCCCCAGCCAAAGCATCCGCGCATAATGCGTATGCCTCGCATCGCGCCCGCCCGCCTCGGCGCGTTCTATGACGAGCAATGTGCTCGCACCGAACAATATCGAAAAAAGCCCCCGCATCTTAGAATCGACAAAGATGAAGTTAAACGCCCAGCTGGCAAGGTCCGAAGTGCTGGGGTCGCCTCCCGCGGCAGGATTGAAATAGGCGCTGATCGGCAGGGAAAAGGCGACAATGTTCATCGCCAATATGCCCATGACTGCGACGCCGCGAATGGCGTCGAGGCTGACATAGCGGTCGCCAACGGCGGATTGATTCATGAATGGTCCCTCTTTGGGAAGGCTAGAACCAGCTGCAAATCTGGTCGAGGGGTTTCTTGCGCGTTGCTTGCACTGGAATTGTCGCGTCAGGGGCGGGGTGACCGGCGACGATCAGCATCATCGGCTTCTCGTCGGCAGGGCGCCCGCAAATGTCGCGCAAAAACCCCATGGGCGACGGTGTATGGGTGAGCGTTGCGAGGCCAGCGCTGTGTAAAGTCGTGAGCAGCAGCCCGCACGCAATGCCGACACTTTCGGTGACATAGTAATTCTGCTTTTTTTCGCCCGGCTCGATCCCGCCGCGACGTTGGCCGAAAGCGACGATCAGCCACGGCGCGATGTCCAAAAATTCCTTATCCTCGTCGGTTCCGAGCGGCGCCAGCGCTTCGAGCCATTCCTGACCGGCGCGGCTGGCGTAAAAGACTTTTTCCTCCTCTTCGGCCGCCTGACGGATGCGGTGTTTGGTGTCGGGCGAGGATATAGCGGCAAAATGCCAAGGCTGGTGGTTGGCGCCATTGGGTGCGGTACCTGCGGCCAGAATCGCCGCCTCGATTATCGTGCGCGGAACGGGCGTGTCGGTGAACATCCGGCAGCTGCGCCGCGCCGCAATATGGTCGCGAAAGGCCTCGGCGGCGGCGACTCGTTCGGCATCGGTCATGGCGGGCAGGGCGGTGTAAGGAATAGTGGCATGAGGTTGCATAGATGCTTGTTTACCGGTCCCGGTGCTTCCTCGCTAGCCTGTTAATGCTATATTGACATTCATGTCAGTAAGGGTATCTTATTCCTATCGCCCAACCGCAAAGAGACTCGTCATGACGCCGACCATCTTCTCCCATCCCGCCCGCGAGCGGCCAAAGTTTCGTCCGTTCAAGGCACTCGGTCACTTTCGCAAACTCATCAAGGATAAGGAAGACACCGAACAGGTCTTCCACATCTTTGAATGCCTGCCGCGCAAGGGTTTTGTGCCTGACGCCAAGCGCTTTATCGATAGCGAGCGCGGTCAGATGTTGATGGCGAGCGAGCCGCACCTTCCGTCCATTCTCGACGATCATGCAACGCTGGAAAATCTACCCGCCGGAACAGTTGGTCGCGCCTATGTTGAATTTATGCAGCGCGAAGGTTTGTCTGCCGCTGGATTGGTGGCTGAGAGCGACAAGATGCGTGCCGGCCGCCCGGTCTTTGACGATCAAATCCAATGGTATGGCAACCGGCTGCGCGATACGCATGACCTGTTTCACATCTTGACTGGCTATGGCCGCGATGCGCTGGGCGAGCAGTGCGTGCTTGGCTTTACCTATGGCCAAACCCGCAATCTCGGCAATTTTTTCATTGCCTATGCCGGCGGGCTCCACCTCAGCCGTCAGGTCAAAACAAAAGCTCCTGTTATCGCCGCGATTCGTCAGGGTCAGCGTTGCGGCAAGGCGTCGCAGAGCATCGTCGAGCAGGATATTCGAGCGCTGTTGGCTGAGCCGCTGGATGCGGCGCGCCAACGGCTGAATATTGCCGAACCGACGCTGTATAGGAAGGCGCATCAAGCCTATCGCAGCCGAGGTATTGATCCTTATAATTTTATGGCGGCGGTTACGGCCTGATCCTTGGGGGCGGGCTCTAGACCAGGTGGATGAGGCAATCGCCGCTGTCGACGGCCAGATGAATTAGGCAGCCAAGCCCGACCACCCGCCAGCGCCATGATGGAATAAGAGCCAGCGCGACATAAAGCGTCGCGGCCCAGAAGCTGTGAAGCGGATGAAATCCGATGCTGCATCGCTGGGGGTCAAAAACCGGATTCGCAAGCAGATGATCTAGGTCGATCAGATTTGTTGCAATCATGATCAGCGCGACTTGTCGCCAATGCGTCCGCCAGAACAGCCAGCCAAGTGCGATGGGTAAAAGGAAATGTCCGCTATAATGTAGCAGCGGGACAATCCACCCGAAACTCATGGTCAGAGCGCGAGCAGCAAGCGCGACTGTAAAGCGCGCAGTACCGATCCGATCATGACGCCATCAGGGCCGGAAAAAAGCCTTCGTGCGCGGCGCGCAGGTCGGTCAGGCTGACGCTATGATCGCTATTGGGCAGTTCAAAAACGATCTTGTCCCTGATCGTGCGGCCTACCGGATCAACCGGCACATCAGCGCGGTGCGCGGCGGCCAGAAAATCGGCGAGACAGGTGTCGCAAACAGTGACCAGATACAGCCCCTGATCCTCACCGAAAAAACTTTCGGCGATACCGAACGGCTGTTCTTCGCTGATCAGCACCCCGATGTCGGATTTGAGTGCCATTTCGGCGAGCGTGACTGCCATGCCTCCGTCTGAGACATCGTGGCAGGCGGTGATCCAGCTTTGGTTGATGGCATTGCGGATGAAGTCCGCGGTGCGACGCTCGGTGCGCAGATCGACAGGCGGTGGCGGGCCTTCTTCGCGACCCTGAATTTCGCGCAGCCAGATCGACTGGCCCAGATGCCCCATACGTTCGCCCACAGCGAGCACGATGTCGCCTGTGCGTTTAAAGCCAATGCCGACGGCCTTGGTCAGATCGTCAATGACGCCGACTCCGCCGATCGCGGGGGTTGGAAGGATTGCGCTGCCGCCGCCCGTGGCCTTGCTTTCATTGTAGAGGCTGACATTGCCCGACACGATCGGAAAGTCGAGCGCGCGGCAAGCCTGCCCCATGCCGTCGAGGCAGCCGGTGATCTGGCCCATGATTTCGGGACGCTGGGGATTGGCAAAGTTCAGGCAGTTGGTGACCGCGAGCGGTAGGGCGCCAACTGCGCTAATATTGCGATAAGCTTCGGCTACGGCCTGCTTTCCGCCTTCGACGGGGTCGGCATAGCAATAGCGCGGAGTGCAGTCGGTGGTCATTGCTAGCGCGCGGTTGGTGCCATGAATCCGCACAAGCGCGGCGTCGCCGCCAATCTGCAGCGTGTCAGCGCCGACCTGGCTGTCATATTGCTCCCAGATCCAGCGTCGCGATGCGATGTCGGGCGTTCCCATCAGGGTAAGCAGGTCCGCTGCAACGTCAGCGGTTTCGGGAACATTGGACAATGGCGGTTGCTTGGGTGTCGGACTATGCGGTCGGTCATAGAGCGGCGCGTCGTCGGCGAGCGGGGCGAGCGGAATATCACAGACCACCTCCCCATGATGCTCCAGCACCATTCGGCCGGTGTCGGTGACCGTTCCGATGATCGCGAAATCCAGTTCCCATTTGTGAAAGATCTGTGCGGCAAAATCTTCGCGACCAGGCTTTAGTACCATGAGCATACGCTCTTGGCTTTCGGACAGCATCATTTCATACGCGGTCATATTCGCTTCGCGCTGCGGCACCATATCCATGTTGAGGTGAAGGCCGACGCCGCCCTTAGACGCCATCTCTACCGCAGAAGATGTCAGACCCGCAGCGCCCATATCCTGAATAGCGACAATCGCGTCTGACGCCATGAGTTCGAGGCACGCCTCGATCAGCAATTTTTCGGTGAAGGGATCGCCAACCTGTACCGTCGGGCGCTTTTCCTCGGTATCCTCGCCAAAATCGGCGCTGGCCATGGTTGCACCATGAATGCCGTCGCGGCCGGTTTTCGATCCGACATAGACGATCGAATTGCCAATGCCGCTGGCGGCAGAATAAAATATCTTATCTTGTTCGGCGACGCCGACGGTCATCGCGTTGACCAAAATATTGCCGTCATAGGCTTTGTGGAAATTTACCTCACCGCCGACTGTCGGTACGCCGACACAATTGCCATAACCGCCTATGCCGCGCACCACGCCAGAGATGAGATGTTTCATCTTTGGATGGTCGGGACGACCGAAGCGCAGCGCGTTGAGATTTGCTACGGGGCGCGCGCCCATCGTAAACACGTCACGCAAAATCCCGCCAACGCCGGTGGCAGCACCCTGATAGGGTTCGATATAACTGGGGTGGTTGTGACTCTCCATCTTGAAGATCGCGGCCAGCTTTTTGCCGTCCGGTCCTTCGCCAATGTCAATGACACCAGCATTTTCGCCGGGTCCGCAAATCACCCATGGTGCTTTGGTCGGCAATTTCGACAGGTGGAGACGCGAGCTTTTATAGCTGCAATGTTCGGACCACATGACCGAAAAAATGCCCAGTTCAACGAGATTTGGCTCGCGTCCGAGCGCGTGAAGCACGCGATCATATTCTTCGGGGGAAAGGCCGTGGTCGGCAACGATTTGGGGCGTGATGGGTTCGGCTGGATTTGGCATCCGCGGCCTTTAGCTGCGCATGCGGAAAGCTGCTAGCCCCCTTTGGAAAGGAAATGTGGCTTGGGGCATGCATTTTGGGCGCGCTGAATCACTCAATAGTGCCGGACGCAGTGAGAATCTGCCGATGATGGCCTGCCCACCATCCTACCACGGTTAAAGCGCCATAGGCCGCCAGCATGGTGGCGGGCACCGCCAATGAAAAGCTTGCCTCTTTTGGTCCGAACCAGTCGACCGTCTGAAATAAAAGCAATAACCCTGCCAGCACCCACAAGCGCCAGTTGCCGCTCGGCGCTTTTGTGCGCCGCACATAATAGAGAAGCGCTCCACCAATGAGCCCAAGTTCTAGGGGCATGGCTATTCCGGGATAGTTCCATAAACCAAGCCCAAATTTGGGCGGCGCTCCAATCAAGGTGAGATCGGGAATATGAACCAGAAGGTCGAGTAGCCAATGGGACAAAACCACCAGTCCCGCACCTATTGCAGCGGATCGATTGCGTGTCGCCAGCCATAGCAGGCCGGCAAACGCAGCCGCCCAAAGCACGGCACCGAGCAAGCTGTGGGTGTATGGCATATAGTAAAGATCCATCGGATTCATCGCGGTCATCCCGGGGGTCATCCGCATTGCCTCCACTCCCGGGAACAGCAATATGGCAAAGCCGACGTCAACAATCTGCGCAGCCAGAAAAAGCGTTCCAAGACCGGCCGCCTTGGGCTGTGTCGCGGCGATGAGCGCCGGGGCATAATGTCCAATGAACATGGCCGGACCCTATCGCCACCGCAGACTACGTCAAGCTTGACCGCATGGGGGCGAAAAGGCCAAAGCAGCGGTATGACAGATCGTCCCGAAACTGCCGCCCCCTCCGACATTGCTTCGCTGTCGTTCGAAGCCGCTATGAGCGAGTTGGAAGTCATTGTTCGACGTCTTGAAAGCGGAGACGTCAGCTTGGAGGAATCGGTGTCGCTTTATGAGCGTGGCCATGCGCTACGCCAGCATTGCGAGGCGCGCTTGGCAGCGGCGCAGGCGCGCATCGAACAGGTCAGTTTGGGCGCCGATGGCAAGCCGAGTGGCACAACGCCATTTGGCGAAGACTGAACCCATGGGTAAAGCCGTAGGGGAAGACGCAGCTGCGGGCACCGATTTGCTGCAAAAGGCGAGGAGCGATGTCGCCGCCGCAATCGATCGTCTATTCGATCAACTGCTGCCCGTTCCATCTGATCCGCGCGAGCGTTTGTTTCTGGCGATGCGCTATGCCGCGATCGGGTGTGGCAAGCGTCTGCGACCCTTGCTCGTATGCGCAGCGGGTGATCTTTTTCACGTCGATCGCGATCTGTCACTGCGCGTCGGCGCGGCCGTAGAGGCGATCCATGTCTATTCGCTGATCCACGACGATTTACCCTGCATGGATGATGATGATTTACGGCGCGGCAAGGCGACCGTGCATAAGGCATTTGACGATGCGACAGCAGTGCTTGCGGGCGATTCACTCCACGCATTAGCTTTTGAATGGCTGGTTGATCCCGCGATGCACACCGACCCATTCGTCCGCGGCGAGCTTGCACGTGAGTTGGCGCGCGCCGCAGGCCCGGCGGGTATGGCGGGTGGGCAGATGATGGATATAGCCGCCGAAACCGCGCAGTTTGACTTGTCGACGGTCACGCGATTGCAACAACTGAAAACCGGTGCGCTGATTGGGTTCTCGGTAGAGGCAGGCGCGATATTGGGGCGTATTCCGCCTGAAGGGCGCACGCCGTTGCGTGGCTATGCCCGCGATATTGGCCTCGCCTTTCAGATTGCCGATGACATCATGGATGTGGAAGGCGACGAAGCGCTCGTCGGCAAGGCATTACACAAGGATGAGGCAGCGGGCAAAGCGACCTTTGTCACTCTGATGGGGCTCGAGCGTGCGCGTGAACAGGCGACCGCGCTAGTTGATCAGGCGATCGGCCATTTGTCGAGTTTTGGCGAAGAGGCAAATTTGCTGCGCGCGATTGCCCGCTATGTGGTGGAAAGAGATCGATAATGAGAATTGGTGTGTATCCCGGGACCTTTGACCCAATCACGCTGGGCCATATGGATATTATCCGGCGCGGGGCAAAGCTGGTAGATCGGTTGATTATTGGGGTGACAACCAATCCGTCGAAATCGCCTATGTTCGACGATGACGAACGTATGGAGATGGTGCGGCGCGAAGTTGAAAGCATTCCCGGGAATGTCGATGTGGTTGGCTTCAATTCGCTATTGATGGATTTTGCTGAACGTGAAGGCGCCTCTGTTATCGTGCGGGGATTGCGCGCTGTCGCCGATTTTGAATATGAATATCAAATGGCGGGAATGAATCAGCAATTGAATGATCGCGTCGAAACGGTTTTTCTGATGGCCGATGTTTGTCTGCAACCTATTGCCTCGCGCTTGGTCAAGGAAATCGCACTGTTCGGCGGTGACATCAGCAAATTTGTAACGCCGTCGGTGCGGGACCAAGTTGTTGCGCGCATCGACGAGCGCGGGTTGCGACAGGGCAGTTGATCATCCCATCCATTGAGCGTTCAGCTTTTTCCCGCTAGGGCCACCCATCCGGGGCGCAATTTGCACTATTTTATGAAGGCCGAACCAGCATGACCCTCCCACTCCGCCCTCTGATTCTGTCCTTGGTTATGCTTGGGTTGGTGGCCCCGGTCGCCGCACAGGATGCCGATGGCACGGAACAAATCACCCAAACAATAGCGACCGAAGAAGCCGCCCCGCCTGCGGTGCCCGCGATGACGGCGGACCAGTATATCGGCAATCCAGAATATATGCTGGACTTAGACCTTTCGACTGGTGGCCGAGTGGTCATCCAGCTTTATCCCAACGTTGCGCCAGAACATGTCAAACGCATTAAGGAACTGGCGCGCAGCCATTTTTATGACGGTCTGAAATTTCACCGCGTCATCGATGGTTTTATGGCGCAGACTGGTGACCCGACGTCAACCGGACAGGGTGGGTCAAAACTGCCTGACCTCAAGGCCGAGTTCAACGCAACTCCGCATCTTCGTGGCACCTTATCAATGGCGCGGGCACAGAGCGAAGACAGCGCTAACAGCCAGTTTTTCATCATGTTTCAACCGCGTTTTAGTCTCGACCGCCACTATACGGTTTTTGGTCGGGTAGTTTCGGGCATGGAGTTTGTTGACGCCATTCATCGCGGCGAACCGCCAAAGATAATGTCACGCATGGTGCAGGTTTCGGTGGCTGCGGATAATATTCCCATGCCGCCAGCATCGGCGCTGACCGAATCGCGCCCGGCACCGGCTCCGGTAAGCGTAGATGACTTGAACGCCCCGATTTCGTGATAAGCTGACGGGCGCGAACAACCGTGCGCGTCGACGCCTTTGATTTTGACCTACCCAATGAACGCATAGCGCTACGTCCAGCGCGGCCGCGCGATGCGGCGCGGATGCTGATCGTCAACGGGGCCGCTGTCTCGGATGCGGGCGTGCGCGATCTGCCATCACAGTTACGGCCGGGTGATTGTCTGGTCTTCAACGATACGCGGGTGATCCCGGCGCAACTGGACGGGCGGCGCGGTGATGCACGCATCGGGGCGACGCTGCACAAGCGGGTGGATCTTCGGCGGTGGCAAGCCTTTGTTCGCAATGCAAAACGATTACGGGTCGGCGAAAGCGTCGATTTTGGTCAAAACGTCAGCGCGGTAGCCGAGGAGCGACTGGCTGATGGCAGTTTCATATTGGCCTTTGCCGGTGACGAACCGGTCGAGCTTTTGCTCGAGCGGGCAGGCACTATGCCTCTACCCCCCTACATTGCTGGCAAACGTCCCACCGATGCGGCCGACCGCGCCGACTATCAAACCATGTTTGCGCGCGAAGATGGTGCCGTTGCCGCGCCGACTGCGGCGCTACATTTTACCCCGGAACTTCTCGCAGCTTTGACTAAGGCGGGGGTGGGCACCGAGACGCTAACCTTGCACGTCGGGGCGGGAACCTTTCTGCCGGTCAAGGTCGACGAGACCAACGATCATGTGATGCACGCCGAATGGGGCCGCATCGATGAGGCAACCGCAGAACGGTTGAATCATGTGCGGAGCAAGGGCGGACGGCTGATCGCGGTTGGTACGACCAGCTTGCGCTTGCTGGAAAGCGCGGCGGACGATCATGACCGGATCCATCCCTTCGAAGGGGATACTAGCATCTTCATCACACCCGGTTATCGATTTAAGGTCACCGACGGCCTGATGACCAATTTTCACCTACCCAAATCGACCCTGTTCATGCTGGTTAGCGCGCTAATGGGGCTGGATGTGATGCAGGCGGCTTATCGGCACGCGATCGATGCCGAGTATCGCTTCTACAGCTATGGCGATGCTAGTCTATTACTGCCCGGTTAAGGAGACGCTTGGCGGGAGCGTTGTGCCTGTCCCAGGCTGACACAGCAGATTGACTTCTTTACGTTTTGGCAATGCCAGTCAGTCTAAAGCCTGACGGTTACTCAACAAGAGCCAGAAGTTAATTCGCAATGGAATCACCTGTTCCTTTTCCGCAAGATGAGCCGACCGAGCTTGGTGCCGACGGCGCGACAGCTGTGTCTGACAAAAACAGTCGCGGGGGATTTCTGGAAAGACTCGGCTCACGCCGGACCAAAACACCAGCTGTCTATGTGCCGACCATGAAGACACAGGAAGCCTTGCTGCTCCTCAAAAATTTCGAAGAAAGTCGTCAAGGGTGGTTTTGGTCGACTGATGCCGACGGGCGATTGACCTACTTGACCGACTCAATTGCCGAGCAATTGGGCAAGCCGCTGTCCGAGCTGTTGGGTCAGCGGCTCGTCGACATGTTCTTGCCGATCGGAAGCCGCGAAGAACAGCAGCGTACACTTCCGTTCATTCTGACCAAGCAATCAAAATTCGAAAAGCTACCCTTGCGGGCAGCCGCGGCCGACGACGAAGTCTGGTGGGCCGTGTCGGGTCAGCCGCATTTCGATGAACGCAATCGGTTCGCTGGATATCGCGGTAGCGGTATGGACATAACCTCGCAGCGCCGCTCCGCCGAAGATGCATCGCGCTTGGCCATGTTCGATTCGCTGACCGGGCTGGCCAACCGGTTCAACATGTCCAAAACGCTTGAGTCGACCTTGTCCGCATTTGCTCAGCAACAACGCAGCTGCGCGATCATGTTGCTCGATCTCGATCGTTTCAAGCAAGTCAATGATACATTGGGTCATCCCGCTGGCGATGCGCTATTAAAGCAGGTTGCAGAACGCCTGCTCAAAATTGTTGGTGATCGCAAATTGGTCAGCCGTCTTGGGGGCGACGAATTTCAGATTCTGCTGCCTGACAAAGAAGATCGCGGCAAATTGGGAGATCTGGCCTCGGATATTATTTCCAGCCTGTCGCAGCCCTATTCTGTCGAGGGGAGCCGTTGCATCATTGGCGCATCAATTGGCATTGCGATTAGCCCTTTTGACGGCAACAACAGCGACGATCTAGTTCGCAACGCCGATCTAGCGCTTTATGGTGCCAAGGGAAATGGGCGCGGGCGATTCTGTTTCTACTCCAGCGACCTTCACCAGTCAGCCGAAGATCGTCGCGCGCTTGAGGATGACCTGCGGGACGCAGTGACCAAAGGGCAGATGGAGGTCGATTATCAACCGGTCGTCAATGCCAAGACCGACACAGTCACCGGCATGGAGGCTCTGGTTCGCTGGACCCATCCCGAACGAGGCAAGATTTCACCGGCGCTATTCATACCCATTGCCGAAGAGGCCAATCTGATCTGGGAACTTGGCGAATGGGTGTTGAGAAAGGCTTGTAGTGATGCTTCATGCTGGCCTGGAGAAATGCGGGTGGCGGTCAATGTATCGCCTATCCAGTTTGCCAACCCCGATTTGCCAAAAATGGTGTCAAACGCCCTCACCTCGACTGGATTGCCGCCCGAGCAACTGGAACTCGAAATCACCGAAGGCGTCTTTTTGTCCGATTCGGCAGAAACGAACAAAATGTTCACCGCTCTCAAAGATTTGGGTGTGCGGCTGGCGCTGGATGATTTCGGTACCGGCTATTCCTCCTTGTCCTACTTAAAGTCGGCGCCTTTTGACAAAATCAAGATTGACCAGAGCTTTGTCCAAGGCGCGACCGAGCCGGGATCGCGCAATGGCGCGATTATCGCGGCAATTGTTGCGCTGGCGCAAGCGCTGGACATGGAAACCACTGCGGAGGGAATCGAATCGCTCGACCAGCTAGAGCTAATCCGCAAGCTCAATGTCAGCCATGTTCAGGGCTATGTTTACAGCAAGCCGGTGCCGCAAGAGCAACTGCTCGAGCATGTCGAAGCTGGCAATTGGACGATCAAGCCCGCAGGGCCAGCCAAGCAGCGCAATGACCGCTTTACCCTGTTCCGCAAGGTTGCAGCCATCCATGATAACCACCGCTATGCCGTGGTGATTCGGAACCTGTCGGCCACCGGCGCCTTTATCGAAGGCCTGATGGATGTGCCGCTGGGCACGCAATTTGTGATCGATTTCGGCGAGGGGCAACTCGCGACCTCGGTCGTGCGTCGCTCGCTTAAACATCAGCAGGGGATCGAGTTTGAACGTCCACTAGTGAGTGACGGCAATGGCGGGCTGTGCACAAGCCACCGCGTTTCACCCTATCTGATCGCAGCCGCCAGCCAATCAACGAGCAGCCTGAGCCTTCCTGCCTTTACCACTACCAGCGATTGGAAAGAGGCTTAGACCCTTGGTCCGCGCAGCGGGTGGCAGGGACATCCTGTTGCATCGCTCGACTTTTCGCGGCGGTCTCGGCATAGGCGGGCCTCACTATGACCGACCGATTCACCTTTGTTCTGGCTGCTACCGATGGCGCGGCCCGCACCGGCAGCATCAAGATGCGGCGCGGAACTATCCGTACGCCTGCTTTCATGCCCGTTGGCACAGCGGCAACGGTGAAGGGCATGCGTCCTCTCGAGGTTCGCGCTACGGGCGCTGACATCCTGCTGGGCAATACCTATCATTTGATGCTGCGCCCCGGAGCAGAGCGTGTCGCGCGACTTGGCGGATTGCACAAATTCATGGGGTGGGATCGCCCCATATTGACCGACAGCGGCGGGTATCAGGTGATGAGCCTGTCCTCGCTTACTAAGCAGAGCGAGGAGGGTGTGGCATTCAAAAGCCATCTCGACGGATCCCGCCACTTGCTTACTCCCGAACGGTCAATGGAAATCCAGCGCCTTCTGGGCAGCGATATTGTGATGGCGTTTGACGAATGTCCGCCCGCCGATGTCGACGACAGCCGCGCTGAAGCCAGCATGGAGCGTTCGATGCGCTGGGCCGCGCGCAGCCGTGCAGGCTTTGATTCGGATGATGCTCATGCGTCGCGATCTGCTTTGTTCGGTATCCAGCAAGGCTCGCTCGATGAAAGCCTGCGCGCCCGGTCCGCCGCGGCGCTGATCGACATCGGGTTTGACGGTTACGCAATTGGCGGACTTGCAGTTGGAGAGGGGCAGGCAGCAATGTTTGGCGTGCTGGACTATGCGCCTGCACAATTGCCCGTTGACCGGCCGCGCTATTTGATGGGCGTTGGAAAGCCAGACGATCTGGTCGGCGCTGTCGCACGTGGGGTCGATATGTTCGATTGCGTGTTGCCCACCCGGTCGGGGCGCAACGGGCAGGCGTTCACCTGGTCTGGACCGCTGAATATTCGTAACGCCAAATTTGCCGAAGACCAATCGCCGCTCGATGAAGGCTGCGCTTGCCCTGTGTGCACCACATGGACGCGCGCCTATCTGCACCACCTGGTGCGGTCGGGGGAGATGTTGGGCGCCATGCTGATGACGCAGCACAATCTACATTTTTATCAGCAGTTGATGGAGGCGATGCGCGACGCCATCGCGCACGGGCAGTTCGCAGCTTTTCAAATAGATTTTGACCGACGCTATCGTCGCAAGGCCTGACCCGTGGTTGGGTTCAATTCAACTTGTTGAGCAGGTCCAGCATAGATGGAGGGATCACCTCATCGATCGTCGATTCATAGGCGCGCTTCAGCGCTTCATTAACGTCATCGCCTTTTTGACGCTTTTTCGGCGGATCGGATTTTTTCGAATTTTTCTGCACAATGGTTGCAGTCTCTTGCGAGACTTCGTCCCTTTCCCTCGCGTCCCCACCGATCTTTTGCGGGGGAGTCCCGTCTTCAGATGACATTGGCTAAGATTCCGTTAGGCATGGCAAGCGATAACCACGCTATGACGAAAATCGCAATGGCATGATTCAATCATAACTGGGAAACCAATTGCCCGATGAATCGTTCCGAAGGAGGACAGAGAATCTACGGGGGGACGTTATTGCACCCATTTTTTCTCGCTAACGACACGGTTTCGAACGATAATTCGCGAGGGCAAAAGCCCGCATCAGGAGGTTGAATATGTCATTGGGTCAAGCGGTCGCTCCGCATCTTCCCTATCTTCGGCGCTATGGCCGCGCGATATCGGGCAGCCAACAAAGCGGCGATGCCGTGGTGGCACGTATGTTGGAGGATTTGGTCGACAATCCCGGCGACATCGAAAATGTTCCAGATCTGCGTGTCGAGCTCTATCGGCTAGCACAAAGTCACTTTGATGCCGCCTCTATGGATGACGCCGAAGGGGACGAAAATGTACCTAGCGAGCTGGCGATTGCCGACGCGCGGTTGCGGCCGATCCCGTCGCGCGCGCGCCATGCGCTTTTGTTGACCGCGGTCGAAGGCTTCAAAGATGCCGACGCCGCCATAATTCTTGGCTGCGACACCGGCGATGTTCAGGGTCTGGTTGATGAAGCTATGGCTGAGATTGACCGTCAGACGCGTGCCCGCATCCTGATCATCGAGGATGAGCCAATCATAGCCATGGATATAGAGATGATTGTCCAGAATTTGGGTCATGAAGTTGTCGGCGTGGCGGCCACGCATCGCGAAGCCGTGGCCGAAGCGATGCAGCATCAACCCAGTCTTGTGCTGGCTGATATCCAACTTGCCGACAATAGCTCGGGAATCGAAGCGGTGCAGGAGATACTGGGCGAAATGGCGGTACCTGTCATTTTCATCACCGCTTTTCCCGAGCGTCTGTTGACGGGCAATCGTCCTGAACCCGCTTTTTTGCTGACCAAGCCTTATCAGCCCGCGACCCTGCGCGCGGCGATCTCGCAAGCGTTGTTCTTTGATGAGGCGACTGTCCCGGCCTGATCGGAACACACCCCACCCTTGTCAGCCGGTGCGATGGGCCCGATAGGGTCGCCTATGACCGACGCATTGCCCCCAGTCAGTACCGCCGTGCGCCAGAGCGCGCTCGAGCGATTGCGGGCCAACGCGCCTTTTCTGGCGCGTTTGGCAGAGCTCTATCCAATGGATGTCGCGGCCTTTCTCGAACAGGGCTGCGATGCGGCTCTTGCTGGCTGCGGCCTGCCAACTGGTGAAGCCGATGTTATGGCGGCGTTGCGCCACTGGCGGGGGCGGGTTGCCTTGTTGCTCGCGCTTGGCGACTTGTCGGGCGAGCATGATGTGGCAACGACGACACAATTGCTGGCCGAATTTGCCGACCAAGCCTGCGACGCAGCGCTGACGGCGGCCTTTGCCGAACGGGTTCCGGGCGAAAAACCGCGTGGGCTGTCTGTCATCGCGCTCGGAAAGCTAGGGAGTTATGAACTTAATTATAGCTCTGACATTGACCCCATATTGATTTTCGATCCCGACACCATGCCACGCCGTTCGCGCGATGATCCGGACGAATCAGCGGTGCGGATTGCCCGCCGGATGGTCGAGATCCTCTCGGCCCGCACGGTCGATGGCCATGTGCTGCGCGTTGACCTGCGCCTGCGCCCGCACCCTGAAGTGACGCCAATAGTATTGCCGGTTGATGCGGCCATTTCCTATTATGAATCGGAAGCCCTGCCATGGGAGCAAGCGGCCTTTATCCGTTCGCGTGCGTCAGCAGGCGATAAGCATCTTGGCACGGACTTTCTGACTGCAATCAATCCTTTTATCTGGCGCCGGTCTCTCGACTTTCGCCAGCTTAAAGAAATTGGCGCGATGAGCGACCGCATCCGCGATCATTTTGCACAAGGACAGGCATTTGGTCCTGGATATGACCTAAAGCGCGGGCGCGGCGGTATTCGCGAGATTGAGTTTTTTGCGCAAGTGCATCAGCTTATCTATGGAGGTCGCGATCATGCGCTGCGCGTACCGGCGACTGTCGACGCTCTTGCGGCGCTGGCGAAAGCCGGAAGGATCGAGCCCGATGTCGCGGCGCGGATGCGCGATCATTATGCCGTCCTGCGACGCATCGAGCATCGGTTACAGATGGTCGAAGATCAACAAACCCATAGCCTGCCCAATCTTGGCGCGGCGCTGGACGGGGTTGCGAAACTTGATGGACTGGCAGACGGGGCGGCGTTGCTCGATATGCTGCGCCCCGTGGTGACCGAGGTCGCCGCCTTCTACGACCGGCTCGTCACCGAGCGTGCAGCGGTGTCGGGCTTGCCGCAAGCGGAGGAAGACCTCGCCGCATCGCTGGTCGACGCAGGCTATGATCCGCCCGATGCAGCGGTTCGATGTATTTCTGACTGGCGCAGCGGGCGGGCGCGGGCATTACGCAGTCCCGCGGCGCTGGAAGCGCTGGAGGCAGTACTTCCCGAGCTGGTGCGCGCGCTGGGCATCGCCCCCGATCCGCAAGCCGCGCTGGTGCGGTTCGATGCGTTGGTCAATGCGCTCCCCAGCGCGGTCAATTTCTTTCATCTTCTGGCCGCGCAACCGGCGCTGGCTCGGATTGCGACGCGTATCCTTGCTCTGGCCCCTGCGCTTGCCGACGCCTTGGCGGTGCGGGCTGACCTGATCGAGGGCTTGATTGATTCGCGCGCCTTTGATGAACCGGCGGATTGCGCGACCCTGATGGCGGAATGGGCGCCGGGGCTGGCGCGACTCGATTATGAGCGTATGCTCGACCGGGTGCGCGACCATGTCGGTGAGCGGCGTTTTGCTTATGGGACGCAGCTGGTTACCGGATCGACCGATCCGCTGTTGATTGCGACAGGTTATGCCGATCTGGCCGAGGCGGCGCTTGTCGTGCTGGCCGATGCGGCAGTCGCCGAATTTCAGGAAGTGCATGGCCGCGTTCCCGATAGCGAGCTGGTGGTGCTAGCGTTGGGGCGGCTCGGCGGGCGAGCGTTGACCCATGCCTCCGACCTAGATCTTATTTTCCTTTTTACCGGTGATCATTTGGCGGAATCGGATGGCAAGCGTTCCTTGGGCGCCACCAGCTATTACAACCGTCTGGCGCAGCGGGTGATGGCGGCGCTGTCGGTTCCGACGGCCGCGGGCAAACTCTATGAAGTCGATACCAGACTGCGACCGCAGGGCGCGCAAGGCCCGCTCGTGGTCACCTTGGACAGCTTTGAACGCTATCAGCGCGAAAATGCCTGGACGTGGGAGCATATGGCCTTGCTCCGCGCGCGGCCTGTCTATGGCTCGGATGCGGCGCGGACGGAGGTGTCGCGGATCATTGCGGATATGCTCACGATGCCGCGCGACCGCGCACAGCTGGTGCAGGATGCCCGCGATATGCGCGATAAGATCGCCACGCACAAACCGCCGCAAGGACCGCTAGACGTCAAGGCGGGGCCGGGCGGTCTCATCGATCTGGAATTTGCGCTTCAGGTCACGCAGCTGGCGACGGGCCGGTGTCATAACCCCAACATCGGTGCGGCGCTTGCCTGCCTGCAAAGCGAGGGGGCAATCGATGCGAGCCTTGTGAAGGCTCAGGCGCTGCTGACGCGCCTTCTCGTTATGCTGCGGTTGACGGCGCCTGAAGGCGAGCCGACGACTGAGGCGGCTCAACAGGCCGTTGCCGGCGCCTGCGGGCAAGACAATTGGGCAGAATTGCTTGCCGCGCATGAAGAGGCGCGGCAATTGGTCGCCCATTGGTGGGCCGCGATTCGCGGCAACGGCCTGAATAATCAGCAGGAGACAGGATGATGAGCGCAATTGCGATTGGAGATGGCATAGCTGCAGGAACCCTTATCGATGCCGATGGACAGACCTTCGAACTGGCTGGTTTTGCCGGTGCGCCGCTGATCGTCTACTTTTATCCCAAGGCAGATACGCCGGGCTGCACACTCGAGGCGCAGGATTTTTCTGCGCGCGCAGATGCTTTTGCCAAATTGGGCGCGAACGTCATCGCTATTTCGCGTGATATGCCCGCTAAGTTGTGCAAGTTTCGTGACAAATATAGTCTGACGGTCCGTCTTGCTTCCGATGAGGACGGCAAAATGTGCGAAGCCTTTGGCGTCTGGGTCGAAAAGAAAAATTATGGCCGCACCTATATGGGGATCGAGCGATCGACTTTTCTGTTCGGGGCTGACGGCAAGCTCGCGAAGCAATGGGGTAAAGTTCGGGTAAAGGGCCATGCCGAAGCAGTGCTCGAGGCTGCCCAAACCCTATGACTATGGCGGGCACAACGCTGGGCGAGGCGGCGCTTGGCGTCATGCAAACCGCCGAGCCCGCCGCCAAGCGACGCGCTGCGCGCGCAATGGCGCGCAACTGGCGACAGGGCCGGCTTGCGCATTGCTGTGACGCTGCCATGCCCGACGAACCAGCGCGACCGGCCGAACCGATATTACTGGCTCCGCGTCATATGCCCCGACGCGGGCAGGGCGGGTCGCTGCGCGGTCGCATTGCAATGCTGCACGCGTTGGCGCACATCGAATTTGTCGCGATTGATCTGGCGGCGGATCTTATTGGTCGTTTTGGTGGCGAATTTCCCCGCAAATTTGTCGACGATTGGATCGCGGTAGTCGCTGATGAGGCGATGCACTTTGCTCTTCTTGACCGACGATTGCACGCGCTAGGCAGCCGCTACGGGGCACTTCCTGCGCATGATGGATTGTGGGAGGCCGCAAAAGACACTGCCGACGATGTATTGGCGCGACTCGCCGTTGTACCGATGGTGCTCGAAGCGCGGGCGCTCGACGTGACACCAACGATGATTGCGCGCTTTGAAACGTCGGGCGATCAGCGCTCCGCGGCCATTCTGTCGCGCATCTATACAGACGAGATCCGGCATGTCCGTGCGGGAACGACATGGTTCCGCTGGCTGTGCGATGAACGCCAGATCGTGCCCGAAATGGTTTGGAAAAAGTTAATAAAAGAACGGTTTCGTGGGGAGCTAAAGCCTCCATTCAACGACTCAGCGCGTCTCGACGCCGGTCTGACGCAAGATTTCTACGCAGTTGTTGCTTCATAAACCCTCTGCCCACACACAGGGTTGTGGGCGGGATGAATTTCCATCCAAAGCAAAAATCACCGGCACCGACAGAGGTGAAATCTGTTGGCGACAAGGTAAGATGCGGGGTCGATACGTGAAATACTCTCTTTTCCGGAACAGGTTCCATTCGGGTAGCCTTTTTCTTGCAGCGGCGATGATGGGCCTGGCTGTGCCGGCAGTGCATGCCGCTGAAACCAGCGCCGATGTTGGTGTCAACATTCCCGACGAACCCGATGACGACAATTTTGACGCGTCGGTACCGGGCTTGGGTGATAACAGCGAAGCCCATGCAATTTTTCAGGCCTGGAAACAGCTTGATACCGGGCTGTCTGCCAGCATCGGCATCGCGGTTCCTTCGCGCAAGCCGATAGAGGCCATGTCGCTTTCTTCGACCTATGGCATGCGGGTTCATCCGATCACCGGCAAAATCGCACGCCATAATGGCATCGACATTCCTGCGCCGCGCGGAACGCCTATTCATGCCACCGCCGATGGCATTGTTGGCCGCGCCCAAAGGCTCGGCGGCTATGGAAATTATGTTGAAATCGAACATGGCAACGCAATCGAGACGCGCTACGGCCATATGTCGTCGTTCGTGGTGGAGTCGGGACAAAAAGTGAAGCGGGGTGAAGTCATCGGCTATGTCGGTTCGACCGGTCGCTCGACGGGGAACCACCTTCATTATGAAGTCCGCATCGACGGCTCGCCCGTTAATCCGTTGCCATTCGTCCACACCGATCAGATGGCGCTGGCCGCCATGTCGGGTACTGACAAATATGCGATGGGTGGACCCGACGACGAATGAGTGAGTAAAACTGCCAATCCCTCTTGGCATGAACCTGGGCGCAGGATGGGAAACCATCCCTGTGCCCTTTTCATTTGCGGCCAAATGCCTATCTTGATGGCATGAACACCAACACCGCTGAGATCATCCTGTCCCCCGCCGCTGCAAAGCGAGTGCGCTGGATTGCTGAACGCAAGGGGGTTGCCGATCAACCCGCGCTGCGGCTGGCCGTTGATGGTGGTGGCTGCTCGGGCTTTACCTATCGCTTCGACCTTGCAGAATCGATCGAGAGCGATGACGTGATCGCCGAAACCGATGGCGTTAAGCTGGTTGTCGATGCTGTGAGCATCGACTTGTTGCGCGGTTGCACGGTTGATTTCGTCGATTCGCTCGGCGGATCCGCATTCAAGGTGGAAAATCCGAATGCCGCGTCGGGCTGCGGCTGCGGTTCCAGCTTTTCTGTCTAAGCCCAAATGAAAATTGCGACATTCAATATCAACGGCGTCAAAGCGCGCCTGCCGCGTCTGGTTGAGTGGTTGGAAGAAACCAAGCCCGATATTGCTTGTTTGCAAGAGTTGAAATCGAGCGATGACACCATCCCAAAGATGGAGATCGAAGCGGCGGGTTATGGCGCGCTATATTACGGGCAAAAGGGCTTTAACGGCGTCGCTATTCTCGCGCGCGGCAGCCAGCCGCTTGAAGTGCAGCGAGGCCTTGATGGCGAGCCAGAGGATGATCATTCGCGCTATCTGGAGGCAGATGTCGACGGTATCCGCGTCGCCAGTATCTATCTGCCCAATGGAAACCCGCAGCCTGGACCCAAATTCGACTATAAGCTGCGCTGGATGAAGCGTTTGAGAGACCGAGCTGGCGCGATTCTAGCTGAAGAAGTGCCCGCGGTTTTGACGGGTGATTTCAACGTTATCCCGCATGATGACGATGTGTGGGATCCCGCCGCAATGGCCAATGATGCCTTGATGCAACCCGAATCGCGTGACGCCTGGTTCCGCCTGCTAGGCGATGGCTGGACCGACGCGCTGCGCAGTCGTTATCCGGCGGGGCAGATCTGGACCTATTGGGACTATCAGGCCGGCGCGTGGCAGCGTGATCACGGCTTTCGTATCGACCATGCGCTGCTCAGTCCGGCGCTCGCCGACCGGTTGGTCGATGTCGGCGTCGACCGGTCGACGCGCGGCAAGGAAAAGGCGAGCGACCATGCACCGACATGGGTGGAACTAGCATAATCATTGCGAGGCGGATTCGCTGGCGCAATTGTCTTAGATGTCCGGATATAGCTTTGCCATCACGCGCGCTGGTTCGAGTGCATAGTGATGCGCTATCGCGTCAGAAATAACAGTTTCCAGCGAGCGGGTCGGCCTGAGATCACGACCATCTTGCCGCATGGCAGGGGCCAGTCCGGGCCAGTCTGCCGATACCTTGCCACCGGCCGCTAGTGCGCCGCCAAGGAACATCGCCGTCGAAGCTGTGCCATGATCAGTGCCGCCAGTGCCATTAATCTCGACCGTCCGTCCGAACTCGGTTGCGACAATAACCAAGGTTTGAGCCCAGTCGCTGCCAAGCCCTTTTTGGACCGCTCCGATCATGCCGTCGAGGCTGCGCAATTGCGCTGCTAGTCTGGCGCGCTGACCACTGTGCGTGTCCCAACCGCCGGTTTCGATCATCATCACCCGCGCGCCATTGCCAGGGGCCATTAATGAGGCTGCCATTTCGCCGACTTCTTCGCCCTTACGGCCAATATTCTGGCCAACATCGCCTGCAAGATCCTGTGCCTTCACAGCGCGTTCCCACAAAGGATGTAACAAGCTGTCATTTGCATAAAGTGCCGATAGTCTTGTGATAAGATCGGTGTCAGCCTGGGGCAAACGGCTCGGCGCGTAGCTTGCGACCGGCATTGATCCGCGCATAGCCAAGGGGATAGCGTCGGCTATTGCAAGCGCATCCTGATCGGGGTCCGGCAATAAGGTCAGCATCCGGTTGATCCAGCCATCGCTGCGGCCATAGGGCCGCCGCGCACCACTTTCGAGGATGTTCTGGCCATCAAAATGCGACCGGTCGCGATAAATGGTCGAAACAGCATGTGCAAAATGGGCTTGTCGCGATTGAAATAAATTCGCGACGTTCGACAGCGCCGGATGGAGCGTGAACATATTATCCAGTTGGGCCCCGCCCACGCTATCCTCTGCCAGAGCGCCGCGGGCGGAGAAAAAATTCGGATCGCCCGTCGGTGCAACAATGCCCAGACCGTCAGCAGCTCCACGTTGAATGATGAATAGCAACCGTCGCGGTGTGGCAGCAGCGGCAAAGCTGACTGGCGCGATGCTGGAGGCTGCGAGCGCGCCAAGGCCAGAAAAAATTGCAGTGCGGCGAGTCAAAATCATTCTTTTATCTCCGCAAAAAGGCCGGGCTGACCAACAGCATCGCAAGTCCCTGACCTGCGCTGTCGGCGCGCGCAATGGCGCTCGCCAGACTAGTTTCGAGCGCATCGCCGAGTAGCATGGGGGCGAGGAGGCGAGCATCGACGCTGTCGCCGGTCCGGCTGGCGACACGGCTCGCTAGTTCTACCCGACGCATCAGCGCCGCAGATCCGGCCCATGTGTCCACGGTATCGGCAAAGCCTGCGGGCGAACCTGGCCGCCACAGCGGCTGGCCCAATTGGGTAAAAAGGCCGACCGCATTCTCGCGCTTGCCAATTTGCTTGAGATCCAAGCCACGCAGCACCGATACGCCCCAGTCCCACGGCGATTTGAACTTGGCCGGTGTCGGCTCCCAAGGCTCGGGCGACGCGATCAGGGTGCGGTAGAGCGACGACAAATCGCCGCCGGTGGCGAGAAAATTCCTGGCCAGCCGATCGATCAGGGTTGGAGCGGGTTCATCGGCCGAAAAGTGACGCGCCAATTGCGTCGCAATATGACGTGCAGTTGCTGGATGAGCAGCAAGATCGAGTAATATGGCCTCGGCCTGATTGGCTCCACTTTGTCCATAGCTTTTGCCGAGGATTTCCTGCGATCCCGGTTCGTGCAGCGCAGCGATAAAGACAGTGTCACCCTGGCGGGATGTCGGTGGCATCAACCGCTGTCCCGGCCCCCGCCCCAGCCCTGCGATGGTTAGTCCGGTCAGCGCCTTCGCAAATGAGCGCACATCGGCTTGGCTATAGCCTGTGCGGACGCCGAGCGTGTGGAGTTCCAAAATCTCGCGCGCCAGATTTTCGTTCAGCCCCGCGACCGGCTTGCCCCGCCGCTTTTTTTGACGGGCCGCAATTGGGCTGTCGGGTCCGAACGATACAGCCTGATCGAGAAACAATAACATGGCGGGATGCCGGACCGCGGCCATCAATAAATCGGAAAAGTGGCCCATGATATGTGGCCGGATTGCTTCAAACTCGAAATTTCCGGCAAAGCCTAGAACCGACAATTTATCTGCGGAAACGGCAAAATGATTAGACCAGAAATGAACCAACCGCTCGGGAAAATCGGTGTCGGTGGACAGAGCGCTGGTCAGACGGGCGTTAGCTGCGGCCAGATATTGCCCTCTTATGCCTGACCTACCTAGCCGTACAATCTCGGCATCCTGCGCAGCTTGATCATTGTTGGATGATCCCGTTCCATTCGTATCCGCTGCGCGCTTCTTGCTCTGGCGCGCGGTGCGGCTGTCTTCCTGGTAGGCGACAAAATCGGCGGCGATGGCTTCGCGACCGGGTAAAGCTGCTATCGCGGGCGGACGCGGGTCGAACGTGTCGAGCTGGTGCGTTAGCCATGCATGTGCATCCTTGATGGGCGCGTCATTGAACCGGCGTCCCAGTCCGAAACGGTTGCTAGCCAAATAGGACATCGACATGCGTGGCATCCTTTGACGATCGGATTAGTAGCTACAGGGTAATTGTCGCAATATTATCCCAAGAATGCGCAATCCGGACGGCGGCGCACAAACTATACGCGCTATTAGCCAAGTGGCTTGTCGTAGATCTGGTAGATTCGGTTGGCCTTTGCATTTATTGCCTTCGCGACGGCATTCATCCCTTGGTTATCGTCCAGAACCCAGCCCAGATCGCCCTGTTCGGTGCCATAATCGCGCACCGCGTCGCGGCGGATGAATTCGATCATCATAAAGGCGAGCTGGCTCGCCATACGGCTGTTCTGTAGACTTTTGGTAACGCCCATCAACGGCACACGAAGGATTTTGCTCTTGGGCTTGCGCAGCCACCAAAGCAGACGGGCCCAGCCAAAAGGAAACAGCGATCCGTTCATGTCGATCAGCAGCTGGTTGATGTTGGGCAGCACGATGATGAAGGCAACCGGCTCGCCGTCGACTTCAGCGACGCGGATAAAATCCTCGAACACCAATGGCTTCAACTTTTTGCCGACAAAAGCGATTTCGCTGTCGGTCAGCGGGACAAAACCCCAATTGTCGGACCACGCATCGTTGAGCAGGCCCATGATCAGCTTGGCCTCGGCGTCAAACGTCTTTTTATTGACCCGCCGCACGACAATTCGCGCATTTTTCTCGCCCGCCGCGACGATACGATCGACCAGCGGAGAAAAACCATTGCGGATGGGCACATCATAATTGATCAATTGTTTGACCGGTCGATAGCCTGCGTCCTCTATCCAACCTTGATAGAGCGGGCTGTTGTGCCCCATCATCACCGTGGGCGGTGTGTCAAAGCCCTCGATCAACAGGCCAGGTTCGTCCCAGATCGAAATCGAGAGCGGTCCGAGCGCGCGGTGCATTCCCTGGTCACGCAGCCAGTTCTCGGCTGCGCAAATCAATGCCTGACCCGATTCGGCATCTTCAGCCTCGAACAGGCCCCAATTGCCTGTTCCTGGGCCCATTCCTTGTTCGACTGGCTGCTCCAGCGCGAGCGTGTCGATATGCGCGCTGATCCGTCCCACCGTGCGCTCGCCGCGCCGGGCAAGAAACAATTGCGCCTTGCCATGTTCGAACCAGGGATTCTTGCGCGGATCGATGAGCGCAAAAGCCTCACTTTTCAGCGGGGGCACCCAAGCTGGATCGCCGCGATTCAGGCGAAAGGATAATTCGACAAATTCGCGGCGATCTGCCTTGGTCTCGACAGTCATGATGTGGATGGCTTCGGCCGAATGAGCAACCATATCTGGTTTCCTGAAAGCAAAAGACTATATCTCTAAACCGAGCCATTAGGACATTGTCCGCACGGTGGCGACCCGCTTTTGGCCATGATCCTGCCATGAAAACATGATGAAGACGCCGCCATGACCTCGATAACCCCTCTTGTTGACAACGCAGCCGTTCCGGTTGCCGGTACGTCCGCGCCAGTGTCCAATGCGGCTATTGCCGACGATATGGCCATGATTCGCGCCGCGTCGGAACTTACGCGCGACCTGGTCGCGCCGAGCGCCTCGATTTATTGGGGTGATTTCCTTGGCTCCACGCTAATTGGCTATGCCGGTGTTGCGGCGGCCATATTGGCGCCGTCAACGCCGTTGATGCTGGCGGCTGGACTGGTTGCGGTGCTCGCCCTTTATCGAGCGGGTAGCTTTATCCACGAATTGACCCACATCCGCAAAAATGCGTTGCCGGGTTTTCGTTTGGCGTGGAATGTCTTGATCGGGGTGCCTTTGCTCATCCCGTCCTTCATGTATGAAAATGTCCACAGCCTACATCATAACCGTACCCGCTACGGCACGGTGGAAGACCCGGAATATCTACCGCTCGCGTTGATGAAACCATGGACGGTGCCATTGTTCGTGGTTGCTGCCACGTTCGCGCCGGTGGCGCTTCTGTTGCGCTATGCCGTGCTGACCCCCTTGTCGCTCGTTATCCCGCCGCTGCGCCGACTGGTCGTCGAGCGTTATTCAGGGCTGGTCATCAACCCCATGTTCCGTCGCCGCTCGCCCGAAGGAGACTTCCGGCGGCAATGGGCGTGGCAAGAGGGAGGCGCCTGGGCTTGGTCGACATTGTTTATCCTCGCCGTCGCTTTTGGCTGGCTCCCCTTACGTACGGCATTGATTGTTGTTGCCATTATGTCGGCGAGCGTCGTGCTCAACCAGATTCGGACACTGGTCGCGCATCTATGGGAAAATGACGGAGCGGTGCTCACGGTAACCGCGCAATTTCTTGATAGCGTCAACGTGCCGCCGCCGGGCCTTTTGCCCGAATTATGGGCGCCGGTCGGACTGCGCTATCATGCGCTCCACCATTTGCTGCCTGCCTTGCCCTATCATTCGCTCGCCGAAGCGCATCGACGGCTGAAGGTATCGCTGCCCTCTGATTTGCAATATCATCGGGCGAACCACGGGGGGCTTTCCGGGCTGGTGTCGCGGCTTATGGCGGGGTCGGCACGCTCTAGCTGACCCGTATAATGCCGTCCTATTCCTCGGTTCGGATGAGGATTGTTTCCCCGATGAGCGCGAATAATATGAAGGGACCCCATGCGGCCAGAAAAGGCGTGTAAGCGCCAAGGTCGCCCATCGCGAGCGCGAAATTATCCGCGACGAAATAGGCAAAACCGAGCACCATGCCAAGGATAGCGCGGACGTACAATTTGCCGGATCGTGCAAGACCGAAGGCGGCGACCGCGCCCAGTAAGGGCATCAATATGGCCGATAGCGGCCCTGAAATCTTGTGCCACAATACGCCTTTTAACGAATCTACAGGGCGGCCGGCGGCCTCTAGATCTGAAATGGCGCTGCGCAATTGCAAATAAGGCAATTCGTCGCCGTCGACCTGCGCTAGCGTGAACTGGTCGGGCCGTACGCCTTTTGCCGCAACAATGGTGCCTAATTGCACGACGGTACCTGACCGGCGAATGAAACGCCGCGCATTGGTCAGCTCCCACCCACCAGCGACGGGATGACCGCTGTCGGCGTAGAGGATCGATGACAAAATTCCGCCCTTGCGCTCGATGATCGCAATTGTGTTGAGTTTGATGGTCTGGTTACTGGTTTCGACAGTGCCTGCATTGATCAGGTCGTCCCCGTCGCGCACCCAAATATCTTTGCGGATTCCGCTGTCCGGCGGAACGGCTGCATATTCGACCTTTTGCCAAGCGGACAGCGTCGCATTGGCGCGTGTGACGATACGCTCATTAAAGGCAAAGCTGATGAACGCGACGAGCAATGCCGATAGAAACAGCGGAGCCAGCACCTGATGTGCTGACATGCCCGCACCCTTCATGGCGATCACTTCGCTATTCTGGTTCAACGTAACAAGCGTCAAAATTGTGCCAAGCAGCACAGAAAATGGCAGAAATGTCTCGATAATTTGTGGAATTCGCAAACCTACATAGCGCCACACATCGGCGTCGCCATTGCTTGTGATGGCCAAAATCTTGCCGCTCTCGCCCAGCAAGTCGAGCGTCTGGAGAATGATGACGAGCGCGAATAAAATCGAAAAACTGCGCACAAGGAACAGCCGCCCCACATAGACGGCCATGGTGCGCGAAGGGAAAAAGTGAAGTTGATGCATCTGATTTTTCCGCCCTTATGCCAGACGCCGTTTGCGCCGGAAGAGGCGGATGAAGACACGAATGCGCTCGCCGATTTTGGCAGCGACCTTTTCAAGTGCGCCGATAGGCTGCCCGCCCGGTACATGGGCAAGAGTATAGTACATCCATACCGACAGCGCAGCGAACATCAAAAACGGTATCCACAGCGCGAACAACGGATCGACAGCGCCGCGCGCGCCTAGAGCCTCGGCATATTCATTTATCTTGTGCTGCGTGACGAGCATTACGATCGATAAAAAGACCCCAAGCGACGAGGTTGATCGCTTGGGCGGTATTGCCAGCGCCAGCGCGATAAACGGGATCAGGAACATCGATGCCACCTCGACGATACGGAAATGGAAATTGGCACGCGATTCCAGTCGTGTTGCGAGGGGTTCGCCCTTGTCATTGCCAACGACAAACAATTCAGGGATGGTCAATTCGCGGTCAGCACCCCCGCGCGTGCGAAATGCCTCTATCTTGGGCAGCGGAATTGGCAGGTCATGATTATCAAAAGTCAGCACGCGGGGTGTTGAAAATTTGGGCGACTCATGAACAAGCACTCCCTTGGTCAGCCGCAGGATGATCGTATCGGGATCGTCGGTGGCCAGAAACTGTCCTTGCGCCGCGGTTGCCGAAACGCGCTGGCCATCCTTGTTGACGGCGCGCACAAAAATTCCGCGCAAATTGCGCCCGCTATTATAGCTTTCCTCGATGCGCAGCGTCATCCGGCTACCCAGCTTGGTGAATTCGCCGACCTTGATCGAGGCACCGAGCGCGCCCGACCGCAATTCGAACCGCAATCCTTCATAAGCATAGCGCGAATAAGGCTGGACGAAACCGACAATGGCAAGATTGACCAGCGCAAGTCCGATCGCAAACAAAAAGGGCACCCGCAAAAGGCGCCCGAAACTCATGCCTACACCGCGTAAAACATCGAGTTCACTACTGGTGGCAAGTTTGCGAAAGGCCAGCAAAATCCCCAGCATCAGTCCAATTGGGATGCCCAGTGACAGATATTCGGGGATCAGATTGGCTAGCATTCGCCACACAACACTGACCGGGCCGCCCTCGGTTGCGACAAAGTCAAACAGACGCAGCATCTTTTCCAACACCAGCAGCATCGCCGATAAAATCAGCGTGCCGACCATGGGCAGGAAGATGAGCCGCGCTATGTAGCGGTCAATGGCGGGTACTAATTTCAATATTCCGTCGCCCTATCACCATGATTTGGCCGCAAAGGTTTCCGATATGCCGATTCAAGGGTGACAGGGACCCATGTCAGCGTGGCTGAGATGGCTATAGCCTCTGGAGGTTTTGAGGTCATGTCGAAAATTTATATTCCCGCATTGCTCGCAATTGGCAGTGCAACAGCACTTGTTTCACCGGTCGCGGCGCAGGGCGCGACGCTCGGACCGGCAGCAGCGCTGTGTAACAGCAACGCATCTGCGGTGCTCGTCGACCTGAAGGGATTCAAGGCGCGGACGGGTACGGTTCGTGTGCAAATCTATTCCGCGGTTGAAAAGACGTTTCTGGAAAAGCGCAAATGGCTCGAACGGGTTGACGTTCCCGTTTCGCGGAGCGGACAGATGCAAGTCTGCGTCCCGGTCCAAAAGCCCGGCAATTATGTGATTTCGGTACGCCACGACCTGAACGGTAATGGCAAGTCGGATCGGAGCGATGGCGGCGGTTTGTCTGGCAATCCCGATATGAAGCTGACCGATTTCATCTTCAAGCGGAAACCAAAGCTATCGGAAGTTGATTTTGCGGTGGGCGCGACGACGCGCCGCGTGCCGATTACGCTCAACTATATTCAGGGCTTGTCCTTTGAACCAGTCGATTAGGAGATAGAGTGGCCTGCGTCGCGCTTCTTTCCAATCCCCGATCGACGGGAAATCGCGCGCTTCTGCCACAGGTGCGCGAATATTGCGCGCGCCACCCTGAAATCTTTCATTATGAGGTCGAGGACGTCGACCAGATCGGAGAGGCCATACGCACGCTTGCGATGGTTTCCCCGCGTATCATCGTGATCAACGGTGGCGACGGGACGGTTCAGGCGGCGCTGACTGAGCTTTATTCGGGTGGTCATTTCGGTGGCTCCCCGCCACCGGTCGCGGTGCTGCCCAACGGCAAGACCAATTTGATCGCGCTCGACCTTGGTGCCGAGGGTGACCCGCTCAAAGCGTTGCAACGCGTCGTCGATCTGGTGGAAAATGGGCTGGAAGATCATGTTATCCAGCGCCAGCTGATCTCGCTCGACAGCGGGGGCGCGCGGCCTGTCCTCGGCATGTTCCTCGGCGGAGCTTATTTGGCCGATGTCATGCTTTATTGCCGTCACCGAATCTATCCGCTGGGCCTGCCCAACGGTGTGTCGCATTTTCTGGCGGCAGTTCTGGGCCTGATGACGATGTTTCTGGGGCTGGGTGGTGGACGGTTGCCGCCAAAGCCGAGGCCGGTGATCGTGTCGCTGATCCGACAAGGGCAATTGCACGGCAAATTCTCGCTCTTGATCGTAACGACGCTCGAAAAGCTTCTGCTGAGTATTCGCACCAACGACAAGAAGGGCGAAAGCGGACAGATGAAGCTGCTGGCCGTCGAACGCGGGGCAGGGGCCCTGTTTCGCATGTTGAAAGCCACATGGCGCGGCACATTGGGGCAAAGCCCTCTTGAGGGTGTGCATTTCGAACAGGGCGACGAAATTCGGATCGAAGGCGAACAGTCGAGCGTCATATTGGACGGAGAGATTTTTCAGGCTTTGACGGGGCAACCCATCATCCTGACCTCGACCCAGCCGGTACCCTTTCTGCGGCTTGCTGCCTAAGGCGGCGGATCATGTCTGAAGACAATATATTGCAAACGCTTGTCCGCACCGAGCTGGCTTTACCGGTCGATCCGCGCGTAGTCGCGATGGCGACCGCGATTGCGGCGAAGTATCCAGGCGCGGCTCGCGCGGTGCTTTTCTACGGCAGCTGCCTTCGAGAAACACAACTCGACGGGCTGATGCTCGATTTTTATCTCATCGTATCTGACTATGGTGATGCCTATGGCCGGTCGTGGCTCGCACCGGCTAACCGCCTGATCCCACCCAATGTCTTTCCGTTTCAGCATGATGGTCTGATGGCCAAATATGCGGTGTTGACCGAAGCGGATTTTCATCGCCTGAATGGCCCAGAAACGCGCAATGTCTCGGTGTGGGCGCGGTTTGCCCAGCCCTCGCGCCTCGTCTGGGCGGTTGACGACACCGCGCGCGAAAAGGCCGAGGCTGCGGTCGCCCGCGCCGCGCCTACGTTGCTTGCGGCGGCGGGCGTCGTTGACGGGGAGGCCGTGCTCGACCGTTGGCGGCGGGCCTTCAAACTCACATATTCGGTCGAGCTGCGTGCCGAACGCGGCGGGCGAGCGGGCTCAGTCGTCGATTCCGATGCTGACCGTTATCAACGGTTCAGTGGGCCCGCGCTGGCTGCCATTGCGCCGCATATTGATAAAGGCAATGGCTGGGCGCGGCGGCGCTTTGAAGGGAAGTTTTTGAGCATCGTCCGGCTGGCAAAGGCAAGCTTCACCTATGCCGGCGGGATCGATTATCTGGCGTGGAAAATCAATCGCCATGCCGGAACCAAAATCGAAATTGCGCCATGGCAAAGGCGCTGGCCCTTGATTGCTGCGCTGACGCTTGTCCCTCGCCTCATCCGCAGCGGGGCCATTCGGTAATTAATCGGCCATGGCTGCGGGTGCGCGACTTTCACAGCTGCGCCGGATTGCCTGATCGAGCGCGGCCAGCGTAAAGGGTTTGCGTAACACATCATGGTCGCCAAAGCTGGATAGCTCGCTGGCATCACCCGCAAATCCGGTTACAAACAGGACGGCGACGTCTGGCCAGCGCTTTTTCAGCTGCTCGACCATATCGGGGCCGGTCAATCCGGGCATTAACACATCAGTGAGGATCAGGTCGAAGGGGCCATGCGCCTCGACCAATTGTTCGGCTTGTCGCGGATCGGGGCACGCCAGCGTCTGATGCCCTAGCTCGGTCACGGCATCTACGGTTGCTGTGAGAACGCGCTGGTCATCCTCGACCACGAGAATCGATAACGTGGATCCGGGAGCAGCGCGTTCGGTCGCCAGAATTTTCGTCTCGGCTGCCAATGTTTCATTGGCAGCCGCGTCGGCCGCGGGCAGCAGAATGCATACGCGCGTGCCCTTGCCCTCGGTTGAATCAATATGCGTCTCGCCACCCGATTGCTGGCTGAATGCAAAGACCTGGCTCATACCCAGACCCGTGCCCTGTCCCGTGGGTTTGGTCGTATAAAAAGGGTCGAATACGCGTTGCAGTACATCGGGCGCCATACCGCAACCGGTGTCGATGACTTCGACCGCAATTTTTTCATGGCCATTGTCGCTGCGGACGCCTGTACGGATGGCGAGCGTCCCATGCCCGTCCATCGCATCGCGGGCATTCACCGCCAGGTTCAACAGGGCATTTTCAAACTGCTGGCGGTCAACCCAGCTGCAACGGCCGCGCGCGCCCAGGTCGAGTTCCAGCGCAATGCGGTCGCCGATAGTGCGCTCTATCAGCTCGGCAAAGGCCGCGATCATGTCGTCGATCCGCATCATTTCCGGGCGAGCCGGTTCGGAGCGAGCAAAGGCGAGCAAGCGGCGGGTGAGGTCGGCGGCGCGATTGGCGCCATCCAACGCATTGTCGAGATGGCGGCGCGCCTTGTCGGGCGCTTCGCCCAGCCAGCGAGCGGCCAGTTCCAGGCCGCCGACGACAACTGCCAGCATATTGTTGAAATCATGTGCGATGCCGCCGGTCAGCTGGCCCACCGCTTCCATCTTTTGTGCCTGCCGCAATTGGTTTTCTGTGTCGGCGCGTTCGGCCATTTCGCTTCGCAGCGCTGCGTTCGCCGCAGCGAGTTCGGCGGTTCGTGTAGCGACCGCCTCTTCCAATTGTCCCGCGCGTTCGCTTTCGACAAATTGTTCGCGCAACGCGCTTTGGCGCTCGGTTTGGGCACGGATCAGCGAGACGCTGGCCGCAATTGCGATAATGGCGGCGCCCGCGCCCAACAAAGAAAAAAGGAGGATGGCCTGATTGAGGCTGTCGCGATCGGACGCTGCAATCTGGTTGCGCTGGCTCAACAAGATTCGTTCATTGCTGACTATTTTGGTCAGCAAATCGTTGATCGTTTCCAGCTCGGGGTCGCGACCAGCGGCATGATATTTGGAAATGGCGGCCAAACCCTGACGATAATTGGCGCTCAGCGCCGTATCGCCCAATAATTTGCCGCGTATGCTGATCGCTTTGGCGAGCGCGTTTACATTGGCCAATTGGGTCGGATTGTCCCGCACATTGCGATGCAGAAGGTTCAGATATTGGCGTGCAAGGCCCCACTCACGCTGATAAATCCGGCCATCCTGTTTATCGAGCCCGACGGCAAAACGGGCCAGCGAGGCCTCTCCCCTCGCCAGCGAAGCTTCGACCGACTTGGCAAGGCTGATTGCTTCGAGGCTGTGGCTTTGCCGGGCGAGCGAATGGTCATAATCATCATTGGCGCGCGACAATAACAGGATCAGCGCGGCGACAACGCCGGTCAAAATACCGGCAAGCCCGATGGTCAGCCAATAGCGCGTGCGCGCCTTCGCCGAATCGCGCCCCGCTTGTGTCTCGCGCTGAGGAACCTCATCTGCCACGGCGACAAACTATCGGTTGCGGCCCGTCGCGCAAAGCTCCGATGACAAGAAATAGCGAGTCGGGCGTCATTCTATCCCGAAAATGGCGAGGTTCATCGTGTCCCCGTCGCTCACGCGATGATGCCGACCCGGCGACCGGCGGTGGCGAAACGGTTCAAAATTTCGTCGACCTGCGCGCTGCTATGTTCGGCGCAGAGCGAACAACGCAGCAAGGTCATGCCGGCCGGCGTCGCGGGCGGGCGAGCCAGATTGACGTAGAGCCCTTCCTTAAGCAGCGCCTCCCACATCATCGCCCCCTGTTCAAGGTCGGGCATTATAACCGCGATGATCGCCGATTGCGGCACCTTTGTGCCCAGTGTGAAGCCAAGGTCGCGCAGTCCGCCGTGCAACTTTTTGCTGTTCTCCCACAAATGCGCGCGTTTGTTGCTGCCGTGCATTAACTTGCGGATACTGGTGGCCGCAGTGGCAACGACGCTGGGGGGCAGCGAGGCGGTGAACACATAGGGGCGGCACACCAGCCGCAATATTTCGAACTTGGGGTGGTTCGATACACAAAAGCCGCCGACAGTGCCGACGCTCTTACTGAACGTGCCGATGATGAAATCGACATCGTTGATCACGCCTTGATCCTCGGCAACGCCGCGGCCGTGATCGCCTATAAAACCCATTGAATGGGCTTCGTCGACCAGCACCATCGCGCCGGCTGCTTTCGAAACGCGGATCATCTCTTTCAACGGAGCGACGTCGCCGAGCATTGAATAGACGCCTTCGAGCACGACCAGCTTTCCCGCTTCGGGGGGGAGACGCTTGAGTCGCTTCTCCAAAGCCTCGACATCATTGTGACGAAAAGCGACGATTTCGGCATTGCCCAGCGCGCAGCCGTCGTAGATGGACGCATGGCTGTCAATGTCGAGGATGACATAATCGCCCTTACCGGCCAATGTGCTGATGATGCCCAGATTGGCCTGATAACCGGTCGAAAACACCATAGCATGATCCATGGCGTAAAATTCTTTGAGCGCTTCCTCGCACTCTTTGTGGCCTTGATAGGTGCCGTTGAGGACCCGGCTGCCTGTGGTGCCGCTGCCAAATTTATCGAGTGCATCCTTGCCTGCAGCGATCACATCGGCGTCGAATGTCATCCCCATATAATTATAGGTGCCAAGCAAAATGGTTTCGCGGCCGTTGCAGATGGCGACGGTCGGTGACAAGACTTCTTCCATCACGAGGCTGAACGGATCGGTAATGCCGGTCGACAGCAAGGCTTCGCGTTGTTCGATTAGCGGGTCGAACTTTGAAAATAGATCACTCATCCGCGCTCAGCCCTTAAGCTTGGCCACGGCATCGACCAGCTGGCCGACCGTTTCAATTTCGGCCTGCATGTTCATGCTGATGATGATATCAAATGCGTCCTCGACCTCCGCGACAAAGTCCATCACCGTCAGGCTGTCCCACTCCAGATCGGTTGCAAAGCTGGTCGCGTCGGTCAGCGCGACATCCTTTTTGTTGAAAGGTGCGATGAGTTCATAAATTTCTTGGCGCAAGTCGCTGCTCATGATGGGCGTCCCATTTAATCAATGTTACGGCGGACATGCCGCCAAGCCTTCGTATTGGCAAGTTATTGCGGCGGGAATCGGGCAGCATCTTGCCCGCGCGAAGTCATCGTGCAATCACTGTACCCACGATCATGGGGACAAAGGGGCCCGTCAAATGACCGATGACAGCATGAACCAGGGGATATCTTCCGAGGCCGAAGTGGTTCCGGACCGCGTCTATCCGCCGAATGCGATCCATTTGGTCCGCACGACGCAGCTGATCCAGATGCAATTGTCGCAAATGGCTGATCATAAAGCGTCGATCCTGATGGGGGCGACCTTTTTGGTCTTTACTATTTCGATAGGGCAAGCGCGCGACGGGCGAATGTCGGTGGCACTGACTATCCTTGCAACCTTTGCCTTTCTATCGGCCTTGCTGGCCATTTCGGCGGTGCTGCCGCGCGTCGGCAAAGCGCCGCCAGCGGTTTATCGGGATGGCAAGGACCACAGCAATATCCTATTCTTCGGCCGTTTTTCGCAAATGACCGAGGACGAATATATCGAGGCTGTGAAAAGCGGCATGGTCACCGAAGAAAGCATGTATCAGATCATGCTGCGCGATGTGTATCAGAACGGCATGGTGCTCGCGAACCGCAAGTACCGGTTTCTTGCCTATGCGTATCGGATGTTTGTTGTCGGCCTGACGCTGACTTTTCTTGCCTTCGCGGTTGAAATGATAGGTCTTTGGAGTTGATTGACAACCTCTGTGCTTTTTTGGTCACCCTCTGATCCAAATCGTGGCGCGCATGCCGCACTGTCATTGATATGACGCGGTAGGCCCGTCTATTCTGACCGGCTATGTTGGAAAATGCCGTTCCCATACATGCTGCTCCCTTGACCGGAACGCCGGCAAAGCGATTGCGCGATGAATTTCCGGCGATGCTGGCGCTCGCCTGGCCGCTTGCGGCGGCCAACCTGCTACAAATGCTCGTTCACGCGATCGATGTTATCTTCGTTGCTCGACTGGGTGATGCAGCCTTATCAGCGGCCTCGCTGGGGGTGGCGATATTTGGTCTGCTATTGTGGACCGCGACGGGACTGGTTGGGGCGGCAGCGCCTTTGATCGCGGCAGAACTCGGGCGCCGTAAACATGCGGTGCGCGAGGTGCGCCGGTCGGTACGCATGGGATTATGGCTCAGCATTACGGCCGGCTTTGCCAGCATGGGCGTTTGCATGATGGGCGGAACCATCATGGAGGCGACGGGGCAATCGCCAGAAACCTCGGCGCGCGCCGCCAGTTTTTTGTCGATTCTTATGTGGGCGCTGATACCGATGATCGCAGCCAGCGTGCTTCGCATCTATGTGTCCGCGCTTGGGCGCCCCAAAATTGCTACCGCAATCACCTTCCTGGCGCTCGGTGTGAATGCGCTGGGCAACTGGGCGCTGGTGTTTGGCCATCTGGGCATGCCCGCGATGGGGATCAACGGATCGGCGGTGTCTAGCATCATCACCAGCGTCGCGATGCTGGTCGCCTATGCCCTCATTATCCAGTCGGACCGGTGCTTTCGTCGCTATTATCTGTTCGGAAATTTCTGGCGCCCCGAATGGTCGCGCCTGGTCGATATGATGCAGATTGGAACACCGATCGGATTGACCATTTTGGCAGAGGCCGGATTGTTCACCGGGGCGGCATTTCTGATGGGCCGGATCGGCGAGGCAGAGCTAGCCGGACATACAATCGCGATGCAGGTCGCTGCGCTCGCTTTCCAGATTCCGTTCGGCATCGCGCAGGCGGCAACGATCCGGGTCGGCTTGGCCTATGGCGCGCGCGATGAGCGCGGCATTACCCATGCCGGACAGGCGTCGCTGATATTGGGGTCGGGCTTTATGCTTCTGACCGCGATGATCATATGGTTCTTCCCGCGCGTGGTATTGTCCATCTACGTCGATGTCGACGCCGCGCGCAACGCAGCGATGGTCGGCTATGCGATGCAATTTCTGGTCGTCGCGGCGGCGTTCCAGCTGTTCGACGGCGGGCAGACGGTGGCGGCTGGCGCGCTGCGTGGACTTCAGGATACCCGCGTCCCGATGTTCATCGCTGTCGGCGGCTATTGGATTGCGGGCTATGGCACCGCCATTTATCTGGGCTTTTGGACGCCAATGGCGGGGACAGGCGTGTGGGCCGGCCTTGCCGTCGGGCTGATTGTGGTGGCCGCGCTCCTGTTTATGCGCTGGCAGATGCGCGTGCGACTGGGGCTGCTGCCAGCCTGACGCAAATTTCTTGCTAGCGGGTGGTTGACGCCCCTCCATCTCCGACCCATATGCCAACTGTTAGCACTCTCCTTGGGTGAGCGCTAAAGCATATCCATTGCAAAACTGGAGGAATATCCATGCAATTTCGTCCCTTGCACGACCGCGTGCTGGTTCGCCGTATCGAAGCCGAAGAAAAAACGGCTGGCGGCATCATCATCCCTGACACCGCCAAGGAAAAGCCGCAGGAAGGCGAAGTCGTCTCTGCTGGTTCGGGCTTGAAGTCCGAAGAAGGCAAAGTGACCCCGCTCGACGTTAAGGCCGGCGACCGTATCCTGTTCGGCAAATGGTCGGGCACCGAAGTCAAGGTCGACGGCGAAGAGCTGTTGATCATGAAGGAATCGGACATTCTGGGCATTCTCGCCTGAACCGAACTTCCCAAGATATTTTGAAAGGATTTAGCACATGGCTGCGAAAGACGTAAAATTCAGCCGCGACGCGCGTGAGCGCATTATGCGCGGCGTCGACATTCTGGCAGACGCTGTAAAGGTCACGCTGGGCCCCAAGGGCCGCAATGTTGTTATCGACAAAAGCTTTGGCTCGCCGCGCATCACCAAGGACGGCGTCACCGTCGCCAAGGAAATCGAACTTAAGGACAAGTTCGAAAATATGGGCGCACAGATGCTTCGCGAAGTCGCCTCCAAAACCAACGACCTTGCTGGTGACGGCACCACCACCGCGACTGTATTGGCACAAGCTATTGTTCGCGAAGGCATGAAGTCGGTTGCCGCTGGCATGAACCCGATGGATTTGAAGCGCGGCATCGATCTGGCGACCGCCAAGGTTGTCGAGACGATCAAGGCCCAGTCCAAGGCTGTTTCGGGCAACGCTGAAATCGCACAGGTCGGTATCATTTCAGCCAATGGCGATGAAGAAGTCGGCCGGAAAATTGCTGAAGCGATGGAAAAGGTCGGCAAGGAAGGCGTAATCACCGTCGAAGAAGCCAAGGGCCTCGATTTCGAACTCGATGTCGTCGAGGGCATGCAGTTCGACCGCGGTTACCTGTCGCCTTACTTCATCACCAATCCGGAAAAGATGCTCGTTGAGCTCAGCGATCCCTATATTCTGATCTTTGAAAAGAAGCTGTCGAACCTTCAGGCGATGCTCCCGATTCTGGAGGCTGTCGTTCAGTCGGGCCGTCCGCTTTTGATCATCGCCGAAGACATTGAAGGCGAAGCGCTTGCTACGCTGGTCGTCAACCGTCTGCGCGGCGGCCTCAAGGTCGCAGCGGTTAAGGCTCCCGGCTTTGGCGATCGTCGCAAGGCGATGCTGCAGGATATCGCGATCCTGACGCAGGGCGAAATGATCAGCGAAGATCTCGGGATCAAGCTTGAGACCGTTACACTGAACATGCTCGGCCAGGCCAAGCGCGTGACTATCGACAAGGACACCACCACCATCGTTGACGGTGCCGGTGATGCCGAAACGATCAAGGGCCGTGTCGAACAGATCCGGGCGCAGATCGAAACCACGACCAGCGATTACGACAAGGAAAAGCTGCAGGAACGTCTGGCTAAGCTCGCCGGCGGTGTTGCGGTTATCAAGGTCGGCGGCGCGTCGGAGATTGAAGTTAAGGAACGCAAGGATCGCGTCGACGACGCCCTCCACGCTACCCGCGCTGCGGTTGAAGAAGGCATCGTCCCTGGTGGCGGTACTGCGCTGCTTTATGCCACCAAAGCTTTGGAAGGCATGACCGGCATCAACGAAGACCAAACGCGCGGCATCGACATCATCCGTAAGGCGCTTCAGTCACCGGTGCGTCAGATCGCAGAAAATGCGGGCTTTGACGGCGGCGTTGTTGCTGGCAAGCTGTTCGACCAAAAGGACAGCAACTATGGCTTCAACGCATCAACCGATGTCTTTGAAGATCTGGTCAAGGCTGGCGTGATCGACCCGACCAAGGTTGTGCGCACGGCGTTGCAGGACGCAGCCTCGGTTGCCGGTCTGCTGATCACCACCGAAGCCGGCATTGCCGAATCCCCCGATGACAAGCCGGCCATGCCCATGGGCGGCGGCGGCGGCATGGGCGGCATGGGCGGCATGGACTTTTAAAGGTTCAAACCACCCACCGCTCGGCTTCGGCTGACGAAAAGAGGCCGGGGAGGAAACTCTCCGGCCTTTTTCATGGCGGGCTTGTGCACCTTTGTCACGCAGGGGTTGCGCAAACTGCTGTATGGTTGCACAGATACACCTTCCGCCTGAAAGGGCTGCCGAAGGATAATCCTGATGCTTGAATTGTCCCGCCGCGACATGATTGTCGCATCCGCCATCACCACCGTCGCGGCCGGCGTGCCGCTGGCGGTTCGCGCGGCCGAGGCGTCTGCCGCGACCGATGCGGCCGCCTGGGACCTCAGCGAAATTTATCCGTCGCAATCCGCGTGGGACGCGGCGCGAAAGGCCGCGCTTGCAGAGGCACCGCAGCTTGTAAAATATAAGGGTACACTCGGCAATGGTGCGGACGCGCTGCGCACAGCCCTGCAAGCGGTTTCTGATCTGACACGGACGATTTATCGCATCTATACCTATGCCAGCCTTCGCGCCGATGAGGATCAGCGCGTTGCCGCCAATCAGGAATATCAGGGTCAGGCGACCGATCTGGCTACTGCCCTTAGCGAACATCTGGCATGGATGGACCCGGAAATCTTGAGTCTGGGCGAAGCCAAGATTGACGCCTTTCTGGCTGCCGACCCGGGACTGGACAAGTTCCGCCACAGTCTGCGCAATACATTGCGTCAGGCACCGCATACTTTGTCGCCTGAAGGCGAGGCGCTATTAGCCTCAGCGGGGACACCTTTGTCGGGCTTTTCCGATATTCGCGGGCAACTGGCCAATAGCGACATTCCCTGGCCGACGATCACCCTGTCGACCGGGAAAAAGATACGCCTCGACGCGCAAGGTTATTCACTCAATCGTGACGCCCCGAATCGCGATGACCGCAAGGCGGTTTTCGATGCCTATTGGGGTGAATTCGGCGCGTTTCAGAACAGCTTTGGCGCGACCTATGCCGCACATGTCAAAGGAGATATTTTCGAGTCCAAGGCCCGCAAATATAAAAGTTCGCTGGCGGCTGCCATCGCGCAGAATAATATCCCCGAGGATGTTTACCGGACTTTGGTGCGCGAAACCAATGTCGGCCTGCCCGCGCTGCACCGATATTTCGAGCTGCGCCGCAAATTGCTGAAATTGCCGGACCTTCAATATTACGACATTTATCCACCGCTGGTGTCTCTCGATCGCACGTTCGATCTAAGCCAGATGAGGACGCTGACATTGGCGGCGGTCGGTCCGTTGGGCAAACCCTATGTTGACGAACTGGCGGCCTCGACCGCGAAAAAGTGGATGGACCCCCGTCCGCGCCCAGGTAAGGCATCGGGCGCCTATATGAACCCTGGTGCCTATGACGTGCACCCCTATCTGCTCCTAAATCTGGGGGAAAATTATGAGGGGCTGACCACCTATGCGCATGAATGGGGCCACGCCATGCATTCGTTGCTCGCCAATGCCGCACAGCCTTATGAAATGTCGGACTATCCGATCTTTCTCGCTGAAATCGCCAGCACCTGTAACGAGCAACTCCTATCGGCCTATATGCTCTCCAAGGCGACGACCAAGGAAGAGAAGATCTATTATCTCGGCCAGCAACTCGAAGGATTGCGCGGGACATTTTTCCGGCAGGCGATGTTCGCCGAATTTGAGCTCGCTGCTCACGACAAGGCCGAGGCGGGCGAGGGGCTCTCGGGTGAAAAATTCACTAACATCTATCTTGACCTGCTCAAACGCTATCACGGACCCAAGGTTGGCATCGATCCGGTCTACGCCATCGAATGGGCCTATATTCCTCATTTCTATAACAGCTTTTACGTCTATCAATATTCGACCTGCATCGCGGCGGCGACCTATTTTGCGCAAGCGATCCTGTCTGGCGGGTCTGCAGAGCGCGATAATTACCTCGGGGTACTCAAGGCGGGCGGCTCGGATTATCCGGTCGAGATTTTGAAACGTGCCGGTCTCGATATGGCCACCCCGGCTCCCTATCGCGCGATCGTTAAATTGATGAATGCCACGATCGACCAGATTGAGGCATTAATCGGCTGATCGCGTCCAGCCTTCAGCTGGTGAGGGCGTTTTCCATTCGCGACGCTGCGGCGGCATAAAAATGCTGGCGTAAACCCGTGGTCAGGTCGGGGGCGGCGCGGTCGGGATGGCCGCCGGTGAACGGCGGCGCGGGGTCATATTCCAACGCGAGTTGAACAGCCTTTGCAACGCGCTCGCCGTGGATGCGGACGATCAGCGTCAGCGCGAAATCAAGGCCCGCCGTTACGCCGCCGCAACTGATAATTTTGCCGTCTTCCACCACACGACCGGAGACATGGTTTGCCCCGACCAGCGGGAGCAACTGAGTGTAGGCCCAATGAGTAGTCGCCCGTTTGCCCTGCAAGAGACCGGCACGGCCCAGCAAAAAGGCCCCCGTGCAAACGCTAGTCACCCAAGTGGCGGCTTTTGCCTGATCGCGTATGAAATCGATATGGGCTGGCTCGCCCAGTACGTCGACGACGCCATGCCCGCCTGGAATGCAAAGCAAGTCGGCCTGCGGACAAGTGGCGAAATCATGGGTGGGAAGGATGGAAAAGCCGCAGTCGGTTTTGATCGGCTCTCGACTGGCAGCCGCGCCAACCAAGCGCGAGCCTGGCATACGCGCGAGCGCCTGAGCCGGCGCAGTAAAATCCAGTTGGGTGATTCCCGGAAAGAGCAAGAAAACGACGGTCGTCGCAGGTGGCGAAGGAGATTCTCCGGTCATCGAGCTGTTCGCGTGTTGGGGCGCGAAGTGCCGCCGTGCATGGGCCGCAGGGCGAACAAATATACCCCGATCTGGTCGATAATTGCGCTAATCACAAAATCCTAGCACTGGCTTCAGCTGCCATTCTTTTGTGGCGCATCGGTTTCGTCCGCAGGAGGCGCGGAGTCGCGCCGGCTTTCCAACATGGTGGCCGCGTCATCCAGTGCTTTGGCTTCGCTAACAGTCACGCCGCCCGGGCCGGGTTCATTGTCGGTACGGCTGCACCCCGACAGGACCTGTACGGACAGAATTGCGAACAACAGTGGGGACGAAGGGGCAATCATGACATCCGTCTACACCGACTTGTCCGCAAATGAAAAGGGGGGCGCCAACCAGCGGTTGACGCCCCCCAAAATTCAGTAGGTGAAAGCTTAGTGCTTCACTTCTTCCGATGCGTCATGAGCCGCGTCGCTGGTGGCGTCCATGGCGCCAGCGGCTGCGTCCTTAGTGGTGTCGGCAGCGTCCGAAGCTGCATTGGCAGTCGCATCGGCGGCGTCTGCTGCACCGTCGGCGACGGCGTCGCCGGTTGCGGCAACATCGTCAGCTACAGCGTTGCCAGCGTCGGCAGTAGCGTCCTGTGCCTTTTCCGAGCAAGCGGTGAGGCTGAAGGCAGCAATGGCAACCGAGGCGAGAATAATCTTACGCATGAAAATACCTTTCGCATTTTTTTTTGTGGCGAAAATGTGACCACTGGGTTCCGCCGATAGCGACCTTGACCCGACTTGGCAAGATTCTGTCGTGCGTGCACCAGTCCGTCTTTGAAGCGGAGGCAAGAAAAAGGTCGCCGATTCAATGATCGACGACCCTTTGCTTGTCGAAGTGAAACCGGTTGGCTTACTTCTTCACTTCTTCCATCGCACCCTTTGCGCTGGCAGCAGCTTCCTTGGCAGCCGTCGCAGCTTCCTTGGCCTTGTCGGCAGCATTGGCGGTCGCATCGGCAGCGTTTCCAGCGGCATCAGCAGCGTTGGTTGCGGCATCAGCAGCGCCATCAACGGTCGCGTCAGTGGCGCCTTCTGCGGCGTCCATGGCGCCGTCAGCGGCACCTTCCATCGTGGCACTGGTATCTTCGGTCGTCGTCGCGGCGTCATCCGAAGCCTTCTCGGCGCAAGCAGCGAGGCCGAGCGAAGCGGCCAGGACGAGCGACAAAGTGATCGACTTTTTCATCTGGGTATACCCCTCTCAAGTGAATAGCTCGATCGACGTTTCGGGCACGAACCATTTCGCGCCGACACCTGCCGATCACCAGCAGAGCTACAGCGCCAGAAAAGTCGGCGCAACGGACTTTTCGCCCGTCGGCTTGGCAAATGTGGGCCATGGCTGTGCAAGCACGCTGCAATGACGCGAATTCGCGCCTCAACCCCTAGTTGACCACATATAAAGAAATCTTTATATGCAAACAAATGACCGAGCTGCTAGACATTTTACGCGCACTTGCCGACCCGACGCGCTTGCGAATCATCGCCCTGTTGCGCGAGATGGAGCTCGCCATCGGCGAATTGGCGGTTGTACTGGAGCAAAGCCAGCCTCGTGTTTCGCGCCATGTCCGCATTCTTGCCGAAGCCGGAATCGTCGAGCGTCACCGGGAGGGGAGCTGGGTTTTCCTGCGCATTGCGCGCGAAGGACCGGCGGGCCCGGCGATGCGACAGGCTGAGGACTGGCCTTTTTCGCCGCGTGAGGCGTTGGTGATTGCGCATGATGCGCGGCGGCTAGCGGCCATCCGCACCGAACGAGCCGCCGTTGCCGCCCGATATTTCGCTGAACATGCGGTCGAGTGGGATGCTATTCGGTCGCGCCATGTCGCCGAAAGCGAAGTCGAAGCGGCAATGCTTGCGATGATGCACAACCGCCGGCTCGGCCATTTGCTGGATATTGGTACCGGTACCGGACGGATGGCGGAGATTTTTGCCGCAACGACCGTTCGCCGCATCACCGCGCTCGACCGCAGCCCCGAAATGCTGCGCATCGCACGCGCCAAACTTGTTGATCAGCCGGTGCCCATCGACCTTGTGCAGGGGGATTTTCTGGCTTTGCCCTTGGGCGATGCGAGCATCGACAGTGTGGTCATCCATCAGGCGCTGCATTTTGCCCATGAACCCGATCGTGTCGTTGCCGAAGCCAGCCGCGTTCTTCGCGGCGGCGGGCATTTGCTTATTGTCGATTTTGCCCCGCATGGGGACGAGGATCTGCGCACGCTTGCTGCTCATGCCCGTCTGGGCTTTTCCGATGCCCAGATCCGCGGCTGGTTCGCGTCGGCGGGTATGATGCTCGAAAATTCCGAGACACTCGAAGGCGGGGCTTTGACGGTGAAGCTCTGGCTCGGTCGTCGCCGCTCCGACGAAGATCAAACGCCGATCGCCAAAAGCGGCGACGGCCAGCGCAAAAGGCTTGCGGCATGACCAACAGTTTGAACCAGCGTTCCGAAGCGCATCGTGCAGCGGCCTCTCCATTTTTCGCAGGTCTTGCCGGAGATATCGGCGTCAGCTTTGAATTTTTCCCCCCAAAGAGCGACAAGATGACCGAAACGCTGTGGGATGCGATCGGAACCTTGTCTCCGCTTGGCCCGCGCTTTGTGTCGGTGACCTATGGCGCTGGCGGGTCAACCCGCGAGCGCACCCATGCAACCGTGACCCGAATCGCCAAGGAAACCGGCATTCCGGCGGCGGCGCATCTGACCTGCGTCGATGCCAGCCGCGACGATATTGCCGAGGTCGCCCAATCCTATTGGGACGCCGGCATAAGGCACATCGTCGCTCTTCGCGGCGACCCTCCGGTGAAGGGTGAACGTTTTCGGGCGCGCGACGATGGTTATAGCTGCGCTGCCGATCTTGTCGCCGGACTACGTGATATTGCGCCGTTTGAAATCTCGGTCGCTGCCAATCCCGAAACCCACCCCGAAGCCAGAAGTGCCGCGGACGATCTCGACAATCTGAAGCGCAAACTGGACGCCGGGGCTACGCGCGCGATGACGCAATTCTTTTTTGAACCCGATACTTTTTTTCGCTTTCGCGACGCGGCTGCGGCGGCTGGAATTTCGGCGCCTATCATCCCGGGCATTATGCCAGTCAGCAATTTTTCGGCGATTCAGCGTATGTCTGGGATGTGCGGCACCGCAGTGCCGCCGTGGCTGGCACAATTGTTCGAGGGGCTCGATGATCTTCCGGCGGCTCGGCAACTGGTCGCAGCAACGGCAGCTGCTGAACTATGCCGCCGCCTCTATGCCGGCGGGGTGCGTGATTTCCATTTCTATACGCTCAACCGCGCCGAACTTAGCTATGCCATCTGTCATATGCTGGGTGTGCGCCCGCGCGCACCGCAGCAGGAGAAAGTGGCATGACAGGCGCTCGCGAAGCTTTGATAGCGGCGGCTGCCGAGCGCGTATTGCTCACTGACGGCGGTTGGGGAACCCAGATTCAAGCCCGTAAACTCGTTGAGGCGGATTATGGAGGAAGCCTGGGCCTATCCCATGATCAAAAGGGCAATAATGACATATTGGCCCTGACCCGGCCCGACGTCGTCTCGGCCATCTGCGACGCATATCTGGGAGCGGGTTCGGATATTATCTCGACCAACACATTCAGTGCCAATCGGATCAGTCAGTCCGATTATGGCGCTGAACATTTGGTCGCCGACATCAACCATGAAAGCGCCAGAATTGGCCGCGAGGCCGCCACGGTTTTTGCGCAAAAGGATGGCCGCCGCCGCTTCGTGGCCGGGGCGGTCGGCCCAACGAACAAGACTTTGTCGCTGTCGCCTGACGTCAATAATCCGGGGTTTCGGGAGATTGATTTTGACGAACTCAAGCAGGTGTATTGCGAACAGGTGGTGGCGCTGGCCGAGGGCGGCGCCGATTTTATCCTGATCGAGACAATCTTTGACACGCTGAATGCCAAGGCTGGTATCGCCGCGACACTCGAGGCGGAGGCGATAGTCGGCCGCGAGTTGCCGCTGATGATGTCGATGACCCTCACTGACCTGTCGGGTCGTAACCTGTCCGGACACACGGTCGAGGCCTTTTGGTATGCTGTGCGCCATGCAAGACCACTGACCATAGGGCTCAATTGCTCATTTGGCGCGGCGCAGTTGCGTCCGCATGTTCGGGTATTATCGGACATCGCCGACGCGTTGGTCATGATTTACCCTAATGCCGGGCTGCCCAATGAACTGGGTGAATATGACGAGATGCCCGACACAACGGCGGCGTTGGTCAGCGAATGGGCCGAACATGGTCAGGTCAATATCCTCGGCGGATGCTGCGGTTCGACGCCCGACCATATTGCCGCGATGGCGGCGGCGGTAAAAGGACTTCCACCGCGCGTCGTGCCGCAAGTGCCGGTGCGCACACGACTTGCGGGGCTGGAACCGTTTACGATGGCGGCTTGATCCATGGACCTCACTAGCAATTGGCGGGTGCGGCCCGCATCGTCCGCCGATGTCGACGCCTTGGCCCTGATCGGTGCCGCGACTTTTTTAGAGACGTTTGCGGGCATTCTAGACAGCGAGGCGATCGTGGCCCACTGCAATCGGGCGCATAATAGCGCAAGCTACAAAGCCAATCTCGACTCCGGAGCGCAGGCATGGGTGGCGGAAATAGAGCCAGGACTCGCGCCCATTGGTTTTGCGATGTCTGCCCCGCCCGATTTGGCGTGCGCGCGGGAAGGCGACTGGGAACTCAAACGCATTTATTCGCTGTCACGATTTCACGGCAGTGGTCTAGGAGCGGCGTTGATGGCGAGGGCGATTGCGGGAGCAGCGGGTTACGACCGTTTGTTGCTTGGCGTTTATGCCAAAAATTCACGCGCCATTGCATTCTATCACAAGCAAGGATTTGAAAAGATCGCTGAACGAAAATTCGATGTAGGCGGCACGCTCTATGATGATGTCGTGCTCGCACGCGCTCTGCCGCGCTGACTTCTTGGAATATCGAACTGTTATGACAATGACTCCCTCCTCCGCCACCTTCGTCAACATTGGCGAACGTACCAACGTTACAGGATCGGCTGCATTCAAGCGGTTGATTATGGCCGATGACTATACGGCGGCGGTCGAAGTTGCGCGCCAGCAGGTCGAGAATGGCGCCCAGATCATCGACGTCAATATGGACGAGGGCTTGCTTGATTCCGAAGCGGCGATGGAGACATTCCTGAAACTGATTGCCGCCGAACCCGACATTGCCCGGGTGCCTGTGATGATCGATAGTAGCAAATGGTCGGTAATCGAGGCGGGGCTGAAATGCGTTCCCGGCAAGCCCATCGTCAATTCGATCAGCATGAAAGAGGGCGAAGAGGCTTTCCTCGACGCGGCGCGCAAATGCATGAACTATGGCGCGGCTATTGTCGTCATGGCGTTCGACGAGGCGGGGCAGGCGGATACAAAAGAGCGCAAAGTCGAAATCTGTGCGCGGGCCTATGACCTTTTGATGGGAATCGGTTTCCCGCCCGAAGACATCATTTTCGATCCCAATATCTTCGCGATTGCGACGGGGTTGGAAGAGCATGACAATTATGCGGTCGATTTTATTGAAGGCGTCAAAGAGATCCGCCTTCGCTGTCCGCATGTCCACTTTTCGGGCGGATTGTCGAATCTTTCATTTGGCTTTCGCGGGAATGAGACGGTGCGCCGTGCAATGCACAGCGTGTTCCTTTTCTATGCGATTCCTGCCGGGCTCGACATGGCGATTGTCAATGCGGGGCAGCTCGACGTTTATGACACCATCGATCCTGAGCTACGCAATGCTTGCGAAGATGTGGTGCTCAACCGCAAGGTTGAAGGCGAAGCCGAAACCCCGACCGAGCGACTGATTGCGCTCGCAGAACGCTATAAGGGCAGCAATCCCGCGCAGGAAAAGGCCGCCGAAGAATGGCGCAGTTGGCCGGTGGAAAAGCGGCTTGAACATGCGTTGGTTAAGGGCATTGATGCACATGTTGTCGCTGATACCGAAGAGATGCGGCTGGTCATGCCGCGCCCGATCGAAGTCATCGAAGGCCCGCTAATGGACGGCATGAATGTCGTTGGTGACCTGTTCGGATCAGGCAAGATGTTCTTGCCGCAAGTTGTCAAATCGGCGCGGGTCATGAAGAAAGCGGTCGCGCATCTGCTGCCCTTTATCGAGGCGTCGAAAGAGCCGGGTGCCAAAGGCAAAGGCAAGGTCGTGATGGCGACGGTCAAGGGTGACGTCCATGACATTGGCAAGAATATCGTCGGGGTCGTGCTGCAATGTAACGGATTCGAGATTATCGATCTTGGAGTAATGGTTCCCTGGTCGAAGATTCTCGAAACCGCGGTGGCCGAAGATGCTGACATTATCGGCTTGTCGGGGCTGATTACGCCCTCGCTCGACGAGATGGTGACGGTTGCAGAAGAGATGAAGCGCGCCGGCATGACGCTGCCGCTTCTCATCGGTGGAGCGACGACTTCACGCGTCCATACTGCGCTGCGAATCGATCCCGTCTATGACGGGCCGGTGTTGCATGTTCTAGACGCCAGCCGCGCGGTCGGGGTCGCGACGGCGCTAGTCAGCGACACTGGTCTCGACGCCTATGTTAAAGGGTTTAAGGATGACTATGCCCATGTCCGCGAGGTGCGCGCGAACAAGGGCCAAAGCGCGCTGATTCCGATTGCCGATGCGCGCGCCAACGGTTTTGTCATGGACGAACATTTGCGCCCACCGCCCCCCGAAAGACCCGGCGTCCATGTGTTCGACAATTGGGACATCGCCGATCTGGTCAAATGGATTGATTGGACGCCCTTTTTCAGAGCGTGGGAATTGGCGGGCAATTATCCTGCAATACTCGAGGATGAGGTAGTCGGTGAAAGCGCAAGCGCGCTTTATGCCGACGCGCGCGCCATGCTCGACCAGATTGTAGCTGAAAAGTGGCTGACCGCGCGCGGCGTTGCTGGATTGTGGCCGTGCCGCCGCGAAAATGATGATGTGATCATCCATCTCGATGAAGAAGAACGTCATGTCCGCCTTCCCTTCCTGCGCCAGCAAATCGCCAAGCGCGAAGGTCGACCCAATATGTGCCTCGCTGATTTTGTCAGCCATGATGGCGACTGGATCGGTGGCTTCGCGGTCAGCATCCACGGCATCGAACCGCATCTGGCGCGCTTTAAGGCCGATCATGACGATTATTCGGATATTTTGTTCAAGGCGCTCGCCGACCGTCTGGCCGAAGCCTTTGCTGAGCGGCTGCACGCGCATATTCGCACCGATTTGTGGGGCTATTCGCCCAACGAGCAATTGACCGAAGAGGCGATATTGCATGAGGAATATCGCGGCATCAGGCCCGCCCCTGGTTATCCCGCCTGTCCCGAACATAGTTTGAAGCGCATCCTTTTCGATCTGCTCGACGCCGAAGCCAATACGGGCGTGGAGCTGACCGAGAATTTTGCCATGCTACCTACAGCTGCGGTGTCGGGATTTTACTTCGGTCATCCCGATGCTTCCTATTTTGGAGTGGCGCGCGTGGGCAGCGATCAATTGCTGGAATATGCAGAACGACGCAATGTCGACCTTGAGACCGCGCGCCGTTGGCTGCGCCCCAACCTCGATTAACCGCTCCCGCGCGCCTCGTCCGGAAACGGGACGGGTGCAATCTTAACCAGCTTTGCAAACGACTGGGGGGTGGTAAATGGCTAAGACGCAACGATGGCCAATTTTCCCTTCCGTCGCCCTATATTGCCGTTGCTCGCTTTGCCCTTGCTGCTCGCGCCAACGCCTATTCCCGCGCAAACGGGCGCTGCGCCCTACCTAGTTGTGGAACAGGGACGCGGCTATGACCGACTGCAGGAAGCCGTCGACGCAATTGGGGGCGGGCAGGGCACGATCCGTGTCGCATCGGGCGTCCATCGTCAATGCGCGGTTCAAGAGGCAGGGCGGGTCACCTTTGTGGCGGCGGAGCCAGGCAAGGCAATATTCAATGGCGTGACGTGCGAAGGAAAAGCGGCGCTGGTTTTGCGTGGCAACGGCGCGCGGGTCGAGGGCATCGTCTTTCAAAATATGCGCGTTCCCGATGGCAATGGTGCAGGAATCCGCCTGGAACGAAGCGATCTGACCATCGTCAACAGCATGTTTCGTAACAGCGAAGAAGGCGTGCTCACGGCTGATGATGATGACGCGACGCTTAGCATTGATCGCTCAACATTTTCTCATTTAGGCCGCTGTGATCGTGGTCTTAGTTGCGCGCATAGCGTCTATACCGGTATTTATGGACGGGTGATTGTGACTCAGTCGCGGTTTGAAAAAGGCGATGGTGGCCACTATCTGAAATCGCGCGGTATCTCGGTCGATTTTCGCAACAACAGCTTCGACGATTCGCAGGGCAGCGCAACCAACTATATGATCGACTTGCCCTCGGGGTCGATCGGCCGGATTGCGGACAATCTATTTATTCAGGGGCGCGACAAGGAAAATTACTCGGCCTTCATCGCCGTCGCGGCGGAAGAGCGCAAAAATCCTTCGCGAGGGCTGGTGATCGAGGGCAATAAAGCGACCTTGCCTGCGGGGCTGGGCCGCAAATCAGTTTTTGTTGCCGATTGGAGCGGCGAAACATTGGTGATTGGCGCCAATGATCTGGGGCCGGGATTGACGCGTTTTGAACGACGCTCAAACTAGCACAAGGGGCGGGGGGTAGGAATTACTTACGCTTCGCCGCGCGTTTCAATGAGCGAAGCGGCCAGCGCTTCGGCAGGCGATTTTCCGCCCCACAGGACGAATTGAAACACCGGATAGAATCGCTCGCATTCGTCGATTGCCGTTTCGACGAGCGTTTCAGTGATATCGATCGAAAGTGCCGCGTTGGCCCCGACCAACATGCCGTGTCGGAACAAAATCGTGCCACTGCTCGACCAGAGTTCGAAATGACCGAGCCATAGCTGTTCGTTGATCAGAGCCAGTGCCTCATGCGCGGCCGCCTGTTTGCCTTCGACCACGCGAATGTCGGGAAAGGCAAGAAGCTGGATGACGCCATCCTCTGCGCGCCAGACGGCCCGCAATTCATAACTGGTCCAGCTGCCTTGCGCGGTCGCAACGATTTCATCTTCGCTGACCATCTCGTGCGCCCAGTCATGCGCAGCGAAATAGGACGCCAGCATGTCCATGGGCGCGGCCTCATGGCCGTCATCATCAAAGAGGTCGTCGCTCATGCGCGCGTCTTAGCGACAAGCGGGCCGCGAGGCGAGTCTTGCAAACAGATGAGTCGCCCGCGCATGCCTATAGGGTCAACCCTGTTCAGCTTGCGCGGGGCTTTGCCACGGGAGTTTTACGCGCTGCGGGTTTGCGCGACGCAGGCTTTGGGGTGGCTTTGGTCGCGGGCTTGGCACTGCCTTCCAGCTTGTCGAGCCGCGCCTTTAGCACATCGACCTCGGACCGGGCCTTGGCAGCCATGGCTTTCACTGCGTCAAATTCTTCGCGGCTGACAAAATCCATGCGTCCGACCCATTCCTTGGCCCGTTCGCGCATGGCTGATTTAGCCTCGCGCTCGGCACCAGCGACGGTGCCGGCTATACCGTTCACCATCTTGGCCAAATCATCAAAAAAGCGGTTTTCGCTCTGCATCACTCATTCCTTTTCGGGACCGGGTCCCCTTGCCTAGCCTATATTTGGGTGCTGGCCGCAGCTGGGACAAGGGTTTCGGCATCGGGATTACGCGCATCGATCTGAAAATTCAGAATTGCCGCAAAGCTTAGCCAGACCATGTAGGGGAGGAGCAGCCAGGCTGCGGCTTTGCGGATCGGTGCAAAGGCAAAGGCCGTTGCAATGGTCATCAACAAGATAAAAATTATCAAATAGAGCGCTGTCGTTACCTGATGCTGGCCGAAAAACAGCGGCGACCAGGCGAAGTTAGCGATCATCTGGGTCAGAAACAGCGTTAGCGCCATCGCGCGACCCTTGGCGCCGCGTGCATTGAGCACCATCGCCAAGGCAACCCCAAGCGCGACATAAAGCAGCGTCCAGACGACCCCGAAAACCCAACCGGGAGGCGTAATCGCGGGCAGGTCGAGCGCGGCAAACCAGCGATTGTTATAGCCACTATTCGACATTAGTCCCGACAGGCTGCCTATCAGTACAATGGCGGGAACGGTCAGCATCGCCCAGCGCAAATAGGACATGCGAAGCTGGCCTGCTGTAGCAATCTCGGTCATGCACATATGTCCCTCTAGCCGAATCTTCTGGCGACGGGTGTCGCGGCTGAAGGGCAAGGCGTCAAGTCGCGCGACGCTCTGCGGCAATCAAAAATTCGACATTGCCTTCCGGCCCCGTAATCGGGCTTTGGACAAGGTCGATGACGGTCCAGTCGCTGCTTTCCAACCAATCGCGAACCTCGCTGCATACCCTGTCATGGACAGCGCCGTCGCGGACGACACCCTTTTTGCCGACTTCGTGGCGTTCCGCCTCGAATTGTGGCTTGATCAGCGCAATTAGCCGCGCACCTGCGCGAGCGAATCCCATCGGAACCGGTAATACTTTCGCTAGCCCGATAAAACTGGCGTCGCAGACGATCATATCGACGGGCTCGGAGATATGCGTCGGCGTCAAAATGCGCGCGCTTGTTTGTTCGTGGACAATGACGCGGTCATCTTGCCGCAATTTCCACGCCAGCTGGTTCGTTCCCGAATCGACCGCATAGACGCGCGCCGCGCCGCGATGGAGCAGAACGTCGGTGAAGCCCCCTGTCGACGAGCCGACATCAATGGCCACCATCCCGTTAACGTTCCAGCCCAGATGCGACAACGCATGATCGAGTTTGACGCCGCCGCGCGACACCCACGGATGGTCACGACCCTTCAGGCTGATTTCGACATCGTCAGGCAGCTGTTGCCCCGCCTTGTCAATTTTGCGGTCGCCAACAAAGGCCAGCCCCGCGAGGATTAGCGCCTGTGCGCGAGTCCGGCTTTCAACTAGCCCGCGATCGACGAGAAGCTGGTCTGCGCGTTGCTTGGCCATCAGCGCCCCATCGCTTTGTCGGCGAGTAGACTCGGCGTCAGGATCTGCGGCAAAACTTCCGGCTCGACAGCGCCCGGTGCATACCAAAGATATAGTGGCACACTGTTGCGACCGTGCTCGGCAAGCGTGCGGGTGATGGCGGGGTTGCCGTTAGTCCAGTCGCCGACCAAAGTGGTCACCCCCGCCGCATCAAATGCCTTTTGTGTGGCAGTGCGTTCGATTGCACCGGCTTCATTGGCTTTGCACGACAGGCACCAGTCGGCGGTGAAGTAGACAAAGACGGGCTTGCCAGTGGCACGGGCAGCGGTGAGTGCGGCGGGTGAATAGGCGTGGCCCGTCGTTTCTGCCCCGGCGACGGGCTGCTTCATGTTGGCTAGTGGCAGTGCGAGGGCAAGGCAAACGCCCATAGCAACAGCGAAATAGGGCAGCGAAGCCTGCGAGCGGCGCTGCCGCCTCCCGGCGGAAAAGCCGATGACCGATAGGCTCAGGAGCGCCAACACGCCGCTGCCCAAACCCTGCCCGCCTGCCTGTCGCCACAGCAACCAAACCAGCGCCAGCGCGGTCAGCCCCATCGGAAGCGCCATCCATCTGCGGAAGCGCGCCATCCAGGGCCCCGGCTTGGGCATGCGGTTGCGCAGTGCAGGAATGAAGCCAATGGCTAGAAAAGGGAGCGCGAGGCCCAGTCCCAGCCCTCCAAAAATCGGCAAGGCCGCTAAAGCTGGGAGTGCAAGCGTCGCGCCAAGCGCTGCGCCCAGCAGTGGCCCACTGCACGGTGTCGCAACAAAAGCGGCCAGCGCGCCAGTCCAGAATCCGCCTGCAGCGCCTCTTTTACCAGCGAGTCTTTGCCCTCCATTAAAGCCGCGAAGCTCATAGGTTCCGAGCAGGTTGAGCGTGATCGCTATGGTGAGCGCGAGCAGGATGAAAACGCTCACCGGATGCTGCAACTGGAACGCCCAGCCAATCTGCTCGCCTGCCGCGCGTAAAGCCAGCAGCACCCCGCCCAGCGCCAGTGCCACCAGCACGGCGCCAGCCGTATAGGCAATGGCTTCGATTTTGGCTTCGCGGGGGTCTCCGCCCGCCCGCGCAAGACTGAGGGCTTTCAGGCTTAATATCGGAAAGACGCAGGGCATGAGGTTGAGAATTAACCCGCCCAATATGGCGCCCGCTAGCGCAGTCCAGAACAGGCTGGCGTCGATCGAAGGCGCGAGCGCGGGGGCGAAGGGCTTGCCCGCTTTGGGTACCGTTCCAGGTTCAAATTGAACCTCCAGTCCGCGCCCATCGTCAAGTTTGAGCAGCCCGGAAATCGGACCTGTCTTGTGACCATCGCTCCGGCTTTCGAGGATGATCCAATCCCCCCGGCGGCTGAATGTCTGCGCGGCGGCATAGGCGATGACATTTTGCGTGTTCAAGAAAAGATGGGGCGCGTTAAGGGTGGTGCTGGCAGGCAGGGGAATGGCAAAGCGCAGAAGATCGCCTTGCCGCTCCCAAAACCCCGCGCGGTCTAGCGGCTGTGGCAGATGAGCGCGCCAGCCATCAAATTTAACGCGTGAAGCCTCCGCGATTTTCCCGTCGCCGGCTTGCAACTTAACTGCGATCACCGCTTGTTCCGGGACGCACACTTCGTCGGTGCAGGCCAACCAGTTGGCGACGCCCGACAGCGTCAGGTCTGCGCCGGGCGCGACCGATTTATCGACATGCAGGTCGGCGAGCAGCGCATAAGGATGCTCGTAGACATGGTTCATAAGCCCAGCGATCACCAGCGTCTGGGGCACCGGATAACGAAAGGGAGACAGCGTCACTCCGTCGGGTAGGCTCCACTCAACGGTCAGCCCGAACCCTGCATCTCCGCCGTTGATCCAATAGCCATGCCAGCCTTTGTCGGGCGTCATCGACAATGCAAGGCTGGTTGATCCGCCCGGCGCCGGCATGCTGCTTTCGGCCAACAACTGAGCTCGGACATGGGTCGGCTGTTGCGCCGCCGCGGGCAGGGCAAAAGCCCAGGCAGCAGCGATCAAAGCCAGCAACAGCACCATGCGTTTCTGCCAGTCATGAAACGGTAACAACGCCACGCCTATTCCCTTAACCTTTGTCGCTCTGCGCTTGCCATATAGGCGGCTTTCGCCGACAGGACAGCCCATAGTCTTTCCCTTTCACGGAGGTCAGCCTTGTCCTTAAATCGTTTTTCGGCTGCGTTTGTTGGCGCCCTTTGTCTGGCGACGGCGGCTATGGTTTCTGCTCAAGATTCGGGTGTTCCGCCTCAAATAGTTACCGCCCAGACATCCCCGCCCAAGTTGATCGTGGCGATTTCGGTCGATCAATTTTCGGCCGATCTCTTCGCCGAATATCGCAGCCATTTCACCGGCGGCTTGGCGAGACTGGCTAGCGGCATTGTTTTTCCGTCGGGATATCAATCGCATGGCGCAACCGAAACCTGTCCTGGCCATTCAACGATTCTAACCGGAAACCATCCGGCGCACACCGGAATTGTCGCCAATGACTATTATGACCTCAGCGTCAGCCGTGAAGACAAACGCGTCTATTGCGCCGAAGATGAAACCGTCCCGGGCACATCGTCCAGCAGCGGCAAATATGCCGCCTCGGCCAAGCATTTGCTCGTCCCGACGCTCGGCGATTTGATGAAAGCGCGCAATTCGGCGACGCAGGTTGTCTCTGTAGCCGGCAAGGACCGCGCCGCGATTATGATGGGCGGCCATCATGCCGATGAATTGGTTTGGCTCGTGCCGCAAGGTCTCACCAGCTATCGCGGCACGGCTTTGTCACCAACGGCTGTGCAAGCGGGCAGTGCGATTGCCGCAGCTATCGCGGCGGGGCGTCCGGCGATGGAGCTGCCCGCTGGCTGCAAACCGCATGACATCGCCATTGCGATTGATAACGGCGCCACCGTCGGAACAGGTCGACTAGCGCGCGAGGGCGGCAATTTCCGAGGATTCATGGCATCACCAGAGGCAGACGGGGCGGTACTGGCGGCGGGCGCGGCACTGCGTCAGGCCCGCAAAATGGGTGAGGGCAATATAACCGATTTGCTCATCCTCGGCCTCTCAGCAACCGATTATGTTGGCCACACTTTCGGGACCGAAGGCAGTGAGATGTGCCTGCAACTCATGTCGCTCGACCGTGAACTTGGTGATTTCTTTGCCCGACTAGATGAGACGGGAATCGATTATGCCGTCATGCTGACCGCCGACCATGGCGGCCATGATCTGCCCGAACGTAACCGGCAAAATGCGATTAGCAGCGCCCAGCGGGTTGATCCGTCGCTATCGCCCGATGTGATGGGTAAAGCCGTGGCCGAAAAGCTCGGCCTGCCACAGCCCTTGCTTTTTGGAGGCAGTTTCGGCGACGTCTATTTGTCCAAGGCGCTGACGCCGGTGCAGCGCAAGGCCGCGATGACCGAGTTGCTGGCAGAGATACGCGCAAAACCACAAGTCGAGGCGGTGTTCACGGCTGACGAACTGGCGGCGCGGCCCCTCTCGAGTCGCTCGCCCGAACTATGGAGCATCGAAGACCGCGTGCGCGCATCCTACAATGCCAAACGTTCGGGTGATTTGCTTGTCGTCCTCAAACCGCGGGTAACGCCAATTCCCGACACCAGTCGGGGTTATGTTGCGACCCATGGGTCGGTGTGGGACTATGACCGCCGCGTCCCGATCTTGTTCTGGCGCAAAGGAATGACGGGTTTTGAACAGCCCAATCCGGTGATGACAGTCGATATTCTGCCCACTCTGGCCGGTTTAATCGGCTTGCCGGTTGACGCGAGCCAGATCGATGGCCATTGCCTCGACCTGCTCTCGGGACCAGCTAGCAGTTGTCGATAGGGGCAACACAAGAACGGAATCAGGAACAATGGCGACTACATTACAGGATTTTCCTGGCCAGCTTTTGCTGGTTGGTTGTGGCAACATGGCGGGAGCGATGTTGACGCAATGGCTGGCGGCGGGGCTCGACCCGATGCAAGTCACGATTGTCGATCCGATCGCAAAGCCGCGCGACGGCATCGCGCAGCATGCCAGCCTTGACGATTGGCAAGCTGCAAAGGGTTCTGCCGACTGGATCATGGTGGGAATGAAGCCGCAGCAATTAGGCAGCGTTGCCAAAACGCTGGCTCCCGTACTCAACGGCGAAACACGCCTGTTGTCGATTCTGGCCGGCGTTTCACTTGCAGATCTGGCCGCCCGTTTCCCCACCGCGAAATCACAGGTCCGCATCATTCCCAATATGCCGGCACGTATTGGTCAGGGTGTGACCGCCATTGCATCGCTTGGCAGTGATGATTCTGACAATCAAACCGTAGATGCCATGATGGGTGCGCTGGGCACGATGGTTCGGCTTGCCGATGACAGCAATATGGATTTGGTCACGGCTTTTACCGGTAGCGGGCCGGCGTTTGTATTTCGATTGATCGAATCCTATGCCGCCGCGGGGGAGCGGCTGGGACTGTCCACCGAGGATTCGTTGAAATTTGCCAATGCCACCTTTGGCGGCGCGACGGCTCTGCTGGCGGAGAGCGGACAGACACCCGCAACTTTGATAGCTCAGGTTGCGAGCAAAGGCGGAACGACACAGGCGGGATTGGATGTTCTCGACAGCGCTGGCGAACTGGTCGCGTTGATGACCAATGTCCTTCGCGCCGCACGCGACCGCGGACGCGAGCTCGCTGACCTTGCACGGAGTGACGGCGAAGGCTGATAGGCTCCGCCCTCTCAGTCCGATTGCTGGCCCAGCCGAGCGATCCGGCTGCGTTCACGCGGCGGAAGCAGGGCGTCACTGACTTGCCAAAATCCTGTCACCGCCTGTTGTCCGGCCTGCGAATAGGCTTGGCTCATGGCATCGCGGAGCAGTGCAAAGACGGATGATTCGAGCGCGCGACCCGCTTCGGACAGTCGCAATTCTTTTTGGCGGCGATCGCGGTTTCCGGGGCGGGTGGCGATCATTTCGCGCGCCTCCAGTTCCTTAACCACGCGGCCCAACGATTGCTTGGTAATGCCCAGCAGTGACAGCATGTCCGAAATGGTGATCCCCGGCTGGCGCGCGATGAAATAAAGCGCGCGGTAATGCGCGCGGCCAATCCCTTGCTCCTCCAGTTGTGCATCGATGCTGCGCCACAAGGCCGCATGGGAAAAGAAAAGATATTCAATGCCGCGCCGAACCTCGTCAGCCCGGAGAAATAGAGCAGAAGCGGCCGAGACTTGCGAAGGAAAATTGACGTCGGACATAGCAGCCACGTTGCGCTGACGGTCCTGCTTTGGCAAGAGGCCCCGACTTGTCTCCGATTTTCATTGTTCCAAGGCCCTTTCATGCCCGAAACCAACTTTGCCCGTGAACCGCATCCGGCCCCCAAATCCGACGCAGAGCGCAGCGCGCTGATCGCCGATCCTGTCTTTGGGCGCGTCTTCACCGATCATATGGTCAGCATCCGCTATGTCGAAGGCCGGGGCTGGCACGATGCAAAAGTGATGCCGCGCGGGCCACTTTCGCTCGACCCGGCAACTGCCGTGCTGCATTATGCGCAGGAGATATTCGAGGGACTGAAGGCGTATCGACTCGATGACGGATCCATGGCGCTGTTTCGTGTCGAGGCCAATGCCGCGCGATTTCAGGCGAGCGCCCAGCGGATGGCGATGGCCGAGCTTCCGCAGGATATGTTCATTGATGCGGTGCGCGAAATGGTGCGCGTTGACGCCAAATGGTTTCCGCCGGTCGAAGGCGGGGCGCTCTATCTGCGGCCCTTTATGTTCGCCAGCGAAGTGTTTCTGGGCGTCAAGCCAGCTGCTGAGTATCAGTTCCTCGTTATCGTTTCGCCGGTCGGCAATTATTTCAAATCAGGTGCACCCGCGATCTCACTTTGGGTGTCCGAAGATTATACGCGCGCCGCCGCCGGGGGGACAGGGGCGGCCAAATGTGGCGGCAATTATGCCTCGAGCCTGATCGCCCAGCGCGAAGCCATCGCCATGGGTCATGATCAGGTGGTGTTTCTCGACGCGCTTGAGCATCGCTGGATCGAGGAACTGGGGGGAATGAATATGTTCTTCGTGTTCGACGACGGCAGTCTGGTAACGCCGCCGCTTAGCGGAACGATTCTTCCGGGCATTACACGCGATACGATAATGACATTGGCTCGGGACGCTGGATTGACGGTGCGCGAAGAGCCCTATGCCATCGACCAGTGGCAAGCCGATGCAACGAGCGGCAAGCTGACCGAAAGTTTTGCCTGCGGCACCGCAGCAGTAGTGACTTCGGTAGGCAAGGTAACGCGCGGCGACACCAGCTTTACCATCGGTGCCGGTGGGCCTGGGCAGGTGACGGGAATGCTCAAGGAGCAGTTGGTCGATATCCAGCACGGCCGTGCCGAAGATCGTTACGGCTGGGTAACGCGCCTATAGGATTGTGCCCGCGACAAAAAGCCGCTCTGCTTGCCTTGCCAATCATGGCGCACAGGTTATAGAGCGCGCTCGCACCGGCCCGATGGGGCGTAGCCAAGCGGTAAGGCAGCGGCTTTTGATGCCGCCATGCGCAGGTTCGAATCCTGCCGCCCCAGCCAGCCGGTGTTTTTCTTTTAATTTCAGATAGTTAATCTCCATCCTTTGCATCATGGGTGTCAGGTTCGCTTCGTGAGTCAGAACTCCATCGACCGTCTTGAACAAACCGCTGCCGCTAACACCCCGCTCACAATATTCTAGCAGCAAGTTTTTATCCGACATTCCGTGAGCTCGTTCTTCTGGCATTTTCAGGTTCTCGAGTAGCTTCTCGCGCTTCATGCTTTTCTGCGCCTGTACGAAGAACAGGAACATATCATAAGGTGTCTTGATTCCCTTGGGCACATATTTGATCTTGCCGAAGTAGGCTTCCTTGTACGCTCGATAGTCGGCCATCTGTAAGTCCGTCATTGGCTCTGAGGAAAGTTCTTCGCAAGCTGCCCTTGATCAAAAACTCGGCCAGGCCATCGCCGGCTCAATATTCCTTCGCACATATTCTGCACACAATGATGTGGTTGGGACGGTCCGCGCGTTCTACAGGATCTCTCATACTATGCGGCTGTTCCACAAACTCTTCCTACTCGTCTCAATGACTGCGATGGTGTCCGCCTTGGCAATTGCCGGTGTGCTTGCCTGGAATCTGGGACGCGGATTCAGTGAGTATCTCGATGCCCGCGATGCCGAGATGCTCGAAGGATTCGCGACTGAATTTGAAGGCCGTCTCAACGCACTGGCCGCAACACAGCGTAAGAATCCAGATTCCGAAATGCTTGAGCGGACAGTGAGGCAAATGGCGCAAAATGGTCAAATTGGTGAACTGCCGCCTCGGCCACCGCCGAGGCATTTGTTTTCCACCGAAGCACCCGATGGCGCCGCGCAGCAAAACCGGCGCGAAAAGGGTCCGCCACCCGATGCGTTCGGAAGCCGACTGCGACTTATCGATATAAATGGGCAGCAGTTTTTTGGTCCATTGTCAGGTCCGCTGCGCCGCGAGATTGGAGCTGTATCGCGACCGATTTCATTCCAGGGCAAAATAGTTGCTACGGCGAAACTCTTGCCACGGGGCCCCGCGCCCCGTTCGATTGATGCGAGATTTTTACGAAGCCAATATATTGGTGTCGCAGCGGTTACGGTTCTGTTGCTGCTGCTTTCAGCCCTTTTCGCTCTGTTTCTCGCTCGCGCCGGGGCCCGAAAGATTTCGGCCGTGCGGACGACAACCAATGAGATTGCCAATGGCAATTTTTCGGCCCGCATTGACACCAACGGAAATGATGAAATTGCGGCGATGGGTGCAAATATCAACGCAATGGCAGAAAGCCTGGAACGCCTCGAAGGCGCCAGGAGACGATGGCTTGCCGAAATCAGTCACGAACTGCGCACGCCGCTTACCGTCCTGACGGGTGAACTGGAGGCACTGAAAGATGGCATCCGTCCGATAGATAGAGAAGCGGTGGCCTCGCTATCTGACGAAGTGCGCCGGCTCAATCTCCTCGTCGACGATTTGCACTTTCTGGCCATCTCGGAGATTGGATCGCCATTGCAGCGATATAGCCAAATCGATGCGGTTGCCTTAGTCCGGAACGTTGCGGTCCGTTTCCGCTCGGCGTTGCGGGAAGCCGGGCTGGAAATCGAGATCGCGTGCGGATCGCTTATCACTCTGCCTGCTCTATGGGACGCTCAACGGATCGAACAACTGCTGGGGAATCTGATTACCAATGCAATCCGCTACACCGATTCATCAGGTAAGATCCTTGTCATGCTATCGACGGCCAATGGGCGGGCCATGATCCGTGTTGAAGATAGTGCTCCAGGGGTTTGTGCTGCACAATTTGAGCAGCTGTTCGAACCCTTGCACCGGTTGGAAGAGGCGCGCGATCGAGTTTCTGGAGGAAGCGGCCTAGGCCTTGCCGTCGCAAAGGCTATCGTATTGGCCCATGGAGGACAGATCGACGCGGCGCCGTCCGAGCTTGGCGGCTTGCAGATTATCATCGATCTGCCACTCGACGCGAACAAGCGATGAAAAGGGTGCGTGAAATATTTGTCGTTGAAGACGATAGCAAGATCGCAACGATCGTTGCCGACTATCTGACAAGCAACGGCCATTCGCCGCGGATATTTTTCGATGGAAAAATGGTTGTCGAAGCAGCGCGAAAAAAGGCTCCATCCGCGATCATTTTGGATGTCATGCTTCCGGCTGGCAATGGCGTCGAGCTATGTCGCCAGCTCCGGGACTTCTATCCTGCACCGATACTGATGTTGACCGCCCGGGTGGAAGAGCGCGACAAGTTGACGGCGCTCGAAATCGGAGCCGATGATTATGTGACGAAACCCTTCAGTCCGCAGGAAGTGGTTGCCCGGATCAACGCCCTGATCAGGCGCTCCGAAGGCCGAATGACCAGAAATCCAGAAGCCCAGCCCTATCTGGTGGACGAGGAAGGCCAGCGCATCGCCTGGCACGGAGCCTGGCTTGACCTCTCGCCGTCGGAATATCGCTTGTTGAGCGTCATGATGAAGCATCCCGGCCGGGTATATTCGCGCTCGCAGTTGCTCGACCACCTCGGCGATCAGGCCCTCGAAACGGGCGATCGGGCGATCGATAGCCATGTGAAGAATATTCGGCGCAAACTTGCAGGTGTCGAAGGTGCTGCTGGAGACGGCGGAATCGGGTCGGTTTATGGATCAGGTTACCGATTTGAAGTCGGGTAAGCCGCTGCTCGTTCGCAGCAGCGTTCCGTTCGAGCAGCAGGGGGCTAGGCTCTGAGATATTGAGCACGGTGGGTTCAACCGGTCATACGCCCAATAAGCATGGTGGTCCCCATGATCGCAGCAAAGATCGATGCCGCCCGCGGTATATGCTTTACAAGGAGCGGGGGCGCTATCTTCGCCAGCAAAGCCGTGACTGCCAGCACCGCGCCGACAAACAGAAATTGCCCGATCTCGATACCGATATTGAATCCGGCAAGTGTCGCAAATCGATTGTTTGCATCTAGAGCCATGGACCCGACGGCTGAGCCGAAACCGAAACCGTGTAAAAGGCCGCATGCAAACACAATCGCGACCCGCGACCAGCCGGCCTGATAGCGATGTTTTGCAAGGACACGCAGGTTCAGCAAAGCCATGACCACGATACTCAGCGCTATACCAGGTTCGACAATCGCAGGATCGATTCTTAGCACGCCTAAGGTCGAAAGCGCCAAAGTGATACTGTGGGCAATAGTGAAACTGGAGACGACGGCAAACCAATAGCGCAAGCTTGCTCCGATCATCACGATAGTCAGGAGGAAGAGCAGATGGTCGTAGCCGGTCCAAATATGTTCAAACCCTATTCTTATGAAATCGACAAAAACTGCCAGACTACCGCGAAAGAAAACATGGTGCGTAGCCCCCGGCTCAAGGATGGCGATCTCTACCGTTTCACCTCGGCTTGCCTTGACCCGCATCTGGCCTTCTTTTCGCCCCGTCCCGAACAGGTCGGTGTCTATCGATGGGTTTTGGGGGGCATTAACAAAGTTCACGCGGTGCAGCACCACCGCATAATCGGTATCATAGGTCTCCCCGTCGGTCAGGGGTGACATCACCATGGTCAGCGCCTGCGAAGCTTTTACGCCGTTGTCGCTGACATGGAATCGAGCCCCAAATTGTCGCGCGATATCTGCATTGTGCCGCTCGAGTTCGGCGAGCGATAATTTGCCATTCGCATCATCGTCAACTCCGTCGAGCGCGGAGACAGGGACAGCGACGACGACAAATGCTGCCTTATCGATAATGCGCAACGTCGCGTTCTGTTTGGGCAGCAGATGTGCCTGAGCAAGTGCAGGTAGCAAGAAAAGACAAATGGCGACAAGCGCTCTCGCGATCATTGCGGCCTGTCACCGCCCGGTCGCTGTCCTCTGCCTCCCCCTCCTCCGGGGCCTCTGCGCTCGCCTTTTCCGCGCTGCGGCCCGCGTTCGCGCGCTTGCGGCTCGCTTTCGATCGATCCCTTCACGCAGCGCTGGATATAGGGATAGGCATCCGTCGCGTAATAATGATAAATGCCCTCGGGAAATTCGGGGGTGGACCCAAAGCGACCATTGCATTCATCGAGGTCGCCATATCCGGCAACATATGTCCAGTCCTGCATGAAAGCTCCCATCGGGATGATGGCAGTAGAAGGTCGTCCCGCATCGGGAGCCTGCTTGAGCCTGTAGCTGGGGCGCATGAGTTTGAGGTTGCCGATCATGACACCCTGTTTGGGAAACCCGTATCGAGCATAAACGGGGAAGCCGTCGGCTGCCCAACCGATCAGGGCCATTTTCTTCCCTGCCTTTGCTTCGGGCGACAGCATGCCATCGGGTACGCCATGATAATGATAGGCACCGCCGGGCTGGACGTGCGCATGGCTGGCGTCGACGCCAAAGTCGAAGCTGTTCTGGCTTAGCGCTTCAATGTTCCATTTGCCACCCGACCCCGGACCAAGGCCACATTGCGAAGGAGATGTGACGTCGTCCATGCAACTACCACCGGTGCCAGGATCAAATTTGATGCCATTGAGTCCCATGACCGGCTCTTTCACGCGTCCGCCCGCCCCGGAATAGGCAATCGGTGAAGTTGTCACAGCGAAATGGACCACCTGCTGCGAAATGCTGTTCGGGTTTGCCGGGTTGGGAAACTGCCCGACCGGGTGGTTCGGAATGCCATTGGCGGCCAGCACGCGCTGGCCACGGGCGCAGGTCCATTGGGCCTTGCTGGTCAAACCGACCTGCTTATTTGGCTCATCGACAGCATAGTCGCATAAAATGCCCGTCGTATAGGCTTGGGTTGAACCAACTTTTGTCCCGCTATTCGATTCGCCGCGTGGCGGACCGCCTTGGTCCCCGCGAGGTTCGCCGCCTGGCCCTCCTTGACCGCTCACGCAGGCAAGCGGCAGGCCTTCGGGCGCACTGCAATTGCCAGTCTCTGAGCTTCCGTCCTTGCGGCTTACGCTGCACGGATCGGCAGCCTTTTTTGCGACGCACGCTTTCAGCATCGCCTCGCTCGGCCTGCCGCCGCCGCGCTGCTCGCGCGGCGGGCCTTGCTGCGCTGACAAGCCATCTGCTCCGACGATCCCGATCGCGACTATGAAAACCGTAGCGCTCCCCCATTTGAGATTCACATTGTTATCCTTTTAGCTCAACTGACCTTTGAGGCACCGACTGAAATAGGGGTAGCTGTCGGTCGCCATGTAATAATAGATTCCATTGGGAAATTCGGGTGTTACGCCGGTACGGCCGTTGCAATCATCCAGATCTCCCGAGCCGGCGGCATAGGCCCAGTCCGACAGAAACGCCCCCAAGGGGACCAGTGATGTGGACGGGCGCCCGGCATCGGCGACCGTGTCCTTGACATAGCTACCGGTGCATTTTTTGAGCGCGCTGGTGGCGTCGGTTGCGACGCTGTAGCACCAGCGGGCATAGATGGGGAAACCGTCTCCGGCCCAGCCGATCAGCAACATGCGGGGCGCGGCGTCGGATATATTGGCGTTGGTAAGCAGACCCTCGGGCATGCCATGATAATGATAGATCCCGCCGGGCTGGACATGAGCATTGTTGGAATCCGCGCCGAAATCAAAACTAGTCTGACCCAGCGCCTCGATTCGCCAGGGGCCGGTGCCGCCTCCAAGATCGCATTGCGAGGTTGCCGTGATCCCGCTCGCGCAGGCACCACCCGTACCTGGATCGAATTTGACACCCTGTAAACTATAGGCGCTTGCACCGCCCGGCCCTCCGATATTGGTGTTCGTGCTCCCGAAGGTCGGGGTCAATGTGGCCGTAAAATTGATGGTCTGCGTGGTAATGGTGTTGGGATTTCCCGGATTGGGAAAGGTCCCGACTGCATGGTTGGGCAGGCCATTGGCGGTCAGCGTCCGGGCGGTCGTGTTGCAGGTCCAGCTCCAAGTGGAGGTCAGCAGACCAGCCGCACTATAATTGCCCTGATAACTGCCGCTGTGCGGACATAGTATCGCCCCGGTGTTGGTAGCCGCTGGCGTAGGGCTTGGCGTAGGCGTCGGGGTGGGGCTTGGGGTTGGTGTAACTGTGACCGAGGTGGTGTCGCTGCTGGATCCATCCCCGCCACCGCAACCAGCGATGACCAGTGCATAAGCACAGACGATGGCTGTCGTGGCTAGAGCATTCTTCTTGCGTGACATTCAATGTCCTCCACCTGTTGAGCCGCTTTAGATGGGGTATCTAGGCTGGAATCATGGAGGCAATATGGAGGTTGCAACCTTGCGCACGCGTCGGACCCGCCATGAGCCGAAGGCGGCAAGGTTAAGCGGGGGCGGTGCAATGCAGGCGTGAGCGGTCGCGACGATGCGCGACCAGCCTGCATGCAATCCCTCAGTCAATTCGGGCGAATGTAGCTGTGCCGGAAGAAGGTCGACTGCCGTCCCGCTGCCCATTGCCAGAGCGCAATGCAGCCGTGAGCAATTCTTCTGTCGTTGCGTGTTGTGCAAAAATTGCTTCCATGCTGCGCACGCATAGGGCGACGCCTTCATCGGCCAGATCATAATGGACCTGTTTTGCTGCGCGCCGTGTCGTTACCATTTCAGCGCGGCGCAATGCGGCGAGTTGCTGGCTGAGTGCTGGCTGTCCAATAGCGGTCGCCGTTTCGATTTCGCCAACCGTGCGTCCGCCGCGCAGCAGGCATGACAGGATCATGAATCGCTGCGGCTGTGCATAGACGCGCAGCTTTTCAACCACCTTGTTGGCGAGTGCACGGTTCTCATAAACCGCGCTCATTTTTCTATCGACAGTGCGGCAGAACCAGGCACGGTCGTTGCTTTCTATCATCCGCTCGGGCGGTGGAGCGAGCAGCGGCTGGCCGGGGCGCCAGCCCTCGGGTGTCAGCACGCTGCCGTCGGCGGTTCGCTGGAGCGCGGTGAGCGTGCGCAATATCTCATCAACTGATCGGCCGACAGTGTGCGGATAGACATTGATCGCGCGAACAATCCCCTCGGGGTCGATGAAATAGGTAGCACGCACTGCGGCGCTGTCCTGCGACGAGTCGTCGATCATGCCATAGGCGCGCCCGATGGCCATGCTGGGGTCCTCGACGATCGGAAAGTTGATCGCGATGCCAAATTCTGAGTCGATCGCGCGCGCCCAAGCGAGATGCGAATAAAGGCTGTCGACGGACAGCCCGAGCAACGCGCAATCTCGTGCGTCGAAATCGGCCTCTCTCTTTGCAAAGCCGATAAATTCGGTCGTGCAAACGGGGGTGAAGTCCGCGGGGTGCGAGAAGAAGATGAGCCAGCGTCCACGATAATCGGAAAGCTTTACGATCCCCTTTGTCGAGCGCGCGGAAAAAGAAGGTGCCGCATCACCGATCCGCAGCGGCGCGCGTCCAAATGTCTCGCTCATCTCACTCATTGGCCGTGCTCTTTCATTTGCAAATCGGTGTCGACGATCGGGGGCTTGACGCAATTCTTCTAATCTATTACATAAATTATGTAAATGTGATTTTATAAGGAGTCGAGTCATCGATTCGATAATAACCAGCACCAGCACGCAAGTGCTCGCGGCGCAGACGAAACCGGCAGCGATCAAAGCCTTTTTCGATGATGCAACGAATACGGTTTCCTATGTGGTTCACGACCCTGCAACGATGCGCGCTGCGATCATCGATAGCGTGCTCGACTATGACCCTGCAGCTGGTCGCACCACCACAGTCTCCGCCGACAAGATTATCGCCTTCGTCAAGGCACAGGGCCTTGGCGTCGACTGGCTGCTTGAAACCCACGCCCATGCCGATCATGTGTCGGCCGCGCCCTATCTTCAGGAAGAGCTTGGCGGAAAAGTCGCCATCGGCGAGCATATCGTCACCGTGCAGCAGAATTTCGGGGCATTGTTCAACGCCAGCAGCGACTTTCAGCGCGACGGGTCGGACTTTGACCATTTGTGGAAAGATGGCGATCGGTTCCGCATCGGCGACATCGATGTAACCGTATTGCACGTGCCGGGGCATACGCCGGCTGACAATGCCTATGTCATCGGCGACGCCGTCTTCGTCGGAGACACGATGTTCATGCCCGACTATGGGACAGCGCGCGCTGATTTCCCCGGTGGCGACGCGCGCCAGCTATTTCGCTCGCTGCGCCGTATCCTCGAACTGCCGCCCGAAACCAGGTTGTTCATGTGCCATGATTACCTACCAGAAGGGCGCGACATTAATGAGTGGGAAACCACCGTCGCAGACGAACGTGCGCACAATATCCATGCGCGCGACGGGATCACCGAGGACGGCTTTGTCGCCATGCGCGAAGCACGCGACAAGAAGCTGTCGATGCCGCGACTGATTATGCCGTCGGTTCAGATCAATATGCGTGCCGGCCACCTGCCTGCACCCGAAGAGAATGGTATCCGCTATCTCAAAATTCCTTTGAATGCGGTATAATAAGTTTCGCCTGGGCGGCCGCCAGCGCGCGTCTTATCTAGAAAGACCCTATGGACATTAAAAAGATCGACCCGCAACTCGGCGTCAGCTCGCAGATTCAACCCAGCGATGTCGCGGCGATTGCGGATGCCGGCTATCGGGCGATCATCTGCAACCGTCCTGACGGCGAGGAGCCTGGCCAACCCGCCGCTTCTGACATTGCCGAAGCGGCGCAGCGCTATGGTCTGGGATTTGCCCATATTCCTGTCGTACCCGGCCGGCTAACAGAAAACGACGCTATGCTGATGGCAAAGGCGCTCGCCGAGCTGCCCTCGCCGGTGTTGGGCTTTTGTCGCTCGGGCAGCCGGTCGGAACAGCTGGCCGCGATGGCCTCCACCCATATGTCTGTCAGCGCAAGCAGCGACTATGACGTCGTCATTGTGGGTGGCGGCGCGGCGGGACTTGCAACCGCTGCAAGCATGTTAAAGCGTGATCGCGATGTTTCGATTGCGGTAGTCGAGCCGTCGGAAGATCACTATTATCAGCCCGGCTGGACCATGGTCGGGGCAGGCATTTTCGACGCTGAATTCACCCATCGGCGCGAAGAGAGCCTGATTCCAAAGGGTGCCGAATGGATCAAGGCCGCTGTCGCAACCTTTGATCCCGATAAGAACCAGGTTGCACTGTCTGATGGACGCTGCATTGGCTATCATGTGCTTATCGTCTGTCCGGGCCTGACGCTTGATTGGGAAGCAATCCCCGGTCTTACTGAAACGCTCGGGAAAAACGGAGTCACTTCCAACTATCGATACGATCTGGCGCCCTATACCAATCAATTGGTTCGCGAACTCAAAAGCGGAACCGCGCTGTTCACCCAGCCTCCAATGCCAATCAAATGTGCTGGTGCGCCACAAAAGGCGATGTATTTATCGTGTCACCGATGGGAGAAATCGGGCTTACTCGATGCTGTCGATGTTGAGTTTCACAATGCGGGAGGAGCGCTATTTGGTGTTCCCGCCTACGTACCGGCCCTAATGACCTACATCGAACGCTATAATATTGATTTGAAATTAGAATCAAAGCTGATTGCGATCGATGGCAGCGCACAAATGGCTAGCTTTGAACAACGCAACGGTGACGAGGTCACGACGGTGGAACGGCGTTTCAATATGATCCATGTTGTCCCGCCGCAGGTCGCGCCCGCGTTCATTCGTTCCAGTCCGCTGGCTGCGGCCTCGGGCTATGTCGCAGTCGACGAGACGACGCTGCGTCACCCGGTCTATCCCAACATCTATGCCCTCGGCGACGCTTGCGGCGCGCCCAATGCAAAAACAGCTGCAGCTGCGCGCAAGCAAGCACCGGTCGTCGCGGTCAATGCGCTGGCGACACTAGCTGGCAAGCCGCCACAGGCAGGCTATGATGGTTATGGCAGTTGTCCGTTGACCGTAGAAGCAGGCAAGATTGTCCTCGCCGAATTCGGCTATGGAGGCAAGTTGCTACCGAGTTTTCCGCCCTGGTTGATCGATGGTACAAAGCCCTCGCGTCTGTCATGGATCCTCAAGGACACGATTCTACCGCCGGTTTACTGGCATGGCATGCTCAAGGGCCGCGAGTGGATGGCCAAACCCCATATGATTGAAGCGGAGCTTTGACCCAGTGATAGATACGCTGCATTTTGCACTCGGGGGCGTTTCAGGTGCACTGGTTGGCTTTGTGCTCGGCCTTGTCGGAGGAGGCGGATCGATCCTCGCGGTCCCGTTGCTTCTCTATATTGTTGGGGTGAAGGACCCGCATGTCGCCATCGGGACAAGCGCTTTTGCAGTTGCCGTCAATGCGGCTATCGGGCTGTGGAACCATGGTCGCGCGGGAACAGTCAACTGGCGCTGCGGGTTCATCTTCGCCGGCGCCGGTGTGGTGGGGGCATTGGGCGGCTCGACGCTGGGCAAGAGCATCGACGGGCATAAACTGCTGCTCCTGTTCGCCATTTTAATGATCGTCGTTGCCATTTTGATGTTTCGGTCGCGCAGTGACGAAGGCATCGAAGGCGCGATGTGCAGTCGGGAGAATGTCGGCAAAGTTGCCAGTTTTGGACTAGGGACCGGAGCTTTTTCCGGCTTTTTCGGGATAGGCGGCGGCTTCCTTATTGTTCCCGGGCTGGTCGCATCGACCTCGATGCCGATATTGCGGGCAATCGGAACTTCGCTTGTCGCCGTCACCGCATTTGGACTGACGACGTCGTTTAATTATGCGCTGTCCGGGCTCGTCAACTGGCCGCTTGCCGGGGTGTTTATTCTTGGTGGACTCGCGGGCAGCTTGATCGGGACCCGCGCTGCGCAGACCCTTTCCGCCGACAAGGGTAAGCTCAACACCATATTCGCGACATTTGTTATGGTCGTTGCAATTTACATGCTCTGGCAAAGCTGGATCGAAATCGCGTCATAATTTTACACCACATCGCGCAGCTAGTCGGGGCCAAACTTCGCGGCCAATGAGTATTTCCACGATGGAGCGAAGCGAAGCTTGCTTCAGCAGACTCCGCTGCTTTTCAGTGCATGAATAAAAGCTAGCCGCCCATAACCCTCGCGCGGCCAAAGCCGCTTGCGCGTCGCTGGACCAAGGGATTGCATTCGGCCTCGAGCGCCGCCAGCGTTTCTTCGAACAGAGGGCGCAGCGTCACTACGCGCGGCAGATATTCTTCCGGCGAAATTTGCATTTCGACACAGCGTCGCGCGAAAACCTCAATTTGTTCGGCCAGGCTAGCCAACTTCTCGGCACCAAATTGGCGCGATTCGCCTTTTAATGTATGTGCCGGCATCACCAGACCGCGCGCATTCTGGTTACGCATCGCGTCCTCGATCGCCGCGACCGATTTGGTCCCGTCTTCACGAAAATAGCCCAAAATGCGCACAAATGCGCCTCCCAACTGCGTTCGGGTGGCCCGATATTCATCCCAATCGACCAAAGTCTGTTCCAATTTTCCGCCCCTCGGCTTGTTAGCACTGCATTAGGGTCCCGCGACCAGTATGGCCCAAGGAGGGTAAAAAAGGCGTTACGGACTTTTGCGTGCAGGAAGAGGCAGTTGCCGCGTCGTAAATCAGTGGCGCCGAACCTGCCATTGCCGGGCGTCGGCCAGACCGTCTGCGGGTTGCAATATCCAACCTTGTTGCTCGGCAAGAGCTGTAATTTCGCGCGCTGCCTGCGGGTCGTCGGCAATCAATGTGACGCATGGTGCTTCGCGCATCGCGCGCGCCAAACGCAGGGCAGGCCAAGGGCAGCGCATGCCGCGCGTATCGACAACCGGGCCTGTATCTATGGTCGCCGCCTCATTCGTCATAAGGATTATGGGTGCTTCGGAAATTCAGTCTGATCGGCACGCCCTGAAAGCCGAGCTCTTTGCGCAAGCCGTTGACGAGATAGCGTTGATAGCTGGCGGGGAGCGAATCGGTGCGGCTGCCGAACACGACAAAGGTCGGCGGCCGGTTGCGCGCCTGGGTCACATAACGCAGCTTGATACGTTTTCCGCCCGGTGCCGGCGGCGGATTGGATGCAACGGCGCTTTCGAACCAGCGGTTGAGTTTGGCGGTGGAGACGCGCTGCGTCCAGATGTCGCGTTGTTCGAACGCCACCTTGACCAAAGTGTCGATGCCGCGGCCGGTTGCGCCTGAAAGACTGAGCAACGGAACGCCCTTGACCTGACTCAGTCCGTCCTCGAGCGCCGCGCGCGTGCCGTTGAATTGTGAACTGGGGTCACCCGCGACATCCCATTTGTTGAGCGCCACGATCAGCGCGCGGCCTTCCTGCAATACGCGGTCAGCGATCTTGAGGTCCTGCGCCTCTAGCCCGACAGTCGAATCGAGCAAAAGCACGACAACCTCGGCAAAATCGACCGCATGCATGGCATCGGCGACTGACATTTTTTCTAGCTTTTCCTGAACTTTGGCGCGCTTGCGCATGCCGGCGGTATCGAACAGTTGCAGCTGCCTCATGCTGCCGCCGTCGTCCCATTGCCAGTCGATGCGGATCGAATCGCGCGTAATGCCTGCCTCTGGTCCGGTAATCAGCCTATCTTCGCCAATCATGCGGTTGATGAGTGTCGATTTCCCGGCATTGGGACGCCCGACGATGGCGAGTTTGAGCGGGCCATCCTCCTCATCATCGACGCTGTCGCCGTCGCGTAGTTCCTGTTCAGCGTCATAGGCATCGATAATCGGGCGCAAGACGTCGAACAATTCGACCACACCTTCACCATGTTCGGCGCTGAGCGCGACCGGATTATCAAACCCGAGCGAATAGGCCTCGAGCAGGCCATTCTCGCCCTGCTTGCCCTCGGCCTTGTTGGCGACCAATATGATTGGCGTATCTTCGCTGCGCAGCCAGCGGGCGATTTCCTCGTCGAGCGGGGTCACGCCGGCGCGCGCGTCGATCATGAACAGCGCTGCATCTGCCTCTCGGACCGCCTTTTCGGTCTGCACCCGCATCCGGCCGGGTAGGGTCGCCGCGTCCTGATCTTCAAAACCGGCGGTGTCGACGATGCGAAATTCCAGACCGAGAAGTTTCCCGTCGCCTTCGCGTCGGTCACGCGTCACCCCTGGCTGGTCATCGACCAGCGCCAGCCGTTTGCCGACCAGCCGGTTGAACAGCGTCGATTTACCGACATTGGGTCGGCCGACAATGGCGATCGTTGCGGATCGCGCCATCTTGTTTATCCCATTCACGCACCGGCCAGTGGTGGCCGGGCAAAGTCATCAACGCCAAGCGGAAAGCCGCCCGTCATCCTGTAAGATATACAGAATATTGTTCGCCACCACTGGCGGTTGCGAGATAGAATTATCGAGATCGGTCGTCGCCAATGTCGATCCGTCGGCTGGCGAAAATTCAGCCAGCTGGCCCTCGCTATTCACTGCAAGCAGACGACTACCAGCCAGAATCGGACCGGTCCAGCGGATCGGATCTTTCTTCTTCTTTTCGGTTTCAACCCGGAATCGCGGCAATTGCCTGAGCCAGCGAATCTTGCCGGTAGCGCGGGTAACGCAAAGCAATTTAGCGTCATCGGTCATCACAAAGACCCATTCGCCGACAACATAGGGAGTCGAAATGCCCGCAATCGATATTTCCCAAGTGCGTTGGCCCGTCACGAGCTCATAGCTTGCCATGCGACCGCCCTGCCCGAGGGCGAACACCCGGCCACGATCAACAACCGGATCGGCATCGACATCGCTGAGCGTCGATACGGACAGAGACATGCTGGTCCGTGCCAGCGCATCTTCCCACAAGTCACGGCCATTTTCATAACGATAGGCCTGCACTTCACCCGAAGAGAAGCCCGCAATGATCGAGCCTTGGCCAGCGGCGGGCGAGGCGGCGCCAAAAACGCTACCCGGCTCGGTCGATGCCGTTGCTTGCCACAATACCGCGCCATCGGCGGCGTTGAGCGCATAGATTTGATTATCCTGCGTGATGACATAGACGCCGCCAAAGGCAATGGTCGGAGCACCGCGCAGCGGGCCTGCTGGCTTGACCTTCCAGATGACCGATCCGTCGGCGACATTCAGGGCGGCAACATCGCCGACGCCGCTGGTCGCATAAACTACCGATCCGTCAACACCCGCTCCGCCACCGAACAACGAATCTTTGAAATCCTTGCCCGTACTGCCGATGGCCGTGCGCCATAGCAAAGCTCCGGTATCGGCGGCAAAGGCAGATACTTTCGCATCCGTATCGACGACGAACAAGCGGTTGTCGGCGATCACCGGCGAGGTCGACAGGCGTTGTTTGTTGGTCCCGCCGCTGATATTCTGGGTCCAGATCCGGCTGCGCGTTGTGCCCAGCGCGACATTACCTATTACCTTCGAGGCATTGCCACCCGATTGGGCCCAATCGGCGTTCACAACGGGTTCGGGCAGAACCACATCGACATCGGCGATGGCGGGGTCAACTTTAACGCTGGCGTCATTGGTCAGGATGGACACGCGATCACCAACCGTCGGCGTATGCGGGCCACCCTTGCCCTTGAACGCAGCGCACCCTGCCAAAGGCATGGAGAATATTGCAGCACAAATTATCAGGCGCCGTTTCAGCATATTATTTTGCTTTCCCATTTGTCGCGGGCTGCGCGGCTTTTGCCGTCGCGTCATCCCCATCCTTCTTTTCGCTCTCCGCTGCCCGGTCGGCAACGGCATCGACGCCCAACATGCCCGCCATCTGAACTGCACGTGATTGCAGCGATTTGGGAATGTCGGGAAGCTTGGCGATTCGTCCGTAAAGCGACCCCGCTTCTTCGGTTTTGCCCGATTGATAATAGGCCACTGCCAGCAACTCGGCAGCGCTGGGGAACCAGCTCGATAGCGGATCCTTGGCATCGACAATCGGTTTCATCCGGCTGATCACATCTTGAGGTTTCAACGTGTCAAACTCGATAGCCGTTTTGCGAACCAGCGCCATGTCGCGCAATGAAGCGTCGATCTTGGGGTCGTTGGCAACGCGGCCCAGTAGGTCCGATGCAGCCTTGGTATCGCCGGCTTTCAGCTTCATATTCGACTGCTGGACCAAAGCAATGGCGCGATAGGCGTCGTCGCCGTCGGCTTCCAATCCTTGCAACATTTTGGTGGCTGCGCGCGGCTCATTGCCATTGATCTTGTCATAGGCAGCAATCAGCGTTTCGGCGTTCTCGCCGCGTTTGACCTCTTGTTGATGCTGCCAATAGAGCCAGCCACCAAAGCCGACCAGAGCCGCGATGACGGCAGCCACCAGCCAAAGCCCGAAACGTCGCCAGATACTAGCGATCTGGTCCTGCCGGACTGCTTCATCAACTTCTTGTAATAACGCGCTATTTTCGGTCGGGCTCGTAGCCAATCAAACCTCCATCATATTCAACAGGCTGTGGGCACAAGACCCGTCGGCGGCTTCCATAGCCGTGGCACCCGAAAAGGCCAAGCGATTCACAGGATCGGACAACGCAGTTGCAGGACTAGCCGGGATAGATTTGATCGGCGGTCGGAAATGAACGAGACCTGACTTCCTCGGCATAGCTTCTGACCGCCGTCTCCACCACCGATGCCATATCATGATAGCGTTTGACGAATTTCGGGACGCGTTCGAACATCCCCAGCATATCCTCAGTCACCAATACCTGACCGTCGCATTTGGCCGATGCGCCGATGCCGATGGTCGGACAATCGACTTTTTTGGTAATCTCGATTGCAATCGGTTCGAGCACACCTTCGATCACCACTGAAAAAGCGCCCGCTTGGGAAACGGCAATCGCATCGTCGACAATGGCGCGTGCCTCTTCATCGCTTTTCCCGCGCACGCCGTAGCCGCCCATGATGTTCACCGCCTGAGGGGTCAGTCCGACATGGCCCATCACCGGAATGCCCCGCTGCGCCAGAAATTCTATGGTCGGGGCCATCACGGTGCCACCTTCCAGCTTGACCGCCGCGGCGCCGGTTTCCTTGAGCAAGCGCGAGGCGTTGGCGAATGCCTGTTCTGGGCTGGCCTCATAGCTGCCGAACGGCATATCGACGACAACAGCGGAATGATAGCTGCCCCGCACCACCGCCGCTCCATGCAGCGCCATCATCTCCATCGTCACTGCCACCGTATGCGGCAGGCCGTAAATCACCTGTCCCAGCGAATCGCCGACGAGTAGCATGTCGCAATGCGGGTCCAGCAGCTGCGCCATGCGCACCGTATAAGCCGTCAGCATTACCAGCGGCTCGCCGCCCTTGCGCTGACGGATGCGCGGGACGGTCAGCCGCTTCATAGGCTGGGGGGTCGGATTGGCACGACTCGTCGACGTGTCATAGGTGAGTGTTTTGGGAAGTGTGGACATGGGGGCGCGGTCTAGCCGCTAATCGGTTCCGGCAAAAGCGCTTAAGCCGACCATGGTAAAGTGACTTGACATCATGTATATAATATTTGACATGATGTCATCAAAATTTGACCGGAGTCGTTGTCATGTCTTTTCGCGAAAAAATGCATTGGGTCGCCTTCGTGGCGATATTGCTGGCCTTTAGCTGGTATTTTCTGGCCTTCCCCTGGGGTCAGGTCAAAGGCCCGGCTGCCCTTTGGGCTGTGGGCGGCATGCTCGTCCCGCTGACGCTGGGCATTATAGCGATAATGACGGTCGCCACGGTAATTCTGGCCATTCGCAATCGCGGCGAAGTCCATCTGGCTGAGGATGAGCGCGATCGCGCCATTCACCGGCGGGGGACGCATCTTGCTTATTATCCGATGGTCGTCGGCACATGGGCTTGCATCGGAATGCTGTTTGCAGGCGTCGATAGCGCCGTTCTGATAAATGCGCTGCTGGCGATGGTCGTGATCGCCGAACTGCTCCGTATCGGGTCGCAAATCTGGCTCTATCGACGCGCCTGACTTTCTTTCTCCCACTTTTGGAAATCCAACATGACATATAGAGAAAAAGCGGCCTGGATGACTTTGGTTGCGATGGTGCTGGCTTACAGCCTCTATTTCGGGCTGATATTTGCTGGCCATCCTGCCGGCCAATCGCTTTTCGCGATGCTATGGTTGTTCGGGACGATCACCGCGACACAGGCTGTCGCGGTGATCATCGGCAGCATCTATCTGGCCGTCCAGGCCCGCAAGTTACGGCGGGCACGGATCGATGAACGCGACAGGACGATTGCCCGACGCGGCGCCGCCATTTCATATTATGCACTGTTGACTGCGATGATCCTAGTCGGCGTCGTCATGCCATTTAGCGACTCGGGGATCAGAATTGTCAATGCCGCCTTGTTTGGCATTGTGGTGTCCGAACTGATCCGGCTGACCGTTATCGTGATGAGTTATCGGCGAGGCTGGCATGGCTAAATCGCCAATCGGAAACGATATTCGCACGCTCCGGTTTCTGGCCGCAGAGATGACGCAGGCCGATTTGGGTGAGCGTGTCGGCGTTACGCGCCAGACTATCGCAGCCATCGAACAGGGTCGTTATTCTCCCTCGCTGGAGGTCGCTTTTCGCATCGCCCATGTCTTTAGAAAGCCGCTCGAAGAAGTGTTCCAGTGGGAGGGTGCGAAAAATTAGAGTTGCGCGGACGCGCCGGTTCGGTGCCTTACTCTTTCGCGGCGAGGCCCCGGACCTCAAGCGTCAACGAGGCTGCGCCCGCAGCGTCGCGACCGCTTCGCGCGGATTGTCGCTGAAAAATCCGTCGATGCCGGTCGCCAGATAGGCGCGGATTTCTGCCGCCAGATTGCCGTGCCCCGCCGGATTGATGCCGCCTTTGTCTGCCAGCGGAAGAAAATAATTCTCGCGGCGGAAGGTCCAAGGATGCACTTTCAATCCTGCTGCATGGGCATCGCTGACTAGCGATGTGGGCTCGTCGAGATTACCGATCACCGTTCGTGCGATGATCATCATCTTGTTCGGGCCTATGCCGTCGGCATAATGCGCCACGGTGCGTAAACCCGCAGGTGTCGCCATGGCGGCATAGCGTAAAGTCGGCGCATCCGCGGGACCGCCTTCACCGTCCATCAACTGGATCAGCGGCAGGTCAGTTTTGGCGCGCAGCGCCTTGAGATTGCCAACTTCAAAACTCTGGATGAACACCGGCGCGGTGCGACCATGATAGCCAAAACGGTCGAGCAGCGCGAGCATTGGTCCTTCGTGGGACAAGCCGATCGAGGCAAAATAGCTCGGATGTTTGGTTTCGGGATAGACGCCGATCCTATGATCGCGCCCCTCGTTCACGCGGGCCAGAAGTTTCAAAATCTCTTCAAAGGTCGGGATTTCATATTGGTCGTCATGCGCAGTTCCGCGCAGGCTGGGCAGGCGTTCGCGCGCGCGCAGCCTCTTGATCTCGGCGAGGGTGAAATCTTCAGTAAACCAGCCTGTGACCTTGTGGCCGTCGATGGTTTTCGTCGCGCGGCGATTGGCGAATTCAGGGTGAGCGGCAATATCGGTGGTGTCGCTAATGTCATTCTCGTGCCGGGCCACCAGCACATGATCCTTGGTCAGCACTAGATCGGGCTCGATGAAATCGGCGCCCTGCTCGATCGCGAGCTGGTAACTAGCAAGCGTATGTTCGGGACGCTCACCCGACGCGCCGCGGTGGGCGATGATGACTGGCGGCTTGCCATCAAGGGTCGATTGGACGGGCATTGGATCAGCCGCGCAGCCCGCCGGCAACAAGGCCAGCGCCAGCAAAAACTGTCGCCACGCTTTCATGCACCAAAACGGTCCTGCCATTCGGCTTCTTTGAATCCGACGCTAATTGTTTCGCCCGATACTACGACCGGACGGCGGATCATCGCTACTTGATCGAGCATCAGTGCTTTGGCGTGCGCTGCATCCAGATCCTCTTTTTGCGTTTCGGGCAATTTACGAAATGTGGTGCCGTTGCGATTAAGCAATTTTTCCCAGCCCAGCGCGTCAATCCACTGCTGCAGCCGCGTGTCGGTCAGGCCGTCCTTGCGAAGATCATGAAACTGGTGTGTCACGCCCTGCGCGTCGAGCCAACGCCGTGCCTTTTTAACCGTGTCGCAATTGGGAATGCCAAAAAGAGTCAATGTCATGTCGTTATGATAGCGACTAGCTCTCCGCAATGCGAGTGTTTGCGCTGGCCAATTTGCCACGTAGGGCACGGGCAAACCCCTCGTGCAGCGCGGCGGCAATGTCGGGGTTGGCGGACAGATAATTGCGCAGCGCTTGCGCAGGGACAAACCAAAGCCGGGCGTTGGTCGCGAGCAAGACGGTGCCGGTGGCATTGGTGCCGTCGAGCACTGTTGCCTCGCCGATCAACTCACCGCCGGACGCACTCCCGACATCGGCGTTGTTGCGCCGGATCGTCGCTGTTCCGTCCGCTAGGTAAAAGAGGCTGGGCGCTGCATGATTTTCCCGAATCAAAATCTCCCCGCGCCGTCCGGAAATCCAATAGCCCTGATCGATCAGGCGGCGTGCATTGTGGGCACTTAGCGTAGCAAAATGCGATTCGCGCAATCGTTCTTCTTCGTCGCTGAACTGCACATTGGCGTTCTGGAACAGGGTGCGGGAAATTTGGAACAGATTAACCGCGAAGATCAGAAGCAGGATGACGCCAATCAAGAGGCGGTCATAAAGCCAGAAGTTTGCGATCGCTCCGACAAGCATGACGCCGCAAATGCCGAGGCGCAGCAGTTGCGTTCGCGACGACAAGGACGCAATCAGGAGTAACAGCAGCGCAGCATAACCTGCCCAAGCAATGTCAAAATTGGTCGTTCCATACATAATGTAAGAGACCTGTTTTTATCTTATGGCCCACTCGTAATAGCAAATGTCGGCCCAGCGACCCCCCGAGCCAATTAATAATGTCGCTTTTCGGTATGATTAGTAACAGTTTTGGCCACGCAAGAAAAGCATTGGTGCGTGATGACGCCATTCTTGCTAATTTCCTTGCCCTTGCCTCAATGGCTCGAACGCGTCATGTGAGCGCCGCGATTCGGTTAATGGATGGATTATATGACGAATAAATGGCAACCTCACAGCTGGCGCGCACAGGAAGTGCGACAATTGCCAACCTATGCCGACGCCGACGCACTTGCGGCTGCAGAGCAGGAATTGAGTAATTATCCGCCGCTGGTATTTGCAGGTGAAGCCCGCGACCTGACCGATGAGTTGGGCAAGGTTGCCGCGGGCAAGGCCTTTCTGTTGCAAGGCGGCGACTGCGCCGAAAGCTTCGCTGAATTTCATCCCAACAACATTCGCGACACATTTCGTGTGCTGCTGCAAATGGCGGTAGTGCTGACGTTCGCATCGAAAATGCCGGTGGTCAAACTTGGCCGCATGGCGGGTCAGTTTGCCAAACCGCGTTCGGCAGACATGGAAGAAATCGACGGCATTTCGCTCCCTAGCTATCGCGGCGACATCATCAATGACATCGTCTTTGCCGAGGCGGGGCGTCAGCCTGATCCCCGCCGGATGATCAAAGCCTATAGCCAGGCTGCGGCGACGCTGAACCTGCTGCGCGCCTTTGCGAACGGTGGTTATGCCAATCTGCGACAGGTCAACGCCTGGACGCATGACTTTATGGACCGCAGTCCCTGGGCGAAGAAATATGAAGAAACCGCCGGCCGCATTTCCGAGGCGCTGGCGTTTATGGAAGCCTGCGGCGTCACGCCCGAGACCGTGCCGCAGATCAAGGGCACCAGCTTCTTCACCAGCCACGAGGCGTTGCTGCTTCCTTATGAGCAGGCTCTCACGCGCCAGGATAGTCTGACGGGCGGTTGGTACGACACTTCAGCGCATTTCCTGTGGGTCGGTGACCGCACCCGTTTCGAAGGATCGGCACATATCGAATATCTGCGCGGTATCGGCAATCCGATCGGCATGAAGTGCGGCCCTAGCCTCGAGCCCGACGCGCTACTGCGCCTTCTCGACACGTTGAATCCCGACCATGTGCCGGGCCGGATGACGCTGATCACTCGCTATGGCCATGACAAGATCGAGCATGGACTTCCAAAGCTGGTGCGTGCGGTCAAGCAATCGGGGCATCCGGTGGTTTGGTCATGCGACCCGATGCACGGCAATGTCATCAAAACCAACAATGGCTATAAAACGCGTCCGTTCGAACGTATTTTGGCGGAGGTACGCGGGTTTTTTGCGGTACATCGCGCCGAAGGAACGCATGGCGGGGGTATCCATGTCGAGATGACGGGGCAAAATGTCACCGAATGTACGGGCGGGGCGATGGACGTCACGCAAATGGATCTGGCCGATCGCTATCACACCCATTGCGATCCGCGGCTCAACGCCGGCCAGTCTCTTGAACTGGCCTTTTTGCTCGCTGAAATGCTCAATCAGGAAATGGTCGAGCGGGCGAAGGCCGCAGCATGAGCGAGCGGCGGATAATCGTCCAGCGCGAAGCCATCCGTAACGGGATCGGTTTTGGTAGCGTGCTCGCGATCGTGATCAGCTTTACCACCCATAAATCCGTGCTGTGGGCGATTATCCACGGGATATTCGGCTGGTTCTATGTCGGATATTATCTGCTGACCCGCTGACCGCAATTAATTTGCCGGCCATGCTTTAATGCTGGCAAAGGCGCGGCCCAGCGCGACGTGCAAATCAGCATCCTCTGCTGCGCCCCCTAGTGGAATAGCTGCGCTATATTCGTCGGTGGGTTGATGATAATCGCTTTTCATGAATTTTTCGAGCAATGCCATGTTCGAAAAACTGCCCCCGACCATCAGCGACACGACACCCTCTTTGTCCAGTGCCCATCCGTCCTGACGACCGACAAAGGCATCAGCTTCGCCATCTGTGTCAATCTTGCGCCCCAATCGGGTCGCAACTTTCCGCACCATAGCATCATAGGCAGGTCTACCACGCCCGATCGTTGCCACGGGCGTTCCATGCGGGGAAATGGCGATGGTGTCGATATTGAGCGCTACGACGATGTCCGTAAGCGGGACGAGCGGATGCGCGGCAAAGTAAGTTGCACCCAGCAACCCGCGTTCCTCGGCTGTCGTCGCCATGAAATAAATGTCGCGGTCGGGTCGCGGCCCCGCCGCCAGCTTTTTCGCTACCTCAATCAACACCGCAATTCCGCTCGCATTATCGACGGCGCCGTTGCAGATGCGATCCGTGGCGCTGTCAGGACGGCAAATGCCCAGATGATCCCAATGCCCCATAAACAGCACTGCCTTGCCATCGGGATGCGCCCCGGGCAATTTGGCGATAATATTGTGGCTGTCAAAGCTTCGGACATTGGCGGTTGCGGACAGGTCGGCTGTGATCGGCAGGTCAACGCCGCGATAATCGGGCGACTTGGCCGCCTCCAATATCGCCGCGCTCGATATGCGGGCCCTGGTGAACAATGCATCGGTGGCCTCCAGCGACAAAAATCCGCTGATCGCCGGTCCGGGCTGTGCGCCGGCAAGCCGTGTCGACTTTCGCGCCATCGAGGTGCGCAAGGCTGCCCAAGGGACAGCATCCGATGCAACAACCAGTACCGCCGCCGCGCCGGCCTCGGCCAGCATCTGACGCCGGTCACGATAGTCGGGTAGTTCATCGCCAAACGGGGGCGCGCCCATCAATGTGATAACCAGCTTGCCTTCGACATCGGCAATGACTTTACCGTCGCCATTGATGCCGTAACCGACATAAATTGATGGCAAACCGTCCAAGGCGACCGCCGCGCCGTTGGCGCTTAGAAGAATCCCGTCTTCCTCGATGGTGAAGTCTCGGCCATTGACCTTGAACCCGGCTGATCCGCCGCTTGACTGGCGCTCGATCAGCGGCACGGGTTGCAGCCAGGGGGTGGCGCTGTTTGGCAGCGGTTCAAGACCGGCTTTGGCCCAGGCGGTGGAGACATAGGCGATAGTGCGATCTTCGCCTTCGCTCCCAGGCGCCCGCCCTTCAAAGGCGTCGCTCGACAAGATGCGGATATGCTCGCCAAGATCGGCTTCGGCAACCGGTGTTTCGGATGGTGTCTGGGCCGAAACTGGCGCGGACAAAAGGGCGGTGCCAAGCGCGAAGGCGGCCAAAGCGGGGTGAAACTGTGTTATCTGCATGGGACGGGCATGGCAGTTTCCATTTGGGCAAGCAAGATGGCGCCCCGGTGATCAGATGAAAATCGGACCATCTTGTGCGCTTTTGGCTGGTACTTGGCCGTTATTGCCGCAATATATGGTCCATTGAGGACCGCAGGCTATTCCTGCGGATGAGGGGAAATGACATGGGTTATGGATTTGCGATCGCCATGGTGGTGTTGGCTGTATTCTTTCTGGTCTGGGCGATGACGCCCGTCCGGCAAGGTTTCAGCTACACGATCGAGCGTTTCGGCCGCTATACGCACACCGCGCAGCCGGGGCTGAATTTTATCACGCCATTTTTCGATCGTGTCGGTCGCAAGGTCAACATGATGGAGCAGGTGCTCGATATTCCGGGGCAGGAAATCATCACCAAGGACAATGCGATGGTCGCCGTCGATGGCGTCGTCTTCTTTCAGGTGCTTGATGCGGCCAAGGCCGCCTATGAAGTCAGCGATTTATATCTGTCGATCATGAACCTTACGACGACCAACCTGCGTACTGTAATGGGTGCGATGGACCTTGATGAAACCCTGTCAAAGCGTGACGAAATCAACGCCCGGCTGCTCCATGTCGTCGATGATGCGACGACGCCGTGGGGGATCAAGATTACTCGCGTCGAGATCAAGGATATCCGCCCGCCTGCCGATATTTCCAACGCAATGGCACGGCAGATGAAGGCAGAGCGTGAAAAGCGCGCCAACATCCTTGAAGCTGAAGGCATGCGAGCATCCGAAATTCTGCGCGCCGAGGGCGAAAAGCAAGGTCAGATCCTGCAAGCAGAGGGTCGGCGCGAAGCGGCTTTCCGCGACGCCGAAGCCCGCGAACGCGAAGCCGAAGCCGAAGCCAAGGCGACCCAGATGGTGTCAGACGCCATCGCGAGCGGCAATGCGCAGGCGATCAACTATTTCATCGCGCAAAAATATGTCGAGGCGATCAGCCAGTTTGCAACCAGCCCCAATGCCAAGACCATCTTGTTCCCGGTTGAGGCCACACAGCTGATTGGCACGCTAGGCGGGATCGGCGAACTGGCCCGCGATGCAATCGCCGGCAATAAGGACAGTTGATATGACCGACTGGATCAATACGATGGAGCCGCACTGGATGTGGCTGTCCTTTGGCGTCTTGCTTGCCGCAGCAGAAATTGTAGCGCCGGGATTTTTTCTAGTTTGGCTGGGCGCGGCCGCCATTGTCACGGGCGTTGTGGCATGGCTGCTGCCGATTGGTATCGCGTGGCAACTTGGTATTTTTGCGGTGCTGTCGATCGTCGCGCTTTATGGCGGACGCAAATGGCTGCGCGACAATCCGATTGAGACCACCGATCCGTTGCTTAATCAGCGCGGCGGGCGGCTGGTCGGGGAAGTGCTGACGCTGACCACCGCGATCGAAAATGGGCGTGGTCGGGCGCAGGTCGGCGATGGTCAATGGCCGGTTCGCGGTCCCGACACAGCGGTCGGCGCGAAAGTGCGGGTGGTGAGCGCCGAGGGCGGGATGCTGGTGGTCGAGGCGGTTTAAGGGCGTTGCCTTCTCCCCGCAAACGGGGAGACTGGGTTATATCGCGCGCACTCGCGCGTAAATATGCACGATTTCGGGCAGGACATCACTCTCGCCCATAATCTTGAACCCCAGTTTTGCGGCGACCTTTTCCGATGCCGCATTGCCGGGGTCGATGATGCATCGCACTTCCGGTGACTCCAGACTGGCGTCGGCCCAGGCCAGCGCCGCACTCATCGCCTCGGTCGCAAGCCCCATGCCCCAATGATCGGCGTCGAACGCCCAACCGGCTTCGGGCACACTCTCTAATTCGGGGATTCCGCGACAAAAATAGGACAGGCCACCCATGCCGATCAGCTGGTCGCTCGCCTTGTCGGCGAAGACCCAATAGCCAAAGCCCATCACCGGCCACAATCCCGCAGCCGACAGGAACTTTCCCCAACTGACGTCAGGCGTACGGGGCGCTCCGCCGATGAATTTGGTTACGCGCTCATCGGCCCACATCGCGACATGGTCATCCTTATCGGACAGGCGGTGCGGACGCAGGCGAAGGCGCTCGGTTTCAATAAGGGGCGGTAAGACAGGCATGAAGAGGGACTAACAGCGTGCTTCAACCATTGCTAGATGGCGATGATATGGAGCGTCATCTTTTGCCGCAGCGGCTGATCGCGTTGCCCTTCCTGATCTTGGGGGCATGGTGCCTTGTTTCCCCGCATGGGGTCGAACGGCTAACTTTTAATCCTACCTATCAGCACCTTAGTGCGACAAGCGCGCTGATGATCGGCTGCTTCGGTGCGCAAGCCTTATTGTGCGGTCTGTTCATCAGCTTATCTCGTTTTACCCGGCGTACTTTTGCTGCCTATGGCGTCGCGTTGTTACCCTTCTTCTGGTTCAATTATTATTTTGTCTTTGTTGAGCCGATCTTGAATCGCTGGATGGCGATTGATTTTCTGTCCAACTTTGCAATGCTCGCTTTGTGCATCTGGGGTTATCGGAGCGCGCCGCGCGGGCGCGACGCCTATCTCGATCGCTGATTAGGCCGCTACCATTTTATCCTTGGCCATCACCGCGTCGGCATAATCACTTTCATGTTTCTTGATCAGCGCACGATCGTCATGGTTCCAAGGATGGAAACCTGGCATGAAATAACTCGCCCAGGGAATGAAACTGCGGCGCAGTATGCCGGGACTGCCGAGCAAATACCACCAGATGCGGACCGTAATGCGCCAACCGGTAAGGCCATCCTGCTTGAGCAATGCCTTCATGCCCTTCACGCGGCGCGGCCAAAAGCGCAGCGTGACGAGCAACATCATAATCGATTTGACCTTCCACCGTTTCCAGCGGCTCCAGTCCTTGGTCGCGTGAAGCCACGTGTCGTAGGCGACACCCTTATGCTCGATTTCCTCTATCGCGTGCCATTTCCACAGCGACGCCCATTCTTCTTCGGCACCCGCATACATTTTTTCGTCGCGCAGCATCACCGATGCCATCATCGCGGTATAATGTTCCAGCGCGATGGTCGCGGCCAGATTGACAATTGCGGGGCGTGATTTGATGAGGTCGAGCACTTGGCTGACGTCAGCTTCAAGTTCCGACAAGTCATAGCCGGCCTCGGCTGCCTTGCGGTTGAACACGACATGTTCGCGGCTGTGGATCACTTCCTGCTGGGTAAAAGCTCGGATTTCACCCGCCAGCTTCTCGTCCACGCCGTCACGATGCGCCTTCACCGCCTCTATGAACATTGCCTCACCGCGTGGGAATGTTACCGACAGTGCGGTGTGAAAAGCCGTCCCGATCGGATCGCCATTCAACCACCAGCGACCCTGCGTTTCAGCGCGGCCAAAGCGCCGGTCACGCGGTGTAATAGACAAATCATTGGGTGTGGGGGAGTGCGAAAGGCTGGACATATGGGTTTCACCGTCGAAAAGGGGGTTGGGCGCCGCAGCGTCGAAGGTCGAAAATAGGGGTTACTTACATAAATGTCAATAGTGAAGAAGCGTCTAAGTCCTGAAGAAAGCCGATCAGCGGCGCTTCAGGCGGCGCGGATCATCCTGATTGAAATGGGGCCGCAGGCGGTGACTTTGAAGGCCGTGGCGGCGCGCGTCGATCGCACCCATGCCAATCTGCTGCACCATTTTGGTAGCGCTGCCGGCCTGCAAAAGGCTCTGGCCGCCTATCTAGCCAAAACCGTCTGCGCGACGATCGGTGCCAAAATGGCGGCCTCACCCCCGGGCGAGCGCAATGTCCGCGAAATTGTTGATCTGGCCTTTGACGCTTTTGACAGCGGCGGCGCGGGGGCGCTTGCAACATGGATGGCGGCGACGGGCAATGACGACGCGCTGGACCCGATTGTTGAAGCGATCCACCAGCTGATTGACGGCATGTCGCCCGACGCGCATGAAAAGCGCCTTATGCACGAAGATACATTGGCGTTGGTGCTGATGGCGATGGGCGATGCCCAATTGGGCGGCGCGATGGCAAGCGCGCTTGAATTGCCGCGCGATACTGCGCGCGTCTTGGCGACCGAGCTGATAACCGGACGTATCGCCGCCTTTTGGGCCGCGCAGGGTGGCAAAACACCCTCCTGATCCGGCATCGCGACAAAAAAAGCGGCGGCCCGAAACAACGGACCGCCGCAATAGATATTCCCAAGCATGGGAGAGGGGAGTTGGAATTAGTCGTTAAGCTGATGCTTTAGCGCTGCCATCTGGTCATGGCCCTCACGCACCGACCTATAGGCGGACTGGATCACTGCTCGTACCGCCGGATCAAGATCTTCGTTCTCGAGCGCCTTTTCATATTTGGCCTTGATATGATCCTCGCCGCGTTCAACCTCGGCAACCACCGCGCTATCGTCCCGGTCGCCCGTCAAAGCGTCACGTAAGCCAAGAAAGGCTCGGTGGGCCGACGCGAGGACTGTGCCATCATCTTCGCATTCGCCGCCCATCTCGCGCACCTTTGCCTGGAAGGTTCCGACAATATTCTGGCGTTCGTTGGCGCGGCTGAGAAACTGGTCGCTAAACCGGGCCGCATTCGCCTCTTCGGCGGCCTTGCGATAACCGTCAACGCTATCGAGCGTCGTCGCGATCAGCGAGTTGAGCGTACTGACATTCTTGTTGTCGAACATAGGGAGATCCTTTCTGAATATGGAATGGGCCAAGCTGCCTTCCCCGCAGTTCACCAACTGTTCGGCCCTGATATGGTTGCGGCGAAGCAGCGAAGCCCAGGCACGATTCGTCGAACAACGCGATTGGCGCGTCAGGAAACTGGCCTTTGGCGGACAATCGCCTTAAAGGCCGCTCCATGCATTTTCTCGATCAAGCCAAAATATATGTGAAGTCCGGTGACGGCGGCCCCGGTGCCGTCAGCTTTCGGCGTGAAAAATATGTCGAATATGGCGGACCTGACGGCGGTAACGGCGGCAAGGGCGGCGACATTATCTTTGAGGCGGTCGAGGGGCTGAACACGCTAATCGATTTTCGCTATACCCAGCATTTCAAGGCCAAACGCGGTACGCCGGGTTCGGGCCGTGACCGCACTGGCGCTGGCGGCGACGATATTATCATCAAGGTTCCCCTTGGCACCCAGATATTGGCCGATGATGAGGAACGCAGCCTTCTTGCCGATCTGACAAAAGTCGGTGAGCAGATTGCCTTTTTGCGCGGCGGCGATGGCGGACGCGGCAACGCTAGCTTCAAATCGAGCACCAACCGTGCCCCGCGCCAACATGGTCCGGGCTGGCCAGGCGAGGAAATGTGGGTGTGGCTGCGGCTCAAACTGTTAGCGGACGCCGGGCTCGTCGGGCTGCCGAATGCAGGCAAGTCGACCTTTATTAATGCCGTTAGCAATGCGCAGGCCAAGGTCGGCGCCTATGCCTTTACCACTTTGCGCCCTCAATTGGGGGTCGTCAGCCACAAAGGGCATGAATTTGTCGTCGCCGATATTCCGGGCTTGATCGCAGGTGCCGCCGAAGGGGCAGGGGTCGGTGACCGATTCTTGGGGCATATCGAACGCTGCCGCGTCATTCTCCACCTTGTCGATGCGCATGATAAGGATGTCGCAACAAGCTACCGCATCGTTCGCGACGAACTGGATGCCTATGGTGCCGGACTGACCGATAAGAAGGTCATCGTCGCCCTCAACAAGGTCGATACACTTGACGAAGAATTGATCGCGGCCCTTTCGGCCGAACTGGCCGAAGCCAGCGGTGCGCCGGTGATGGCGCTTTCGGGTGTCAGCGGCGAAGGAGTGCAGCCGGTCCTCGATAAATTGCTAGAGGCCGTGCGCGGCGATGTAGCTGGTGAAAGTGACGAGCCGGACAAGGACTGGTCGCCGGTTTAAGCGCCTTGCCAATGGTTTATGTCTCGGCGGGACGGCATATGCCGGGGCTAATTACGGACGATGCTGCGGCATTGGCCGTATATTCTCCCAATTCTTCGCTTGCGCCGCCGTTCTTCCCGTGCATTATGGTGCAATGCACAATAATTCTTATTCGGCCCGACCGGCTCGCCGCCCATGAACGACACGCGAATGGCCCTGATTGAAGCGATTGCGCGTAAGCGGACGATTACGGCGCTTTACAATGGCACCGTTATGAAACTTGCCCCGCATCTGCTTTTTGAACGGCACGGAAGCCTGTTTGTCAGCGCACTGAACCTGAACAAGAATTGGCGCTCGGACGATGAACGTCGTCTGGGCTATTTCAAACTCGATGGGCTTGCCGAAGCGGAAATTGTCGAAGAGACGTTCGATCCTCTGCCAAGCTTTCAGCCGACGCCACCACAAGCCGATGACACCCTTGTTCTTGCCATTTGAATGACGGTTTCGCACGCGGCGTTAGCCCGGGATATGGCCAGCCATTCCAAATTGATGCGCGGCAGAATAGGGATGGTCGATAACCGCGACGACGCTGACCGCGATCAGCAGCACAATCAGGGCAAAGCCGGCGAGGCCAAAGGCGAGTAACTTATTGGCCGGCCGCGATGCGGTGACCATATCACGTCCGGTACGTGCGCGCCGATCAACATTGCGCGTTTCCTCGACGCTCCAGCGGTGGATGATAATCAACGCCGCCAAGCCGAACATCATCGAACCGGGTATCCACATGATGACCCCGCCGGTCTGTTCATCGGTTAGCATCGAGACGTGCCACATATGTCCGAGCGTCAGATAGGCCGAATAGAGCGGGATGGTCTTAAGGGCCAAAAAGGTGCCCAGCACGATATTGCCAAGCGCCGCTGCGACAAACATTGCGAGCCGCGTCCCCAGTCCGGCGCCCTGCGGTGAGGCGCGATGATCAAACAGAACTGAAAAGAAAATCAGACCCGATGTCAGCAGGCTGATGTGCCACAGATAATGAACAGGTTCGTCGAGGATCGCAATATCGTGCCAATAGGGCAGCATCCAAAAGAAGCTGGCGGACAAGAATAATATGGTCGCGACCAGCGGGTGCCGCAGAAAAGCGATGATCGCACGCAGCCAGCCGCTAGTAGCAAAAAACCTGCTCACGCCCTTTGGCATTCCGCGAACAATGGCAGCCTGCGGTTGCGCCAGAAAGATCAGCATCGGTGCCACCGTGCGCAAGAGCATATGTTCGACCTGATGGACGGCAAAAATATGATCGGCAAGACGCTCGACCGGAGAGATCAGCGCAATAAAGAGAGCCAGCAGACCCCCATAAAAGGAGGCAATACGCCAGCGGTGCCCGATCAATCCATGCCGACTGCCGCGCCAATAGATGAGCGCAAGAATGACAAGGCTGATCAATATTTCTGGGGACAATTGCCACATCGTCCAGGGTGACGCATCGACAGTGACATCGTCGCCATGCGCAGCAGCAGGGGTTGAGAGTAGCAGGAATATGCCCGCCATCATCCAGCGTCGGAAATCCATATCGGCTCCATAAATTATCCCAAGGTCATTGCAAGTCGTACAGCGGCAGGATCGGGTCTATACTCAAAATCGCATATTCGCATTGGCGCGCCAATTGCTGTAGGCTATCTACGCCTTCATGATATTTCCTCCATCCTCCTGTCCGCGTCTTGTCGTCAAAATCGGTTCGGCCCTTCTCGTTGATGCTGAAGGCGCGGTCCGACGCGAATGGTTGGCGGGGATTGCCGCCGATATTTGGTCGCGTACGCAAGAAGGGCAGGAAGTTGCTGTCGTATCCTCAGGAGCGATTGCGCTAGGCGCAAGACGTTTGGGACTCACCAAGGGCGGGCGCGCAAGTTTGGAGGATGCGCAGGCCGCTGCGTCTGTGGGCCAGATTGCGTTGGCCGAAGTATGGGCAGAATTGCTTGGCGCCCACGGTTTGACAGCCGCGTTGATTCTGGTGACGCTCGGTGATCTCGAGGATCGCCACCGTTATCTCAACGCCAGCGCGACACTTGAGAGACTGTTGTCGCTGGGCGTGGTCCCGGTCATCAATGAAAATGACAGCGTGGCCACCGCAAATCTGCGTTTTGGAGACAATGATCGGCTTGCCGCGCGCGTCGCGCAAGCCGCGCGCGCGGATGGCGTGGTACTCTTATCCGATGTCGATGGTCTCTACACCGCCGACCCGGGCAGCAATCCCAAGGCCAAGCGGCTCGACACGATCAAGCGAATCACCCCCGCAATCAAGGCGATGGCGGGCAGCGGATCGGCATCGGGCATGGGATCGGGCGGCATGGCATCAAAGCTTGAAGCTGCCCGCATCGCAACGCGTGGTGGCATCGGACTGATAATCGCCAGCGGGCTGATCGACCATCCTTTGCGGTCCGATGGAGGCAGCTATTTCGTACCCAAGGCCAAGGCTTCTGCGCGCAAGGGCTGGCTTGGTGGACGGTTGCGCATAGCCGGATCAATCCATGTCGACGCCGGCGCGGAAAAAGCGTTGCCGCGCGGCAACAGCTTGCTTGCAGCTGGCGCGCGCGAAGTGGTTGGGAATTTCAAGCGTGGCGATGTCATCGATATTGTCGGCCCACTAGGCAGCAGCATCGCGCGCGGGCTTTCCGAATATGACGCTGGTGAGGCGCGCACCTTGCTGGGGCTGCGCAGCGAAGAGCAGGAAAAGGTGTTGGGTTATGCCCCGCGCAGCGCTCTGGTACATAGGGATCATATGGTGCTGCTGTGAGCAGGGGGGAGGACATATCCCCTCCCACGCTCGCGATGACCGGTGCCACCGGCTTTGTCGGCGGTGCGACGCTGCGTTTGGCGGTCGAACAGGGCTGGCACGTCCGCGCCCTCACGCGTCGCGCGCAGCCCTCTCAAACCGGCGTCACATGGATTTCCGGCGCGCTCGATCAACCCGAGGCCTTGTCCGAACTTGCAGCGGGCAGCGACGTCGTCCTGCACATTGCTGGCGTCGTCAATGTTCCTGACCGCGCAGCTTTCGAGGCTGGCAATGCCACAGCGACCGGCCATATGATCGACGCCGCACGCTTGGCGGGGGTTCAACGCTTCGTCCATGTGTCGTCCTTAGCGGCGCGCGAGCCCGATCTGTCCGATTATGGCTGGTCCAAGGCCCGCGCCGAGACACTGGTTCAGGCAAGCGCGCTCGATTGGACCATCGTCCGTCCGCCGGCTGTTTTTGGACCCGGTGATACCGAAATGCTCGACCTGTTCCGCATGGCGGGACGTGGTTTTGCACTGTTGCCGCCTTCGGGGCGCATGTCGGCCATTGCGGTGAGCGAACTTGCGCGGCTGCTCGTCGCTCTCACCGGCGAGCGCGACATGAGTATCGGCCAGATTTACGAGCCGGACGACGGTCATGTAGGGGGCTGGTCATACCGCAATTTTGCCCGCGCGATTGGCCGCGCTGTCGGCCGCCGCCATATCTCAACGCTCGCTGTTCCGCGCCTCGTGCTCAAGGCCAGCGCGCGTCTCGACACATGGGTCCGCCGCAGCCGCGCCAAACTGACCCCCGATCGGGCGCGCTATATCTCGCATCCCGACTGGGTCGTGGCCGAAGGCGCGCAGCCGCCAGCGATTTTGTGGCAGCCCGAATTGCAGACTAGCGAAGCGCTGGCGGAAACGGTTCGCTGGTATCGCCGCAAAGGCTGGCTCTAGCTCTTGGCGAGCGCATAGTCTTGGCTGCCGCGCGTGATCACTTCATCGCCGTCCAATATATCGGCGATTGCAATGGCGGGCAGTGCATCATTGGCGGCATAAAGCGGCGCAAAATCGGTATTCACCGTCACATCGAGCAGCGAATCCAGACTGTCGATAACGAAATAATTCTGCTGGAAATCATCGATGCGATAATCGGTGCGCATCACCCGCGCGAGATCGAAACCGATGCGGTTCGGGCTCTCGCTTTCAAGGGCAAAGACGCTTTCGGCATAAGAGGACACAATTCCGGCCCCATAGATGCGCAGACCCTCCGCCTCGCGGATCAGGCCAAATTCGACCGTGTACCAATAGAGTCGGGCAAGCTGTGTCAGCGCGTCATATTGCAGGCTGCGAAGGCCACCCTCGCCATAAGCCACCATATAATCGGCAAATACCGGATCGGCGAGCATCGGCACATGGCCAAAGACATCGTGAAAAACATCAGGCTCTTCCAGATAGTCGAGCTGGTCCGGGGTGCGGATAAAATTGCCTGCAGGAAACCGCCGGTTGGCCAGATGGTCAAAAAACACCGCGTCGGGTACAAGTCCCGGAACAGCCACCACCTGCCACCCCGTCGCAGCGGTCAGCCGCTCGTTGAGATCATGATAATCAGGAATTCCTGGCTTTTCGAGCCGCAGAACATCAATCCCCCGCAAAAAAGCCTCTGCCGCGCGCCCTGGAAGCATGTCGGCTTGACGCGCAAAAAGCCGGTCCCACATTGCATGCTCATCGGCGGTAAATGCATCCCAATTCTGCGCAATCGTCCAGTCGGGCGCAGCGCCGGGCGGCGGAGTTTTATGGACATGGGTATCAGGGCTTTGCATGAAATCATCATTAGCACAAAAGAAGTTTCAAGTGAAACCTGTGGGACGTAGTGGGATCACTGCCGGTTAGGGCGAATTATCGCTGGGCCGCTGGCCCAGCAACCTTATCCGGCCATAGCCTCGTTTGACCGCGCCTGCAGCGGTTAACGCGCCCAGCGCCGCGCCCAGCGTGACGCGAGACACGCCGAGCAAATCGGCCAATTGCTGCTGCGTCGCCGTCACCTCGTTTGCGGTTTCGCTATCGACCGCCATACTGTGAAGAAGTGCCAACAAGCGTTGTGGCGTCGTCAGCCGCCTCTCGTCGTCGATGATATTCAGCGCGGCGGCCAATTGCCGCGATAGGGATCGCAGTAACAATTCGGCCCATCCGACATCATTGGCCATCAACCGGCGCAATAAGGGCCGGTCAATGGCGATAAGTTTTGCGGGTCCGGTCGCGAGTACATCGACCTGCCGCCGCACACCGGTGAAAAAGGCAAGCTCGCCAAAAAGATCGCCTTTTCCAAGCACCGCGAAATGAGTGAAATCGCCTTCAGTGGAAAAACGACCGACGGTGACATGCCCCTCGACCATTGCCCAGATCGCGTGGCCGACATCGCCTTGATGCTGGACAAATTGGCCATCGGCAAAGCTTTGCACGCGTGCGCGCGCCGTCAATTGCAGCATTTCTCCATCAGACAGTCTCGTTGCCCGATCCATTTCCGGAAAATGATAACTTCTTTGCATTCTGACGTTGGAACCTGTGACAAAGAAGGAGCGAAGGCAAGCAGAGACTGGCCGCTTTTGGGACAAGGAACCAACGAACATGCAACTGACAACGGCACAATCGAGCCTGGTGGTGATGGGTATATATCTGACCTTCGGGCTGTGCGAACTCGCCTATACGCGCCTGTTCGGCAAAGGAGAGCAGACACGCCATGATGCAATTATCGAGGTGGTGAGCACGCTGATGCTACTGGTCATCACCCAGCCGCTTATCATTCTCACCGTCGGTACGATCGGACATGCCTGGTTCCCCAGTTATGCAAACTCGCTGTCCGGGCTTCCGCTATTGGCCGTCGGGGCGCTGTTTCTCGTCTTTGAAGATATGATGCAATATTGGTGGCACCGCGCCTCGCACAGCATTTCCTGGCTCTATAATTTGCACCGCGCGCATCATAATGCCCGCTACATGAGCGTCCGGCTCGTCTATCGGAACAACATCATTTATTACGCCATGATGCCCAGCATCTGGGCCGCTGCTGTCCTTGTCTATCTCGGTCTCGGCTGGTTTTATGCTTTTTATATCATCGTCAAAATGTTGGTGATTATCGGCGCGCACAGCGATGTGGCTTGGGACAAGCCGCTTTATCGGATGAATGCGCTGTCGCCATTGATGTGGGTGGTCGAGCGGACCATCAGCACCCCCGCCACGCATCACGCCCATCATGGCCGCCACCTCAGCGATGAGGCCGTCCACTACAAAGGTAATTTCGGCAATTTGTTGTTCTTCTGGGACATCCTGTTCGGAACCGCCAAAATTACCCGCCAATATCCTCAAAGCTATGGCGTTGAGAATCTGCCGCCGGCAACGCTCGGCCAGCAATTGCTTTGGCCGATCTTTCCGGAGAACAAGGATATGGATGCGAATATAGCAGGAGCTATCCCCGCCCCGACCCAGCCACGTCCCGTCGCTTTCGGCTGATCCTTTCGGGTCCGCCGATCGCGTAGCCCGGCATCCCAGCAGAGGGATGCCGGGCCGCTTGGTCATTGAGCTTTATATAGCCACAGCTTGCAATCGCGTGGAATCAATCCTTTGCGATAACATCTGCATTTTTGCCCTTGCGCGTCCATGGATAGAGAAACTGCTTGGCATAGCTTTGGGGGACATCTTCGGGGATGCCGTAATTTTCCGGCCAGCGATCCTTGGGCAAATGGAATGTTCCGAAAATCTTGTCGAGCCACGGGAAATGGATAGCGAAATTGACGTCAAAAGCTTCGGCTTCCAACCCATGATGCCAATGGTGAAAACGCGGCGTCGCGATCCAATGCCCCAGCCGGTTGAAATGACCGCCGACATTGGCGTGAAGCAGCGATGACCAGACATAGATGAAGCCGATATAGGCCTGCATCACCGATGCGCTAAATCCCAATGTGAACAGCGGAAGCGATGTGATCGAGCGCAAGAGGATAATCTCGACAAAATGCATCCGAGATCCGGCGAGCCAGTCCATCGATCTGGCGCTGTGATGGATTGCGTGAAAGCCCCAAAGGAATGGGATTTTGTGAAACAGTCGGTGATACCAATATTGCGCCAGATCTGATGCGATCAATACAATGGCGAATTGCAGCAGCCACGGCAGGCTGGCGACCCCGGCGCGAAATGCGTCCCAGCTGTTTGTATTCTCGTTGATGATTGTTGAAGGAGCGAGCGCGAGGAAGCCCAATATCTGCACGAACATCGTGCTGACCAGATAGTAAAACAGATCCTCGCGCCATTCGGCGCGGAAAAGGCGCTGCGCGCGTCGATGCGGGAACAGCCGTTCGAGCGGCGCAAACATAAATCCGGTAATCAACAAATTGACGACAAAAAAATCGAGGCCAAAGAAGATGCCCCAACTGCGCGTCTCGGCAGGCTGAACATTCGCCCCGCCGATCAACGTCGCGGTCAGCGCAATCACCAGAGCCGTCGCCCCAAGCGCTTTGCGCGGGCGTAGTAATAAGCTGAGCAGTGCCAGTGTATAGCTCGTCAAGAGCACCAGATGCACCACCCCGCGAAAGCCGCCCCAATCCTTGACGACGTTAAGCTGGGGCGTGGCAAACCAGGCGGGAAAACGCAGGGCAATCACTAGCCCGAAGCCGACAATCGCAAACAGCAGCGCGAAAAATCCGGACAACCATCCGCTACCGAACCGCCGCACCTCGGTATGCGATTCCAGATCGCGCATCAGTTGCTGACCAAAATTGCCTTTTGCCATAAACTGTCTCCCCCAAGATCGCCATTCTCAACCAAAGTCAGGATGACGCAAACAAGGATAAAGCTACCCCGCTGACGCGACAATCGCCGCCCATTCAGCCTCATCGATCACCTTGATCCCCAGCGCACTCGCCTGCTTCAGCTTCGATCCCGCGCCTGGCCCCGCCACCACCAGATCGGTCTTGGCGCTGACGCTGCCTGATGCTTTGGCGCCCAATGCCTCGGCCTGTGCCTTGGCTTCATCGCGGCTCATCGTTTCTAGCTTGCCGGTAAAGACGATAGTCTGCCCCGACACAGGACTGTCTCGCGTTTCCACTATATATGCCGGCGGCGAGACTTCACTGAGCAGATCGTCCCACAGCAGTTGATTATGTGGTTCGTGAAAGAAATCGCCCAAGGCTTCGACCACGGCAGGACCGATACCGTCGATCGATGTCAGTTCCGCTAGCGCGTCACTATCCTCGCCCTTCGCGCGTTCGGCCACATCGCGCATGGCAGGAAGCGTCTGAAACGTTTTCAACAAATCGCGCGCGGTCACCGCGCCGACATGGCGAATTCCCAGTCCGAATAGCAACCGCGCCGCGTCGGGCTGGCGCTTGGCCTCGATTGCAGCGAACAGATTGTCGACCGATTTCTCCTTCCACCCCTCGCGCGCCAGCAAGGCGTCGCGATGTGTGTGCAGGCGGAAAATGTCCGCAGGACTGTTCAGCCAACCCAGTTCGATAAATTCCGCAACGCTTTTCTCGCCCAGGCCGTCGATATCGAGCGCGCCGCGGCTCACAAAATGGCGCAATCGTTCAAATTTTTGCGCGCCGCAGATCAGCCCGCCCGTGCAGCGCACATCGACCTCGCCCTCTTCGGCGACTGCCTCACTGGCGCAAACCGGGCAGTGGTCGGGAAACACAAAGGGCACGCGCGGCTCGCCTCGGGTCAGATTCTCAACCACCTGCGGGATCACATCGCCCGCGCGTTGAACGACAACCCGGTCTCCCGGCCGCACGCCTAGCCGTTCAATCTCGTCGCGGTTGTGCAGGGTAACATTGGACACCACAACGCCGCCAACCGTGACCGGAACCAGCCGCCCGACGGGAGTCAGTTTGCCGGTACGCCCGACTTGAATGTCGATGGCTTCCAGTGTGGTCTGCGCGCGTTCGGCCGGAAATTTATGCGCAATCGCCCAGCGCGGTGCCTTTGCGACAAAGCCCAGCCGCGTCTGCCAGTCGAGCCGGTTGACCTTATACACCACCCCGTCGATGTCATAGGGTAGCTCCGCGCGCTGCGCCTCGATGGTGCGATAATGTGCCAGTACCGCGTCGACCGTATCGCACTGCGTCAATTGCGGCGAAACCGGAACGCCCCAGCTCGCAATCGCCGCCATTACCTCTGCCTGCGTCTCGCCGGGCAGTGCGCTCACGTCGCCCCAGCCATGGGCCCAAAAGCGCAGCGGTCGTGCAGCTGTTATGCCCGCATCCTTCTGGCGCAGCGATCCAGCAGCGGCGTTGCGCGGGTTTGCGAACAATTTTTGCTGCGCTTCTTGCTGCGCAGCATTGAGTGCAGCAAAATCATCTTTTGCCATGTAAATTTCGCCGCGAATTTCAAATATGTCGGGGACGTTCCCCGACAATTTTTGCGGAACATCAGCCACCATTCGGACATTGGCGGTGACATCCTCGCCGACGCTGCCATCGCCGCGTGTCGCCGCCTGTACCAGCATGTTCTTTTCATAGCGCAGCGAGCAGGACAGCCCATCAATCTTGTCCTCGGCGGTCAGTGCCACCAGTGCATCCTCGGCCAGATTCAGGAAACGCCGTACGCGCGCAACGAACTCCACAACATCATCATCGTTGAACGCATTGTCGAGGCTCATCATCCGCTGCGCATGCGTCACCTTGGCAAGCGGCGACGCTTCGACCGCGGCCCCCACCAACTTGTTCGGACTGTCGGCGCGCACCAGATGTGGGAAGGCTGCTTCCAGTTCATTGTTACGCCGCACCAGTGCGTCGTATGCCGCATCGCTAATCTCCGGCGCATCCTCGGCATGATAGCGCTTGTTATGATGCGCTATTGCCTTTGATAGACGCATCAGCTCATTGGCGGCTTCGGCTTCGTTAATCCTCACTGGCTCGCTCATCTTATCCTCGTGCAATCACGAACGCCGTCATCTGACGGCGGATGCGGAACCCCAATGATTCATACAGCGCAATCGCGCCAGCATTATGGGCATAACTGTGCAGGAAAGGCGTTTCGCCGTGCGCTGCCATCTTTGACATCACATGCGCGATCAGCGCGCGGGCAAAGCCGCGCCCGCGAAACTCGGCGTAGGTGGCGACCCCGCTGACCTCCGCATAGTTGCCCACCAACATGCGCTGCCCTGCCATCGCAGCGAGCCGCCCTTCCTGCTTGATCCCGTAAAACGGCCCATACAGCCAAGTCTTCGGTCCCCACGGCCCTGGCTGCGCATGCTCGGCGAGCGCCGCCATCGCATCAACATCGTCCGCGCCAAGCATTACAATCTGCCCATTTGCATTAAGCAGAGGCGCCTGTGTTGCTACCATCTGTGTCAGCGGCGCGGCTTTGATGAGTCGTACACCCGCCGGCATCGGCCAATCCTCGGCCTCGGGCAGCCACATCTCGCCATCCGCCGGAATTAGAGCCGCCAGCGCTGCCTGAGCTTCTTCGCTACGGTCGGCGGCGGCTCCAAAAGGCCCATAATCGCGATCGATCCGCACCGCTAGCGCATCGCCCGTCGCCAAATGCGCCTGCCGTCCGTTCAGGCAATTCCAGATCGGTCGGTCGAGGGGGTGAGTTAGTTCATCTGCGCTCACACCACCTCCAACAACCGCTCGGCCTGCGCGCGCGCTTCCGCCGTCACTTCGGCACCCGACAGCATCCGCGCAATTTCTTCGCGGCGGCCTGCGTCGTCGAGTTCGCGGACGCTGGTCCGCGTCACCACCCCTTCGCTCGTTTTCGCGATAACAAAGTGACCAGCCCCCTTGGCGGCGACTTGTGGGCTGTGCGTGACCGCCAGCAATTGCTTGCCTGCTCCTGCTAGTCTGGCCAGTCGCTCGCCGATTGCGCTAGCCACCGCACCGCCGACGCCGCGATCAATCTCGTCAAAGATAATCGTTTCTGCCCCGCCTTCTTCGGCCAGCGCGACCTTGAGGGCTAGAATGAAGCGCGACAATTCGCCGCCGCTGGCAATTTTGATCAGCGGGGCGAAGGGTGCGCCGGGATTGGTTGAAATCAAAAATTCGATGCGATCCATGCCTTCGGGGCCCCAGCGTTCGGCAGGAAGACGCTCGACGAGCGTCTTGAAACGCGCCGCATCGAGTTTCAATGGCACCAGCTCCGCCGCTACCGCCGCATCGAGCCGCGCTGCAGCCTTGCTCCGCGCCTCGGACAAGGCGCTCGCCGCATGGGTATAGGTCGCCGCCTTCGCCGCCACCTCGGCCTCCAGCTTGGCTAGTCCGTCTTGCCCACCCTCGATCGCATCGAGCCGAGCCGCCAGGTCACCTGCGAGCGTCGCCAACTCGTCGGGCTGGACATTGTGTTTGCGGGCCAGCGCACGCAATTCGAACAATCGCGTTTCGGCTTGATCAAGCCGTTCGGGATTGAACTCCAGCGCGCGCGCCGCGTCATTCAACCTTTGCTCGGCCTCGTCCGCCTCGATAATCGCGCGGTCGAGTGCGGCCAGCGCTTCGGCGAGCAATGCATGGTCGCCCGCTAACCGGTCGAGCCGCCGCGCTGCGCCGCGCAATTGCGCGGGGCCGCTGTCGCTGCCGTCAAATGCGGCCAAGATCGTGACCAGATCATCGGTAATACGTTCGCCCTTTTGCATTGTTGCCCGCTCTTCGGAAAGCGCGGCTTCTTCGCCCGGCTGCGGAGCCAGCGCTTGCAATTCGGCGACGCAATGGACCAGCCATTCGCGATCACGCTCCGCCTCGTTCAACGCTTCGCGCGCCGCTGTTAGCCGCACCTCGGCGCTCCGCCAGTCGCGATGCGCCTCGGCAACGCCGACATTGTCGCATCGCCCAAAACTGTCGAGCAGCGCGCGATGACCGGCGGGAGCGAGCAGCCCGCGATCATCATGCTGGCCGTGGATCTCCACCAGATATGTGCCCACTTCACGCAGCAGCGCCGCCGAACATGGCTGGTCATTCAAGAAGGCGCGGCTGCCCCCATCGGCGCGTAGCGTGCGGCGGACGAGCAGCGGTTCACCAGCTTCGACTTCAATTTCATTTTCGGCGAGCAGCTTTTCCAGCGGCATCCCGGGTGCGGGAGCAACAAAACTCGCCGTCACCTGGGCCTTGTCGCATCCTTGACGGACCAGCGCGCTGTCGGCGCGCATCCCCAGAGCCAGCCCTAGCGCATCGAGCAATATTGATTTTCCTGCCCCGGTCTCACCGGTCAGCACGCCCAGACCCGGCCTAAAGTCGAGCGCGAGGCTGTCGATCAGAACGATATTGGTGATGGACAAGGCGGTCAGCATAAGAGGCTTCTACCGCAGAACAAAGCGCGAATCTATTCCTTCGCGTTCGTCGCAGGCATCAGGCGCTCGGTGCGTTCTTCTTCATCAGCTTATAGGCCCGGCTATACCATTCGTTTCCGGGATAGTTGGCTCCCAGCACAGCCGCTGATTTTTTGGCTTCCTCGGGTATCCCCAACGCCAGATAGCATTCGGTCAACCGGTACAGTGCCTCCGGCGTGTGGCTCGTCGACTGGAATTTGTCGACCACTTCACGAAACCGGATCGATGCGGCCAGCCAGTGCGAGCTGCGCTGGTAAAATCGGCCAATTTCCATTTCCTTGCCCGCCAAATGATCGTTGACGAGATCGATTTTCAACCGCGCGTCGGCGGCATAGCGGCTATCGGGATAGCGACGGATCACTTCGCCCATCGCGGACTGGGCCTGCTGGGTTATTTTTTGGTCGCGCGTCACGTCGCTGATCTGCTCATAATAGCTAAGAGCAATCAGATAATAGGCATAGGGCGCGTCCTTGTTGCCGGGATGAATCGACAGGAACCGCTGCGCCGAACTGATCGAGGGATTATAATCGCGAGCCATATAATAGCTAAAGCTGCTCATCAGCTGTGCTCGCCGCGCCCAGGGGGAATAAGGGTGCTGGCGCTCGACTTCGTCGAACAGCGCCGCAGCCACCTTATAATCGCCGCGATCCAGCTTGTCCTGCGCCGCCCGATAGAGCGTGCTGACGTCGCGAGCGATATATTTGGTGTCTTTCTTGACCCCGCCGCCGGCACAACCGGCCAGAGTGGTGGTCAAAACAAGCGCTGCGGCGATTGAGCGCAGCATGGCGCGCGGGTGAGTGCGATGAGTCATGCGCGCGGTATAGCCACAGCGCAGATGAACGCAAAATAAATGATAGCCCGATGGTAGGAATTAATCGTCAGGTCGCGTCGCATCAGAGAGAAGTTCAGCGATTTTTGACGATGCAGCCTGCGAATGTCGCCTCACCAGTGGCCGGTTCGGGCGCCGGAATCCGGCGTGCCGATTTGATCGTCACCTTCGGGTCCAATATCTGGCCCTTCATCACGCCATCGCCATCGGTTGCAGACACTGGCCCTTCAAAGATTTTCATCGCCACATCGCGCCCCGACACTATCTCGCCAAATACAGCAAAGCCCGCGTTGTCGCCGCTCACAGTGGGATCGGCATCGAATCCGGGAATGTCGCTCAGCACAAGAAAGAAGTCGCTCGTCGCGTCTCCAGGGCGCAATCGAGCCATTGACACTGCGCCATTGCAATTGGTCAACCCTGTGGTGGTGGTAGCCTCGTGCGCAATCGGCGGATAATTGCGCCGCGCGTCACCGCGATTGCCCGCTTGCACCAACTGGCTCGACGGCCCCCAATTGCGGGTTGTGCGATAAAATTGAAATCCGTCCATCCGCTTCGAATCAACATAGCGCAGGAAGTTGCCAGTCGAGATCGGCGCGCGCTTGTCCTCCAGCCGCAGGACGATGGTTCCCGCATCGGTGGTCAGCGCCACAAAGGGGCGGGTGTCGGGGGGGGGCACCATCGACGTCGCAGACTCGGCTTGCGCCGCAAAAGCGGCCGGCTCAGTTGCAGGCTGCGCTGCTGTGGCAAAGACCAGCGTTAGGGGCAGCAGAAAGGACGTCAGGATCATCGGGCTCGCCTCGGCAAAGGGATAAATGCTTGCGCTAGGCTAGCCGCTGTCAACCGCCGCGCCAACCCACTGTGTGGCGCGATGATAGGGCGAAGGCGAGATAGAGGCTGTTTGACGGCTGCCGACCCAGTTTTGGCTATTCAAACCGGTTAGATGAAAAATGGAGCAAGCTGATCGAAAACCAGGGCTTGTATAGACTCTAGCGACCATTTTGCGCCTTCGGGCGTGGCTTGCGCACATCCAAAAATGGCCCCGCTCGGCGCGCAAAAAAAGGGGCCGCCGCAGCGACCCCTTTTCATTATCGATAAGCGGACGATTTTAGTCCTTCAGAAAATCGGGCACATGGCCTTGATCTTCGGGACCAGCATCGCTGCGTTCCTTGCGCGGTCCACGGTCACCGCCACCTTCGCGGCGCGGGCCGCGATCACGTCCGCCGCCGCCACGCGGTCCACGATCACCACGATCGCCACCGTCACGACGCGGGCCCCGATCGCCGCGCGGTTCGCGCGGTGGGCGGGTATCTTCCAACTCGGCGCCGGTTTCCTGATCGACGACGCGCATCGACAGGCGAACCTTCCCGCGCGGATCAATCTCGAGAACCTTGACCTTGACTTCCTGACCTTCGGACAGGACGTCAGCGACCTTTTCGACGCGCTCATTGGCAATTTCGCTGACATGGACCAGACCGTCTTTGCCGCCCATGAAATTCACGAACGCGCCAAAATCGACGAGATTGACAACCTTGCCGTCATAGATTTTGCCAACTTCGGCTTCCTCTACGATACCGGCGATCCATTTGCGTGCCGCTTCGATCTGCGTCAGATCAGACGACGAAATCTTGATCAGACCCTCATCATCAATATCGACCTTCGCGCCTGTCGTTGCGACGATTTCGCGAATGACCTTGCCGCCCGTGCCGATGATGTCACGGATCTTGGCCTTGTCGATTTGCATCGTTTCGATGCGCGGGGCATGTTCGGACAGCTCTTCGCGCGTGTGGTCGAGAGCCTTGGCCATTTCACCCAGAATGTGCGCACGGCCTTCCTTGGCCTGATGCAGTGCCTTGGTGAAGATTTCTTCGGTGATACCGGCGATCTTGATGTCCATCTGCATCGTGGTGATGCCTTCGGACGTGCCTGCTACCTTGAAATCCATGTCGCCTAGATGGTCTTCGTCACCCAGAATGTCCGACAATACGGCGAACTTCTTGCCTTCGAGGATCAGGCCCATGGCGATACCCGAAACCGGGCGCTTGATCGGCACACCGGCGTCCATCAGGGCGAGGCTACCACCGCAAACCGTTGCCATGGACGACGACCCGTTGGATTCGGTGATGTCGCTGGTGACGCGGATCGTATAGGGGAACTCGTCCTTGGTCGGCAGTACTGCATGCAATGCGCGCCATGCCAGCTTGCCATGGCCGATATCGCGGCGGCTTGGGGCCCCGAAACGACCGACTTCACCGACCGAATAGGGCGGGAAGTTATAGTGCAGCATGAAATTCTCGTAGCGCAGGCCATTAAGGCCATCGATCATCTGTTCGCTGTCCTTGGTGCCCAAGGTGCAAGTTGCGATGGTCTGTGTTTCGCCACGTGTGAACAGTGCCGAACCGTGGGCGCGGGGCAGGAAATGTGCCTCGCCAACGATCGGACGGATTTCGGTGGTCGTGCGTCCATCGATGCGCTTGCCATCCTTTAAGATAGCGCCGCGAACGATTTCGGCTTCCAGTTTCTTGACCATCTTGCCTGCCGTCATCTGCTTTTGACCATCGGCATCGGCATAGGCGGCCTTGGCTTTGGCGCGCGCTTCGTTGAGCAGGCCCGAACGCTCGGACTTGTCGGTCACCTTATAAGCAGCGGCAATATCGTCACCGACCAGCTTGCGCAGTTCGGCTTTGATCTCGTCATTGCCTTCGCTGGTGGCCAGTTCCCAAGGCTCCTTGGCGGCCTGTTCGGCCAGGTTGATGATCGCATCGACGACCTTGCGGCAACCGTCATGAGCGAACAAAACCGCGCCAAGCATGATTTCTTCGCTTAGTTCCTTCGCTTCGGATTCGACCATCATCACTGCATCGCGCGTCGCGGCGACGATCAGATCCAGATCACCCTCGGCAACCTGTTCGTCGGTCGGGTTGAGAATATATTCGCCATCAAGATAACCAACGCGCGCTGCGCCGATCGGACCCATGAAGGGGACGCCGGACAGGGTCAGCGCCGCCGAAGCGGCAACCATCGCCAAAACGTCGGGCTCATTATGACCGTCATAGGACAAAACCTGACAAATGACGTTGATTTCGTTGTAGAAACCTTCGGGGAACAGGGGACGAATCGGACGATCGGTCAGGCGCGATACCAAAGTTTCTTTCTCGGTCGCACCGCGTTCGCGTTTGAAGAAACCGCCAGGAATGCGGCCCGCACCTGAATATTTTTCCTGATAATGGACGGTCAGCGGAAAGAAATCCTGCCCATCCTTCACGCGCTTGGCGGCCGTGACGGCTGCCAAAACGACGGTTTCGCCGAGCGTCGCGATAACCGCGCCATCGGCTTGGCGGGCAACCTTGCCCGTTTCGAGGGTCAGCGTTTCACCGCCCCACTCGATCGATACTTTTTTCACATCAAACATAGTATTTCCTTCGCCCGCCGGGCCCTATGCCGGGCGGGGCCTCTTGGTTCCGGGTAATCCGACCCGGGGCGGTGCGGAGCGTCTGTCGGCCCCTGTGGCAGTCCCGCCGGATGCGGGAGAGCCGGATTGGGCGCGCAAATTTGCGCGCGCCAAATATGACTGCGGCCCCGAAACCGGGGCCGCAGGAAAATTATTTGCGCAGGCCAAGCTTCGCGATCAGGTCTTGATAGCGGCTCTCGTCTTTCTTTTTCAGATAGTCGAGCAGGCTGCGACGCTTGTTGACCATCATCAGCAAGCCGCGGCGGCTGTGATTGTCTTTATGGTGTGCTTTGAAATGGTCGGTCAGGGTGACGATGCGGTCGGTCAAAATTGCGACCTGCACTTCGGGGGACCCGGTATCGCCCTTTTTACGGGCATGTTCTTTGACAACTTCATTCTTACGCTCGGGCGTAATCGACATAAATTTTTCCTTCGAACATCATAAGTTACACATTAAAGCCGCGAACGACCTTCAGCGCGCCTGCCAAAGCCTCTATCAAGGCTACGGGGCGATTTTCATCATCCCGTCCCCAATACAGCCCGTCATCCGCGCTAACCCCGGTCCAGACACGACCCTGACGGATCGCCCCTGCCGCTTCCGGGGAGAGGTCAAGAGCCGGGATGTCGACCAGCCCTGCCTCGAGCGGCAGAATTACTTCTGATTGCGGCGCGCCTTGACCGAATGCGTTCAATTTGTCCAGCGAAATCGCCTGATCCAGCCCGAAAGGTCCGGCCTTGGTGCGTCGCAACATGGTGACATGCCCGACAGTGCCTGCCGCCAGCGCAATATCGCGGGCAAGGGAGCGGATATAGGTGCCCTTGGAGACATGGGCAACAAGTGTGAGTTCGCCAAGTCTCTCGCCTTCAGCGGTGAGGACGGGGAATGGGGTCAGGGCATAGATTGTGACCGCCCGCGCCTTCATTTCCACCGCTTCTCCGGCGCGCGCGCGATCATAAGCGCGCATACCGTCGATCTTGATCGCAGAATAGGCGGGCGGCACCTGCTCAATGGGCCCCGTAAAGCTCGGCAGCACCGCTTCTACTTCGCCAAGCGTCGGACGCATGGCGCTTGTCGCCACCACGGCGCCTTCCGCATCCAGTCCATCGGTCTGCACACCGAAGGCGATGGTAAATTGGTAAATCTTGCTGGCGTCGAGCATCCGTCCACACAGCTTGGTCGCCTCCCCCAATGCAATCGGCAGTACGCCGGTCGCCAGCGGGTCGAGCGTCCCGCCATGTCCGACCTTGACCTTGCCCAGACCCGCCTCGCGGCAATTGCGTTTCACCGCCGCCACGGCCTGTGTCGAGCCAAGTCCCAAAGGTTTGTCGAGGATGATCCAACCATTCATGCGCGGCGCCTTGCGGGCCACGCCCGCGCTTGTCAATTTTGCCGGGGTCGTGACGCTAGGCGTTCCGAAGCATCGCCCATTCGTTTGCCAGTATCGACCATAGTGCGGTATCTCGACAATGATCGGTCCATGTGATGCGCTCGGCGCGCAGCGTACCCTCTTTGGTGCAACCCATTTTTGCAACCGCCGCCTGACTGCGTTTGTTGCGCTCGTCGATGCGAAATTCGATGCGGCGGATCCCCACTGCAAAGGCGTGGTCGAACATCAGGGCCTTAACCTGCCGGTTAAACCCACTGCTTCGCTTTGCAGGAATGATATAGCTATTCCCGATTTCGACCGTTTGCGCGGACACATCGGGGCGCAAAAAAGCAGTCATGCCAACCAGTTCATCGCCATCGAAAATCGCAAATGGCATCCGGCTATCGTGGCCAATCAATGCAGTAAAACTGGCGTCAAAATCTTCGGGGCCATAATTTGTCGCGTAAATTTCCCATATCTCGAGGTCGAGCGCGCAGGCGGCGCGCAAGGCATCGCGGTGCGCTTCGATCAGCGGAACCAGACGAATCTCGCCGTCGGTGATTCCGATACGCAAGCGGTCAAGCACTGGCGGCCTCGCGCCGCTTTTCCATGAAATGTCGTCGGCACATGGCAACATAACGGTCGTTGCCGCCAATTTCGGTCTGGGCGCCTTCGACGACTGCGCGCCCGCTTTCGTCGACGCGCAGGTTCATTGTCGCCTTGCGCCCGCATTCGCATACTGCCTTCAGCTCGACCAGCGCATCGGCAATTCCCAGCAAGGCCGCCGATCCCGGGAATAGTTCGGCCGAAAAATCGGTGCGCAGGCCATAGCATAGCACCGGAATCCCGGTCTCATCGGCCAGACGTGCAAGCTGAAACACCTGTTCTTTCGACAGAAATTGAGCCTCGTCGACCAACACACAAGCGAGCGGACGATCTCCATGTTCTGCCGTTACCGCGCTCCACATGTCAGTATCGGGTGCAAATTTATGCGCTTCTGTCGCCAGCCCGATCCGCGATGTCACTTCACCTTCGGCAAAGCGGTTATCCAGAGCCGCGGTCCACAGCATCGTCTGCATTCCGCGCTCGCGATAGTTGAAATCAGCCTGAAGCAACGTCGTCGATTTACCGGCGTTCATCGAGGCATAATAGAAATAGAGCTTGGCCATGTCGGCAACCGATAATGCGGAATGGCGGTCAGCGTAAGGGCCAAAATCAGGCCGTGACCAGCTTGACTCAGAATTGGTCCGCCCACATGCTTGCCACCAATTGAAAAAAGGGGAGGCGCGCGATGCGATTGATGCCAATGACCGACGCGATGTTCCTGATGGGCGAAACGCGCGAAACTCCCATGCATGTGGGCGGGGTCAACCTCTACACGCTGCCCGACAAGGTCGACGAAACCGAATGGCTGAATGAAATGCTGGCGCTGCTTCGTCAGCAAGAGGGGCTGCGCCGACCGTTCAGCGATGTTCTCAAACTCACGCCTTTCGGCCAATATGGCCCGATCCGGCTGGAAACCGACCGCGACATCGACATGCACTATCATGTCCGCAGCGCCGCCCTGCCCAAGCCAGGCCGCTATCGCGAAATGTTTGAACTGGCGTCGCGGCTCCATGGCACGTTGCTCGACCGGACACGCCCTATGTGGGAACTGACGCTGATTTCAGGCCTGCCTGACCGCCAGATCGCGACCTATTTCAAGATCCACCATGCGCTGATGGACGGCGCCTCGTCGATGCACTTCACCAATGCGATGTTGTCTGCTGACAAGAAAGCCAAACCGACCTGCTCTCCGATGTCGGTCGAGGCCTTTGAGGCGTATAAAAAGCGGTTCCCGACCCCGAAGAAAGCGCCACGCCCCAACCTCATGGACATCAAGGCCATCGGTGATTTTCTCAAAGAGCAATGGGGCAATAGCGTCGGCGTGACCAAGGCGATGAACCAATATCTCGCTGCCATGTTCGGACTAGGCGGCGAGGGCTTGTCGACGCCATGGGCGGGCGTTCCGCGCACCAGTTTCAATCGCAACATTACCGGTGCGCGCCGCTTCGTCGCGCAAAGCTGGTCGCTCGAACGCGTCCGCGCGATGGGCAAAGCCTATGACGGAACGATCAACGACGCGGTTCTGGGCATGTGTTCGGGTGCGATGCGGCGCTATTTGCAGGCGCTCAACGAACTGCCGGACAAGCCGCTCAAAGCTATGGCGCCGGTGTCGATCAGGCCCAAGGATGATGTTGATTCGGCCAATTCGGTCGCCGCCGTCACCGCCAATCTCGCCACCAATATCGATGATCCCGCTGAGCGGATGGCGGCGATCCAGGAATCGATGAACGCGGCCAAAGCGCAGTTGCGCGCCATGACCGCCGCGCAAATTCAGATCTATACCGCGTTGACCCAATTTCCCGCGATGTTGACCGCGCTCACCCGCACTGCTGATCGCTTTCCGGCCTACAGCGTTACCATATCGAACGTGCCCGGCCCACGCGAACAGCTTTACTGGAACGGCGCGCGTCTCGACGGCATGTACCCCGCCAGCATCCCGGTCGACGGCATGGCGATGAACATTACGCAGGTGAGCAACAACAAGAATATCGACTTCGGCATCACCGCCTGTCGTCGCAGCGTCCCTCATGCGCAGCGCATGATCGACTATCTCGAGGAGGCGCTGGTCGAGCTCGAGCAAGCCGCGGGGATCAAAGGCACGTAAACCGAAAGTCGATTTTTCGCTGGATCCGGTGGAATGGATCAGATTTGATTCTTGTCCTCGGCACCGCCCAAATCGCGCGCTACCTTGGGATCACGTAGCAATTTCTCGATATGGCTCGCCTCGTCGAAGCTTTCATCGGCGAGGAATTTCAGCTTCGCGGCATATTTCATCCGCACCCTCGCTGCGACGCATTTTTGCAAATAGGCCGTGTTGGTGCGAAGTGCCTTCAGCACCGCTTCTTCATCGCGACCTAGCAGGGGTTTGATGAACACTGTCGCATGGCGCAGGTCGGAGGACATGCGCACTTCGGTGATGCTGACCGGCTGCTTGGTCAATATGGCGTCGTGCACATCGCCGCGCGCCAGAATTTCCGACAATATATGCCGTATCTGTTCGCCGACGCGTAGCACGCGTACCGATGGACCTTGTTCCTTGTCTTTCTTCATCCTGCCTTCTTATCCTGCTCATCGAGCTTGGCAATGATGCGCGCAATCGACCGCATATTGCGGGCGGTTCCCTTGCACCCTAGCCGCCGCTCCAGAAACGGCGCGGTCAACCGGCTGTTCCCAACGCTGTCGCCAAAATCGATAAACAGCGCGCGATCCCCCAACGCGAGACGTTCGTCGCCGCGCCCGCGATGGTCGGCAACCAGCGCGTCAAGCTGCGTCGCGTCGGGTTGCTGTTCAAGAAACATGGTGTGGACGAACTTATCTTCATTCTGTCCGGCAAAGGGATTGTCGGCAATCGCGGCGGCCAGCTCGCCCTTGTCTCGAACCAGTGCCGCGCCGGACATGTCGAACCGATCGAGCATCATCAATGCCAATTTCTCTTCCAGCCCGCGTGTAGGGCGCAGATCATGGTCGAACAACACATTGCCGCTCGCCACCACTGTTTCGACGTTGCTGAACCCCTCGGCTTCGAACGCGCTGCGCAAATCGACCATCTTCAGCCGATTGCCACCGACATTGATGCTGCCGAACAAGGCGACATAACGGGCCATTGCTAGTCCTTTGCTATGTCCCCGCACAGGCGGGGACATAGAATCATTGGCGTTACAGCGTGCGTTCGCGCAGTTCGACCTCGAAGACCTCGAGATTGTCTCCGGCCTTGATGTCGTTGGTGTCACTCAGCACAACACCGCACTCAAGTCCCGCGCGCACTTCGGCGACATCGTCCTTGAATCTGCGCAGTGACGCGATGGTTGTCGCCGAAACGATGACATCGTCGCGAGTAAGACGGGCAAACAGGCCCTTCTTGATGCTTCCTTCGAGAACGAGCAGACCGGCGGCCTTGTCGCGCTTGCCGGCGGGGAAGACGTCCTTGACCTCGGCACGGCCGACGACAGTTTCGATCCGTTCGGGGCCCAGTTCACCGGCCATCTCCTTCGCGATTTCCTCGGTCAGGTGATAGATGACGTCGTAATACATGAACCTGACTTTTTCGCGGTTCGCAATTTCGCGCGCCTTGGCGTTCGGGCGGACGTTAAAGCCGATGATCGGTGCATTGGTCGCAGCCGACAGCGTGACATCGCTCTCGGTGATCGCTCCGGCCCCTGAATGCAGGACGCGAACGCGAATTTCGTCGGTCGACAAATTGTTGAGCGCATTGACGATCGCTTCGACCGACCCTTGCACATCACCCTTGATGACCACCGGAAACTCGATGACATTGGCTTTGTCGGCAAGCGCGGTGAACATGCCTTCCAAGCTGATCGGCGCTTGCGCGGTCCGTTTCTTCAGCGCCTGTTCCTGACGATAGGCCGCGACTTCGCGTGCGCGCGCCTCATTTTCGACGACTGTCAGCATATCGCCGGCCATCGGCACACCGCCTAGGCCGAGCACTTCGACCGGCATCGATGGCGTCGCTTGCTTGATCTGCTTGCCCTGATCATTGACCAAGGCCCGCACACGGCCGCTTTCGGCGCCGCAGACGAAGATATCGCCAACCTTCAACGTGCCGCGACGGATCAGCACTGTCGCAACCGGGCCGCGACCCTTGTCGAGCTTGGCTTCGATTACCGTGCCATCGGCTGGGCGCTCGGCATTGGCCTTCAACTCCATGATTTCGGATTGGAGCGCAATCGCGTCGATCAGCTTGTCGAGATTGGTTCCCTTCAGCGCCGATACTTCGACATCCTGCACATCGCCGCCCATCGCTTCGACGATCAGCTCATGTTCCAGCAAGCGTTCGCGAATCTTTTGCGGATTCGCGCCTTCCTTGTCGATCTTGTTGATCGCTACGATGATCGGAACACCCGCCGCCTTGGCATGATTGATCGCCTCGATCGACTGGGGCTTCAGGCCGTCATCGGCTGCCACCACCAATATGACAATGTCGGTGACATTGGCACCGCGCTGGCGCATTTCGGTAAAGGCTTCATGGCCAGGTGTATCAAGGAAGGTGATGATCGCGCCGTCCTTGGCTTTCACCTGATAGGCACCGATATGCTGGGTGATGCCGCCGGCTTCGCCCGATACCACATTCGCTCCGCGCAGTGCGTCGAGGAGCGAGGTTTTGCCGTGATCGACATGGCCCATGATCGTCACCACCGGAGCACGCGACGTCAACAACGCCGGATCTTCGCCATCATCAGTATCATGTTTGATGTCGATGTCAGCTTCGCTCACGCGCTTGATTTCATGACCAAATTCTGTGACCAACAGCTCGGCTGTATCCTGGTCGATGGTCTGGTTGACCGTCACAGGCATACCCATTTTGAACAGCGCTTTGACCAGATCGGCACCCTTTTCGGCCATACGATTCGCCAGTTCCTGCACCGTGATGGTGTCGGGAACGACGACGGCGCGGACTTGCTTTTCGCGTGGCCCCGAAGAGGTCGTGTGCGAACGCTTTTCCTTTTCGCGTGCGCGTTTGAGCGCAGCAAGGCTGCGGGCGCGGGCGCCTTCATCCTCGTTCAGCGCACGAGCGACGGTCAGCTTGCCCGACTGGCGACGATTGTCAGAGACACCTCCGCCACGTCGCTCAGGCTTGTTGGGCTTGGGTTCGGGGCGCTTGGGCGCTTCTACCGGCGTAAAGCGACGTGCGGCAGGTGCCGGGCGCGCGGCCTTGGGCGCGGCAGCAGCGGCGGGCTCGCTCGCTTCGGACGCGTCTTCGGTCTCGGCTTCGGTCGGTGTTTCGTCGGGGGCAGGGACCGCGGCTTCTTCGGCTTTGGCCTCTACGGCAGCTTCGCGGTTTTCAACCCGTGCCTTTTCGGTTTCCTGGGCGCGCAACCGCTCGGACTCTTCGCGGCGGCGTGCGTCTTCGAGCGAGTTCAGGCGGGCCTCCTCGGCCTCACGCAGCAATTGCGCCTGCTTTTCCTGACGCGTCATCAGGCTGTCGGCTTCGGACGCCTTTTTGGGTGCTGCCGGTTTCGGCGCAGGCTTGGGCGCAGGCGCTGGCTTGGCGACCTCTTCCTTTTCGGGCTCGGGCGCAGGCGTCTCACCCGGGCGCCCGATGGCGCGACGCCGCTTCACCTCGACGACCACCGTATTCCGGCGACCGTGGCTGAATTGCTGCTGCACCTGTCCGGCCTCGACTGTCCGCTTCAGCCCCAGGGGCTTACGGGTTAATGTCGGTTTGTCCTGTTCGTCACTCATCGAAAACTTCTATTCCTTCAAAACGCGTCGTTTTGGTGAGAGCCCTGCGGCCCTGCCATCGTTGCTTGATCGGTGCCGTCACCATTCGCGTTGCGATTGGCGGCGTCACTAGCCCATCCAGTGAAAAACTGCCAGCGGCTCAAATGCGCCAGCACACGATCGGCTGCGCGCGAGTCTATTAGCGCCAAATGCACTGCATTTTCGCGCCCCAATGCCATAGATAAGGACGATCGGTCCACGGGCAAGGTTATGCCTTCGCGTCCCGATCCCTCTGCATCGCTACCGACGCGCCATGCTTGCGCCAATTTCTTGCGCCCGTCCTCGCCGGCATCGGCGGCGTGGAGGAGCAATTTGACCTGACCCTTGCGCGCTGCTGTTTCGATCTTGTCGTTGCCCGACAGCAGCATGCCTGCACGCGCCTCCAGCCCCAAGCGATCGAGCGTGGCGCGTTCTAGCTGCGCCGTGATCAACGCACCCAGATTGTCAGGAAGCGTGATCGCGGCCTCTTTCAACGTGCGGCAAAGAGCGCCTTTGAGCTTGCCCTTGGTCTGCGCGGCGTCGAGCGTGTCGCGGGTTACACCGATCCACGCGCCGCGTCCGGGCGCCTTGCCCAGCACATCAGGCGCAATCTGATTGTCGGGCCCCAGCGCCAGACGCACGAGCTGGCCCGCTGGCGCGGTTTCGCCAGTCAGCACGCAGCGCCGTTCGGGCACATGGTGGCCGCGCCGTCCAGCGCGGTCGGTTTCGCCTAATAGATCATTGTGCGGGGTCCGCATCGGCGGCCTCCCCGGATTGCGGAGCTTCGGCTGCCCCGGTTGCGTCCGATTCTTCATCGTCGAACCAATGCGCGCGCGCCGCCATGATGATCTCGTTGCCCTGTTCTTCGGACAGGCCATATTCACCGAGCACACCGCCCTTGTCTTCAGCGCGCTCGCGCGCTGGTCCCCGGCGATTGTCCGTCCGCTTTTTGGCGATCAGTTCGTCGGTGGCGAGGTCGGCCAGATCGTCGAGCGTCTTGATGCCTGCTTTGCCCAATATAACCAGCATGCCTTCGGTCAGATGCGGCATGGTTGCCAGATCATCCTCGACCCCTAGCTCGCGGCGTTCAGTGCGTGATGCTTCTTCGCGGCGCTCTAGCGCTTCGGTGGCTCGGTTCTGCAGTTCGGCGGCCAGCTCTTCATCAAAGCCCTCAATCTCGGCCAGCTCTTCGGCGCCGACATAGGCGACTTCTTCCAGCTCGCTAAAGCCTTCGGCGACCAGCAATTGCGCGAGCGTTTCATCGACATCCAGTTCTTCCTGGAACATCGTCGAACGCTCGACAAACTCGCGCTGACGCTTTTCGCTCGCGTCTGCTTCGGTCATAATGTCGATCTGGCTGCCGGTCAGTTGGCTGGCGAGGCGGACATTCTGGCCGCGACGGCCAATGGCAAGGCTCAGCTGATCGTCGGGAACGACGACTTCGATGCGGCCATCCTCTTCGTCGAAAACGACGCGCTGAACGGTTGCCGGCTGAAGCGCGTTGACGACGAAAGTGGCCATGTCTTCGGACCAGGGGATGATATCGATCTTCTCGCCCTGCATTTCCTGCACGACGGCTTGCACGCGGCTGCCCTTCATGCCGACACAGGCGCCGACGGGGTCGATGCTGCCGTCATAGCTGATGACACCAATTTTGGCGCGGCTGCCCGGGTCGCGGGCAGCGGCCTTGATCTCGATGATGCCGTCATAAATTTCAGGAACTTCCTGCGCGAATAATTTGCGCATGAAATCGGGGTGGGCACGGCTGAGGAAAATCTGCGGTCCGCGATTTTCGCGGCGCACCGAAAGGATCAGCGCGCGGACGCGATCACCGATACGCATCAATTCGCGCGGGATCTGCTGGTCGCGGCGGATAACGCCTTCGGCGCGGCCCAGATTGACCACAATATGACCGAATTCAACCGATTTGACGACGCCGGTGATGATCTCGCCGCCGCGATCCTTGAATTCCTCGAACTGACGCTCGCGGTCGGCTTCGCGGACCTTCTGGAAAATCACCTGCTTGGCCGACTGGGCATCAATGCGGCCCAGATCAACGGCGGGCAGGGGGTCGACGATGAAGTCGCCGATGGCGGCATCAGCCTGCAATTTCTTGCCAGCGTCCAGATCGACCTGCTTGAAATAATCCTCGACCGTTTCGACCACTTCGACGACCCGCCACAAGCGCAGGTCGCCGGTTTCGGAATCCAGCTTGGCGCGGATGTCGTTCTCGGCGCCATAACGGGCGCGCGCGGCGCGCTGGATCGCTTCTTCAATGGCTTCAATAACGATGCCCTTGTCGATCATCTTTTCGGATGCGACGGCATTGGCAATCGCGAGCAGTTCAGCCTTGTTGGCGGAAATGGCAGTGGCCATCAGTCCTGTCCTTCTTCTTCAAATTCTTCCGCCCCATCGGACGAAATCGGAATGGTTGCAGCAATTAATTTCTCGGTCAGCACCAGCTTCGCCGTATCGATCGCATCAAAGGGAAGGTGATGTTCCACCCCCTGTTTGTCGGTCAGCGTGATGATCCCGTCATCGATACCATTGAGGTCGCCGTTGAACCGCTGACGACCGTCGAGTTTTTCCTTCAGCGCAATCCGCGCCTCATACCCCGCCCAGTCGGCAAAGTCCGCGACGCGGGTCAGCGGGCGGTCGATCCCGGGTGATGACACTTCCAGCCGGTACGCATGGTCAATCGGGTCCTTGCCTGCTTCTTCCAGCGCATCAAGCTGCTCCGAAATCCGCCGCGACAGCGCCGCGCAATCCTCGATCGACAATTGCCGCGTAGCGGGCCGCTCGGCCATCACCTGCAACGTCGGATCGCTCTCGCCACCAAAAAAGGCGACGCGCACCAACGCCAGTCCCAGCGCCTCGGCTTCGGGGGCGATAATCGCGTTCAGGGCATTCAGATCGGCCAAGGACAGCTTTCAAAATCAAACGACCGGAAAGCACGAAGAAGCAGCCGCCGCGGCCCGCGGCCTCGACGTCCCAACTGGCTAACCATGTCAAGAAGTGCGCCGCATATACGCCGAAGCAGCTGAGTCGGCAAGGGGGGATGTGGGGATTTGCTTTGCCCGCTGCGTGAAGTTGCCAATGTCGATCACATAGCGTCCTGTTCCTGACAGGTATAAGAGCCTAGACCGGCTGCTCAGGTGCGCGGAAAATTGAAGGGGGAAATAGGCGATGCTACGTAGAATCTCCGCTTTGGCGATGATCGGTTGCCTCGGATCGGCATCAATAGCGCTTGCCCAGCCAATGCCCACAAATTGCGACGTGGGTGAGATAGCCGACGGGCCGCTCATGCTGAGACGTCCTGGCTTGCCTGACCAGCTTTTGCCTTCAGCGCGTGTGACGAGCGCGGGAACGATGCAGGTCAGCTCGGGCGAAGACGATGATGACGCAGAGGTTGACCACATGTTCAAACTGACATTGAACGACCGTGAGCCCGATGGCTTGTTTGATACTGTTGTAGAGATAGAGGCCAACTTTCTCCTGGCGCCCGGTCAGTCGCTTGACGACCGGACATTTCGGAAACCGGCTGCTGCAGATGACACACCCGAATATGAAGCCGAGGAAAGATTGCGTGGCCAGGTCGTCTTTCAAGCCTGGAGTGTGCAGATACCCAAGGCGGACAGCGAATATGGCGACTATGCCGTCGACCTAAACCACGTCTTTTATCTTGCTTCGGCGCAGGTTGCGTTTGGAAAGCAAGACGGAAACACCCTCCCGGGTCGGATTCACCTCTGCGTCCCCGGCGGTCAAGTCGACCCGTTCGACAATCCGCCAAACAGCGCGGTTGAAGTTATCGGCAGCTTTGAAGCGACAGTGAAGTAGGGGCTTCGGTGCGCGGAACATTGCCCGCGCCGCGACCTGCACCCTATTTGTCGCGCAATCGCCGTGCGCGTTCGCGCCAGTTGTCCGCCAACGGGGCAAGGTCGGCCAAAGAGGCGGTGAGCTCGGGCCGGTTTTTGGCCTCGCCGCCGATCAACAGGCCGAACACGAGCGTGACCGGCCAGTCAGGCTGGGGTCGCTCGATAAATTCCAACGCATCGCCAACACGAACGTCGCCCGCCTCGATAACGCGATAATACCATCCGCATTTGCCGGTCGTGACCATCTTGGCCGGCATGGATTTTATGCCGAACCGATGCCCCATTTTCCAGCAAGGCTGCCGCCCCTGACTGATTTCCACCAGCGCCGTTCCCAGCCGGAACCGGTCGCCGATGCACACTTCCTCCTCGGTCAGGCCGGTGGTCGAGATATTTTCGCCGAACGCCCCGGCCGCGGCGAGCAAGCCATGCTGGCCCAGCTCCTTTTGCCAAAAGGGGTAATGGTCGCGCGGATAATGATGGATCGCTTTATCGACACCGCCATGATGGACCAGATCGGCCTGCTCATCGTCTTCCAGCCCCAGAGGGCCGACTGATAGCCGCTTGGTCACCGGATTTTTAGCAACCGCGCTGGGCTCCCCGTCGTTGCCAAAGCTGGCAACCCGTCCGGTCAATAAGGCGTCGATGCTCCAGCTCATGCGGCCTCCTGCTCGACACATATGAGCTGCGAATCGCCGTCGCTCAGGTTCGCGTCGAGCAAGGCGCAGCGATTCTGGCCATCCTCGCCTGGTTCAAAATGGCGGCAGTCGCGGCACACGCCAAAGGGGCGCTGACCGCGCGCGGCAAAGGTCGCGTGCAGGGTTTTTTCGATTAACGCGGCAAAGGTCGCGCGATCCGCCTCATCAAGCGCGTCCAATATATCGAGAGCGGCGGGTCTCCCCTGCGCCAACCGCTGCTGTCCGGCCTCTGTCAGATCGAGCCGCACCACGCGCTGATCGGACGCATCCCCGCCTCGCTTCACCAACCCCTTGCGGACCAGCGCGTTAATCGTTTGCGAAACGCTTCCCTTGGTCTGGCCCAGCCACGCGGTCAGGCTGCCGGGGGTGCGCGAAAACCGGTTGGCGGAGGACAGGAAACGCAGCGCCTGCCACTGCACCGGCTGCAGGCCATGGTCATAGCCATCAGCAGCGATCAGGCGCGCCATGCGGGTCAACATTTCGGCAGAACGGTCGGTGAGCATGATTTTTGGTATCGACTAAATACTATCTTGGCAAGCCGCAATGGGCGTGCTAGCTATTTCGTATCGAGTCGATACCATACTCAACATACACGAAAGGAAACCCAAAATGACAGCCAAAGCCATATTTTATCACGCCGGATGCAACGTCTGTGTTTCGGCTGAACAATCGCTCGCCGCTGCGCTGGATCCCGCGCGCTATGATGTCGAAATCGTCAATTTCGCCGATGCTCCACAACGGATAGAAGAAGCCGAAGCCGCCGGGGTCGTGTCTGTTCCGGCTTTTGTTATCGATGGAGCCGCTTTTCATGTTAATTTTGGCGCGTCGATGGCCGATGTAAAAGGCGCATGACGCGCTACGCCAATCCACGAAAAGGAAGATGTCGTGTCAGATCCGATGCTTGCCCCGCAACTGGCCACGACCCAGTGGTTCAATTCGCCCCCGTTAACGCTCAAAGCGTTGCGGGGGAAAGTTGTCGTGCTTGGAACATTCCAGATGCTGTGCCCCGGATGCGTTTCAACGGGCCTGCCGCAATTACAGCGCGTCCATGACGGGTTCGACCATAACCATGTCGCCGTGATCGGCCTTCATACCGTGTTTGAACATCATGCCGCGATGACACCGCTCGCGCTCAAGGCCTTCATACACGAATATCGTATCTGCTATCCGGTCGCGGTCGACGAAGCCTCGCCCGACAGGGACGTTCCGGTGACGATGGCGCGTTACGGGTTTCAGGGCACTCCGTCGCTGGCGCTGATCGACAAAGCGGGGCGCCTGCGGCTCAACCATTTCGGGCATAAGCCCGACCTGCAACTCGGTGCGGCGATTGCTCAACTGCTGAACGAAACAGAGGTCTTGCTTCCGCAAGAGGCGAGCGCGGCAAAGGCGAAGACATGCACGCCGGGACAAGAGTGCAACTCGCGTCAGATCCGATCCCTCGCCTGACCCTAACGTCGCCTGATGCTGTAATCGATCCTGATCCGGACCCAACTGCCCACCAGCGACCGCCCCCCGACGCGGGGAGGCCGCACCCTGAACTGCCATGCAGCTGCGAGCACCGCGCGATTGATCTGGAATTGGAGAATTGGGAATTGAAAATTCCACTTATCTTATCTTTCCTGACTAATTTTACCGCCCTCCAGTCTCCTCCAGTAAACGATTGCACAAATCAAAAGCTCAACGAACGTATCACACGCCAACCCTGCTTCCCCTTCTCCCTTTCGTTTGTTCGCGCCGCGCCGGCGCAGACCCTCGCTCGCATCACCCGAAAAGGCGAAACGAGGGGGGACCTAGTGTGACCTTTGTGACCTTTCGCCGCTTTTACCCCTTCGCCCCTGCCTGTCCCCCTGCGGGACATCATATTCGTGCCGCAACGATTTGTTTGTCACTCGGCGCATAAGACAGGTTGGCAAAGCCATCCCGCGAATCGGTCGCGGGCAGTTTTGCGCTGGATGGCAAAAACCGCATGAAGCCAGACTTGAACCTGACGGCCCGTTCGGCCTGGCTGGACCCCCAGCCTCAACGCACCGGTCCTGACCGGCGTTTTTGGGCAGGGCTGGCAGCGGCGGTGATTGTCGTTTGCTTGCTGCTAACCTTTACCAGCGGCAGTTTGCGGGCGCATATTCAACGGCCCTATCAGGTCAGTGTTCCGGTCGACTTCAAACCCTATGACCCCGAACTTTGGGCGATCCTCAGCGCCGATAATTATGACGAGGCGTTGAAACTCGATCCCACGCTTCCCGATCCGCGCAGCGTCGGCTTTGCCGATGCAACCGCACAGCCGCCCGCAGACCCCGCGTTGCTGCGCGAAGAGGCCTTTGTCGGTCCTGCGGCCAAAAGCTATGCCTTTCGCGGCGTCACCGCCACCGATCGCGAACGTGCCCATTATTGCCTGACCGCGGTTGTTTATTATGAAGCGGCGTCCGAGACGGACGACGGGATGCGGGGCGTTGCGCAGACCGTGCTCAACCGCGTCCGCCATCCCAGCTTCCCCAACACCATATGCGGCGTAGTGTTTCAGGGGTCGCAGCGGGCGGGCGTGTGCCAGTTTACCTTTTCGTGCGATGGCGCGATGGCGCGGGCGCCCAGCCGCGCGGGATGGCTGCGCGCCAGCCGCATCGCGACAGAAGCGCTGGCAGGTAAGGTCTTCCCCTCGGTGGGACTTGCTACCCATTATCATACACAGGCGATCTGGCCGCGATGGGGCAAGTCTTTGGTGATGACCAATATCGTCGGTGCACATATCTTCCACCGCTGGCGCGGGCGCTGGGGCGAACCCGATGCGTTCCGCGCACCCTATGGCGGGCGCGAACCGGTTCCCGGTCCCTATCTGCCGGTTGCACAACAGCTTGCGGTGCTGGGTAAGGACGGGGTGGCCCCCATCAACCTGTTGCCCGCGGCAAGCGGCAGCGTGACGACACCCTTGCCTGCCACTGCACCTGCGCCGACCCCGTTGGCGATGTCACAGCTCAATCGTGACATAGGCACACCGGTTGCTGCGCCCAAGGCGGTGGCCCCGCCGACCAGTTATAAGGACCCGCGGCTCAACCAGTCAGGACAGGTCCGCGACGAATATAGCGGCAGCGGAACATGGATTCGCTAACCCGCATCGGCTAGTCTCCAAAGCTCGGCAACCAAGGAGACTGACGATGGGACATGTCAAAGGCATTGGTGGGCTCTTTTTTCGCGCGCGCGACCCCGACGCGCTCAACGCCTGGTACAAGGACCGTTTGGGAATCGGAGGAGGCTGCGTTGCCGAGGCCGATATGGCGAGCAATGAATGGGTGTGGCAGGTCGCGGCCGGTCCGTTGGTTTTTGCACCGTTCAAGGCGGACACCGACTATTTTCCAGCCGAGCGCCAATATATGATCAATTTGCGGGTTGACGATCTCGACGCTGTTCTCGCGCCCTTTCGCGCCGCAGGCGATGAAATCATTACCAAGGATGAATGGAATGATCCCGTCGTCGGCCGATTTGCCCGGGTTCATGATCCAGAGGGGAATCCGATCGAATTGTGGGAACAGGCCAAGACTTAATCCTCTATAACTGTGCGTCCGCCGTCATGACGGTGCGCCCGTCGCTGCCCAACGCCATCAATTGAACAGCACCATCGCTGTTCTTGCCGACTAAATGCAGTGGTTCATCGACAAACGCCGGAGCCTGGGCCCGCATTGCAAAATGGCGCAGCGCATTGCCGCCCAGCGCGCGCGCCGCAAGGTCGAGCAATAAGGTCGCGATTAGCGGGCCGTGGACAACTAACGTGCGATACCCCTCTTCGCCCACGGCATAGGGCGCGTCATAATGGATGCGGTGGCTGTTAAAGGTGAGCGCCGAATAGCGCATCAGTAGCGCCGATGACGGGGTGATGCTGCGGTACCAGTCCCAGTCGTCGAGGGGCGGCGCGATAGCGTCGGCGGGTGGCGCCGCAGTCTCTGTCGCTTGGGTGGGCGCCGCCTCGCGATAGACGAGAGTCTGTCGTTCGCGCACCGCCAGTCTCTCTCCCGCGTGAGTGTCATGGTCGATGTCGACAAAGACCAGCGGACCCGACTGACCCGCCTTATGAGTGACGGCGACCAGCCTCGACATGCGGCGGATCGGTTCGCCTGCCTGGATAGGGTTGAGGAACGCGACTTTACTCGCTGCCCACATCCGGCGGGGCAGGGGGATAGGCGGCAGAATGCCCGCCGCCTCCTCGCCGCGTTGCGGGTGCCCGTCCGGCGCCAGAGATGCGGTCGGCGCATCGGGCAGACATAGACACCAATGGATTGCTTGCGGCCCGGTATCGCCGATCTCGGCACTGTCAATCGTCGCCCGAAACCGCGCCAGTGTGGCGGGCGTCAGCCAGTCTTGTTGTTCCATTTGCCGTTCGATCCACGCATCCCATTGGCCCATCATGGTGTCCCTGTTATTCGCCGCTCCAATCGCGCGCGCCAGCGATGATAGAGCAAGGCAATGCTGCCCTACAGAGAAATTCCTGTTGAACTCACTTTGCGACGGCTCCGGACTTCCCGGCGCCCGGCCCCATGCTTGCGAAAGCTCATGCGACTGATTAGCGAACAGCCTATGCGAAATCCGTCCAGACTTACCCGCCAAATATTGTTGCTCATTCTGCTCGCACTAGGCGGCCTGTTCTCAACGCTATCATCGGCAGAGGCGCCGATATCGGGCGATAAAACCCTATATCTTGATGCAACCGTCATTGACGGTACGGGGCGCGCACCGCTGCTTCATCAGGATATGCTGGTGAGCGGAGAGCGCATCGTCGCACTTGGGGCGCATGGCACGCTTGCGGACACACAGGATGCGCGCCGGGTAGATCTGACGGGGCGTTTTGTCATACCCGGGTTGATCGACAGTCATGTCCATCTCGCTACGCCGCCCGACCGGGCACGGGCAGAAGCGATCTTGCGCCGCAATCTCTATGGCGGCGTAACGGCCGTGCGCGATATGGCGGATGACCTGCGCGCCGCGGGAGAACTGAGCCGCGCCGCTCTGACGGGAGAGATAGCGTCGCCCGATATTTATTATGCCGCGCTCATGGCAGGGCCGCCCTTCTTTGAAGATCCGCGGGTCCAGTCGGTCAGCCGCGGCGTCCCGGTCGGCACCGCGCCGTGGATGCAGAAAATCGACGCCAGCACCGATTTGCGCACGGCGGTAACATTGGCCAAGGGCACGTCCGCGACAGCCATCAAAATCTATGCCGACCTTCCGGCCCATCTGGTCGCTGCGATTACCGCAGAGGCCCATCGTCAGCATATGCTCATTTGGTCACACAGTGCGGTATTTCCGGCGCGACCCGCAGAGGTCATCGACGCTGGCGTCGATGCGGTAAGCCATGTTTGCTATCTGGCCTATCAGGTCGAACCAAACATTCACCCCTCCTATGAGGACCACAGCCCTGTTAACGAGGCGCTGCTTGCGCAAGAGGGCGACGACCCCGTCATCGCCGGCCTTTATCGCGCGATGCTGGCGAACAGAACGATCCTCGATGCGACCGGCAGTTTGTTTGTGCGCAACGATGCTGAACGTCAGGCGCACCCCGACCGTCCACCGTTGCGGTGCACGGGACCGGCGGTGATACGGCTAACACAGCAGGCATGGCGGGCGGGCGTTCCGATTGCGACGGGAACCGACAGCGTGTCGGGATATGACCATGACTGGCCCGATGTCGATGACGAGCTGTTTTTTCTCGCTCGCGACGTCGGAATGCCGCCGCTTCAGGTCATTCGATCGGCAACGCTGATTGGCGCGAAAGCGGCAGGGCAAGCGCATGATATGGGCTCAATCGAAGCAGGAAAACTTGCCAATTTCGTGATTCTAACCGCTGATCCGATTGCCGATATTGGCAATATCCAGAAGATTGAAGTGACCGTGAAGCGCGGCCGGGCCTATCCGCGCAGCGACTATCGCTCGACGACCGAGGCCGAAATGGGGGATGAGGATGAGAATTGATCGACGTCAACTGATGGCGCTCGCGGCGGCGTCTGCGTCGGTAATGGCGGCAGCGGGTACAGCCAAGGCATTTGCGCCCGCACGGACCGGCGACAAAGCGAAGGGCGCAATTATCGTCAACGCTCTGGGCGGTCTGGGCGATCCCAACCAGCGGTCTGATAGTAATCTCCCGCTGCTCAGTGACCGTGTGTTGGCAGAGGGGCATGCGTCGGGACTGACGGCGGTCAATACCACCTTGGGCTATGTTGCCGGTGACAAGGATCCATTTGAAACAAGCATCCGCGATATTGCCGCGACCGATCGGCTTGTGCGAGCCCATCAGGCCGATGTGATGAAAATTTGGAACGCAGCGGATATCCGGCGAGCCCATGAGAATGGAAAAATCGGACTTATCTATGGCTTTCAAAACGCCGCGATGATGGGCGATGACGCATCGCGGGTCGACATTTTTGCGGATCTTGGCGTTCGCGTCATCCAGCTTACATATAATCCGGCCAATCAACTTGGTGACGGATCGATGGCTCCGCAAAATAGGGGCGTTTCTCCTTTCGGCCGCGAGGTGATAGCCCGGCTCAACGATCAACGGGTGATGGTGGACCTGTCGCATAGCGGCGAGCAAACCTGTCTCGACGCTGCCCGGGTTTCGCGCGCGCCTGTTTCGATCAACCACACCGGTTGCCGCGCGCTGGTAGATTTGCCGCGCAACAAGACAGACGCCGAGCTGCGCCTTGTGGCCGAACGCGGCGGCTTTGTGGGCATTTATTTCATGCCCTTCCTCAACCGGTCGGGGCACGCCAGCGCGGACGACGTTGTGGCTCATATCGAGCATGCGGTGAAAATTTGCGGAGAAGATCATGTCGGCATTGGAACCGACAGCGACGTTAGCCAGATTGACGATCTTGAAGCCTATAAGGCGGAACTCGCCAAGGAGATCGCCACACGCCGCGCCGCTGGAATCAGTGCGGCAGGCGAGCGGCCGGACACCTACCCATTTGTCCTCGATTTGCGCGGCCCTGATCAGTTTCGTAAACTTGCCCGCCTTCTCAAGGCAAAAGGCTATTCGCAGACAAGGATTGAAAAGATATTGGGGCTTAATTTCCTGCGCTATGCCGAACTGATCTGGGGTGCCTGACGCTGTGTTTGTCATCGGCCGCGAAGATGTAGTCCGTCATCTTGACCATGCTAGCTGCATCCGGTTGATGCGCAGCGCAATGGTCGCCCTGTCGGCGGGTCATAGCCAGCAGTTGCTCCGTCGCATCATCGATCTGGGCGCGGGCAATGCTTTTGGCGTCATGCCCGGTGCGCTGGACGGGGCAGGCTTTGGCGCCAAGCTGGTAAGCGTCTTTCCGGCGGAAGCGCGCTCGCATCAGGGGGCAATCCTATTATTCGATCGGGAGACAGGCGCGCCAATCTGTGTAGTCGATGCCGGTGAAGTCACCGCAATCCGGACCGCATGCGCCTCGGCTGTAGCCACTGATGTGCTGGCGCGTCGCGATGCCGTTCGGCTGGCCATAATCGGCACCGGTGAACAGGCATGGCAACATGCACTGGCGATCCCCCATGTGCGGTCAATTTCGCATATCAGTTTGTGGGGACGCACGACTGAAAAGGCGGCGGCATTGGCAGGGCGCATTGCTGAAAAGCTGGGTATTGCAGCAGAAGTTGCTGACAGTCCGGCCAGCGCCGCACGGGGTGCAGATATTATCTGCACCACAACAGCGGCGACAGAGCCGATCCTTTTTTCCCGCGATGTCGCCGATGGCACCCATTTGAATATTGTGGGGTCGAGCCGTGCGGGGCCGGTTGAGATTGACAATGCGTTGGTAGCACGATCGCATTTCGTTCCCGATCATCGGGACGGGGTGTTGGAACAAGGCGCTGAATATCTTCGTGCCCGCGATGCCGGTCTAGTGACTGAGGCGCATGTCTTGCCGGAAATCGGCCATATTCTGGCGGGTAATGCCATCGGACGCACCGGACCAAAGGATGTCACACTTTATAAGTCGCTCGGGTCGATCGTGCAGGACATTGCCTGCGCTGCCTATCTACGCGATATATGTTGTCCCGCGCGATAGATGCGTTGATCGGGTGTGATCTGGAAAATTGCATCTAAAGGCGGCTCGATCTGGCAGAATCAACCTCAGCTCGGCTGGACCATTTGCCTCAATCGGGTTGGCCATTCTTTTGCGCCTCCGCAATGAATTTGGCTTGGGAATTTCGGATAAGAAATCGATCGGTTGGCTCAGTGATACGCCGCGGATGACAATTTCGCACCGAACTGCCTTGCATTTCAATGGCAAACATCGAAAGCGTAGAGCGTAAAGCTGGGGGTTTTTGATGCACGATGATCTTGTGGACAGGATTTACGAATGCTCGGTCGTGCCAGAGGCCTGGCCTGATGTTTTGGATGACGTCGCGGCCTTGGCTGATTCGACTGGCGGTCTTTTGTTCTCGGCTCAAAAGTCTTTGAACTGGACGGCGTCAGAAAGTGTAGCCGATATATTTTCTGCTTATGTAAACGACGGCTGGTTCGGCAAATGCAGCCGCCGCATCTGTCTCATGAGCCAGGATGAGCCGTCCTTTTTCGTCGAGCATGATTTCTGGAGCGCCGATGAACTCGATGCTGACCCCGTCTATCGCGACTTCTTCCGTCCCCGCGGACTCGGCTGGTCGGCCGGAACCGGATTGCAGGTTCCGACCGGCGACAATATTGTCTTCAGCGTCGAACGTGCCTTCGCGGACGGTCCGATCGATCGCGCGAGTGTTTCGCGCCTCAACGCCATTCGCCCGCATCTGGCACGCAGCGCACTGGTCAGCGCGCGATTGCAACTGAAGCGCGCGCAGGGGGCGACCGAGGCGCTGGCGGCGCTGCATCTCCCGGCCTTCCTACTAGAGGCATCGGGCAAAGTCGCCGAGGCAAGCGGGCTGGCCGAAAGTCTGACCGATCATGTCACGTGGGGGGCGATGGGTTATTTGCGTCTTAACGACCGGCAGGCAGGAAAAATGTTGGAGGATGCCCTCGCAACTTTGGATGATGGCGAAGAGGATGGCATATGCTCCTTTCCAGTTCGCGATTTGACCGGAACTCCCGCGCTTGTCGCGCATCTCGTCCCGGTTCGCCGCAGCGCGCATGATGTTTTTGGCGACACCTATGCGCTGCTTGTGCTGATCCCGGTTGCTTTTGATCGCGCGCCATCGGCCAAGCTCATGAAATCCTTGTTCGATCTCACACCGTCCGAAGCGCGCGTGGCCAAGGGCATTGTTGAAGGCGACACGCCTGAAAAAATTGCGACGCAGCGCAATGTTGCAATCAGCACCGTGCGAAGCCAATTGCGCGGCGTTTTGGAGAAGACAGGTTGCGCGCGGCAGGCCGATCTGGCCACGTTGCTCGCGCTGATCGGCACGACGGCACCCGACAAGCCGATCACCAAATAATTATTCCATCCTCCATGTGGAGGATGCGGTGCACGCAGAATGATTCGATAACCGGCGTTGTTCGGGGGGCAGTCCTCCTCGCAGGTTAGAATACTGACGGCACGTTTCTGCGACCCACGCGGCCGTCAGTCGGTGACGTCCTTAAATCCGGCGATAACATGGCTGGATTTAGGGACGTCGCAATCCCCCTCTGTGCGTGCATTGCCTGCGAACCATGGCCCATTCTATTTCAACAATGCGCCAGCTTCGACATTGCACGAAGAATATAGTTCACTAGTCCAATAAGGTCGTCACAAATCTGCCTTTATAGGACGATCCTCTGTCGTCAGCCAAAGCGCGCGCCCCCGCACATCGGTGTCAATGCCGACCTTTGCTAACTGGACAATAGCTAGCGCTTACGCGTTGGGGCAGTTAGCTTAGGAATGGTAGTGCGCGGGAATCGTTGCAACCTTTGATCTGTTGCGTCGAGCATGTCTCGTGCCAATCAATCCTTTCGGATCTAGGCGCGCCCTAGCGCAGATGGCCAGCCTATTGGTCGACAAAAATCCGATCGAAGTCAGCGGGAAATCCTCGAGACATTTCCCGCTGACATTGAGCCGTGCGCAACAGGTGGAAGATTCGATTTTAGAGCTTCGCGCTCACATTGTTGAACGTTTTGCTGACGCCCTTGCCGACATTCGTCATGGCAGTAATTCCAGCTACGGCGATTAAGGCTGCGATCAAACCATATTCGATGGCAGTTGCGGCTTTGGTGTCTTTGAGTATTTTTTTGAACAGCATGAGTATTTCCTTTGAATGGCTGACTTGTAGTAATCGAAATTGGTTATCAATGAGTAAGCAAGAACTCGGAACCGTCTCGCTCTGGTCCATAAACGCCAAAATCGGTCGACATCCTGCACAATTAACGGCTGATTTGTTCCCGGGTTAAGGCCTGACAAAATTTGCAGCACGACCCTGCGCAATGTCCTCTATATTCTCGGTCCAGCTCGCGCGCTTGCCAACAATTTGGCCGCCGCCAAATAAGTGCATTTTCAACGCTATGCCTGGTTCAACGGTCGCGCCTTTGGTGATGAACGAAACGTCAATGAACCCCATGGCCGAACCGCCTGAGCGGGCAGGGCAAACGCACAACTCGGAGCATAGCTATAATTAGCTAGTGCCGTGCTAGATTCGGCGTCGCCTCGCTTTTCTCTCGGAATTTGCTGGTTGGCGTGGATGTGCCCGCGCGGGATAAGTAGATATATGCGCTTGGGACGAATGGCTGAAAACAGCCAGATGGCGGAGCGGGTGGGATTCGAACCCACGATAGGCTTTTGACCTATACTCACTTTCCAGGCGAGCGCCTTCGACCACTCGGCCACCGCTCCGCATGCACTGGAACGCGCGACCTAGTCGCTCATCGGGGCTTTCGCAAGTCGCTTGGTCATGGCAGACAAGCAGGATGAAACATATGCTTCTTGCTGCCGCGGCAGTGCTTTCGCTTTCCGTTCCTGTAAAGGCCGAGGATCCGGCTCCTGCTCCGTCGCCGGGCGAGATTGTCGATGCCGCCAAGGCGAGCGAATGGATCGTCATTGCGCCGTCCGAATTGCTGGTTATGGACCTTGCCCCCGATACCAAGGGCAAGGCACGCCGCGTGATCATCCAGTTGATGCCGCCGCCGTTCAGCCAAGGCTGGATTGGCAATATTCGCAAGCTTGCTGCCGCGCATTGGTGGGACGGAACCAGCATCAATCGTGTGCAGGACAATTATGTCGTCCAATGGGGCGATGCGACCGAGAAGAAGCCGCTGCCTGAAGGGTTGGTGGTGGTTCCGGAGAGTGAGTATGTCGTCTCTGACAAAGAGAGCCGTCAAATGACTGTCGATGGGAAAGCGGTAATCCGGTTTTCTAAGGACGAGGTAGACCGAAGACTAAAATCATTTCGGAATGTTGATATCTTCGATCGGTCGGGAAATGATGCTTACGCGTCACAAGTGATGTTCGAATCCGGATGGCCGATTGGATATTCTAATGCGCAAGTGCCTGATAGCCGATGGCCCGTCCACTGCTATGGCATGGTCGGCGTTGGTCGCAACCTGTCGCCTGACACCGGCACCGGGGCCGAGCTTTACACCGTTATCGGTCATGCACCGCGCCATCTCGACCGCAATATCGCGCTGGTCGGTCGTGTGATTAGCGGGATCGAGAATATGTCGAGCTTGCCGCGTGGGACCGGTCCACTGGGATTTTATGAGGATGAAGCGGAAAGGGTGCCGATTATTTCGGTACGGCTGGCGAGCGAGTTGCCCACCGCCGAACAACCGCATTTTGAATATCTCTCTACCGGAAGCAAGGCGTTCGCCCAATATGCCGACGCGCGGGCGAACCGGCGTGATCCTTTTTTCATCAAGCCGGCGGGCGGCGCGGACATTTGCAACATTCCGGTACCGGTGCGCGCGATAAAAGCGGCCGAGTGAGCCCGACGTGGAGGAATTCACGACAACAGCCACTCTCTGGCGCTGGACAACGGATAACGGCCCCGCGAGCTGGCATTTCCTGACGATTGAAGGGGGAGTCGCCGACGACATTCGCATCGCGGCGATGGCGGGACAGTGGCTCAACGGACGACGCGGGTTCGGCTCTGCCAAGGTGCGCGTGAGGCTGGGCGAGACGAGCTGGGAGACGTCGGTTTTTCCGCACAAGCAAAGCGGCGGCTGGCTGTTGCCTGTCAAGGCCGCGGTGCGCAAAGCTGAGGGCATAGGCGAGGGCGATCGCGTCGAAATCAGCGTCGCGCTCTAATCATTCACTTCCCGCTCGTTCGCCTTGCCTTCGCGGGCCTGCGCCTTGCGTTTGCGCAAATTGGTTCGCAGTGCCTCGGCGAGACGGCGCTCTTTTTCGCTATCGACTTTGGGGGGCGGTTGCTGGCTCATTTGTGTGGCCATGCAACCGCCAAGCATCGTTCGTCAAGTCTCGCGCCTTGACAGGCGAAAGGCGCCAAGCCATAGGCCGCGCCTGCCCCACCGCCTTGCGGAGGGGGTAATCCGGTTGCTGCTGTAGCTCAGTGGTAGAGCGCGTCATTGGTAATGACGAGGTCGACAGTTCAATCCTGTCCAGCAGCACCATTTCCTTTTAGATTTTGGCGTCGAGCAACCAGTCGTGGAACAGCTTCACCGCGGGTTGGCGCAGTGCGCGCGGACGGCACACGAACCAATAGCTGTACGGACTGTCGACATCGAAATCGAACAGACGGACCAGTCGCGCATCCTGCGCGTCGTCGAAATGATGGCCGTGCATGAAGGCGACGCCAATCCCTTGCGCGGCGGCCTCTAGCATCAAAGGCCCCGAATCGAAGAAATCTATGCCGGCCGGTTCGAGATAGGGCATGCCGACCGCCTTTTTCCATTCGGTGAAGGTCTCCGGCATTTCGCGATGAAGCAGGATCGTCAGACTCTGCAATTGTTCGGGAACGCTTATCTTGCGATTGCCTTCGGTCAGTGATTCTGCAGCAATGGGAAAGACTTTGTCCCGATCGAGACGCGCGGCATAGAGCGTTGGATCAATTGTACGCGCCAGCGCAATGGCTGCGTCAATGCCTTCGCTCAGGCGCGATTCGCCATGCGACAATGTGTCGATGTCGATATGCAGTTCAGGATGGGTGCGCCGAAGTTCAGGCAGACGAGGAAAAAGGCGCTGCTGGGCGAACAGGGGCAAAACGTTGAGATGAAGGCGAAGCGATGCCTGCGGGCTTCCGGCCCCGGTAATGACGCTGCGCAAATCCTCGAGCACCGGCGCCAGTTGCAGCTGCAACGCGCGGCCCGTCTCGGTGAGCCGTAGCCCGTGATGGTGACGATCGAACAAGGGACGACCGACCGCATGTTCGAGGGTTTGGATCCGGCGCGAGAGGGCCGGCATCGACAAACCCAGCTCATTCGCTGCGGCCTTTATGGTGCCATGGCGCGCAACCTCCAAAAAGGCTTCCATGCTGCTAAGGGGCGGGAGTCTTGGCATAGGGTTTTCAGTGATGTTGATGGCACGTCAGCGCGCATCTTGCCAGAAGCTTGTGCAGCGCAGCATCATTCTGTTGGTGGCGAGGGGTCGAAAATGCATAACATCCCCCCTATCTTCAACAGTCTGACCGCTTGAGGAGAAGATCATTGGCCGACGCCCAGGTAAAAGACAGCCAAATTAAACTGCAGGTCGCCAATGCGCGCGCCGAGGAAAGTGGCGGCGGTATCGCGCGGATTCCGCGGTCGATGATGGCCAAACTTGGCGTGACCGAAGGCGACGTTGTCCAGATTACCGGAAAACGTCTGACTGCTTCACGCGTTATGGGGCCTTATAGCGAGGATGAAGGAATAGAGGTTGTTCGTCTCGACGGGCTTCAGCGTGCAAACGCCGGTGTCGGGGCCGGCGACATGGTCGAAATCAGCAAGGTTGAAACCCGCGCGGCAACACGCGTGGTCTTTGCCCCTGCGCAACAGAATTTGCGTTTGCAAGGTTCGGCACTAGCGCTCAAACGCAGCTTTGCCGGCAGGCCCCTGGTCGCGGGCGATACTGTGTCGACGACCGGACAGCAGCGCCTTCCGACGGGGGATATGCCTCCGCAATTGCGCCAGATGCTCAATGCTCCGGCCTATGCCCTTGCTGAAGTGCGTCTTTCTGTGGTCTCGGCGAGTCCCAAAGGTGTGGTGTTCATCGACGAGAGTACCGAAGTCGAGCTTTTGCCAGAATATAAGGAAGCCCATGAAGCGCGCCGCGCTGATGTCACCTATGACGATCTGGGCGGACTAGGTGAAACGATTGATCAATTGCGCGAGATGGTCGAATTGCCGCTGCGCTATCCCGAATTGTTCCAGCGTCTAGGTGTCGATCCGCCGCGCGGAGTGTTGCTCCACGGGCCGCCAGGCACGGGCAAGACCCGATTGGCGCGCGCGGTTGCGAACGAAAGCGAAGCTGAATTTTTCCTGATCAACGGACCCGAGATCATGGGGTCGGCCTATGGCGAATCCGAAAAGCGGCTGCGCGAAGTTTTCGACGCCGCCGCCAAGGCCGCACCCTCGATCCTCTTCATCGATGAGATTGATTCGATCGCGCCCAAGCGCGAACAGGTGACGGGCGAAGCCGAAAAGCGGCTGGTCGCGCAATTGCTGACGCTGATGGACGGGCTGGAGCCGCGCATCAATCTGGTCGTGATCGCGGCTACCAACCGCCCCGATGCGGTCGATGAGGCGCTGCGACGTCCAGGGCGCTTTGACCGCGAGATCGTGATCGGGGTCCCCGACGAGCGTGGCAGGCGCGAGATTTTGGGCATTCATACGCGCGGCATGCCGCTTGCGCCCGACGTGGACCTTGCCGAACTGGCGCGCACGACATTTGGTTTTGTCGGCGCCGACGTCGCCGCGCTAACACGCGAAGCGGCGATCGAGGCAGTACGGCGGATCATGCCCAAGCTAAATCTTTCAGAAGGGACGATCCCGCCCGAAGTGCTCGAGGATTTGCGCGTGACGCGCGATGACTTCACCAATGCGCTCAAGCGCGTCCAGCCGTCGGCAATGCGGGAAGTCATGGTGCAAGCGCCGCGGATTCGCTGGACCGACATCGGTGGACTTGACGAAGCGCGCGACAAATTGATCGAAGGCATTGAGTTGCCACTCAAGCAGCCCGAAGCCTTTCGCCGACTGGGTATTCGTCCGGCAAAGGGCTTTTTGCTCTATGGGCCGCCAGGTACCGGAAAGACTTTGCTCGCCAAGGCGGCAGCTCGCGAATCCGATGCCAATTTCATTGCGATCAAATCCTCGGATCTTTTGTCAAAATGGTATGGCGAAAGCGAACAACAGATTGCGAAGTTGTTTGCGCGTGCGCGCGCGGTTGCGCCAACCATCATCTTTATCGATGAAATTGACAGTCTGGTTCCGGCGCGAGGAAGTTCGGTCGGGGGCGAGCCGCAGGTGACCGAGCGGGTGGTCAATACTATACTTGCCGAGATGGACGGGTTGGATGACATGCAGTCGGTCGTCGTGATCGGCGCGACCAATCGTCCGAACCTCATCGACCCGGCTTTGCTGCGTCCGGGGCGGCTTGACGAACTTATCTATGTCGCGGTTCCGGGCAAAGCTGGACGGCTGAAGATTTTGGAAATCCATACAGCCAAGATGCCACTGGCCGACGATGTTGACCTGACAGCTTTGGCCGAGCTTACCGAGCGCTTCACAGGTGCCGATCTGGAAGATCTGGTTCGGCGCGCGGGGCTTCAGGCGCTCAAACGGTCTCTTGACAGCGATAAGGTCACCAAAGCTGATTTCGACGAAGCGTTCAAGGACACCCGCGCGTCTGTCACCGAGGCGATGGAACGCGACTATGAAAAGCTGCGCGGCGAGATCAAACAAAATGTTATGAGCGTCAATCCGATCGGCTTTTTCGCGCCAGGCATGCTCAAGCCGGTCAAAGAGAGCAAGCATGATGGCAAGGAAAGAGATTAGGTGGCGTGCGCTTCAACCGCTTTGAGGGCCGACCAACCCCAGAAGAGAAGAACAGCACAAAAAACCGCCATCACCCCATAAGCCACCATCGAGTGCCAATTATAAAGGAGCACCCCGACAGCGGGCGAGACGATATAGGCTGATCCGTTGATCGATGCTGTCATGCCCGCGACGCTCCCCTGGTCGCGGCGCGGTACCGAAAGCGAGGCACCCGACGTAAAGCCGGGGCGAAATAGGCCAAATCCGAGCGAGGCGAGCGCAAAGCCGAGGACGATGCCGTGGAGATCCTGCGCCAGGCCCGTGATGATGGCGCCCAATCCTCCCAGCGCGGCGCCCCATAAGACGGCGGCGCGGGCCGATGGATTGAGGAGCGGGATGAGGCCCCATTGGGATAAAAGGGTCGCAAAGGCGCCGGCCATCAGAACAACACCAGTCATTGCGGCAGCCTCGTCGGGGCGCAGACGCAGATTCAACCGGTCGAGAATCAAAAATCCAATCACACCCAGCATCATCGCCTGCGCCTGACCTCCGAACAGGCCCGCGACCAGCCATGGGCGGACCCGTTGATCGCGCCAGGCGAGCTCCTTGGCGAATAAATCGCTCTCGTCTTCCTCCTCTTCTTCATCCTCTTCGCGCGCTGCTTCGGGTGAACCGGCAGAGGTCGGATAAGAGGCGATATTCCCCCGCGCGGCGAACCTTGGCATGTCATTGGGCAGGCGCCAGCGCAAAAGGATGAGGAGGATGATACCGATCAACGCGAACATGATCATAGGGCCGGCGAGTCCCAGAAAGGGCAGGATGAAAATCGGCGCGATGGCTGGACCGATCACTGTTCCTAATCCGAACGACGATGCAATCATCGACAGTGCCTGCGTCCGTTCTTCGGGTTCGGTTCGCGACGCGACATAGGCCTGAACCGCCGGGGGTGATGCCGACCCGAACCCGCCATAAAGGCTGCGAAACATCGCAAAGATGACAAAGGTCAATCCAGCGCCGAGCCAGCCGTTGAGCCCGCCCCACAGGGTAATCCCGCACAGCGCCATCGATGCGGCAAAGCCGGCAACGCCCAGCGCCATCAAGGCTTTGCGTCCGCGTTTGTCGGATTGCCGGGCCCAATGCGGGGCGGTCAACACCCATAAAAGCGCCGACCAGCTGAACGCGAGGCTGACCCACACGTCGGGGATTTTCAGCTTGGCTCCAATCGCGGGCAAAATCGATTGCATCGCGGTGTTGCCCGCCGCTGCGATGAGCATGATGGCGAACAAAAGCGCCATGCGATCATTGGGAATCGAGCGGGAAAGGGAGGGCATGGCGGTCGCAACAGCCTTTTATCGAAAGCGCGCGGAAATGCGCCCTATGTTCCTACACATGCGCGGCCGACTGTCTACTATTGTCCCGAAATTCAAGCCCAAGTGCCGCACTCTTTCCTTGCGCCAAAGCCATAACTTTGGCACCGCACGGCGACGTTCAACGGACCGAAGGCTGACATGAACAATCCGCGGGTGCAGGCCCAGACAGCAAAAACGCCCCTCTCTCGACGAATTCGTAACCGGCTACAGCGATTTTTCGGACCATGGGGCATTTTCCTCAAGGGCTTTGTCAAACATCCCGTGATGGTGGGTTCGATCATTCCGTCGTCGCCGACGCTTATCCAGCATATGCTGCGTCCGGTGCGCTGGCAGGAAACAAAGCTATTCGTCGAATATGGGCCCGGCGTCGGGACATTTTGTCGCCCGGTGCTCGAGAAATTGAACGGTGATGCGACGCTGATCGTTATCGACACCAACCCTGACTTTATCGACTATCTGCGCGCCCAAATCCGCGACAGCCGCTTTATCGCGGTTCTGGGGTCGGCTGCCGATGTTGAAGATATTATCGCCGAATATGGCTTCGCCGAAGCTGATTATGTCTTGTCGGGCTTGCCCTTTTCGACCTTACCAGCCGGGGTCGGTCCGGCGATTGCTGCGGCAACGCATCGCATTTTGCGTCCTGGCGGCGCCTTTCTAGTTTATCAGTTCCGCGCCAAGGCGCGCGATTTTCTCGCCACCCATTTTGCGCGAATCGATGGCGCTTTTGAATGGGTCAATGTTCCGCCATGCTTTCTGTTTTGGGGCTGGAAAGAGTAAATCGGCGCATTACTTGTCGTCGCTCGGCATTTTTCCAAGCCCGAAATTGAGCCGCCGCGCGACGGTATAGTCGACCAGACCAACGACGAGCCATGCCAATGTCCAGCGCAAGCGCATCAGCCAGCTTGTGGTGTGCTTGTGGCCTTCACGTGTGATCAGCGCGCAATCGCCCTGTTGCCGGTCGAGGAAGGCGCGCATCTCGGCTGCAAAGCCCGCATCGACAATCCGCAGGCTGATTTCGACATTGAGGAAAAGGCTGCGCATGTCGAAATTGGCCGAGCCAAGATAGACAATATCATCGATGATGATGAGCTTTATATGAAGGCGACTGGGTTGATATTCCCAGATTGTCGCGCCTTTGCGTAGCAAATAGCCATAGAGTAGCCGAGAAGCGCCAACGGTCGCGGCATTGTCCGACTTTGAGGCCATGACCAGCCGAACCGTTCCGGTACGCGCGATTTTGCCAATGCGCCGAAGCATGCCTTGTGCCGGCGAAAAATAGGCCATTGCCATGTCGAGCCGCTTTGCCCCAAGAAAATCGCGGCGCACCGTGCGCGCCCAGGGCGAAAGTCGCTGGGTCGGACCGCCGACGAGCCAGGAAAAGGGCCCCTCGGTGACGGGCCACTGACGGATCAGGCGGCGCAGCATGAGGAGCTTGCCGTCATGGTAGACGGTGTAGTCATGAATGGCCTCAAACCATTTAACCAGCTTGTCGACCGACGCGCCGGTGATGACCACGCCCAGATCAAACCAGATATCGGGACCGGGCGCGGACAAATATCCTTCATTGATATTAAAGCCGCCCATCATCACATCGCGCCGGTCGATGATGATCATTTTCTGATGGTTGCGAATCAGATAGCTCGACCGCCAGCGGCGGGAGAAGAAGGTAATTGTTCCGCCTTTGGCTTGCAGCGGTGCGAAAAATTTCTCGGGCGTCTCTGAGGAGCCGAAACTGTCGATTACCGCGCGGACGCGCGCGCCGCGCTCTGCTGCGCGGATCAGGGCCGCCCGCACCATCTGTCCGGTGCGATCGTCGGAGAACATGTAGAAGATCAGGTCGATGCTGCGCTCGGCGCCGTCGATCAGCCGCACCAATCTCGTCAATCGATCCTGCCCGTCGGGGATGACTTCCAGCCTATGTCCTGCCACATCGGCGATCAGTCGCTCTGGAACCGGGTTGGCCGTCATATCCTGCTCATAGGCGGTTGCGGCAATCGGGGGCAAGGGGAGGGCTGCTTGGATTGACAGAAGCGGGGCCTCCTGCTAGCGCGCAGCGCTTGCTGTCTTGTCCAAAAAAGGGCGGACACCTTTTTTCCGTTATTCAAGGAATTACCATGGCCCGCGTTACCGTCGAGGATTGCGTCGACAAAGTTCCCAACCGTTTTGACCTCGTGCTGCTGTCCGCGCATCGCGCACGCGAAATCTCCGGCGGCTCGGAACTCACCATTGACCGCGACCGTGACAAGAACCCGGTCGTCGCCTTGCGCGAGATCGCTGAGCAGACCGTGCGCCCCAAGGATCTCAAGGGTGCGCTCGTCGTATCGCTGCAAAAGGTGATCATCGATGATGATGATACGCCCGATGAAATCAGCTCGATCAGCCGTTCGGCCGAAGCGCTGCGTCTGACTGCCGCTGCGCCGCCGCGCAGTCCGGCGAGCAGCAACACTGATTTCGACTAATCAAAGTCTCTATCCACAACCATCAGGGGCTGCAGGAAACTGCGGCCCTTTTTGTTTATGGGGAGAGTTAGGCAGCGAGCAGGTTCAGATCGACGGTGCGGATTGTGTTGCTGGCGATAAAGGGCGCCAATATCCGCGCGATACGCGGCGCGCGAGCTGATCGGGCCGCGATATTATACAGGCTGTTGGCGATGACATCGGCGATCTGGACGCCTTCGCTGCGCCGGCTGTCGGCCAGCGACGCCTCTCCCCACCCACCAAGGCCTGTCTGGATGTCCGCGCGAACCTGCGCCAAAATCGCGGGATCATAACGGCCATCGTCGATCACAACATCGGTGCAAACGCCGCCCGTCTCGGGTAACCAGCGGCTCACCGCAAGGTCGAGGAGGGCGGCATAGACGCCCAAATCGGTCGCCGCTTTGGCTTTGCTTTGGGCCTGCAATTTTGCGCTGTCCGCGAGGGCGACCCAGGCGCGTCCCCCTGCGCGGTCAAATAACTCGAGCAGATAGGCTCGCTCGACAAGGCCGATCCGGCTTCCTTTGAGCTCGCCGCGAAGGCCGGTGACCGCGCGAAAGCGCTCATGGATGGCATGGGCTGTTTCGGGCGTCATAAGGACAGCTGCAAAAGTCATCGCGCCGGCATTTAATCCGCCCGATTCATCGCAGAAAATTGTCATGCCGGAAGGGTGTGAAAGGCGGTGCGGCTCAGCGGACAATGCCCACAAAGGTAACAGTTTTCGTAGCGCCGGGCGCGAGGGGCTGGTCCAAAATCCAGCGAAGATGGGTGATATCCTCAATTGACGCTGCGCGCGGCGGTGCAGCCTCGACCGGAATAGTCAGCGTTTCGAGCGCCCCGTAATTTTCGCCCCCGTCAACCGACACCGCAAAGCCTTCGCTATCGACCGTTGAGTCAAAACGAATTTCGGGGGGCAAAGGATCGATAATCTTTAGGCCCTGGGCGACATTTTCGGTCTTGTTGATCAATTGTAGCGTGAAGCGGATACGGTCGCCGGGAACGACGATCTCGGTCGGCACATAACGGGTTGTCGCCTTGCCGTCGGCGTCAGTGGTGACTTTTTCCACCTCCATTTTGGAGGAAAAATCGACACTTTGCATCGCCTGTGCCGAGGCGGTGAAGGCCATCGCGGTGGTCAGTCCCAAGATCCATGCGCGGAGGGTGAAGGTTAAGCGCATTATCGGTTGCTCCCTGCTGGCGAGGCCTGTTTTGATACGCTGTTTGCGATCAAAATCCAGCCGCAATATCCGCAGGCGGCATCAAGCTTCGCCATCGGGGATGGCGGGATCAAGCTTCCTGCGGATTTGAGCCACTAAAGGGCCGGGGCTTGCGTTTGATCGGGGGCAGCGAGCCGGCATGGCCTTGGGTAGGCATGCCGGGCTTGCCCAGATCATTGTCACGGCCAATCGGTTCACCCTTGATCGCGCGTTTGGATTCTTCGCCGGACAGCGTCTCATATTCGAGCAGCGCACCGGCGAGCAGATGAAGCTCGTCGAGATTGTCGGTAAGCACCTGACGCGCCCGGTTTTCACCTTCCTCGACAATTCGGCGGACCTCTTCGTCGATCATCCGCGCTGTGTCAGCCGACACGCTTTGCGAGCGCGCGACGCTGTGGCCGAGGAACACTTCTTCCTGATTATCGCGATAGCGCAGCCAGCCAAGCTTTTCAGACATGCCATATTCCATCACCATGGCGCGCGCCATGTCGGTGGCTTGCTGGATGTCGTTCGACGCGCCCGTGTTAAGCTCGTCTTCGCCAAAGATGAGCTGTTCGGCAATGCGTCCGCCAAAGCAAAGCGCCAGACGCGCCTTCATCTGCTTCATATTGGTTGAATAGCGATCGCGTTCGGGAAGGTTCCATGTCACACCCAGCGCGCGGCCGCGCGGTATGATAGTCACCTTGTGCAGCGGGTCATTGCCTTCGACGTGGAGCGATACCAGCGCATGGCCTGCCTCATGATAGGCGGTTGCGCGCTTTTCCTCTTCGGTCATGACCATCGAGCGCCGTTCGGAGCCCATCATGACCTTGTCCTTGGCTTCCTCAAACTCGTTGCTCGCGATCAGCCTTTTGCCGCGCTTGGCAGCCAGAAGGGCCGCTTCATTGGCAAGATTGGCAAGATCGGCGCCCGAAAAGCCTGGCGTTCCGCGCGCGACGCGGCGCAGATCGACGTCGGGAGCGAGCGGCTTTTTGCGCGTATGAACCTCGAGGATTTTCTGGCGACCGTCGATATCGGGACGCGGCACCACGACCTGGCGGTCAAAACGACCGGGGCGCAGTAGCGCGGGATCGAGTACGTCGGGGCGGTTGGTCGCAGCGACGATAATGATGCCTTCATTGGCTTCAAAGCCGTCCATTTCGACCAGCAACTGGTTGAGCGTCTGTTCGCGTTCGTCATTGCCATTGCCAAGGCCGGCACCGCGATGGCGACCGACGGCGTCGATTTCGTCGATAAAGACGATGCACGGCGCGTTGCGCTTGGCTTGCTCGAACATGTCGCGGACGCGGCTGGCGCCGACGCCAACAAACATTTCGACAAAGTCCGATCCTGATATGGTGAAGAAAGGCACGCCCGCTTCGCCTGCAATGGCGCGGGCGAGCAAGGTCTTGCCGGTGCCCGGCGAGCCCACGAGCAGCGCGCCCTTGGGAATCTGTCCGCCAAGCTTTGAAAATTTCGTGGGATCTTTCAGAAACTCGACAATTTCTTCCAACTCTTCGCGCGCTTCATCGATGCCCGCGACGTCATCAAAGGTCACGCGGCCCTGCTTTTCGGTGAGCATCTTGGCGCGCGATTTACCAAAGCCCATCGCGCCGCCGCCGCCATTATTTTTCTGAACCTGCCGGAACACGAAGAAAGCGATGCCGAGGATCAGGACGAAAGGAAGCGACTGGACGAGCATATACATCCAGAAATTGGGGGCTTCGGTCGGCTTTCCGTCATATTTGACATTATTTGCATTGAGCAGTTTGAGCAGATCGGGATCGCGGACCAGATTGGTGGTAAAGCGGTCACCGTTGGACATGGTGCCGGTGATCTTGTCATCGGACAGCACGACGTCCTTGACGCTGCCTTCCTCGACCTTGGCCCGGAACTCGGAATAAGCGAAGCTTTCGCCTGCAGGTCGCGCGGCGCCGCCGAACATCGAGGCGACGATTAACATGGCGAGAATAATCCCGCTCCAGATCATCAGGCTTTTCATCCAGGGATTGGCCTGTGGTTCCTTGTCGTCCTGCATTGCCGCGTCTTTCCAAAGATTGTGGCCAAATTTGAGCCAATGAAGACCAAGATAGGGTGTTTAGATTAATTGACAATGACCAGTTCAACTGCGCCGTGACCCTTTTCGTTCGGGCGCGCGGATTATCCGCCAGAGCGGGGGCGCCGCATCGGTTATCGGCACAAGGCGCCAATCGCCTATCATCACGGCTTTGCCGCGCTCCATATCGCTCAAGATCCGCGTCATCGCTTCGCCGCGGACGGGTAAACCGGGGTCGAGCGCCTTTAATCGCATTGCAAGAATACGCCTTTGAATTTCAACGGGATAGCCGTCTATCCGGACCAAATCGGCTGTGTCATTGTCGGGCCATGTCGCGATAATCTGGCGTGCCGCCCACTCCAGCGCCCTATCGGCATCGTCGAGCGCACGGGCGCTTCTTGCGGCCGCCTGCGGATCGATCCAGTCCGCATCGGCTAGTGATTTGCGCATCCGCACCCGATCATATCGCTCGTCTTCATTTGACGGATCGAGGCAAAAAGGCAGGTCGCGATCATGGCATAGCGCCACTAATTGCGCATGGGGCCAGGCCAATAAGGGGCGAATAATACGGCCATTGCGCGCGCGTATGCCTGCGAGTCCGCCGACGCCGCTGCTGCGATTGAGCCGCATGAGGAGGGTTTCCAGCTGATCATCTGCATGATGGGCTGTCAGCAACCAATCGATCTTCGCTTGCGTCTGCCAAGCGTCGAGCAAAGCGTAGCGTGCGCCGCGCGCGGCGGCTTGAAGCGACCCAATGATGGGGGTTTCGGGCGCAAGAATGATATGTTCAATGCCTTGGCCTGCACAATATTTTGCGACCATTGCGGCTTCGTCTGAGGATTCGGGCCGCAAACCATGATCGATGGTCGCGGCAAGGCAGCGCCGACCGAGCAGGTTATGTGCGAGCCACAAGAGCGCCATGCTGTCGGGTCCGCCCGAGACAGCAATACCGAAGCGATCCTGATCGACAGCGGCGGCGCCTGCTTCGGCTGCCAGATCAGTGGCGAAACGCTGGACGGGGTCAGCAGCCGGCTTTGGCTTTGGCAGCAGCGGCGTCATCACGGACATCCTTTGGCGCCTTGTCGCCATAAACTTCTTCAAGCTCGCGAAATGCCTTGCAGGCATCCGCCTTGCGTCCCAATTTGTTGAGAGCGACCCCCATATACATCAAGCTGTGCGGCGCACGGGCACCGTTCGGGCGGTCTTTGTAATTATTGTAAAAGGCAACGGCGGCCAAGCTGGGCTTGCCTTCGTCAAGATAGGCGCGGCCGAGCAAATTTTGGGCAAAGCTTGCAAGATTATGGTTAGGCCAACGCGCGACCACAGCTTTGAGCTGTGCCTCCGATTCGGGATAGAGCTTGGCGTCCCACAAGCGATATCCGTAGGTATAAGCGTCATCGACCTCGTTGCCGGTCGTGGGAATTGCGACCTTTTTGACCAGCGCCAGCCGCTCGTCGGAAGGCGTTGATTTTGTCGTTGCAGCGTCGGCGCTTTTCTTGGCGGGTGCTGGCGCGGTTTTGCCATTTGTCCCCACCGCTGGGCTCGATGCACTATCGGCTGATGTCACGGCAGGTGGTTCGACGGCTGTTCGCTTGTCCATTTCGGACTGATAGGCCGTGAACTGTTTTTCCAATTCGCGCAATTTGTAGCTGTTCTGCTCGGTCTGACCGGTTAGCGTGCGCAATTGCGATTCCAGCGCATCGACGCGTGCTGTCAAATCGACCACGGGGGCATTGCTCTTGGCGCGTTCGCCAGCAATCTCGTCGGGTGCGATCTCGCCTTCAAAAAAAGTCGGGCTTCCGCCGGGGAAAACGGTGCGTTGAACCGCGCGCATTTCCTTCTCCAGGCGATCGACCCGCTTGGTGACGGTCGCATCCTGCGCGAAGGCAGAGACGGGTAGGGTCATCGCCACGACCGCCGCAAGACTTCCGGAAAAATTGATATAACGCTTTAACATCGGCTGTTGAGCCCCCAAAAGGTTAATTACCAAAACTGCATAACGCCTTGGCAGCGCGCATGGCAAATCCATTCACCGCAACCCTACGTGCAAGCGCCTTTTTACCGAGGCTTTTCTAAATCCTCAGCGCTGCCCCCGCTTCGGCCAAGCAGGTCCGCTGGCTTGAGCGAGACATTTTTCACGAGCGAGTCCGCCGGGCCAATTGATCCGACATCGCGACCACCCACCGTCACTTTGAGGGCTTGAGGTATGCTGGTGCGAAGCGTGAACTGGGCGATATAGGCTGGAGGGACCTCATAGGTCTCACCGGGATCAAGCGTGCGCCAATTTTCGGTTTTGCCGCTCGCATCGTCAAATCCGATCCAAACTTCGGACAATGCGGTCAGCACCACGGGCGCGTCATTGGCAATGGCCGCGCCCTTGGCCTTTGGCGCTACGATCTTTGTTTGTAACGCAGCCGGGGCCTCGGAGGCATTGGCCTCGCGATTCTGGGCTGCAATCAAGGCATCGTCGGGCTCGACCGACAGGAACTTCCAGACGCCATAGGCCGATGCGAGCAGGGCTGCGATGACGACCAAGGTCCACGCCAATGTCGCAGGCGGCAGGCGCGCGGGGTCTGTCGGCTCATAGGCTTCATAGGCAGGCCGCGCGGTATAGGCGTCCTCTTCCAGTTCGCGTCGCACCAAGGCAGCAATTTCGGCTTCGGGCAGGCCGACCGCGCGCGCATAGGCACGGGCAAAGCCGGTGACATAGGTCCGGCCTGGCAGCGCCTCAAAATCTGTTTTCTCAATAGCTTCCAGATGGCGCAACGTAACGCGTGTTCTGGAGGCTATATCGGCCAGCGACAAACCAGCCGCTTCGCGGGCCAATCGCAATTTATCGCCCGACCGCGTAATGTTCAATTCACCCTGTGGATCGTCGCCCGTGTCGGCCATTCTTGTCTCCGTGCCGGCTGTTTGCAACCCGTTCAGCCATGCCGTCCTTCCATCGCACTGACCCTTGGCCTGTGTCAAATGAACTTCATGGCGTGAACGGCTGAAAAGAGGTGGAAACAGGCCCGCTGGAACTGCCGCTAGCGAAGCGTTCGGTTAGAGGACATATTTGCTGAGATCATTGTCGCCAACGACGTCGGCGAGCTGGCGGTCGACATAGGCTGCATCAATCTCAAGCGACGTTCCCGCCATATCCTCAGCGCCAAAACTGACCTCTTCGAGCAGGCGCTCCATCATCGTCTGCAAACGGCGCGCGCCAATATTCTCGATCTGTTCATTCACCTGCGCGGCCAGCGCTGCGATGCGCGCGATGGCGTCGGCGGTGAAATTGATCGTCACACCCTCGGTGGCAATGAGCGCGCAATATTGTTCGGGCAGGCCCGCCTTGGTCTCGGAGAGGATGCGAACAAAATCATGTTCGGTGAGGGCGGCCAGTTCGACCCGGATCGGCAGGCGCCCCTGAAGCTCGGGAAGCAAGTCGCTCGGTTTGGCGACATGAAAGGCGCCCGATGCGATGAACAATACATGGTCTGTCTTCATCGGACCATATTTGGTCGCAACGGTCGTGCCTTCGATGAGCGGCAGAAGGTCCCGCTGTACGCCTTCGCGACTGACCGAGCCGCCGCGCACGTCGCTCACAGCAATTTTGTCGATCTCGTCGAGGAACACGATGCCATTTGATTCGGCATCGGCCAGCGCGACGCGCGCGACATCATCTTCGTCCAGCCGCTTGTCCTGTTCTTCCTCGATTAATCGCACCGCAGCCTCGGAAACTTTCAGCTTGCGGCGCTTCTTTGGCGCTCCGCCCATCGCCTTACCCAGCATATCGGACAGGTTGATCATCCCCATCTGGCCCGGCTGACCAGGCAGTTCAAAGGGCATATTGGGGGTGTCACTGACTTCGATCTCGACTTCTTTGTCGTCCAGATGCCCCTCGCGGATGCGTTGGCGAAAGCTTTCGCGCGTTGCCTCGCTCGAACCTTTCCCGGTGAGTGCATCAAGCAATCGCTCCATCGCGGCTTGTTCGGCAGCGGCGCGCACTGTCTCGCGGCGGCGCTCGCGTTCGAGGCGGACGGCTTCCTCGACAAGATCGCGCGCAATCTGTTCGACGTCGCGGCCGACATAACCGACCTCGGTGAATTTGGTCGCCTCGATCTTGATGAAGGGCGCATCGGCAAGTTTGGCCAAACGGCGCGAAATTTCGGTTTTGCCGCAGCCTGTGGGGCCGATCATCAATATATTCTTCGGTGTCACTTCATCGCGAAGTTCGGGCGATAATTTCTGACGGCGCCAGCGATTGCGCATTGCGACAGCGACCGCGCGCTTGGCGGCGTCCTGTCCGATGATATGCGTGTCTAGCGCGGCGACAATCGCCTTGGGGGTGAGGGCATCATTCATGAAAGCTAAGCCTGGGTTTCGATAATTTCAGAGGTGAACTGGTCGTTGGTATAAACGCAAATTCGCGCTGCGACCTGCATTGCCTTTGTCACCAAAACCTCGGCATCCTTTTCATATTCGGCGAGCGCGGTCGCGGCGGCTAGGGCAAAATTACCCCCTGAGCCGATGGCGGCAATGCCGCCTTCGGGCTCGAGCACGTCGCCGTTGCCGGTGATAACCAGCGTTACATCCTTATCGGCGACGATCATCATCGCTTCCAGGTTGCGCAGATATTTGTCGGTGCGCCAGTCTTTCGCGAGTTCAACTGCGGCGCGAAGCAACTGGCCATTGTGGCGCTCGAGCTTGGCTTCCAGCCGTTCAAACAGCGTGAAGGCGTCGGCCGTTGCACCAGCAAAGCCGCCGATCACGCTGCCATCGTGGAGGCGGCGGACCTTGCGGGCGTTGGGCTTCATGACCGTTTGCCCCATCGACACCTGGCCATCGCCGATGACGACGACCTTGTCGGATGTCCGGGCGGACAGAATGGTGGTTCCGTGCCAAGGCGCGGCGCGGGGCGCATGTTGTTCGCTCATGGCGGCGATATGGGTGATGGTTTGGCATGCCGCAAGGGCAGCTGCGCACCAGGTCAGGCGACGTGGCGTTGTCCCACCGCTGCATTGGGCCATTGCTGATCGGGCCAAAGACCGCGCGTGTCATAGACAATCTTGCCGCTGCGTTCTTCCAGCGGCACCGATTTGAAAACATCATGGTCGACCAGAACGATCAGTACGTCACAGGTTGCAAGCGCATCATCAAGATCAACAAGTTCGGCGCCGCTTCCTGCAAATTCCATCGGCAATCCGCGCGCATAGGGCTCGACAATCTGGATGCGTTTGCCGAACTGGCGCGCTAGTGCTGCGGCGACTTCGACCGCCGGGCTTTCGCGAAAATCGTCAATATTGGGTTTGAAGGCAAGGCCGAGACAACCGATTTTGGCCTCGGGGTGCGTTGCGACGAGCGCCGCGGTGGCTGCAATGACATGCTGGGTCTTCGCCAGATTGACCTCGCGCGCGGTGCGAATAAGCCGGCTGTTCCGGGGGTCGCCATGGACGAGAAACCAGGGATCAACCGCGATGCAATGGCCGCCCACGCCGGGGCCTGGCTGGAGGATATTGACCCGTGGGTGTCGATTGGCGAGCCGGATGACGTCCCAGACGTCGACCCCCATATTGTCAGCCATCATCGACAATTCATTGGCAAAGGCGATGTTGACGTCGCGATAGCTGTTTTCGACCAGTTTCACCATTTCGGCAGCGCGCGCGGTTGTGGTGACACATGCCCCACGAACAAATTGGCGATAAAAGGTCATCGCGCGGCGCGCGCATCGCGGGGTAATCCCGCCAATGCAGCGGTCATTATCGACCAGCTCGACAAGGATACGGCCTGGCAATACCCGTTCGGGACAATAAGCGACGAAAATGTCGGGGGTGCCGCTGCATCGTCCTGGAATCTTGAGGTCAGGCCGCTCCTTTGCGAGCAGGGCGGCGACCTTTTCGGTCGTGCCGACAGGCGAGGTGGATTCAAGGATGACCAGATTGCCGGGTTCCAGCACCTTGGCGATTGCCTTGGCCGCGTTCAGCACATGGCCGATATCGGGGCGGTACTTGGCGTCATGCGGGGTGGGAACAGCGATGACAAAGGTGTCGGCGGCAACCATCTCGGTCGATGCGCGCAGCGCGCCGCGGGCAACAACGCCCTGAACCAGCCCGTCGAGATCGACCTCCTCGATATGAACTTTGCCATTGTTCACCGTTTCAACGACCGCTTCGCTGACGTCGATGCCTGTGACTTTACAGCCCGAACGCGCAATCAGCGCGGCGGTTGGCAGGCCGATATAGCCCAGCCCGACGACGGTAACTTTTTGTTCAATATCAACCGGCACGCGCCACTATCTCCGCTATCTGGGTGCCGGCCGTGCCGTCGCCGAAAGGATTATGGGCGCGCGCCATGCTGGCATAGGCCTCTTCATCGTCCAAAAGGGTGTAGATTTCGGAAACAATGCGGCTTTTGTCGGTGCCGACTAGGCGGGCAGTGCCTGCCTTTATACCCTCGGGGCGCTCGGTCGTTTCGCGCATCACCAGCACTGGTTTGCCAAAAGAGGGCGCTTCTTCCTGTACCCCGCCGCTGTCCGTGAGAACGAGGTCGGAGATGGAAAGGAGTCTGACAAAGTGGGGATAATCAAGCGGATCGATCAGCGCGACGTTGGGCAGCGCGCCCAAAATCGGCTCCATAGCGCTGCGGACATGCGGATTGGGATGAACAGGAAAGATCACCGCAACGTCGGGGCGGGCGGCGATGGCGGCGATCGCGTTGGCGATCGCATCCATCCCGTCGCCAAAATTCTCGCGCCGGTGCGAGGTGATCGCGATAAGCCGCTTCCCTTGAAAGCGCGCCACGAGCGGGTCGAGACCCGCGGCCAGCGCGGGTTCTTCCTCGATGCGCGCTTTGGTCGCAAGCAGCGCATCGATCACCGTATTGCCGGTTATATGAATGCGATCGTCGGGCACATTTTCTGCGCGCAAGGCGGCGGCTGCGGTTTCGGTCGGCGCAAAGTGCATATCAGCAACAGCACCCGTGACCTTGCGGTTCACTTCTTCGGGCCAGGGATGATAAATATCGCCGCTTCGAAGGCCTGCTTCGACATGACCGACGGGGATTTTACGAAAATAGGCGGCGAGTGTCGCCGCCATAGTGGTGAGCGTATCGCCATGAACGAGAATGCGGTGGGGTTTTTCTGCGTCGAAGGTTTCGCCCAGTCCTGTCACCAACCGCGCTAATAGCGCATCTAGGCTCTGGTCTGCCTGCATGACGTTTAGGTCGATATCGGGCGTAATCCGCGCGATCTCGAGCACCTGGTCGAGCATCTCGCGGTGCTGTGCGGTCACACACACACGCACATCGACCCGCCCTTGCTCGCGCAAGGCATGCACCACCGGAAACATTTTGATTGCCTCTGGCCGCGTACCAAAGACTGTCATTACCTTCATCGCCCATGCCTTCCGCGCCGCAATCCCATGCCCTCAATTGTTAAGGCAATCGCGGCATGGCCTTGAATAGACTGAAAAGCTTGCGACACCCTTAAACGGCACGGCGTCGCGCTTGGTGACATTCGCGGACATGGGCAACCAATCAGAATTCCGGACGTATATTGTCATCGTCATAGGAGGTAGCTAAAGGCCCCGCATTGGCCTTTGGTCAGCGTTTTGGCTGAATGACGGCTATTTTGAAATTAGATTGGGTTTTGGGTTCATGTTCTGGAAGCGTAAGAGCAAGCCAGTGCACCGAGCACGAAATGCGTTCTCGGTCCCCGCTGGGAAGCGGGTTTATGCCATCGGTGACATTCATGGTCGTGATGACCTGTTTGCTCAAATGATCGACATGATTCGTGCTGACAATGCGGCGCGCGAACCGGCCGATGTAACCCTTATTTTGCTGGGTGATCTGGTTGATCGCGGCCCGCAGTCCGAGAAAGTGGTCGAACGCGCCATCGGCTTGAGCGGAGAGTTTAAGGACACACGCTTTCTGATCGGCAACCATGAAGAATGTTTCCTTGCGGCGCTAACTGGCGATGTGAAACGGTTGAAATATTTCATGCGGATAGGCGGCGAGGCGACCGTTCGCAGCTATTGGAAAGATGATGACAGCTTGATGCAGGCAGGCTTTGACGAAGTGGCCGATCGTCTGCCCCAGCTCGTGCCGCAGGATCACATCGATTTTCTGGGTGGCGGCGAAAATATGATCGAGATTGGAGATTATCTATTCGTTCATGCAGGAATTCGTCCCGGGGTGCCGCTTGAAAAGCAGTCGCTGGCGGACTTGCGTTGGATCCGTGATGATTTCCTTGGGGATGACCGGGACCATGGTTTCATGGTTGTGCACGGTCATTCGATTCAGGAGGATGTTGATGAATGGCCCAACCGCATCGGTATCGACACAGGAGCTTATCGCTCGGGCGTACTTTCAGCCATCATATTGGAAAAGGCTGACCGAGCCTATTTAAAGACAGATGGGTTGGTGCAGTGTGCGTTAGACCTTCAAAAGGATCATGCGTGCCCTGCTACCTCTCGATATAGCCATAACGCTTCGGGTAGGTTGCGAGAAACCTGGAGAACGCTATGACTTTTGATCTTGCGGTATTGCCTACAAACTCGATGGGCTATAGGCCGCGCCACCGAAAATAGCCGATAGAATTTCGTGAACAATTAAACGGATGGAAGCTTGCTGGAGCAACAGTGATACTTTGTTTTTGTAATCACAGCCGAGAGATTTTATAATTTCTACTTTGGATCAATCTCAAACTTCGGATTTGCCTGCCATTGTTTCATTGGCCGTGGCCTTCCTTCGCAAGGTTTCAGACTTGCCGAGGTCCATGCGCCGTTTTCTCGCGCTCGCTATGGATTTGGTGCTTTGCGTTATTTCTGTCTGGCTTGCGTTTTCGATCCGACTTGGCGCATGGGATTTGTTCAGTCCATCGGTTGGAATAGTGATTGCAGTCGCAATCGCGGCATGGCTAGTTTCCGCACGTTGGTGCGGCGTTTATAGGTCCATTATTAGGTCAGCGGGTGGTCGATCGATGATCGATTTGGCCGTCGCCTGTTTGCTGTTTTCGCTACCGATGATGACCATCTTCATGTTTGTCGGCATCGAATCTATACCCCGTACAGTCGGAGTGTTGCAGCCGATGATCTTCATGCTGCTGCTAGCCATGGGCCGGATTGCAATTCGCTATGCGCTAATTGATATTTTGCAGGTGGCTCAAAAGAAAAAGGGAATCCGAGTCGCAATTTATGGTGCTGGTCGGGCAGGGCAGCAGCTCGGTTTTGCGCTACGGCACGAGGGGAACGTGTCGCTCGCCTGCTATCTGGATGATGACAACAGTCTTGTCGGACAACGCATCGACGGCGTAAAAATTCATAGCAGCCGCGACATTGGAGATATATTCGGGAGCGTGGGTTTCGATGAGATATTGCTGGCAATACCGAGCGCTTCTCGATCGCGTCGGGCAGAAATTATCGAACAGTTACAGCCCTATCCGTTGCGCGTGCGTTCACTTCCTAGCATCGGAAACATTATTGACGGCAAGGTCTCAATCAAGGATTTGCACGATGTGGCGGTGGAAGACTTGCTGGGTAGGGATGCCGTGCCTCCTGACGAAAATTTGCTGAGCGAAGCCATTTTTGACAAAGATGTGTTGGTGTCAGGTGCAGGCGGTTCGATCGGCTCAGAACTGTGTCGTCAAATTCTCTCACGTTCGCCTAGACGGTTGATCTTAGTCGATCATTCTGAATTCGCGCTTTATTCGATACTCACAGAGCTTGAAGAGGGGCGGTCCTTCAATCGGGAAATTGAAATTATTCCCGAATTGGCAGACATTTCAGATTCTGCAGTGGCAGCCCGAATCATGGGCCGCCATCGGCCGCAAACGGTCTTTCATGCCGCAGCATACAAACATGTGCCCCTTGTTGAAGCAAATCCGATATCTGGTCTCCGCAACAATATTCTTGGAACCTACCATTGTAGCTTGGAAGCTGAACGGGTTGGAGCTTTGCGATTCATTCTCGTGAGCACGGACAAGGCTGTGCGGCCGACGAACATCATGGGGGCATCGAAACGTATCTGCGAACTGATTTTGCAAGCCCGCGCCTCGGCAGGCGGCAATACGGTATTTTCCATGGTGCGCTTTGGCAATGTTCTAGGGTCAAGTGGATCGGTAGTGCCACGATTCCGTGCGCAGATTGCGGCCGGGGGCCCGATACAGCTCACGCATCGCGAGATAACACGCTTTTTCATGACCATTCCTGAGGCGGCCCAATTGGTAATGCAGGCAGGAGCCATGGCAAAGGGCGGGGAAGTGTTTGTGTTGGATATGGGACAGCCTGTCCGCATTTTGGATTTGGCTTATGCGATGATTCAATTATCGGGTCGCACAATTCGCGACCAGAGCAATCCTGAAGGCGATATTGCGATCGAGGAAATAGGATTGCGCCCCGGCGAGAAAATGTATGAAGAACTTTTGCTCGGTGACAATCCAAAGCCGACGGATCACAGCCGGATTATGAGAGCTCAGGAGGCCAAACTGGATTGGGCTGAAATCTCCCCATTGCTTAATGAGTTGACGCATGCCCTCGATCGCGGTGATGTGGGTAAGGCAATGGCAGTTGTCCGGCAGGCGGTTCCTGACTATGCAAGCGCGGATCGTTCGGCAGTCACAGTACCTTCTGGGTCTTTGCGCGATGCCAAAGTGCGAGCGGGTACAGAGTGATATGAAAAGATCATTTTTTGATAGGGGGTTCTTTGTCGGGAGGACTGGTGCGCCGGACCGATCGGCCTTCGCGGCGGCATTAGCTTTGCTCGTCACCTCGTTCATCATCGTTGGCGGCGCGCGCGATGATATTTTGTCACTCTTGGTCTGGCGTCCGCTTTCGGCGATGCTGCTGGTTTTGGCCGTGGTGAGTTGGGGCGCGCGCGCCTGGTCCAACGGAAAAGCACTACTTCAGTTTAGCCTGGCGGTTGCCTTGCTTGTCACGGCGCATCTCGTGCCATTACCGCCAGCCGTCTGGACGACATTGCCCGGCCGCGAGATTATCGCTGAAGTTTACCGCAGTGCCGGGATGCCCCTTTCTTGGCAACCATTGTCGGTTGCACAGGCGCGGACATGGAATGCGCTTTTTTCACTCGCGGGTCCGTTCGCAATCTTGGTTGTCGCATTGACGCTCGACAGACAACGTCACCGCCAATTGCTGCTGCTGTTGCTCGGGCTGGGCTTCCTAAGCGGCATTATAGGCATGGTTCAGGCTATAGGACCCACCAACGGTGCTCTCTATTTCTACCGGATTTCCAACCACGGACTTAGCGTTGGTTTGTTTGCGAACCGCAATCACCAAGCCGCATTCCTTGCTACTATGTATCCGCTTCTTGCAGCAAATTTGTCGCTTTTTCGCGGACGTCCCGACAAATTGTTTTTTCAACGCGCGGTGACATTGGCAGGGGCCTGCTTGCTGGTTCCGCTCATTCTGATGACCGGCTCACGCGCAGGCATCGTTCTCGCTGCTATAGGTATGATGTTTGCTTGGTGGGTCTATTGCTCCCCCGTTGCTAAGGGGCGTGTGGTTGGCGTCCGGAGCGAACATCGCTCGAGGTTGGTCGGAATAGCCGTAGCAATTTTTCTCCTACTAGTCGTGCTCGTAGTGGCTATAAGCACACCGGCCTTGCAGCGACTTGTCGAAACCGACCCGGCTTCGGAGCTTCGGGTACAGGCTCTGCCTGTGATAGCGGAAGCGGCGCGCTATTTCTTTCCATTCGGCAGCGGAATCGGCACATTCGTCGAGGCCTATCAAATATTTGAACCCGATGCTTTGATCACGACTAGCTATTTCAATCACGCTCACAATGAATTTGCCGAACTTTTGATGACCGGTGGCGTGCCCGCGATTCTTCTTCTTATTTGGGCTTTGGTGTTGGGAGCAAAGAGCTTTTTGTCTCTACTGCGAAGACGGAAATGCGCACCAGAAGACGCTGATTTTCCGCATCAGGTGTTGGGCCGGGCTGGATTCGCCGTGCTTGTCATGCTTGCTCTAGCCAGTGCGACTGACTATCCGCTGCGCGTCCCTTCGCTCATGATTTTCGCGACCGTAGCGGCGATATGGTGTTTGAACGCCTACAGGTTTACCAAGAAATGACAGGATTTATGGGAAGAAGTTTTGAGTCCGATCGGGTGAAGACCGCACCACATCTTGTTTTACTCTTGCTGATTGTCAGTTTGACAGGGTGCACGCACAGCCTTGTTGGCGAAGGGCTGGGTGGACCTGCCGTTACTCGCGTCGATATGAACGAACTGCCGGGGCCAGACGGACAAATGGGAAGCGATCAGATATATCGCTATAACATTGGTCCCTTTGACAAACTCATCATCGATGTGTTGGGCATCAAGGAACTTACTGAAAGGCGTGTGACCGTAGACGGGTCCGGTGAAATCGCTTTGCCAATCTCGGGTGTGGTTCATGTCGGAGGTTTGTCGCTCGGAGAAGCGACGAGCAAGATTAGTCAACAACTAAGAGCGGGGCACGTCAGAAGCCCGCAAGTCTCTGTCAATCTTGATGAATCGGTAAGCAACTTTGTGACAGTCGATGGTGAGGTCAAGCAACCGGGCAATTACCCCATTCTTTCCGGAATGACGCTTATGCGCGCCGTTGCGGAAGCAAAGGGTGCGAGTGAATTTGCTCAATTGAGAGAGGTCGTCATTCATCGCGAGGTGAAAGGGCAACAGATGATTGCACTTTATGACCTAGCCGCCATCCGGCGCGGTGCCTATGCCGACCCCATTCTCTATCCTCACGACGTTGTAGTGGTCGGCGATTCTCCAGGTCGCAGATTGTTTCAAAGTATCGTGGGCGTTTCACCTCTGCTCATTTCCCCACTGGTCGCAGTTCTCAACAACCGAAACTGAGCTGCCTGAGAGAATTTAATAATGTATCAAACGCTTAACTCATCGGCCAATGCGGAGAACGATGACAACCCGGCTGACGGCAAGAAGCAATTCATGTCGGTGCCAGTTCTGCTCGAATATTGGAATGCGCTAAAGCGGCACATTTTGCTCGCATTAGCAATTGTTGCCGTTGTCACAGTGGCCGGCATTATCATCACACTGCTCATGACGCCGCAGTATACTGCTACATCGCGAATCGAAATTGCGCGCGAGCAGGCCAACGTGACCAATGTTGAAGCGTTGCAGCGAAACTCCAATAATGGGCCTGATCAGGAATTTTATCTGACGCAATATTCGTTGCTGAATGCCAGATCGCTTGCTGAACGTGTCGAGCGTCGCCTTCGCCTCGGCCGGAATTCAGAGTTCTTCGCAGCGCACGGGGAAACCCCTGAGGGTGAAGGACTGCTTTCTGCATCTCGATCTGGACCGGTATCCGCCGAACAGATGCGTGATCGCGAAAGGCAGGCCACAGAGCTGCTGCTAAAGCACGTCGAGATTTCGCCACTGCGTGGTTCGGCGCTTGTCGATGTTAGTTATGTGAGTGGTTCACCCAGTTTGTCTCGCCTTATCGCGAGCACATGGGTTACAGAATTTGTGCAGCAGAGCATGGACCGTCGATTGGCTTCGACAGCTGACGCAAGAGTTTACCTCGAAACGCGATTGCAAGGACTTAGAGATCGCCTCGAAAAGTCGGAACGTGATCTCGTAAATTATGCGGCGAGGCAAAAGATCGTGCGGTTTTCCGAAGACCAAACCAAGGACGGGCGCACCAGGACTATACAGACGATGGCGTCCAGCGACTTGGAGCAACTTAACCGCCTTTTGGTCGAGGCCTCGGCGGAAAGGACAGATGCCGAAACAAAGTTGGCAGCAGCCAAATCGCCGGGCAGCACGAAACTTGCTCTTTCCAATCAGTCACTCAACCTGATCCGGCAACGACGAGCAGAAGCCAACGCCGATTATCAGGAAATGCTTGTGCAGTTTGATCCGCAGTATCCGCAGGCTCAAGCAGCCAAGGAAAAGGTTGCAGCTTTGGACAGCGCCATTGCCACGGAGGAAGCTCGTATCCGCAAGGCGTATAGCGCGGACTATCAAGCGGCGCGCGACCGCGAAGAATCTCTCCGTGCCAGAGTCGATAATTTGCTCGAGAAATTCAACAAGGAAAATCGGTCCAGCATCCAGTACAACGCTTATCAGCGCGAAGTGGACACAAACCGAGAACTTTATGACGGACTGCTTCAACGCTATAAGGAAATTGGTGTTGCTGGGGTGGGAACCAACAATATCTCGGTCGTCGATGACGCCTTCCTGCCGAAAAAGCCATCATCGCCGCGCATCTTCTTGAACCTGGCTGCGGCCCTGCTGTTAGGTATAATGGTTGCAGGGTTGGTTGTTGTTATTTTGGAAAACCTTGATGAAAGCGTGCGGGAGCCGCACCAAGTAGTCGACGAGCTTGGTGTTCCTTTGCTCGGTGCTATCCCGGTCGTTGAAGATGAAGTCGCTCGAGAATGTTGCCGATCCGAAATCGATATTGTCAGAAGCCTATATGACGGTGCGGACGAACCTCGGTTTCTCGACAGATCACGGGGTGCCGAGGACAATGGCATTTACAAGCACATCCCCCTCTGAAGGCAAATCAACGTCCGCTTACTCGCTAGCTCATGTGCTGGGACGGACAGCGGGTTCAGTTGTTTTGGTTGACGTTGATATGCGTCGCCCTGTCATGGCGGCTAGACTTGGCCTAGACAACACTAAGGGCGTTTCTAACTATCTTGCGGGCGACGATGATTGGGAACGATTGGTTCAAAAGATCGGGAATTCTAACATCAGCTTCATAGGGGTGGGGCCTACTCCTCCCAGCGCTTCCGAATTGCTTAGTGGAACACGCCTCGCGTCACTGATTCAGATTTTAGCGAACCGATTTGATTATGTCATCCTCGACAGCCCCCCCATGCTCGGTCTTTCAGACGCCGCGCTTATCGCCAGTGCTGTGGAAGGTTTGATATATGTTATTGAGGCTGACCGTACAGCCATTCGGGCGGCAAAGGACTCTATTCGAAGGTTGAGAGAGTCGCGGGTGCATGTTCTTGGAGCGCTGCTCACAAAATATCGCGCGAAGCAATCGGGCTATGGCTATGGCTATGGCTATGGTTATGGCTATGGCACGGATACAGTCGCAAAAGATGCGAATTGAAGCGGGACGGAGGGCGAATTTGCGTGACTAGCGCTCGAAAACTGACCCCTAGAATTTTTATCGGCCTAGTTTTTAGCCTATTTTTGGCTGCGCTTGCCTTTTCGCAAGCATCTGCATCGATTGGTCTATCCCTCGCATCTTTCCGTCCTTTGGGCGGAGGCTTTTTCTCTGAACGCAGTGGACATTTGCGACTTGCATTACAGGTGCTCGATCCCAAACAAAAGGTGAGTGCCAAAACGTTGCTCACAGCGGGGCGAAATTCCCTTCTCAATGCTCCGCTAACGCCGCGGTCCTTATGGCTGGTCGGCGAGGGCATGAAACAGCAGGGCAATATGGCGAAGGCGCGACGCGCGATGGAGCAAGCCCATCGCGTTTCGCGTCGAGATAGTGCGGTTGAACTGTGGCTGGGCCAAGACAGATTGCGGCAAGGTAGGATAGAGCAGGGGATTCAGCACTATGACTTGATGCTGCGTGGTAACGCTGAGGCATCTGCTGATATCATGCCCCGTCTAGCTCTGGTTCTTATGTCACGCGAAGGACGTCATTATTTGTCACCTTATGTGCGTGAAGATAACCCTTGGGTTCTTAGTCTTCTTCAGGCCGCAGGATCGAACCTTCCTCGCAGCGCACCGTTTGCACAGTTGCTAGTTAATCTAAAGAACAAGGTGCCAGATGTTCCGAATGTGCGCCCTGTCTACGCTCAGTTGATCAGTAAGCTGATATCCGAACGGCAATTTAAGCTGGCACTGCAACTTTACCCTCGACTACCCGGAGCTCAATCCAGCAGCCTCACAAATGTCATGGTCGGTGGCGATGGTCGTACCGGAGGTTACCCTCCGTTCACTTGGGATTTTGTCTACAGCGATGAACGGGATGCGGCTATCGTCGGTTTGGGCGGAAAGAGCGTTGGCATTGAATTTTCAGGCTCGCCGGGCACAGTCGGTATTGCCGCGAGCAAGCTCATCGCGCCGCGCGGACCGCAAAATTTTCGTTGGATGGTTGTTGATAAGACACCGAATATTCAAGCAACAGCAAATTGGCAGCTGACCTGTCTGGTTGGGACATCGGCTGGTAAGTCAAGCCGTTCGGTCGATCTTTTCGCGGAATCGGTTCCGCTTGAAAAGCCAATGCAGATGGCCATTCCATCGGGTTGCGAACTCTATCGTCTCGACATGCGCGTTGCGGGCGGCATCGGACGCAATCCGGCTGCCCTCACGGTTGGCGGATTGACTATGGTGCCCAGCGTGACGAACAAGTGACATGCTTAAGCGAACGCTAGATATTTTTGGCAGCCTGACAGGTCTATTGCTGCTTACAATTCCTCTCCTGATTGCCTCACTTGTGGTCCGGTTGTTTTTGGGATCGCCGGTCTTTTTCCGGCAACAACGTCCCGGTTTGCTTGGCAAGCCATTTATGATGATCAAATTTCGCACGATGAATGATTGCCGTGACAATCATGGCGTATTGTTGCCCGATGCGGAAAGGTTGACCGCGCTTGGCAAATGGCTACGCGCAACAAGCATCGACGAAATGCCGGGATTGTGGAACGTCTTGCGCGGTGAGATGAGTTTGGTTGGCCCGCGGCCGCTGCTCATGCAATATTTGCCACTCTATTCTTCCGATCAAGCGCGGCGACATTTGGTGAAGCCCGGCCTGACGGGTTGGGCGCAGGTTAATGGGCGCAATGCATTAAGCTGGGATGAGAAATTTGCGCTCGACAACTGGTACGTTGATAATATGAGCTTTTATCTCGACCTAAAGATTATTGCCATAACCGTTTGGCGAGTGTTGCGGCGCGACGGTATTTCCGCAGCAGGTGAGGCGACCATGGCGGCTTTTACTGGCCCGAAATCTCGATGAGACCGCTCTATGGCATCTATGGAGCAGGGGGCTGTGGTCGTGGTGTAATGCCACTGCTTCGTCAGCAACTTTTATCGCGAAATGCTGAAATTGTTTTTATTGATGATGGTCATGTTGCGGATACCGTGAACGGCCAATCGGTGCTGACTTGGGAGAGGTTTACAAATCAAAATAATTCCGAAAAATTTGTCGCGATCGCTATTGCTTCGTCAACTGTACGAGAAGAAATTGATCTGAGGCGAGCAAAAAATTCAATAGAGCTAATTGATATCATTGCTCAAAATGTTGTTCTTATGGATAACGTGGAAATTGGCGAAGGAGCAATCATTTCCCCCTTCGTGACCATTACATCCAACATCAAAATTGGCCGTAGTTTTCATTGCAACATATCCTCGTATGTCGAGCATGATTGTATCATTGGCGATTTCGTGACCTTCGCGCCTGGTGTCCGATGTAACGGTAATGTCCACATTGATGATTATGCATATATCGGCACCGGCGCGATAATTCGGCAGGGAACGCCCGACAATCCGCTACGCATAGGTAAGGGGGCCGTGATCGGAATGGGCGCCGTTGTGACAAAAGATGTGGCGCCGGGAGTGACGGTCGTCGGAAATCCGGCTCGGCTGATGCAATCAAAGGGCTAAACAACAAATTGTGCGGCGCTGCAAGTCAGCGGCATGCTTGCTCAAAGGTACGTTCGATCGCGCTGCACATCCGCTCAAGCTCGTCGTCCGTAATCGTCGGGTGGCATGGGAACATCAGGCTCGTTTCTCCAAGCCCGCGTGCGACCGGTAGGCGGTCGCTTGGACGCCAAGGTGTATCGTCGAAAGCCTTTTCCAAATAGATTTCCGAACAGCTTCCTTGCATCACGGGGGCGCCAAGAGCGTTGCATTGAGCAACGATTCGATCGCGTGACCATCCTGATTTCAAGCCATCGGCGCGCGTATAGCCATATAGTCTATAATAGGCATGTGTCATGTCAGGCCCGGTTCGCGGAACGCGCACTGCGGTTGAAAATGAGGCGAGAGTGGAGCTTATCCGGTCTGCGATATGCGTTCGGCGCGCTGTCCAATCCCGCATCCGGCCAAGTTGAACGCGACCGATGGCGGCTTGAATCTCCAACATGCGCCAGTTGGTTCCAAAACTTTCATGAACCCAGCGAAAGCCCGGCGCATGCTCGCGATTGTAGACGGCGTCCCAACTTTTCCCATGGTCCTTAAATGACCACATCGCGGACCAGAGGTCGGGATTGTCGGTGGTGACCATTCCACCTTCTCCGCCCGTGGTCATGATCTTGTCCTGGCAAAAGGACCAGGCCCCGATATGCCCGATGCTTCCGACGCTATGATTTCCGATCTTGGCACCATGCGCCTGAGCGCAGTCTTCAATAACCCAAATGCCCCGCTCTTTTGCCTCGGCCATAATTCCGTCCATGTCGCAAGGCCAACCAGCCAGATGGACGGGAATGATGGCTCGCGTGCGATCATTGATGACACTGGCTATTGTAGCGGCAGAGATGTTGCCGCTATCCGGATCAACATCTGCGAAGGCAGGCGTCGCACCTGCATTGACCACTGTTGAAGCGGACGCGATGAAACTGCGCGGGGTCACAATCACTTCGTCGCCAGGACCGATACCGATCGCTTTCAGCGCTAGGTCAAGGGCAAGGGTGCCATTGGTTAGCGCAATGGCATGAGCGCAGCCGCACCACCGGGCAAATTCGCGCTCGAAGGAGCGACCCTCCTCACCGGTCCAATAATTAACACGGTTTGATTCGAGGACGGACTTGGCGGCTTCGATTTCTTCGTTGCTGAAGCTCGGCCAAGGAGACAATGGAGAATTAAGCATGATGGCGCATTCCATAGACATGAGGGCGCAAGATTGCTAGCGAGATCGCCCTTTCAGAAATTGTGTACTGGATGCTAGATTGTTCGCATTCGACAGAATTTCCAGCGCATTTCCAATGGGCCTATAGTTTGTCGAATTCGGTTTTAATTAATGGGTCATATGCGGATTCGCTTCTCAATTTCCGGGGCGATTTGATCAGGCACCTCGTGCAAATGGGCTATGCTGTTCACGTCACAGCTCCAGACATTGGTGATCAAACAAGGGCGCAACTCGAAGCGTTGGGTGCGCAGCCGCATACTGTTCGACTTCATCGGTCGGGACTAAATCCGTTTTCGGATTTTGCATATTTTCGAGAACTTTATTCTCTTCAACGTGCGATCAAGCCAGTCCTTACGGTCAATTACACAATCAAGCCCAATATTTGGGGTAGCTTTGCGGCGCGATTGGCGCGGGCACCCTCGGCCTCGATGGTTACTGGCGTTGGATATTTGATGATCGCGGGCAAGGGGGTTAAGCGCCGAATCGTGCAGGCCTTGGCCAAGCGGCTTTATGCCGCGGCGCTATCTCGTAACCGCGTCGTTATTTTCCAAAACAATGATGATGTCAGCGATTTTATCGCTGCTGGAATCGTGACCAAAGATAAGGTTCGCACAGTCAGGGGATCCGGAGTGAATCTTCAATATTTTCACCCCGCGCCATTGCCGCCGGACCCTGTCTTCCTGATGATCGCTCGTCTGCTCAGAACGAAGGGTGTGCAGGAATATGTCGATGCGGCAGCTCGCGTAAGAGCGAACCATGCCCGTACCCGCTTTCTGTTGGTTGGTATGGTGGATTCTGGTCCCGATGGCCTTCCGCTAGACGAAATTGCGAGACTAAATGATCGAGGGGTCGAATATTTGGGAGCGTTGGCGGATGTCCGGCCAGTTTTGGCTGAATCGAGCGTCTATGTGTTGCCAAGTTATCGCGAAGGCACGCCGCGCTCGGTTCTCGAAGCGATGGCAATGGGGCGTCCAATTATAACGACCGATGCCCCTGGGTGTCGTGAAACGGTGAGACCGGGAGAAAATGGTTTGCTGGTCCCCGTGCGCGATGTAGGCGCTTTGCAAGCGGCCATGGAAGCCTTGGCCAACGATCCATCCTTGCGGGCTACCATGGGCCAGGCGTCATTGGTGATGGCAACTCAATATTTCGATGTCGAGCGTGTGAATTCAGATCTTATAAAGCATCTGGGTTTGTAGAGCCTGCATCCAGAGAAATGACATGAATCCAATTTCTGCGGTCCAGGGCGCCCTTTCTCGTATCCGTCTCTTCTCGATGAAGGATATGGTATGGCAATATGTGGCGAATTTTGGCGTCGCGGTCTTTGGCGCGACGTACATATTGCTTGTAGGGCGTTTGTTGGGACCGCAAGAATTTGGTGTGTATGCAATCGCCGCAGCTGTTCCTTCTGTCGTTAATGCAATTTTTGATTACAGAATCCAGGAAGTATCAATTGTTGTTCTCCAAGAAAAAAATAAAGACGATATTCAGTCTCAAAATGTGAAAATGCTTTACATTTTTGATGTGATGGCTCGGACTATTTCTTTTGTTATCGCAATAATTTTTGGCATATTGGTTTTGCGAATTTTTGGCATGAGCACGGATTTGCGTTTGCCCCTATTCGCGGCCTTAACCGTTTTCCTAGCCAAGGCGGGAAACGGAATGGCGTTGGGTGTGCTGCGCCTATCCGGCAACATCCAATCATATGCAATTTTGCAATCTCTCGACTGGGCTATGCGACTCGGCATGCTCGGCGCGGTCTATTATTTTGGATCAATCGATCTGATCTCTGCATTTTATGCGCAAATTCCGTCAGCAATTCTGTTCAATATCGTCATCATTTTGTTTAGTATGAAGGCGTGCCGAAGGATATTTCCGTTTCAAAATAGTGCTCATATTTCCTTTTCGAAGTTTGTGAAATTCTGCAAAATTAGAAAAAATATCCTGCTCAGCAGTCAGCTTATTTCGTCGGTTGATTCAGTGGTAAAAGAGCTCGACACGATCATATGCGGTGCCTTTCTGCAACCACAGGGCGTTGCTGTATATAAAATGGCAAAGAGCATCGCATCTATCGCTTGGAAGTTCGTTGACCCGATATTCGTAATTATTTTGCCGAGTATTTCTGGTTATTTCGCAGATGGAAAAATAGAGGAGCTTTCTCGCATTTTGAAAAAGTCGACCCTCTATTTGTTTGCCGTTTCGTTCGTCATTTTTTTGGCTAGCTGGGCTATGTCGTTTCCTTTCACATATCTCGTTCTGGGTAGCGGTTATGATCAGGTTCCGCTTGTTTATCCGTTGATTTCAGTATGGATTGTGTTGGCGCTCCCGTTCATTTGGACCCATTCGGTAGCAATCGCGTCGGGCAACGCTCCGGTGCAGGCCCTCGCGGGGACGATTGGCAATTTGATCGGTCTGGTCGCGATCGTGATTGGAGCGGCTGTCGCGGGTGTTTATGGAGCCGCCTTCGGTTTGTCTGTTGCCTATGCCGCGCCATTTGTGATTTCGTTCATATTGTTGATTAAAAAGAAGATTGTTAAATGGTGACATCTCGCCACGCGCACTTGGTGCTGTCCCCAGACAACCAGTCGTGGATCATTGAAAAGATGGCCGACCGGATAGCGCAATTTGCACCGGAATTCGGGTTTCAAGTATCGATCGGCGACAGCGAAAACACCGATGCAGACGTCAATCACTGGATGAGCTATGCCTTTGCAAACGTGCTGCATCGCACGCCCGCAACAATGCTGATTACTCATCTCGATGACCCCTTTAAACTGGGGTTGGTCAAGCGAGAGCTGTTGTCAGGCGTGGATATCGGCATCGCCTTGTCCAGCCACACCTGTGACATGCTTGTTGCGGCAGGTGCGCCTGCCGGGTCGCTCGCCTTCGCCGTACCCGGTCACGACTTTGCAGCGGAGCCCCGGCGCATTGTCATCGGTTTAACCACAAGGCTGTATGCTGATGGCCGCAAGCGGGAAGCTATGCTTTTAGAGCTCGCAAAAAATATGCGTTTGGACCTTTTCCGGTTCGAAATCTTTGGGCTGGGATGGGACTCCGTGATTACTCACCTGGAGGCGGCGGGTGCCGAAGTTGGTTATTGGCCAGGCAGCGATGATTTTCGGTCAGACTATATGGAAATGATGGCACGGGTGCCGCATTTCGATTATTATCTCTACCTTGGCCGCGATGAGGGTTCGCTGGGAACGCTGGATGCTCTAGCAGCCGGTGTGAAAACAATCGTCACGCCGCAAGGATTCCATGTCGACTTGCCAGGGGGCATCACCCACGCCATTTGGACACAGGTAGAGCTTGAGCAGCTATTTCAAAAACTGGCGGATGAAGTCCAGAGCCGCACCAACGCGGTCGCGGGCATGACTTGGCGGGCCTATGCCTGCGCGCATAGCATCATCTGGCATGCAATTCTTGATGATCGCAAAGCTGATATAGCCGGAAAGTTGGATGCTGCGCGTGGTGCTCAAATTAGGGATTATGAACCAATTAGCGAGGAGCGGAGCGCAATGTTGCGCCGGCTTTTGAGTCCATATCGGGTCCGGTCAGCACTCAGCCATATTCCGTTGCTCAAACCCGTTCGGGCGTGGATTAAGCGCCGCTAATCAGGTTGCATTGCCGGCCACAGAATTCTATCCAGCCTTCCGAATTGCAGCGTGAAAGTTTCGAATAATGAAGAAAGCCATTATCACTGGCGTAACGGGTCAGGACGGCGCATATCTGGCTGAGTTTCTAATAAAAAAAGGCTATGAAGTTCATGGAATTCGGCGGCGTGTATCGCTGTTCAATACCGCGCGGATCGACCATCTTTACTCTGACCCCCATGAAGATGGCGGCAGTTTGACATTGCATTATGGAGACATGACTGATTCCAGCAGCCTCATGCGCGTAATTCAGGAAGTCCAGCCCGACGAATTCTACAATCTTGCAGCACAAAGCCATGTCGCGGTTTCTTTCGAAGAGCCGGAATATACGGCCAATTCCGATGCCGTTGGCGTGCTGCGGGTTCTCGAAGCGTTGAAGATTTGCAACCTTGTTGAAAAGACTAAATTCTATCAGGCGTCGACCTCGGAACTTTATGGGCTTGTGCAGGAAGTTCCGCAAAAGGAAACGACGCCTTTTTATCCTCGATCGCCCTATGCCGTTGCCAAGCTCTACGCCTATTGGATCACGGTCAATTATCGGGAGGCCTATAATATGTACGCGTGCAACGGCGTGCTGTTCAATCACGAGTTCCCCATCCGCGGCGAAACTTTTGTCACACGCAAGATCACCCGCGCCCTTGCGCGCATCAAATTGGGTCTGCAACCCAAACTCTATCTTGGTAACATGAGCGCGTTGCGGGACTGGGGGCATGCCCGCGATTATGTTGAAGCGCAGTGGTTGATGTTGCAGCAGGACAAGCCAGAGGATTTTGTCATTGCTACTGGTGAGCAGCATAGTGTGCGTGAGTTTGTGGGGTTGGCGGGACGACGACTAGGAATGGAAATTCATTGGGATGGCGAAGGCCTTGATGAAAAGGGATATTTGCCTGACGGCTCTTGCATTGTCGAAGTCGATCCCGGCTATTTTCGACCCACCGAAGTAGAATCTTTGTTAGGAGACGCAAGCAAGGCGCGCGACAAGCTTGGATGGGTTCCCAAGGTTGATTTCCAGTCGTTGGTCGATGAAATGGCGGATACCGATATGGCCGAAGCCGAAATCGAACTTGCGAACGGCCCGCGTCGCAAGTCGCTGTTCTAATCGGTGGTGGTGGCCGGATCATCTCCTGTCGAAGTGATCGAGAGTGAGGGCGTTGCCCTTGCCTATATCGTCGACCCCAATTGGTCGCCCGATGCCACGACTTTTCTGACGCCTGGCAACATTAGCATGCAGATGGGGATGATTGTTTATGGCGCGGGGCAGGACATTCCTGCTCATGTGCACCTGCCAATAACGCGGCAAGTCGAAGGAACCAGCGAATGCATCGTCGTGCGCAAGGGCCGGTGCCGCGTAACGATCTATGACCGCCAGCGGAAATTCATTGCAAACCGCGATCTGGAAGAAGGGGCAATCATCCTTCTTTTAGGCGGCGGGCATGGATTTCATTTATATGAAGATACGGTTCTGTTCGAAGTCAAACAGGGACCTTATGCCGGAAATAGCGACAAGGAACGGTTTTGATGACGTGGGTGCCGGTGAATGAGCCGCTGTTGACCGAAGATGATTTTAAGCCATTGGAAGACGCCTTCCGTTCAGGATGGATTTCGTCCGCTGGTCGCTATGTCGATGAGTTTGAACGCGGATGGGCCAATTATTGCGGACAGACCCACGGGGTTGCCGTGGCAAACGGAACCGTCGCGCTACAGGTCGCTGTGGAAGCGCTTGAGATCGGACCGGGCGATGAAGTGATCATGCCCAGCTATACCATCATCAGCTGCGCCCTAGCCGTCGTGCGCGCTGGCGCCAAGCCGGTCCTGGTCGATTGTTGTCCCAAAACATATAATATGCGCACCGATGAGGTGGAGGCGAAAATTACGCCGGCCACAAAGGCGATCATGGTGGTTCACATGTTCGGGCATCCGGTGGATATGGACCCGATTTTGGCGATAGCCAAAAAGCACAGCCTTTCGATCATCGAGGACGCAGCAGAAGTGCATGGCGCCCGCTATCTTTCCGGGCGTGACACATCCGACCCGACGTGGAAGCGGTGCGGCGGAATGGGCCATATTTCAACCTTTAGCTTCTTTGCCAACAAATTGATCACGACAGGCGAAGGCGGGATGTTGCTAACCAGCGACGACCATCTTGCCCAACGCTGCCGTGACCTGCGCAATCTTTGTTTCCGGACGGACCGGCGGTTTTTGCATACCGAACTAGGCCATCAATTTCGGATGACCAATATGCAGGCCGCAGTCGGCGTCAATCAGGTCAAGCGAATCGAAGAGATCGTCGAGCGCAAACGTGCCATTGCGGCATCCTACGCTGCGCGGCTGGGCGACATCGCCTGCATCCAGTTACCAACGGAGGAGGATTGGGGACACAGCGTTTTTTGGGTTTATGCCTTGTTGCTCGCTGAAGACCACCCTCTCGATGCCGTTAGTTTTGCAACCGCGCTTAAGGAACAGGGCATAGACAGCCGTCCGTTCTTCCTCGGAATGCATGAACAGCCGGTTTTGCGCGACATGGGGTTGTTTGAAGGCGAATCCTATCCTGTAACAGAGCAAATTGCGCATAAGGGGCTGTACATTCCATCAGGTCTTGCCATCACCGAAGATCAGATAGATCGCGTTTGTTCCGCCGTCCGCAAAATCCTGACTTAAAGAGAGCAAGAGGGCATGACCGTATTCGCTTCGCCTTACGCCAACCAGTATGACGCGCTTTATGGCGATAAGGATTATGTGGCTGAATGCGACTTAGTCGCAGCTGCCGCTGCGACTCAAGATGTGCCTATAGGTCGAGTTCTAGATATCGGCTGCGGCACGGGCGGCCATAGTCTGGAATGGGCGAGCCGTGGAATCGATTGTGTCGGGGTGGATATGTCGCCGGCGATGATAGCGATTGCCAAGGAAAAAACCCAAGCCATCACGACGCCAGTCAGGCCCGCATGGCTAGTTGGTGACGCCCAGACATTCGAAGCGGACGGCTCGTTCGACGTGGCGACCATGATGTTCGCGGTTCTCGGCTATATGAATAGCAATGATGAGGTAATCGCTGCGTTAAAGAATGTACGCCGCCACCTTCGCCCGGGAGGTCTGTTCGCCTTCGATTGCTGGTATGGTCCCGCCGTGCTGAGCGTGCGCCCAGAAGATCGGGTGCGGCTGGTCGAGGGGCAAGGCACACAAACGATCCGTGCGGCATCGACCAAAATTGACAGCTTCCAGCATCTCGCTCAGGTAACATTTCGGTTGTGGACGGTGCAGGGCGATCGCTATTTGGGATATGCGGAAGAAACGCATAGCATGCGCTACTTCTTTCCTCAGGAAATCAAAATGTTCCTCCAGGTCGCTGGATTCGAAATCATGTCGATTAGTGCTTTCCCAGGCGGTGCTGAACCTAGCGATGACAGCTGGAACATCTTCAGCGTCGCTGTAGCATCATAGAGATCAACAGGATCTGAATCGTGCCAGCATGGGAGATATTTGGAGAAGACCTCCTATGGATTGAAGTTTATTGCGGATTCGCATTTATCTTTGCGACAGCTGCCTGGGTGATTTTCCGTAAAATACCTATAGCCTATATTGCACTCTTGTTGACATGTGGTGTTTTGGCTGCAGGTGCCTTCCGACCGTTTAACTATAACTCAGACACTGAAAATTACTATTCATATGTATACACGCTGTCATTTGTTAACAATAGGGACATATTCTTTTTAACGAAATTAGAGCCAGTGCACTCTCTGCTCATACTATTGGTAAAAAATTTCAATAGCTGGCTTATTATTGAATCTATTATTGAGATAATTGGATTATATTTATCTTATAAAGTAAAAAGAAATAATTATTCTTTCATTTGTTTGTGTGCTTTTGTGTTAACTCTCAGTACTTCGTCGTTGAGATATTGCTCCGCACTAATTTACTTCTTTTTCTTCATCTCCAAGAAAGGTGATACTCTCATTAAGGCGGCAAAAATGACAATCATTTTGTCATGCTTGCATATTTCGATGCTTCTTTCAGGTGCGCTAGCATCGAGAAAGAGGTACATACATCTCGGAATAGCAGGGCTCAGCTTGTTAATTTTATTTAGAACTTCTTTGCTAGGCGACAGAGCTGACATTGACCTTTCGGAAGCATCACAAGGTCTAAAAAGTTTAGCGGCAGCACTGTTGATTTTTGCTTACCTACTTATTAGATCGCCGCGGATCAGCTGGGCGCGTTTTCCATTCTATCTGGGGACAATTTTTTCTGTTTTCTTGGTGTCATTATTTGTTCTTCCAACCTTCAACCGCTTTTTAATTATGATGGCGCTGGCGCTGCTCGTGAATGAGTGGTCCACTGCACGTGGCGACGCCGAAGACGACATATTCGATCGGGGCCTTGTGATGATCTTTTCGATTGGCGTGGTCCTGCCATATGTTGCATTTTTGCCTAGGCTCTATTTTAGCGGTCTCTGGTAGCGGAAAGGATTGATAAGTCACTTTGGTTGATTTGCATCATCAATCAAAGACGGATCGTTGAATCCTTTTCAGGCAGGATGCTCTTGAGGTCGAACAACGGACTTCCGGCATTCTTCATCAGCCTTTGAATTCCGGTCAACCCCATTTCGCGGTAGGCGTCATGCGCTACGGCCAGTATCACAGCATCATAGGCACCCGTTTCAGGCTCGATGAGGGATATGCCATATTCATGTTGGGCCTCGGCAGAGGATGCCCACGGGTCATGGGCGTCTACCTTTACCCCATAACCCTGCAACTCGGTAATGATATCAATGACGCGGGTGTTACGCAGGTCGGGGCAATTTTCTTTAAACGTCATCCCCAGGATCAGGACGCGTGCGCCCTTGACCGCGATATCCCGCAAGATCATTTCGCGGATGAGACGGTTGGCTACGTAGCTTCCCATCGCATCATTAATTCGCCGGCCGGCAAGCACGACCTCAGGATTATAACCGAGTGCCTGTGCCTTGTGCGTCAGATAATAGGGATCAACGCCGATGCAGTGGCCTCCAACTAGACCGGGACGGAACGGTAGGAAATTCCATTTGGTGCCAGCGGCTTTCAACACATCCAGCGTATCGATTCCCATTCTAGCAAAGATCAGGGCGAGTTCATTTATTAGCGCAATATTGAGGTCGCGCTGGGTATTTTCGATAACCTTGGCCGCTTCTGCAACACGGATAGACGCGGCCTTGTGCGTTCCTGCCGTGACGACGGTACGATAGAGGCGGTCCACTTCATCCGCGATGGCTGGGGTCGATCCCGATGTGACTTTTACAATCGTGGGAAGCCGGTGTGTTTTGTCACCCGGATTGATGCGCTCGGGACTGTACCCTACGAAAAAGTCTTGGTTCAAACTCTTTCCGGATGCCGCCTCCAATGCGGGAACACAATCTTCTTCGGTTGCCCCCGGATAAACGGTGCTTTCATATATGATGAGAGCGTTCGCTGGCATAACGCGCCCGATCATGTCGGACGCGCGCAGCAAGGCGGTAAGATCGGGTCGCTTATGTTGATCGATCGGGGTCGGCACTGTGACAATGAATAGGCGGCATTCGCGCAAGGCGGCCGGATCATGGGCAAAAGTCAGATGTGAGGCCTGTGCGAGTTCCTCGCCGTCGACTTCCAACGTCCGGTCATGCCCGCTTTGCAGTTCGTCGATACGTCCTGCATCAATATCGAAACCGACAACGCGGCGTTGTTTGCCAAATTCAACCGCTAGCGGCAGGCCGACATATCCCAGGCCGATAATCGCGATTGTGGCATCGTGATAGGATGGGGCGTCCGCCGCTCCGCCGTCGCCATGCGTGCCGACCATATTCAAACTCCGTAATAGCTGCGATACCAAGTGACAAAATTGCGCACACCGGTACGAAAATCGGTTTGGGGGGAATAGCCAGTCAGTGTTTGTAACAAGGAAGCGTCGGCCCATGTGGCAGGGACATCACCCATTTGCATGTCCATATAGTTGCGAATTGCCTTTGTGCCGATTTCTTCCTCAATCGCTTCGATGAAATCGAGCAGCCGGACCTTGTCCGAATTTCCAATATTGACCACGCGATAGGGCGCTGCGGGGGAAAGATTGTCTCCATCTATGGTTGGACCGCGCTCTTCCACCTGCGGCGGGGGGGCATCGATCAGCAGACGGATGCCGCGCACCAAGTCTTCCACATAGGTAAAATCACGCCACATATCGCCGTGGTTATATATGTCGATGGGCGTGCCTTCGATGATGCCTTTGGTGAATTTGAACAGCGCCATGTCGGGGCGGCCCCACGGGCCGTAAACGGTGAAAAAGCGAAACATGGTCGTTGGAATTTTCCACAGATGGGCATAGCTGTGCGCCATCCCCTCATTCGCCTTTTTCGTCGCGGCATAGATGGTCAGCGGTGTGTCCGTATTCTTCCGCTCGTCGAAAGGCATTTCTGTATTCGCACCATAAACCGACGAGGTGGAAGCCATCAAAAGATGCTCGATCCCCAATTCGCGCGCGCATTCCATGACGTTGAACGTGCCTACAATATTGGTGTCGATATAAGCGCGGGGATTTTCGAGGCTGTATCGCACACCAGCCTGAGCAGCGAGGTGAACAATGACATCGGGCGCGACGCCTTTTATATAGTCGGTAAGCGCTTCTGAATCCTCAATCCGAAACTCGCGGGCCGTAAAATGATTAGACCGCGCTGCCAACATGCGGTGACGCTCTTCCTTGATGCGAACGTCATAATAATCGGTCATCGCATCGAGACCAAAAACTTCGAATCCTTCATCCAATAGAAGCTGGCACAGGTGAAAGCCGATAAACCCGGCGCTGCCCGTGACGAATATCTTTCTCATTGAAATCCCATTCTTATGTAGGTCATGCTGTTGGCCGATGGCACCGGAAATAAAGCGTTGCCGCCCTCGCGCTAAAAGATTGCAAATTTGGCATGGTGGGCAAAAGATCAGTCTACGCTATCAAATCCTTTGCAGATAGTTTCATGATAAAGGCATGAAGCCTAGGCACCCTCTAGCGCGCTTTGGCCAAGGGTCAATCTTCTCCCATAGCTGAATCAGCGGCGGGCTGCAGTGGGTCGTTTTGCTTGGCGTTTGGGCCTGCAATGGCGAGCGCTGTGACACGGCCGTCTTCATCGGCCAGGATAGTCGCTTCGACCCCAAAGACGCTCATGATCTGTTGTGCAAGCTCGGGCTTGCTAGTGCCCGTTTGCGCGACAATGCGGCCCTCTTTCATCCAAACGATCCGGTCCGCTATTTGAGTGGCTAGGTTCAGATCGTGCATGACCACGGCAATACCGCAGCCCTCTGCAACTTTTTGGCGCAATAGGGTCATGACGCTGGTTTGTCGCGATGGGTCCAGCGACGCCAGTGGTTCATCGAGCAACATGAGAGGAGAATCGCTGGCAAAGACTCGCGCCAATGCAACGAGCGCCAACTCGCCCCCAGAGAGGGTGGCTGTCGATCGATTTCCAAGGTGCGAGCAGCCAACAAGCGAGAGGCAGTTTTCAGCAATTTCAGCAGAGCTTTTGGTGGCTAAAGAGGTGCCAAAGGCGAATCTACCAAGGGCAACCATGTCGCGCACCATGATCGGCCAGGCAATTTCGGTAAGCTGCGGCAAATAGGTCAAAATTCTCGCGCGTTCGCGCGCCGATAATGATTTGATGGATTGGCCGTGAATCAAGACATAGCCGGCATCCGCCCGCCTAATTCCGGCTAATAGCCGCATCAGGCTCGTTTTGCCTGATCCATTCGGTCCCACAATCGCAACAAGTTCTCGTGGTCTCAGCGTGAAACTGACGTCCAACAGGCGGGTGTCTAATGTCAGGTTTCTACCAATCAGTTCAGTCATGGCGGACATTCCCCCGGCGCATGGCAATGAGCAGGAACACGGGAGCACCAGCCAATGCGGCAACAACACCCAGTCTGAGCTCGGTACCTGTCGGCAACAGACGCACCAGCATGTCAGCCGCGATCAGCATGATCGCGCCAGCAAAGGCGGAAGGCAGGAGAGTGCGTCCGGGGTCATGGCCGACCCAAGGGCGCACGACATGCGGGGCGACGATGCCGACGAACCCAACAGCACCGGCCAAGGCCACCGAGGCGCCGGTTGCAAGCCCTGTCGCGATAACCACAACAAGACGGGTTCGGCGAAAATCGAGGCCGTGGGCGAAGGCAGCCTCCTCCCCGATCGCCAACAAGGACAGGTTACGGCGCTGGGTCGACAGCATGACCATGCCAATGAGCATGAAGGGGAGGGTGAAGGCGAGGTCGCCGAGCGAACGATTTGCGACCGATCCCAAGGTCCAGTTAATGAGGTCCGACAGGGAAAAGGGATTGGGAGCGAAATTAAGGATGAGCGCCATCAGCGCACCCGCAAGGCTCGAGATGCCGACACCGATCAGTATCAGGCTCGCCATGCCGCGCATTCGCACCGCCGCCGATGCGAGTAGCGCGGTGACCAGCCCGGAGGCGCCAATGGCGCCCGCGGGCAATATCCATGGCGAAATCGCGGCAAAGCCGAAGTAAAGTGTCAATGTTGCACCCAATGTCGCCCCGGCGGAGACCCCCAATATTCCCGGTTCGGCGAGAGGATTGCGCGTCAGCGCCTGCAAGGCGGCTCCGCACATACCCAGCGCGGCACCGACAAATCCCGCGCTCAGCATCCGGGGTAGACGAATGTCTTCAATGATGATGATCGCAAGCGGGTCTTGCCCGCGCAGCCACGCGCCTACCAGCCCCGGCGACACACCATCGGGTCCGATCGCCAACGCGGATACAGCCATGACAAAGAGTAATGCCAGCAGCGCAAAATGGACGCGATACTTGCTCATGAAATATGCGCTCCCTTTCTCTTTGCTGCGAGCGCGTCGACTGCATTGCCGGTCAGCCAGTTTCCGCAAGCCAACCAGCTTCCGGGGACTTCGACTTGCCTAGCCTTTTGTGTCGCCATCATTGTGATCGGATGGCGCGAAGCGGCCCAATGATCTTGACGATAGCGGGTACTGTCAAAAAAGGCGCGAAACACCATGTCGGGCGGTCGGCGCACCATTTCCTCAAGCGGCAAGCTGCCCCAACCAGGCATGCGGCGATAGGGGCGCGTGCCCGCTGCCCGCATCACCTCGGCGACAAGCGAGCCAGGACCGGTTGTGACATCGCCCGGAGTGACATAAAGGGCGGATGGCGCAGGGACCTTCGGCCGGGCGACAAGCGCATTGGCGATTTGAGCGTCAAATGCCGCTATCCGTTCCTTTGCTTTGTCACTTGCCGCCAATGCGTTGCCAACGCGCAGCATATCTGTGCGAACTTCGGCTAGCGTGTCGGGAAAGCCCAGCTGGACGACCCTTATGCCGATGGCTTCCAACTGCCGGTCAAGCCGCGCGCCGCCGCCATAGCTGCGGACCACCACAGCGGGATGCAGACGGACAATATCTTCAAGCTGTGGGCGTATGCGGGCTATTCCAGTCGCGCGTGGCGCGGAAAAACTCGCGTCGCTGTCAGCCTCAAACGACACCGCCTTGATCTGGGCTTTGGGTAACAAGCCCAGCGCCATCTGGTCGGCGCAAAAATCGATGCTGACGACGCCGTCCAAAGGCGGGGAAGCGGAGCGCGGCTGACACCCCGCGATCAGGGGAAGAATAACAAGAGCAGCCGCGCCGCGCATCAATAAGACCAGCGCAGTCCGACATAGGCCGAGCGGCCCGGCGTGCCGTATGTGGCGACGGTCTGATAATGTTCGTTAAACAGATTCTCGATCCTTCCGAACAGATCGACCGATGGCGTCAACGGATAGCGGGCGCGGATGTCGAACAACCAATAGCTGTCGAGCCGCACCAGATTGGCGCGGTCATCAAAACTCGCCCCCGCATAGCGTGCCGCCAGCGAGAGGTCTGCCCCTTGCAGATTGGCGCCCGGCGACCAGGTCAGATCGACATTGGCATTTTGGCGGGGGCGGCGGGCAAGGCGATTGCCTTGCAATGCCGATCCGGAGGTTCGGTCCTTAACCGTCAACAGACTGGCATTGGCGCCAAGTCGCAACGTGTCGGAGAAGCGAAAGCTGCCTTCTATTTCAACACCCTCGGCCCGGGCGCGGTTGATATTGTCATAGGTGCCAAAGGGACGATTGCCGGTCGCGCAGATGGCAGGCTGGGGGTTGGGGCCGACCGGACAGCTGACAAAATCTATCAGGTTGCGGCTGTCGCGGCGGAACAGGGCAATATCGACAAACCAGATATTGCCCGCGTGAAAGCGGGTGCCGATCTCGAAAGCGCGCGCGCGTTCGGGGGCGAGCGCGGGATTGCCATAGGCCGAGGTCGTGGCGGAGAGTTGGAACAGCGTCGGCGCCTTGAAGCCTTCGCGATAGCTGGCCCGCAGCAACCAGTTCGAGTTGAGCTCTTGTCCTGCGTCGAGCGCAAAAGTTGTGGCGCCGCCGAACTGGCGGTGATGATCATAGCGAATGCCCGCGGTCAGCGAGAGTGTGTTGGTCGGCTTGCCGACGACCATGCCCCAAAGCGAAGAGGTGATGGTGCGGCCTATATCTTTTGAAAAAGCATCGCTTGTCTGCGACCGGCTCCATTCGCGGTCCGCGCCCGCGCGTAGGCGCAGTACATCCTCTGACTGCTGTTCGCCGCGGGCGCCAAAGGGCAGCCAGTCGACGCTATAGCTTAGCCGTTCGTTGCGACCGCGCGCACCAAAGCTCGGTGCAGCGCCTTGCGCCGGATCATAATTGTCACGGTTGATATCAGAAAGACCGAAGCCGAGCTGCTGCGAAAAGCCCGACGATCCATGATTGTCTCCAGGCGTATGTTTGAGCGTCACCCCGGCATAATGTTCGCGGGTGCGCTGAAATTCGGCAGTGTCGCCAAAAATGTAGGTCGGGGGACCAAAACCGTCGAGGTCGACCCGGCTGTTGGAATAAAGACCAAAAGCGCTGAGCGCCAGACTATTGCTAATCTGTGTCTGGTTGGTGAGGTTGAGGCTGTATTGGCGATAGCCATCGCGTTCGGTTCCGATCGCGGCAGTGCTGATCCCGTCGGTCCGTACATAGCCGCCGCCCAAGCCAAAGCTGGTGGGGCCAAGCTTGAGGTGGCGCAACTGGCCGTTGAACCGCACCGTATCGCGTGCGCCATATTCGCCCTGAACTTGCCCGCTTGCGCGGTCGATTTCGCCCGGAATAGCGCCAGTCGTGCTGATGGCAACGACGCCGCCGATCGCCTGACTGCCCCATGGCAAGCTATTTGACCCGCGCAAGACTTCGATGCGATCAATCGCGCCAAGCATCAGCGACCCGAAGTCAAAGCCGCCGCCTGGCGATGATGGATCGCCCACACGCACGCCATCGATCACGACGAGCGTTTGTTCGGCTTCGGCGCCGCGAATACGAACGCCGGTAAAGCTGCCCAAGCCGCCATTGCGCGTCGTGCTTACGCCGGGAAGGCGTTCGAGCAGGTCGGATGCCGCGCCATTTTGTGCGCGTTTGATATCGGCTTCGTCGATCAGCGACCAGGATGCGTTGGTTTGCGATGCATCGAGATGGTCGCCGATGACGGTGATTGAATAATCATCGCCAGCGGTTGCGGACTGATCCTGCGCCCAAAGCGGACTTGCGGACGCGAGCGCCAACAGCGACAGGCTGGCTTTCAAAAGACTGGTGTTCATAAAGTGCCCTCAATCGTAACGGTCTAGCCGTCACGCGAGGTTCCTCGCCTGCTCTCGGTACACCCCGCCCGCGCGCAGATAACGGCGACGCCCGGGCAGGTCTCCTGGCTCATCGGGTCAACGGAGGATGCAACCTTCCCAGAGCATGGTGCTCCAGTGGTATCTATGCATCCACCTCACCGACGACAGTTGCGGGGGCAGCGCCGGATTCTCACCGGACTTCCCTTTTCATCCCCGTTGCCGGGGAACCTGAGGTCACGCCTGTGCCGCTAGCAAGACTTGAGTGGCTTCGCAATCGCGATGTGGCCTGTTTGCGAACGTGGCTGGGGCAGAGGCAGTCCAAACCCTTGCCTTTGCCAATAGTTATGAGGAATGTAGCGCCAAGATCATAAAAGCCGCTCAAAGCGTCAACATGGAGGCATGGTTGGTCAGCCAAAACTTTATGCAGGAATCGCTCCGTCATCGAAACCAAGGGCCGCTGAAAGGATCGGCAAGATGCGCTCTGGCGGCGCGTACGAGGCGCCGGACGCGCAAACGATAGGTTCCGCTTTCGATGCGCCACTGCTCTTTGGCAATCGCATCACCATAAAATGCGCGCGCCATATCTTGCTGCGTGGCATGTGACGCCAAAGCATCGGCGGTGCGAAGTTCGAGTATCCAGCGCGAAGCGCGCGACTCGCGCGGAGTCAAAGAAGGCGGCATGGCGCCATTCTCTGCAAGCGCGGCGAGCTGGCGAAGCGTAGTCATTTTGGCATCTGCACTTTTAAATCCGTGCATATGATGCTCGAGCAGCAAAGGTCCGCCAAGCAGCGTTCCGTCGTGGAGATCGAGGCGGACGGTCCAGTGCCCATCCGTGAGGAGCCAGTGCTCGGATTGGGTGTCATCGACTTTGACCGATGCAAAATTTGCCAAGGTGCGGATGTCGAGCATGTCGCCATTGGCGCGAAGCTTTCCGTTGGCGCGGCTCGCGAGCACTTTTGCATCGATATCGGGCGACCAGATCGGTCGTGCTTTTGGGGTGGCAAGGGTCGGGTCTTCATAACCAAGCAAGCCGAATGCGGATGGAGACAAGCTCTGATCGCGGTAGGCCGCGCGATATGTGTCGGTTCGGCGCAGCCACTCCCAGGCGAAGCAGCGCCTGTCGGCAATAAGGAGCGATTTATAATTTATCGCATTTCGCCAGATCTCCGGCTCAGATGGGCAAGGGCAAAAGTCATGTTTTGACATTTAGGGAAATAGTAAGATAATTGCTGAATTATTTCAAACGGTTCGTGGTAATGATGCGAATTTATTTAGAGTAGCGACATAGTGCAGTGCGATCTTTCATCTCTGGTGCGGTGCTTTTTTGAGAGGGCCATTCCGTTCCAGAACCAATGAGGGGGACGGAACCTAGGTGTAGCGGCTTGAGGGCGCGCATTGGGTCCGTAGCAATATTGATGGCGACGCTCAACGAGGCGCAGCAGCTTGCCGCCAAGATCATGCAAGTCGACAAGCGCGGAGCGCTGGCGGACGTCTTGCAGGAAGCATGCGAATATATGGGGAGCCGCTATTTCGCGCTCAGCCACCATGTCGATTTCCTTGTTGCACCTGATATGGGCGTTAGACTTCATAACTATCCGGCAGAATGGGCGCATTGGTTTGACTCGCGCAGTCTTGGTCTTTTTGACCCCGTTCACCGCGCCAGTCAGCGCACCGCTGCCGGTTTTATTTGGCATGATATCGGCAGATTTACCTCGGTTGTGCCGGCTGATCTTGAAATATTTTCTCGCGCAGAAGGGTTTGGCATTGGGGACGGTCTTACGATCCCCGCACATGTACCAGGCGAGGCTCATGGGTCATGTTCCTTTGCGTGGGATTATGGCAAAGTCGCGGCGCCAGAAGCTTTGCCCTTTGCCCAGATGATTGGAAGTTTTGCGTTTGAGGCAGCCCGCCGGCTCTCGTCTCCGGCGGTTCGCGACAAGCCCCGTCTTACCGATCGCCAACGCGAATGTCTGCTGTGGGTCGCGCGCGGTAAAACCGATTGGGAGATATCCCGCATTTTGGGTGTCCGCCATGTCACTGTGATCGAGCATTTGCGCAACGCGCGGCAGCGCTATGATGCCGGTACACGAGTTAGTCTGACGATCCAGGCGCTGTTCGACGGCGCGCTATCGTTCGGCGATATTGCAAAGCGCTGACACCCTCATTTCTTGGAATGGCGCACCCGGCAATGGGCGTCCAGTTGATCTGTCTCATTACCGCAAAGGGAGACAGAATATGGTCATCATCGTCAATCAGTCCAATCGCGCGCAAGAGCATGTTGCGCTGCGCTCCATGTTCGAGGCGCGTAAACAAGTTTTTGTCGATATGCTCAAATGGGACGTTCCGGTGCTTGCCGGACGCTTTGAGGTCGACCAGTTCGATGACGGTGCTGCTACATATCTCATCGTCACTGACAATCAGCGGCGCCACCTTGCCTCGGCAAGATTGTTAGCCACGACACGGCCCGCGCTTCTCGATAGTCTTTATCCCGAGCTTTGCGAAGGCGCGGTCCCTCGCGGCCGCGATATCATCGAAATTACCCGCTTTTGCCTCTCGCCGGGCATCGGTGCGCGTCGCCGCCGCGAAGCGCGGGACAGGCTCCTCATTGGTCTGGTAGAATTCGCACGCGCCAATGCCGTCCGTATCTATACCGGTGTCGCGGAATGGGATTGGTTTTGCCAAATAAGGACCTTTGGATGGGCGTGCCGCGCGCTGGGCGCGCCGCGTGAGTGCGACGGACGTCTCCTCACTGCGTTGAGGATCGAGATCGACGATCAAACTCTCGCATGTCTCGCCGACGCCGGCATTGTAGCCGAACCTGTCTTCGCCATGCATCCCGCACGGGCGGCTTGAGGAGGGCGCAACCATGACGGTATATAATAGAGCCATAACTCCATCGGGCACTTGCTGTGCAACCGAGGAACTGAAACGCACCGGATTCACTATTCTTCGCTCCGCCGTGCCGCCTCCGATGATCGCGCAGCTAGATGCCGATCTCGATCTGCGCTTCAAAACAACCCCTTTTTGTGAAGGCGGCTTTTATGGTGAGCGAACCAAGCGATTTGGTCGTCTTCTCTTGCGGTCGCCTACGGCCGCTGACTTGGTAATGCACCCTGAAATTCGCGGGCATGCGGAATCGATCCTTGGGCCTTATTGCGATCGGATACAGCTCAATCTCACCCAGGCCATAGCAATTCATCCGGGCGCTTTGGCGCAATTTCCGCACCGTGACCAGGACATGTGGGCCGGCGAGACGGGCCGAGTTGAATATCTACTCAACGTGATGTGGCCGCTCACGCCCTTTACGTGCCGCAATGGTGCGACACGGATTTGGCCTAGAAGCCATGGAGCAGCGGCGCATGATACCAAGCCAGATGGCGAGCCGGTCGTGGCCATTGCCGAGCCCGGTGACGCGATCCTTTTTCTGGGTTCGACGCTCCATGGCGCAGGCAGTAATCATAGTGCCAGGGATCGGCGCGCGATCATTATCAGCTACTGCCTTGGTTGGCTTAAAACCTATGAAAACCAATATCTGGCTTATCCGCCGCATATTGCTCGGCGCTTCTCGCCCGACCTCGCAGCGTTAGTCGGCTATGCCCAACATCGCCCCAATTTGGGCAATTTTGAGGGACAATGTCCCTCGCTCCTCTTTGACGGTTACCCCGATGAGCCGTTGGCGGCTATCGATGCCTTGCGCCCCGAACAGGCGTCGATGCTGGCGGATCATGT